>JANNQR010000018.1:0-42421 GCA_031400855.1 Chitinophagaceae bacterium | reverse complement strand
AACAAAAAATATAAATAGATGCCTGGCGGGCCTAAGCCTTCTAAAAAAATTATAAAACGCCGGGTTACCTTTTCTGGTTTCAGGTATTAACACCGAAATATTTCAACAAATAATAAAAAATCGAAAAATGAAAAAATTCTTAGCAATCATCGCTATCGCTTCTTTTGCAGTAGCTTGTAACAATTCTGGTGAAAAGAAACCAACTGCAGATTCTCCTGCTGTTAAAATTGACAGCCCTGCTGTGAAAATTGATACTCCTGCAGTGAAAATTGATTCTCCAGCAATGAAAATTGATACTCCTGCTACAAAAATGTAATTTTTTTTTGGCAAGCTAACATTAGAGGCCTTCCCACAAGGGAGGGCCTTCTTATTTTAAATCCTAGTTAGGAGTAAAATACATTAGCCTTTACCTATATTTAAAACTACCTTTGCCGACTTAACAAATTAATAATCAGTGATCACATTTGACTCGTTAGGACTTGAAGAAGGCCTTCTTAATTCTGTAAAAGCTTTAGGCTTTACTGTACCTACACCTATACAGGAAAAAGCAATCCCCGTTTTATTACAGGGCACCAAAGATTTTATCGGACTGGCACAAACGGGCACCGGAAAAACAGCCGCTTTTGGTTTACCCCTTTTACAATTGATAAATAAAGAAGATAAATTTCCACAGGCACTAATTGTTTGCCCTACCCGGGAATTATGCTTGCAAATTACTAACGACCTGAACACCTTTAAAAATAAGAAGGGAAATATTATTGTTACTGCAGTATATGGAGGCACTTCTATTTCAATGCAGATAAGGGACTTGAAAAGAGGAACCCATATCGTAGTTGCCACCCCCGGCCGTTTGATAGACCTTATTGAAAGAAAGGCCATCAATCTTGAAAAAATCCATTATGTAGTGCTAGATGAAGCAGATGAAATGCTGAACATGGGTTTTAAAGAAGACATTGAATTTATTTTAAAGAATACGCCTAACCGTCAAAGTACCTGGCTCTTCAGTGCTACGATGCCCGCAGAAATAAGACAGGTAAGCAAAAGGTACATGACTACTCCTTTTGAAATTACAATTGGTAAAACAAATGCGGGAGCTGCCAATATTGATCACCAGTATTATGCCACTCAACATCATAACCGTTACGAAGTATTAAAACGTATCATTGATTTCAATCCAGGTATTTACGGAATTGTATTTGCCCGTACTAAAGCAGATACACAAGATATAGCAGAACGATTGACAAGAGAAGGGTATGACATCGATGCCATTCATGGCGATCTGACGCAGCAGCAACGGGATAAAGTAATGGGACTTTTCCGGGATAAAAGCATTCAGCTATTAATTGCTACAGACGTGGCGGCAAGAGGTATTGATGTAACCGGCATCACTCATGTTATCAATTATGAACTGCCCGATGATGTCGAAGTATATACTCACCGGAGCGGCCGTACAGGTCGTGCAGGTAAGAGTGGCATTTGCGTTTCTATCGTTACACCTAAGGAAACATACAGGCTTCGCCAAATAGAACGGATATTGAATGCAAGGGTTCACAAAATGGATATTCCAACCGGAAAAGATGTTTGCCGTAAACAGTTTTTTCATTTTATTGATAAAATGTTGAGTGCAGATATCAGTCATGGACAATATGAAACATACTTACCTACACTGAGAGAGAAGTTTGGTGATATAGAAAAGGAAGAAATTATGCAGAGGGTCGCAGCTTTAGAGTTTGACCGTTTTCTGAAATATTATGAAAATGCGGCTGACCTTAATATGCGCAGTGACGACAGGAGAAGCGACAAAAGGGGCGAAAGAAGTGAAAGACCAGCATCAAGAGATCGTGACAGAGATACAAGTGGCAGAAGTTTTGGCGGAGGCGGAAGTTATCAACGACTGTTTGTTAACCTTGGGACAAAAGATGGTTTTTATAAGGCAAGTTTTTTGCAATTCATTCTCGATATGAGTGACCTGAAAAAAGAAGTGTTGGGCAGAATAGACATGAAGGAAATGACAAGCTGGATTGAAATAGAACCTTCAGCCGGTAAAAAGATGATTAAAGCCATTGATGGTAAAAATTACCGGGGCCGCAAAATCCGTATGAATGATGCAGAAAGTGGTGGCAGCAGAAAATAATTTTAAATAGTTGTAGGATTTAACAAAAGGGAAAACTACATTTGTTATATGACAATCGCAAAGGCATATTTTGGTTACTATTTTTATTACTTCTTTTTTACAAAGAAGCCGGGTATGCTTTTGTTGAAATCAAACTAAGAACAACTAAAAATCAACATAAAGAAAATCCCGGCCAGGTTGGCCGGGATTTTTGTTTACCCCTATCCGCCAGTCGGCGGAGCTTTGGAGCTTGAAAGATGAAAACTAAAAACTGAATTCAAATATGCAAAAATGAATAGTTCGAATAACAAATCAGAATCGTCGCAAAGTAAGCCAGGTGCGGATGCTAAATCCCCCTTGCGGGTTCCCAAGCAAAGCGAAGGGAAGGAACGGAGTTCGGTGGGGCTGGCTGTATCCATACAAGGGTATCAAGGCAGCTTTCATCAGGTAGCAGCACAATTATTTTTCGGCAAAACTGTTGAAGTGATTGCATGCAATACTTTTAAAGAGGTGATAAAAATTGCAAGTAATAAAAAGGAAAGTGATGGAGGAGTCATGGCGATAGAAAATTCTATTGCAGGAAGTATTTTGCCTAATTACAATTTGCTGCAAAAAAGTAATTTAAAAATCATTGGAGAAATTTATTTACAGATACGGCAAAACCTATTAGTAAATCCGGGTGTAAAACTGGAAGACATCCGGGAAGTACATTCTCACACAATGGCATTACAACAGTGCTATTATTTTCTGGATAAACATAAATGGAAGCTGGTAGAAACCGATGATACTGCACTGAGTGCAAAACATATTCACCAGCATAAAAGTAAGCATGTGGCGGCTATTGCCAGTAAGCTGGCGGCAGAATTATATGATTTGGAAATAATTGCCCCGAATATCCATACGATGAAAAATAACTATACAAGGTTTCTTGTATTGCAACGGGAAGATATAGCTAAGCCGGTTGAAGGTGCTAATAAAGCTTCAATTAATTTTCATACAGACCATTCTAAAGGGAGTTTGGCAAAAGTGTTGACGAAAATTTCAGAGGGAGGAGGCAACCTGTGCAAGTTGCAAAGCTTTCCGATTCCCGGCAGTGATTTTAAATACAGTTTTCATGCTGATATGGAATTTGATACAGAGGAACAATTTAACAAGGTCATTGAGGTAATAAAACCACTGACAGCATCAATAAAAATTTATGGAGTTTATAAAAGAGGCTTATGGAAGTAGCAAAAAATTATCCTACAACCCCGAAGGGGTTCAATATGAATAGCCCCGGGTGAAACCCGGGGATTAAAGGAAGTAATGTATCAGAGCCCCGGCGGGGCGAAATAAAAATATGATGAAAACAAGTAAACGATTAGAAGGTATAGGTGAATATTATTTCTCTCAAAAATTGAGAGAAATAGAAGAATTGAATAAGTCAGGTAAGAACATTATCAATCTAGGCATTGGTAGTCCTGATATGCCACCGCATCCGGAGGTAATAAAAACATTGCAGGAAGAAAGTGCAAAACCAACTGTTCATGCTTATCAGGGATATAAGGGTTCGCCGGTTTTGAGAAAAGCAATCAGTGATTGGTACAAAAGATGGTATCAGGTAGAATTAAATCCTGATTCGGAACTATTGCCATTGATTGGAAGTAAAGAAGGCATCCTGCATATCTGCATGACGTACCTTGATAAAGGCGATGAAGTGCTGGTGCCAAATCCTGGTTACCCGACTTACACAAGTGCAGTAAAACTGGCAGGTGGAAAATGTGTAGAGTATAAACTAACGCAAAAGAACAACTACGAACCTGATTTTTATAAACTGGAGAAAAAGAAACTCAAGATGGTGAAGATGATGTTTGTCAATTATCCGCAAATGCCAACGGGACAATTGCCATCAAAAAAACTATTTGAAAAAATAGTGGCTTTTGGAAAAAAACACAACATTCTTATCATCCATGACAATCCTTATTCTTTTATACTAAACGATAATCCACAAAGTTTATTAAGCATTCAAGG
This sequence comes from Chitinophagaceae bacterium, assembly GCA_031400855.1. Taxonomy (GTDB): domain Bacteria; phylum Bacteroidota; class Bacteroidia; order Chitinophagales; family Chitinophagaceae; genus JJ008. The sequence continues at coordinate 38,298 of JANNQR010000018.1, read as the reverse complement.
ATCAAAAGATTGTGTGCTTGAATTAAACTCGTTAAGCAAAAGTCATAATATGGCTGGCTGGAGAGTAGGGATGCTTTGCGGTGCAAAAGAAAGAATTGAAGAAGTGCTGCGTTTTAAAAGTAATATGGACAGTGGAATGTTTTTGCCGGTTCATTTAGCCGCTGCAAAAGCACTGGGCCTGGGAAAAGAATGGCATGAAGAAGTGAATGCTGTTTACCGAAAAAGAAGAGAGAAGGTTTTTGAACTATTGTCATTACTCGGATGTACGTTTTCAAAAGAACAGGCAGGTTTGTTTGTTTGGGCAAAAATTCCTGCTCAATACAAAGATGGATATGTATTAAGTGACGAAGTATTATACAAATCAAATGTGTTTATTACTCCCGGCGGCATATTTGGAAGTGCCGGAGAAAAGTATATAAGAGTTAGTTTGTGCAGTACAGAAGAAAAATTTGAAGAAGCAATACAAAGGCTAAGAGGGTAAAGGAAATGGTTGATTAATAGCCCCGGCCTTCAGGCCGGGGAAAAAAGTAGCAAAGGTTTTAAATGGGCTTTAGCCCAAAAAAAATAGAAATATGGAACGAAAAAAAATAGCAATCGTTGGAGTTGGCCTCATCGGCGGTTCATTAGCCATCCAGTTGCATGAAAAGAAATTATCATCAAAATTGATTGGGGTGGATGCGAATGCAGACCATGCAAAACAAGCAGTCGAACTGGAACTGGTGGATGAAGTAATGAGCCTTGATGCTGCCATTGCAGCATCAGACGTTATTATTCTGGCGATACCGGTTGATACTTTGCTTGTGTTATTGCCCTCCATTATGGATAAAATAGATAATCAGATTGTGATTGACCTAGGTTCAACAAAAAGTCAGTCAATTGATGCTATAAAAAATCATCAGAAACGAGGACGATATGTAGCTACTCACCCAATGTGGGGAACAGAATATAGCGGTCCGCAGGCAGCAGTGCGGGGTGCTTTTGAAAATAAAGCAGTGATTATTTGCAATGCAGAAGAAAGCGATTCAGATGCGTTGGAATGGGTAAAAGGAATGTATACGAAAATAGGAATGCATTTGCTGGAAATGGAAGCCAAAGCCCACGACCTGCATGCGGCGTATGTAAGTCATATTTCTCATATCACTTCATTTGCATTGGCCAATACAGTTTTACAAAAAGAAAAAGAAGACAATGCCATTTTTGAATTAGCCTCTGCCGGTTTTGAAAGTACGGTTCGGTTGGCAAAAAGTAACCCGGCGATGTGGGTGCCGATCTTTATGCAGAACAAAGAGAATGTACTGGATGTATTAAAAGAGCATATTGCACAGTTAACAAGATTTAAAGAAAGTATTGAGAAAGATGATAATGAATATTTGATGCGGTTGATTACGGATGCCAATAAGATAAGGAGGATAATAAAATAGGAACACGGATGACGCAGATGCAACGGATTAAAACGGATTTTTTGTCCCAGCCCCAGCGGGGCTGAATGTGAGTAACCCCCGATGCAATCGGGGGAATGAAAACGAAAGTGTATTCAGAACCCCGTAGGGGTTCAATGTGAAAGAGATTTTAGATTTAGTTCACATTCCCTCCTCGGAGAGCCTGTCCCGATTATTTCGGGAGGTGAATTGAGGAAAACAAATTGCTGTAGTGAACCGGGGTGGGTTGCTGCCCAATGAACAAAAGGTACAAGAGTGATTCTCTTTTCTCTTTCATTGAAAGAGAAAAGAGAACAAATCAGAGATTGCAACGAAGATGCCCAAAGATCCGAACGATGACCTAATAAAAATTTATCTTTACAAATAATGAACAAGCAAGCATCAGAACAACAAACAAAAGAAACTGTACAATCAACATGGAGCAAGCGGCCTCTTATCATCAGCGGTCCTTGCAGTGCAGAAACAGAAGAACAGGTTTTGGAAACCGCACAGCGATTAGCAGCCACCGGCAAGGTAGATATGTTGCGTGCCGGCATCTGGAAACCAAGAACCAAACCCGGAATGTTTGAGGGGGTAGGTGCTAAAGGTTTGCCCTGGATGCAACAGGCAAAAAAATTAACTGGCTTGCCAACAACGGTAGAAGTAGCCACCGGCAAACAAGTACAGGATGCACTCACTTTCGATGTAGATGTATTATGGATTGGTGCAAGGACTACTGTAAATCCATTTAGTGTGCAGGAGATTGCCGATGCACTAAGAGGTGTGGATGTGCCTGTGCTGATAAAAAATCCAATCAACCCTGATTTGGAATTGTGGGCTGGCGCAGTAGAAAGAATTGCCCGTGCCGGTATCAAACAAATTGGGTTGATACATCGTGGCTTTTCTTCTTATGGTAACACCGAGTATCGCAATGCACCGATGTGGCACCTGGCCATTGAAATGAAGTTGAAGCATCCTGACATGCCAATCATTAACGACCCATCACATATTTGCGGCCGACGGGATATTTTACTGGAAGTAATGCAAAAAGCAATTGACCTTGACTACGATGGGTTGATGATTGAAAGTCATATAGACCCCGACAAAGCATGGAGCGATGCCAAGCAACAGGTAACACCGGAACGATTAAAAGAAATGCTTGAAACTATTATCTGGAGGAAAGAAGATATCAATTCCGAAGAATATCATGCTGCATTGGAAAAATTACGTCAACAGATTAATCATCTTGATGATGAACTGATGCAGATATTGGGTCAGCGGATGAAAGCAGCCGAGCAAATTGGTATTTATAAAAGGTCAAACAATATCACCATCTTGCAGACTAATCGTTGGAATGAAATTATAGAAAGAGCCACTGCAAAAGGAGATAAGCTTGGATTGAGTAAGGAATTTATTACGAAGTATTTTGATGCGGTACATATGGAAAGTATCAATCATCAGAAAAAAATTATGGATAGTTAAGGCGGATAGTAAGTAGTGAACTTCCCCTCCTTGGAGAGCCTGTCCCGATTTTACGGGAGGCGAATTGAAAGAATATATTTTCTTTAAAAAATTGGGGTGGGTCGCTGAACGAATGGATTACTACTCTCGAAAGAAATAAAATAATGAATAAGCTAACATGTAAATTTTCCAATTCCTCCACCGATTTTTACCTGGCTTACGGCATTAGTCATTTAAAAAAAATAACTGACCACAAGGCAACGGTATTAATAACGGATGAAAATGTTTTCAATGCCCACACCAAACGGTTCAAAGGTTGGAATACGATTGTATTAAAGCCCGGTGAAGAATATAAAGTACAGGCAACGGTGGATGCAATCATTGAAAAACTGATTGAAATGGAGGCCGACCGTAAAACAACATTGGTTGGCGTTGGCGGTGGAGTGATTACAGATATTACCGGTTATGTAGCTTCTGTTTATATGCGGGGATTAAAGTTTGGTTTTGTACCGACTTCTATTTTAGGATTGGTTGATGCCTCAATCGGCGGCAAGAATGGTATTGATGTAGGTGTATATAAAAATATGGTAGGAGTGATTCGTCAACCTTCATTTATTTTACATGATATGGTTTTTCTTAATTCATTACCGCAAATGGAATGGGAAAATGGGTTTGCAGAAATAATCAAACATGCTTGTATTAAAGATGCAGTGATGTTTGCTGAATTAGAAAGCAATACTTTAAAAACTTACATGGGCAGACAGAAAGCTATTTGCGAAATGATTCAGCGAAACACATTGATTAAAGTCAAAGTGGTGCAAAAAGATGAGTTTGAAAAAGGGGAGAGGCGGTTATTGAATTTTGGACATACACTCGGTCATGCATTAGAAACACAATATGAATTATTACATGGGCAAGCCATTTCTATCGGCATGACGTATGCATGTCATATTTCTGAGCAAATAGCCGGCTTCAAACAAACAGAAAAAGTAGTTACTGTATTAGAAAAATATAATCTTCCTACTTATGCTTCTTTCAATAAGCAAAAAGTGTTTAATGTTTTGAAGATGGATAAGAAACGGGAAAGAAAAGAAATGAATTATGTGTTGCTGGAAAAAATTGGGAAGGGAGTAGTAAAATCAATTTCACTAAAACAGTTAGAAAAAATTATTCAGGATTTGTAAAAGAACCTGCCTTTGACGGCAGGCGCTGATAGTCATGATTTTTATGATTTTATCAGCGGCTATCTTAACTATCATAAAAATCTGCGTTCCGGTATATGAAGGTTACAATAAGCCCATCTCAATTAAAAGGAAACATTCAGGCACCGGCTTCCAAAAGTTCTATGCAAAGGGCTTTGGCCGCGGCATTGCTAACAAAAGGAAAAAGTAATATTAATAATCCTGGAAATAGCAACGATGATAAAGCAGCAATAGGAATTCTCAAGGCTTTAAGCGCAAGAGTAGAAATGGTTGATGGCATAATAAATGTGGATAGTTTAGGGTTTCCTAAAATCCCCCCTTCGGGAGGTGGGGGGGCTACCATTAACTGCGGCGAAAGCGGTTTGGGCATCAGAATGTTTACACCAATCATTGCATTAAGCGAAAAAGAAGTTATTATTAATGGCGAAGGAAGTTTATTAGACAGGCCAATGGATTTCTTCGATGAGATTCTTCCTCAACTGAATGTAAAAATTAAAAGTAACAGCGGTAAACTGCCGTTGATAATTCAAGGTCCATTGCAACCTGCAAATATTGAAGTAGATGGTTCAATTAGTTCCCAGTTTCTTACCGGTTTGTTGATGGCTTATGGGGCCCCCCTAAATCCCCCACAAGGGGGGACTTTAGACTTCGATAGTTCAGGAGTTACGATAAAAGTTCGTAATCTCAAAAGCAAACCATACATAGATTTGACATTGGATGTAATGAGAAAGTTTGGACTCAGAGTGCCAGAAAATAAGAACTATGAAGAATTTATTTTTCATAGTAAGCCACCAATTAACCAATTAACCAATAAACCAATTAACTATACTGTCGAAGGTGACTGGAGCGGAGGAGCATTTCTTCTCGTTGCAGGTGCTATTGCCGGGCCAATTACAGTAAGAGGTTTAGATTTAGCTTCCACTCAGGCAGATAAAGCCATCATTGATACATTAATGGCAGCCAACGCTGTCATTGCGATGGATGCAAAAGGAATTCAAATACATCCGGGTGAAATGGATGCTTTTTATTTTAATGCAACTGACTGTCCTGATTTATTTCCACCATTAGTTGCATTGGCTGCTTATTGCAAAGGGAAAACAACTATCAAGGGTGTAAGCCGTTTAATACATAAAGAAAGTAACAGGGCATTGACTCTGCAGGATGAATTTGATAAAATGGGTGTGACTATAGATTTGGAAGGTGACGACTTGATTATACATGGTGGGGGAGTTGTAAAAGGAGCTGATGTTCATTCCCATCATGACCATCGCATTGCTATGGCCTGTGCCGTTGCCGCTTTAAAAGCAGATAGTGAAATGGTAATTGAAGAAGCACAGGCCGTTAAAAAGTCGTATCCTGATTTTTGGAGTGACTTGGAAAAACTCGGTGCTAACGTATCTTTAGATAATAAGTTTAAACTACATGAATAGTTTCGGTCGCCTTTTCCGCATTTCCATCTTTGGAGAATCACATGGTGAATGTGTTGGTATAACTATCGATGGTTGTCCTGCTGGTTTATCAATATCACCTGATGATTTGTTACCCGACCTCGAAAGAAGAAAAGGAGGCAAACAAAAAGGAACTACACCAAGACAAGAAGATGATTATCCAATTTTCAAAAGTGGTCTTTTCAATGGAAAAACAACCGGCTTCCCCATTACCATTTTATTTGACAATAAAAATATCCGTAGCGAAGATTATAATAAACAACGAAGTATTCCCCGACCCGGCCATGCAGATTGGGTGGCGCACCAGAAATTTGGTGGACATGAAGATTACCGTGGCGGCGGACACTTTAGTGCAAGATTAACAGCAGGTATTGTAGCAGCTGGTGCAATTGCAAAAATGCTCTTGAAGGATATAACAATTCAAGCAGCCGTAACAGAAGTAGGAGGTGAAGCTGATATTGAGCAAGGATTACAAAAAGCAATTGATGCTAAAGATTCTGTTGGCGGCATTATTGAATGCCGGGTAAATGGCTTGCCTATTGGTTTAGGCGAACCATATTTCGATTCAATAGAATCAACACTGGCTCATATAGTCTTTGCTATACCTGCAGTTCGGGGTGTTGAATTCGGGACAGGCTTTGCCGCTGCAAAAATGTTTGGTAGCCAGCATAATGATTCTATACAAACCATGGAAGGCAAAACAAAAACGAATCATGCAGGCGGAGTAGTAGGCGGAATCACAAATGGAAATGAGCTGGTATTCCGGTTGGCAGTAAAACCAACATCATCTACACCCAAAGAACAGAATAGCCTGAACTGGGATACAGCTAAAACAGAAGACTTTTCTATCAAAGGCCGCCATGATTTATGTGTTGCATTAAGGGCACCGGTAATAGTAGAAGCAGTAACCGCAATCGTTCTTGCTGATTTTATGTTGCTGGAGCAAAAAATAAAAAGAGTTTTATAATGCCCATCATTTATCATGTAACGACTGCTGCCAATTGGGATGCTGCAAAGCAAAAAGGATTTTATGAACATCCTTCATTAATCGCTGAAGGTTTTATTCATTGCTCACAAGACCACCAGGTAGCTGGGGTGCTGGAAAGATATTTTGCTGGTCAAACTGACTTAGTAAAACTGGTTATTGATACCGACAAACTCACAAACAAATTTGTTTTTGACTGGTCGCCTTCTACGGCAGATACATTTCCGCATGTTTATGGAATGATTAATACACATGCAGTAGTTGATGTAATTGTTTTATAAATCTTTCTTCAATTTTTTAAACTCAATATCTAAAATTTCAAATTTACCTGAGTTGGGCCATGAGTAATGCCACCATTCTTCGTTATAAGCTCGGAATCCATATTTCTCCATCAGCGTTTTCAGGAGACTTCTGTTCTCCCGTATTCCCAGGCTGATATTTGTAAAACTATGATGAGCTGTATCGGAAAAATTATCAAACCCTGTCCCCATATTTGTTTCTTTTCCAGTTTTAATATCAATAATTGTTAGGTCAACAGCAACACCGCGATTATGACCACTTCCATTTTTTGGATGTGCTACATATCTTTCATCTTTCACTAATTCCCAAAACTTTACTGTTACTGCATAAGGCCGGTATGCATCAAAAATTTTAAGCCCCAAGCCAATGGCGCTTAGTTCCTGTTGCACTTTTTGCAACGCTTTTACTGCCGGTAATCTTAAAAAGGTAGTCTTGGTTCCGGCAGTGTACATCAACCGCTTCATAAAATTGTTCACAGTGGCATAGCGGAGGTCATACACTATTCCCGGTATCATACTTTTCAACTCCACCATTTTTTTAGAAGAGTCTTTTTTAACTTGTTTTTGATACTCATCCAACTTGCTGGTTACGGGTGGACGGGTATAGCCAGGATCCTGCGCCATGACTTGCAACAACAATAATGTTGAAAAAAATACCAACACCAGCTCTTTAATGTAGAAACGATTGCTTAATTTGTTAGTCATACCGGTTGGAAATGTGAAAGTAAATTAGTGTAAAAACCGGACATACTGCCTGTTGCCACCACACCAGTTATGAGTACATACAGATTGAAGTACCCCTTTTTTTCAGGCATATTATTATGCCTTTTAGTGTTGGTGGCCTGTAACAGCAAAAAGGAAAATCGGGATAATATCGCAAGCACACCTCAAGAACTGCAACAGAAAGCTACAGATCTTATTCAAAAAATTACAGAAAAAGCTATTGCTAATAACGGGCAGTTGGATGATTCAACGATAACATTAAGTCAGCCCCGTTTAGCCAAACTGCTCTATGAAAAAAAATCGTTCGAACCAATATGGTGTCAAAAAGAAGAGTGGCTCCCTGCCGGCGATTCATTATTTAATTTTATTGAATCTTCACAATTATTCGGGTTGTTTCCCGAAGACTACCACCTGAATCAAATAAAAATCATCCGGCAAAAATTTAATGCAGACAGTCTTTCAAAGGGCAACAGGAAAGATGCTGCCCTCTGGTCGCAGGCGGATATCATGCTTACCGATGCCTTTGTACAGATAGTAAAAGATATTAAACTCGGCCGCTTGCCGCAGGATAGCATTACACTCAGAAAAGATTCTGTACTAAGCGATGATTTTTACCTTCAACAATTTGATGCTTTGCAGCAATTATCCTTTGCCAGTGTCGTTCAATCTTTGGAGCCAAAGCATCGGAGCTATCATTTATTGAAAGCAGGGATTAAGAAATTTCTTGACAGTGCCGATTACAAACAATTTACTCCCGTTCCTTATCCGGAGAAAAACATTGTGAAATTCAATTCGGCTTTACAAAAGAGATTGTATGAAGGTGGCTTCCTCGCTTTTGATAGCGTAGCTGCTGATTCTGTACAACTGGCTGAAGCTGTCAAAAAATTTCAGAAGAAAAAGAATATTGCCGTGGATGGCAGGGCAGGAGAAGGCACCATCAGGATGCTGAACGTAAATGACCGGGAAAAATTTATCCGTATTGCCATCAGTATGGACAAGTATAAAATGCTGCCGGAAAAGATGCCCTCAAAATATATTTGGGTGAATGCTTCAGCTAATTCTCTTGAATTGATTGACAAGGATGAAGTAAAGCTAACATCAAAAGTTATTTGCGGTAAAGCTAAAACAAGAACACCGGTGCTTACCAGCAACATCACTGAACTGATTACTTATCCCCAGTGGGTGCCGCCTCCAAGTATTGTGTCAAAAGAGATTTTACCTGCGGTAAAGAAAAACCCCGGCTATCTTGCCCGGAAAGGCTTTAGCCTGGTGGACTCAAAAGGCAATGAAGTGGACCCTTATTCTGTTGATTGGTCAAAATACAGTAAAAGCATTCCTTACCGGGTAGTGCAGGGAAGTGGAGATGCCAATGCACTCGGCATAATGAAGTTTGTTTTCAGCAATAAGTACTCTGTTTATCTGCACGACACGAATCAGCGGTATTTATTTGCCAATTCAATGCGTTCCTTGAGTCATGGCTGTGTTCGGGTACAGGAGTGGGAGAAGCTGGCCTACTATATCATCCGGAATGATAGCCTGAATGCGGGGAGTGGAGGGTATACAAAAATCGATTCGGTAAAGACCTGGCTTCAAAAAAAGCAGAAAAGGAGCATCGCCGTAAGGAATAAAATACCCGTTTATATCCGCTACATCACTTGTGAGGGTTACAATGGAACTATTGTATTTTATGACGATGTGTATGCCGAGGATAAGCTTTTGCGGGAGAAATATTTTGCCACAAAATAGTGAGGCTTTTGGGGATATTGGCTATTCAAAACTTAATATGGCTTTTTGTGGCAAAAGAACCCTTTCCAAAGCTGTGAATATGAGGCAAATAATTTATTTCAGGATATTGAACTTACCTGTTATTTTTGTTCAGTTTTAAACCAAACTATCTCTTTATGAAGAAGATACTATCTGCTTTGTTTGCATTGTACCTGCTTGTACCTGTTACATATGGTCAGAAAGAAAATTATATAAGGCCTAAAGCTATAGGTGTAAGTTTCTTTTTGAATGATTTTGTTACTCCTGATAGAATACGTTCAACCTCGCTCAGCCAGGTGATAAGTGATAAAAAGTTTGCCAGAATGAGAGAGATGTCTCCTGGGCTTGCATTGCATTATTTCCAGGGAGTATCAAATCATGTTGACTTTGCTGCCAGTTTAGGAGGATCTTTTGTCAATTACCCGATGCCGGGTAAAATATTTTTCAATGACAATTTTCTGATGGATGTCAGTGCCACAGTTAATCTGAAGTTGACTACTGAAAAATTTTGGGTGCAGCCATACATCATTGCTGGTGTTGCAGCCCATAAATATCGTAAATATTATGGTGCTACACTTCCTTTAGGTCTTGGTATGAAAGTTAATTTCTGGGATGAAGCTCATTTTTTTATTAATTCTACTTACCGGGTTCCGGTCATTAATGAAACATCTAATTATCATTTACAACACAGTATAGGTATTGCAGGTGTGTTAAAGAAAAAAGTACCACCTCCACCAGTAGTTCTGGACCGTGATAAAGATGGTGTTCCTGATAATATTGATGCTTGTCCTGATGATCCCGGACCTGCTGCTTTACAAGGTTGTCCAGACAGAGATGGCGACGGAATTCTTGATAAAGATGATAAATGTCCGGATGTTAAAGGAGTTGCCCGTTTCTTTGGTTGCCCGATACCAGATACAGATGGAGATGGTATTAATGATGAAGAAGATAAATGTCCAAAAGTTCCGGGTTTGGCCCGTTATCAAGGATGCCCGATACCAGATACAGATGGAGACGGTATTAATGATGAAGATGACAAATGCCCGACTGTTCCAGGTGTGGCTCGTTACCAGGGTTGCCCGATACCAGATACAGATGGAGATGGTGTAAACGATGAAGAAGACAAGTGTATTACTATTCCTGGTCCAAAGGAAAATTTTGGTTGCCCAGTAATTCCTCCAGATGTGAAGAAAAGAGTTGATTTGGCCGCTAAGAATATTCTTTTTGTAACTGGCAAATTCACATTGCAGGCTTCATCTTTCAAAGGACTGAATGATGTAGTAAAGATTATGAATGAAAATATGGGAATGAGCCTTGCAATTGATGGTCATACAGATAATGTGGGTAGTGAGGAAATGAACCAGACATTGAGCGATAACCGTGCTGCTGCAGTTAAAAAATATCTTGTAAGCAAAGGTGTTGATGAAAGCCGGATTACTTCTACTGGTCACGGCGAATTAGAGCCAATTGCGGATAACAAGACGGCCGCTGGTCGTCAAAAAAACCGCCGTTCAGAATTGACATTGAGCTATTATAAATAAGTAAACTGTTTAATCTAGCAAAAATGTCCCGATTCAAAACCGGGACATTTTTTTTACTAGTTGTAGTAAATTAAAATTGCACTTAACGTTCATTAAGCATTTTATCCACAGCCTTTATTAAGAAACCCTTAAGACTTCATTTTCCGCCGTTTTCCCTTACCTTTGCGCCTCCAAAACCGGGAGGTTTTTAAAACGTATCTAAACATCTGAAAATAAAGCAGTCATGGCAGATTTAAAATTTCAAAGAAACTTTGGTATTGCCGCTCATATTGATGCGGGTAAAACAACAACGACAGAACGTATACTTCGATATACTGGTATGATTCACCGGATAGGTGAGGTGCATGATGGCGCTGCCACCACCGACTGGATGGAGCAGGAAAAAGAAAGAGGAATCACCATTACTTCTGCAGCTGTAAGTTGTCAGTGGAACTTCCCTACTAATAAGGGTACGGAATATGCCGATACAAAAAAGTATTCTTTTAATATCATTGATACTCCGGGCCACGTTGATTTTACTGTAGAAGTAGAACGTTCAATGCGGGTATTAGATGGTTTGATAGCTTTGTTTTCTGCCGTTGATGGTGTAGAACCACAATCAGAAACAGTTTGGCGTCAGGCCAATCGTTATGGCGTTCCCCGTATCGGTTTCGTAAACAAAATGGACCGTGCTGGTGCTGACTTCCTGATGGTTGTTAAGCAGGTAAAAGATATGCTTGGTTCAAAAGCTGTTCCACTTCAGTTGCCAATCGGTGCGGAAGATGATTTTATCGGTGTCGTTGACCTTATTAAAATGAAGGGTATTATCTGGCATATGGAAACAGAAGGTATGACCTTTGATGAAATAGAGATCCCTGCAGATATGCTGGAAGAAGCAAAAGAATGGAGAGCTAATTTGGTAGAAGCAGTAGCAGAATATGATGATAAGCTTATGGAGAAATTCTTTGATAATCCTGATAGTATTAGTGAAGATGAAATACATGAAGCTGTTCGTAAAGCTACGGTTGATCTTAGCATCGTTCCGATGATGTGTGGCTCTTCTTTTAAAAATAAAGGTGTACAAACTGCCCTAGATGGGGTATGTCGTTACCTGCCTTCACCGATTGATATTCCTGATACAATTGGTATAAATCCTGATACAGGAGAACAGGAAACCCGTAAGCCAGATCCTAAAGCTCCATTCGCAGCTTTGGCTTTTAAGATTATGACCGACCCATTTGTGGGGAGGCTTGCATTCTTCCGGTGCTATTCAGGTCATCTGGATGCCGGTTCTTATGTATTAAATGTAAGAAGCGGAAAGAAAGAGCGGATTAGCCGTATCATGAAGATGTTTGCAAACAAGCAAAACCCGATTGATTTTATTGAAGCTGGAGATATTGGTGCAGCTGTTGGGTTTAAGGAAATAAAAACCGGCGATACTTTATGTGATGAAAATCATCCAATTGCATTAGAGAATATGTTTATCCCTGAGCCGGTAATTGCAGTTGCTATTGAACCAAAAACTCAGGTTGACGTTGATAGAATGGGTATGGCTATTGCCAAGCTGGTTGAAGAAGATCCAACACTGCGTGTAAATACCGATGAAGAAACAGGGCAAACCATTCTTCGTGGCATGGGCGAGTTGCACCTGGAAATTATTATCGACCGTATGCGTCGTGAATTTAAAGTAGAAGTAAACCAGGGTGCTCCACAGGTAGCATATAAAGAGGCATTTAATATAACTGTTACACACAGGGAAACATTGAAGAAGCAAACAGGTGGTCGTGGTAAATTCGCCGACATTCAGTTTGATTTAGGACCGGTTGATGCAGAATGGAAAGCAGAAAATCCTGATAAGCATTACCAGTTTGTAAACGGATTGTTTGGTGGATCTATTCCTAAGGAATTTGTTCCCGCTATAACAAAAGGTTTTGAAAATTCAATGACAACAGGTGTATTGGCAAGTTACCCCGTAGACAATATGAAGATTCGTGTATTTGATGGTAGCTTCCACGCAGTTGACTCTGATGCAATGTCATTTGAACTTTGTGCCAAGCAAGGTTTTCGTGAAGCAGCAAGAAAAGCAAAACCAGTTTTACTGGAGCCAATCATGAAAGTAGAAGTAATTACACCTGCATTATACATGGGCGATGTTACGGGTGATCTGAACCGTCGTCGTGGAATGCTGGAAGGTATGGATACCCGTGCAGGCGCTGAGGTTATCAAAGCTAAAGTTCCTTTGAGTGAAATGTTTGGTTATGTTACACAACTTCGATCTTTAAGTTCTGGCCGTGCATCAAGTACAATGGAATTCTCCCATTACAATCCGGCACCGGCTAATATTGCAGAAGAAGTAATTGCAAAGGTGAAAGGGAAAGTAAGTGCTTAATTAAAATAACTGAATAATGTAAAAACCGTCCTGATTTATTCGGGACGGTTTTTTTATATATAAAGAGATACCTGATTCAGATCAATGCAATTCAAATCATGGCATCTTGTTTGCACTATTATAATACGGTATTCAATTCCGTTTTTAGAAACCAATTTTTTTCTCAGGTTAAAGCCTGGTTATGAAAAACACAACGTTTAAGGACTCAGTTTGGGTCCTTAATTTTTTTCGGATAAAGGATCTTTGAATACATAAATTAATCCTATTGCAGATGTAAGAAGCGTTATAAGATAAAAGAGCAGGCTTATGACAACAGACGTTTCCTGTAATAATCCAAATAGTTTAGATCCTTCAAGAAAAACTACTTCTCTGATACCTAATCCACCAATGGTTAGTGGTAATACAGAAACTACTGAGGAAATAAGAAATATAAAAACGTACTCGCTAACATTGAAAGGTATTCCCAGAGTTGCCATAATAAGGTAAACACAAACAACCTGAGTACCCTGAACAAGAATGCCAAGAAAAAGTGTCGGTAAAAAGCTTGGAATAAAGTCCTTAAGCCATCGGTTAATAATAAAAAAAAGGATTGCAATTGAAAGAATTGCACCCGATATAATTGCAGCAATGTATTGAGCATCGTCAACTACAACAAAGGAATAAATTGACAAAATCAAACCAAGTCCGAGTAATCCACTAAAACGATCCAGCAAAACTGCGACTGTTAGTTTTTTATACGCAACGTTGTATTTTTTCTTTAATAAATATACTTTGTAAGCATCGCCGCTGATAGAGCCCGGGAGAAATAAATTATAATACATGCCGAGCCAATAGAGTTTAATATTCTGCCAGGCTGGTAATTGTATGGCGATATTTTTAAAATAAATATTAAGTCGCAGGGCAGCGAGAAGTTTAGATAAAACGAAAGCAAGAAGGGCCAAAAACAAAAAAGTCCAATTAGCAGATTTGAGGACAAGCCAGGCTTTTTGAAAGTCAATTTTTCCAGAGATATACCAAAAACACAAAACAGTTACAGCTATTTTTAGTAACAGCGTTAACCGTTTCCAGGTTCGCTTATTTTTGACTGAATCTTCGTGCATTTCAGGCCTAAGTTAAGATTGAAAATCAAGCCAATAGGATAGTTTCTGACATTTAATTATTTGGTTGCCCACAGCCAGCAAAAATATTGTATAAGTATTTGGACGGTATAGCTCTCAACCTTACCTTTGCACTCCCAAAAGAAAATTGGGATTTTATCCATGTCGCAACGAATCAGAATCAAATTACAATCTTACGATCATAGCCTGGTGGATAAGTCAGCAGAAAAGATCGTAAAAACAGTACGGAGCACCGGGGCTGTGGTAACAGGACCAATTCCTTTGCCTACCCGCCGGAAGATCTTTACAGTCTTACGTTCACCGCATGCTAACAAGAAAAGTCGTGAGCAATTTCAGTTAGCTACACATAAACGTTTGCTGGATATTTACACTTCTTCTTCCAGAACAGTTGATGCGTTGAGCAAACTTGATTTGCCAAGTGGTGTGGAGGTTGAAATTAAAGCGTAGAAGACCCCCAAACCCTAAAGGGCTTTGGATCACAATAGTAATTTAGTTCTTCATAAAATATTAAGGTTATCTCTCAATCCCGACTTGTCGGGAGAAAAGAGCTCTAACATCAACACGCCGCAACCCCCTTTAGGGGTTTGGGGTTAACATAAAACAAGCCATTCAGGGTTTGTTTACTGCCGGTACTTCCCCAGAAAGGAAAAGGTCGGTGGCAAACGGGGATTGACCTTTCGTTATTTTACAGTGACTTTGTTACTGGTAATGAAAGATGTCCCAATAACCTTGAAGGCATAAATTGAACAACCATGAAAGGTATTATTGGGAAAAAAATTGGGATGACCAGCATCTTCGATCCTTCAGGCAAACAAACAGCCTGCACAATTATTGAGGCAGGTCCCTGTGTTGTTACCCAGGTTAAAACAACTGACTCTGATGGGTACAATTCACTTTCACTTTCTTTTGGTGATAAAAAAGAGAAACACTCCACAAAATCTGAGATCAACCATTACGCAAAAGCTCAGACAGCTCCTAAAAGATTTACAAGAGAATTTCGCAACTATTCAATAGAAAAAAATATTGGTGAAACAATTACAGTTGACATTTTCGCTGAAGGCGAAGATGTTGAAGTAGTTGGTACTACCAAGGGTAAAGGATTTCAGGGTGTTGTAAAGCGTCATGGTTTCCATGGTGTTGGCCAGCAGTCTCACGGTCAGCATGATCGTTCCAGGGCTCCGGGTTCTTTGGGTAACTCCTCTGACGCTGCCCGTGTAATGAAAGGAATGAAAATGGGTGGTCGTATGGGTAGCGACCGGGTGAAAATGAAGGGATTAAAAGTGGTAAAGATCTTTTCTGACAAAAATTACATTCTTGTTAGTGGTTCTGTACCTGGTTATAACGGTTCAATAGTTTTAATTCAGAAGTAATGGACAACGGAACTCTGTTCCGTTATTTAAAAAGATATAAAATGCAAGTTCAAGTTTTAAATACAAAAGGAATAGCAACAGGAAGGACGGTGGAATTGCCAGAAGAAATATTTGGCGCTGAACCAAACGACCATGTAATTTATCTGGCAGTTAAACAATATCTCGCTGCACAGCGCCAGGGAACACATAAAGTGAAAACCCGTGCAGAGGTACAGGGAGCCAGCCGTAAACTGCATCGCCAAAAGGGTACCGGTGGTAGCCGTAAGGGTAATATCCGTAATCCATTATATAAAGGTGGTGGTACTATATTTGGCCCAAAACCTCACTTGTACGATTTTAAATTGAACCGTAAAGTAAAAGACCTCGCAAAGATTTCTGCATTGTCTTATAAAGCTAAAGACAATGCAATTGTGATTGTTGAGGACATTACCATGGAATCTCCAAAAACAAGAACATTTATTGATATACTGGGGAATCTGAAAGTTGCTGATAAAAAAGCAATGTTCATCATGCCAGAAAATAATGACAATGTTGAACGCTCCATTCGTAATGTACCAAGTGTTTTAGGTGTACTTCTTAGTGACATTAATACCTATGATATTTTAAACTCTGAAGTATTGATTTTAACGGAGAGTGCGGCAAAAATTTTTTCTGAAGAAGAGAAAGCAGAAGCATAAATAAAAATATTCTAAAGAATACGACATGAAATTTTCTGACATACTTATAAAACCGATCTTGACAGAGAAAGCAAACGCCCAGCAAGATTCACTGCGCCGCTATGCTTTTAAAGTAGCAAGAAAAGCAAATAAGCTTGAGATCAAAAAAGCAATAGAAAGCTTTTATGGTGTTACTGTAATCAAAGTAAACACTTCAGTATCTCCTAGTAAATTTAAAAGCCGCTTTACAAAAGCTGGTGTTATCTCTGGCCGCAAGCCGGGTTACAAAAAAGCTTATGTAACAGTAGCAGAGGGTGAAAACATTGATTTGTATTCAAACATTTAAAGCCTCCCACCAACTCCCTCCGAAGGAGGGAGAGAAAAAAATAGAATGGCTTCAACAGCCGCAAATGTTGAACTAAAAAGAAATTGAAAAATGGCACTAAGAAAATTTAAACCAGTTACAGCCGGCACCCGATGGAGAATCGGAAATGCGTATGCTGAAGTAACTACCAACGTTCCTGAAAAAAGCTTGTTAGAAGCTAAGCCAAGAACTGGTGGACGTACCGGAACTGGACGTATGTCTATGCGAAACAGAGGCGGTGGACACAAGAAGAAGTATCGTATTATTGATTTCAAAAGAAATAAAGAGGGAATTGCAACTGTAGAATCAATTGAATATGATCCAAATCGTACAGCCTTTATCGCTTTAGTCAGTTATGCAGATGGGGAAAAACGATATATCATTTCTCCTCAGGGCTTACAGGTTGGTGCTAAAGTGGAAAGTGGTAACAATGTAGCGCCGGAAGTAGGTAATGCTTTACCTATGAAAAATATGCCTTTAGGTACCAATGTTCACAATATAGAAATGCAGCCCGGACAAGGTGGTAAATTGGCCCGCAGTGCTGGTTCATCGGCTCAGTTAACCAACAAAGAAGATAAATACGCCATCTTAAAAATGCCTTCTGGTGAGTTAAGAAAAGTATTGATCAATTGTTATGCAACCGTTGGTGTTGTCAGCAACAGTGATCATTTCTTGCAGAGTATGGGTAAAGCTGGTCGTAACAGGTGGAAAGGGATCAAACCAAGAACCCGTGGTGTAGCGATGAACCCGGTAGATCACCCGATGGGTGGTGGTGAAGGTAAAGCTTCCGGTGGACAGCCTCGTTCAAGAAATGGCCAGTATTCAAGAGGCTTGAAGACAAGAACAAGGGGTAAAGGAAGTGATAAGATGATCATTCAGCGTAAGAACGGAAGTAAAATAGCGAAATAAAAAAACTCATTAATAATACAACGACATAAATTATGGCTCGTTCGATTAAAAAAGGTCCTTATATAGCAACTCATCTTGAAAAAAAGGTGATGACTATGAATGAAGGCAAAAATAAAAAAGGTGTTATCAAGACATGGAGTCGCCGCTCAACTATTTCACCCGATTTCGTCGGTCACACTTTTGCCGTACATAATGGCAATAAGTTCATACCGGTGTATGTAACAGAATTTATGGTTGGACATAAGTTAGGTGAATTTGCACCTACCCGCCAGTTCAAAGGACATTCTAAAAAAGAAGGTTAATACAGAAAATAATTACAATGGAAGCAGTAGCTAAACTGAAAAATTATCCCACGTCACCCCGCAAAATGCGGTTATTAGCTGACCTTATACGAGGAAAGAAAATAGATAAGGCGTTGGCTGAACTGGAACACAATTCTAAACATCCGGCTGTTCCACTTCGTAAACTGGTGTTAAGTGCAATCGACAACTGGAAGCAGAAGAATGAAGGTGGTGACGAAAGTGGATTGGTTATAAAAACCATATTTGTTGATGGCGCCAGAACATTGAAAAGAATGCGTCCGGCACCCCAGGGTCGTGGATACCGGGTTCGCAAACGTAGTAATCATGTTACAGTGATCGTTGATACGAAAGAAGTTGTTGCAAAAGAAATTAAAAACTAAACGAATTAATAAACCAATAATATGGGTCAAAAAGCAAATCCGATTGGTAACAGATTAGGGATTATCCGTGGATGGGAATCTAACTGGTACGCAGACAAAAAGAACTATGCTCCAAGACTGATTGAGGATCATAAAATCAGAACTTACCTGAATGCCCGGATTAACAAGGGTGGTATCTCAAAAATTGTAATTGAGAGAACATTGGGTAAGCTGATCATTACGATTCACACATCTAAACCAGGTATCATCATTGGTAAAGGTGGTGGTGAAGTAGATCGTATCAAAGAAGAATTGAAGAAATTAACCGGAAAGGATGATGTGCAGATCAACATACTGGAAATACGCAGACCAGAATTAGATGCGATGATCGTTGGCGATACAATTGCCCGTCAGATCGAAAATCGAATCAACTTTAAAAGGGCTACTAAAATGGCTATTGCTTCTGCACTCCGTATGGGAGCTGAAGGGATAAAAGTAAAATTAGCCGGTCGTCTGGCTGGTGCTGAGATTGCCCGTAGCGAAGAATTTAAACAAGGCCGTGTGCCTTTGCATACTTTCCGGATGGATATTGATTATGCGAATGTATTTGCTCAAACAGTATATGGTAAGATTGGCATCAAAGTATGGATTTGTAAAGGAGAAGTATTAGCTAAAAGAGATTTGAATCCAAATTTTATTGCAGGTGGAAAAAATGAAACAGGTGGTGGTGAAAGAAGAGAAAGAAGAGATGATAATCGTGGCGACCGTCGTGATGATAGAAGAGGTGGTGGTGACCGCAGAGGTGGTGGCGGAGGCGGAAGAAGAAACTAAGTAAAGAAAGCTACTAGCCATGAGCTACGAGCTGCGAGACACAAAGAACAAATAACAAAATTAGGCGTAGAGCTCGAAGCTCGAAGCTAAAAGCAAAAAGCTTTTTACAATGTTACAACCGAAAAGATCGAAGCACAGGAAGATGCAGAAAGGCCGTATGAAGGGCGAAGCAAAAAGGGGCACTACTATCGCTTTTGGTTCTTATGCTTTGAAAGCTCTTGATCAGCATTGGATAACTGACCGCCAGATAGAAGCTGCCCGTCAGGCACTGACCCGTGAGATGAAAAGAGAAGGTAATGTGTGGATCCGCATTTTCCCTGACAAGCCAATTACAAACAAACCTGCAGAGGTAAGGATGGGTAAGGGTAAAGGTAACCTTGAATATTGGGCTGCTGTGGTAAAACCAGGCCGTATTTTGTTTGAAGTGGATGGTGTGGACGAAAAAGTTGCCCGTGCATCATTAGCATTGGCTGCTGGTAAATTACCAATTAAAACAAAGTTCATGGTACGCCGTGATTTAGTAACAGCGTAAAAAATAATAAATCGAATAGCGATGTCAAAGAAAGCAGATTTTGTAAAAAGTATACACGGAATGAATGAGCAGGATATTACTGCCCGTTTGGAAGAAGATAAACAGCGGTTGAAAAAGATGCAGTTTGCTCATACTATTTCTCCGCTGGAGAATCCGATGACACTCCGTGGATTGCGCCGTGAAATTGCACGGTTGAAAACTGAATTAAAGTTAAAGCAACAGCAAGCATAAGAAAAGCTACGAGCTACGAGCCATGAGCTACGAGCCGTATCATTAAAATAAAAGAGTTTCATTGCTATCGGTCAAGAGCTCGCAGCTCGAAACTCATAGCTCAAAGCTTAAAAAATGGAAGAAAGAAATTTAAGAAAAACAAAACAAGGTGTTGTAACCAGCAACAAAATGGCAAAGACTATTACTGTTGCAGTAGAAAGAAAAGTAAAACACCCGATCTATGGTAAGTTCGTAAAAAAGACCAGTAAATTTCATGCGCATGATGATAAAGACGAATGCAACATTGGAGACCTGGTAAGAATTATGGAAACCCGCCCATTAAGCAAAACAAAGCGTTGGAGATTGGTAGAGGTAGTAGAGAAAGTGAAGTAAAAAAGCTACGAGCTACGAGCCATAAGCTACGAGCCGTTAAGATTAATAATTGTTTAAACTGCTCGCAGCCGACAGCTAAGAGCTCAAAGCTTAAATAAAATGATTCAGCAAGAAAGCCGGTTAAATGTAGCGGATAACAGTGGTGCCAAAGAGGTGCTTTGTATCCGTGTACTTGGTAACAGCGGTCAGCGTTATGCCAGGATTGGCGATAAAATTGTAGTAACAATAAAAGATGCTTTACCGGCAGGTGGTATTAAGAAAGGAACTGTAGCGAAGGCTGTAATCGTACGGACTACGAATAAACTGAGACGCAAGGATGGTTCTTATATCCGGTTTGATGATAATGCCGTAGTGATTCTGAACCAGTCTGATGAACCAAGAGGTACCCGTATTTTCGGACCAGTGGCCAGGGAACTAAGGGATAAAGGTTATATGAAAATTATTTCATTGGCTCCTGAAGTATTATAAGAGAAAGCTGCAAGCCGATAGCCTTTAGCTGTTAGCTTGTTATAAAATAAAATGAAATTCATTGCTATAGGGGGTTAAGCTAACGGCTGATCGCTAATAGCTAAAAGCTAAAAGAAAAAATGAAAACAAGATTTAAACCAAAGTACAATATTAGAAAGGGGGACAATGTAGTGGTTATTTCGGGAGATGATAAGGATTTATCAAAACCGAGGGTTGTAAAAGAAGTTTTAGTTGAGGCTGCTAAAGTTTTGGTAGAAGGTGTAAACATTATCACCAAGCATACTAAACCATCAGCTCAAAATACTACAGGTGGAATAATCAAAAAAGAGGCTCCCATTCACATCAGTAATGTTATGCTCTGGGATGCTGCTCAGAAGGCAGGTGCAAAAGTAACAAGGGTTAGAAAAGATGGTAAAACGGAAAGGGTTTTTAAAATCAAAAAAACTCAGGGAGGTAAATAAAAATGAATACAAAAAAATATACTCCAAGATTAGCAGAGAAATACAAAAATGAAGTTGTACCTGCATTGGTAAAAAAGTTTAGCTACGACACCGTCATGCAGGCTCCGAGGTTGGAAAAGATATGCCTGAACCGTGGTGTAAATGGAGCTGTAACCGATAAAAAATTAGTTGATATAGCTATTGAGGAGTTAACAACAATTTCTGGTCAGAAAGCAGTTGCCACTAATTCTAAAAAAGATATCTCAAACTTTAAGTTGCGTAAGAACATGCCGATTGGCGCAAGAGTTACGCTTCGTGGAGAAAAGATGTATGAATTTCTTGATCGCTTTATAGCTGTAGCACTTCCCCGTGTCCGTGACTTCAAAGGTGTGAATGAAAAAGCATTTGATGGTCGTGGTAATTATACAATGGGAGTAACAGAGCAGATTATTTTCCCGGAAATTGATATCGATAAAGTAAATAAAATTACCGGTCTTGATATCACTTTCGTAACAACCGCATCTACAGACGAAGAAGCGTATGAGCTATTGAAAGAATTGGGAATGCCTTTTAAAAATGCAACAAAAAACAGTTCTAATTAAAATAATAAAGAGAAATGGCAAAAACATCAATTATAGCCAGGCAAAGAAAAAGGGAGAAAATGGTAGCCCAGTATGCTGTAAAAAGAGCAGAACTGAAAAAAGCAGGCGACTGGAAAGCTCTTGATGAACTCCCGAAGAATTCTTCGAAGGTTCGTTTAAAAAATCGTTGCCAGATAACCGGACGTCCGAAAGGATACATTCGTTATTTCGGTCTTTCCAGAATTATGGTACGGGATATGGCTTTAAACGGCAAAATTCCAGGATTGAAAAAAGCAAGCTGGTAAAATGATTTTTAAATTGACGATTTAATATTGAATATGTATTAAATCTTTAATTCTGAAGCAATATTAAATAAAACAATATTCAACATTAAATAGATTATGGTAACAGATCCTATAGCAGATTTCCTGACCAGAATACGTAATGCGCAAATGGCAGGACACCGTGTGGTGGACATTCCAGCTTCTAATTTGAAGAAAAGGATGACAGAAATTTTATACAATCAGGGTTATATTCTGAAGTATAAATTTGAAGAAGATAATAAGCAAGGTGTTATTAAAATTGCTTTGAAGTATGATGCGGCTTCTAAGATTCCAGCAATACAAAGTATGGAAAGAGTAAGTCGTCCGGGTTTACGCCAATATGCGTCACCTGCTGAATTTCGTCGGGTAAAGAATGGTCTGGGTGTTGCAATTATATCAACATCAAAAGGTGTGATGACGGATAAAGAAGCAAAAGTGCAGAATGTTGGTGGCGAAGTTCTTTGCTATATATATTAATTGATGTGTTACTGATACATTAATCCGCCGCAGGCAGATGACCGGTCAGTAGCAAAACATAAAAGGAAAATTAAGAAATTATGTCTCGTATAGGTAAACAACCGGTAATAGCTCCAAGTGGTGTTACAATTACTGTGAATAAAGAAAATGTGGTTACTGTAAAAGGACCAAAAGGCGAATTGAAGCAGACAATTGATCGTGATATTACTGTCGAAGTTAAAGACGGTACTATCACTTTTGCCCGTCCTACTGACCAGATTCGTCACAGAGCAATGCATGGTTTGTACCGTTCATTGGTTTCAAATCTGGTAAAAGGGGTCACTGATGGATATGAAAGAAAATTAGAATTGATTGGGGTAGGTTTCAAAGCTTCGAGCCAGGGTAATTTGCTGGACCTCGCTTTAGGATTTTCGCACAATATCGTCATTGAAATCCCTAAGGAAATTAAAGTGGCAACGGCCCAGGAAAAAGGTCAGAATCCAATTATTACTTTAGAAGGAATAGATAAACAATTGATTGGACAAGTTGCTGCTAAAATAAGAAGTTTACGGAAGCCAGAACCTTACAAAGGAAAAGGTGTACGTTATGTAGGTGAAGTGGTACGTAAGAAAGCAGGTAAAGCAGCTGGTAAATAAAAATGTAAAAATCAGATCCTGGCAGCATCAGGGTTGAAAATAAAATAAGATGAATCCAAAAGTAAAATCACAACGAAGAAAAAATATCCGCTATCGGATTCGCCGGAAAATCGGTGAAGGATCAGCGCAGAAACCACGGTTATCTGTATTCAGAAGCAATAAAGATATTTATGCGCAACTGATAGATGATGCAAATGGACAAACATTGGCAGCAGCCTCATCAAAGGATAAAGAGATCTTAGCACAAAAGGCCAATAAAGTGGATAAAAGCAAAATGGTGGGAGAAGCCATAGCAAAGAAGGCTGTTGAATTAGGAATAGATAGTGTGACATTTGATCGTGGAGGGTATCTCTTTCATGGCCGGGTGAAATCTGTTGCAGATGGAGCCAGAGCAGGTGGACTTAAGTTTTAAGTAAAAACATTCAAACTTTAATTACAAGTATAAATGTCAAAGTATAACGTAAACAAGGTAAAAGCCGGCGACCTGGAATTGAAAGATAAAGTGGTTGCAATCAACCGGGTTGTAAAAACAACCAAAGGTGGTCGTGCCTTTAGTTTTTCTGCACTCGTCGTTGTAGGAAACGAGAACGGCATAGTTGGTCATGGTTTGGGTAAAGCCAAAGAAGTTCAGGAAGCCATTACAAAAGGAATTGAAGATGCTAAGAAGAACCTGATTAAAGTTCCGGTAATGAAGGGTACTATTCCTCATGACCAGTGGGCAAAAGAAGGTGCTGCAAAAGTTCTCATAAAGCCAGCAGCTCATGGTACTGGTGTGATAGCAGGAGGTTCTATGCGTGCCGTATTGGAAAGTGCAGGTGTTACCGATGTATTAGCTAAATCATTAGGTTCAGCTAATCCGCATAATGTGGTCAAAGCAACTTTCAAAGCATTGGCCTTGCTTCGTGAACCAATTAGTGTTGCAAAAACCAGATCACTTGGATTGAAGAAAGTATTCAACGGATAAAAAGTTATAAGTATTCAGTTGTAAGTTTTGGAACTCTTTACTTATAACTTACCACTTACAACCCATAACTTATTAATATGAAAAAGATAAAGATAACATTGGTAAAAAGTTATATTGACAGGTCTGAACGTCAAAAATTGACTGTAAAGGCTCTGGGACTTAATAAGACCAATTCTACCAAGGAAGTAGAAGCAACTCCACAAATATTAGGAATGATCCGTAAGGTAACGCACCTTTTAAAAGTGGAAGAAATTTAATAAATAATGCGAGCCCCGTTCTGATACATATCGGAAGCTTTCGGGGCGTTGAGTAAACAATAAAAGCAGAGAAAATGAAACTACATGAATTAAGGCCTGCAAAAGGTTCGGTACACAAAGACAAAAGAATTGGCCGTGGCGATGGCTCCGGACATGGAGGTTCTTCTACAAAAGGTACAAAAGGAGGACAGAGCCGTGCCGGTTATAAAAGTAAGATGGCGCATGAAGGTGGGCAGATGCCAATTCAACGCAGGATTCCAAAACGTGGCTTTACCAATATCAACCGGATAGAATACAAAGTGATTAATCTGGGACAGGTAGAGCAATTGGCAGAGAAATACAGCATCACTGAGTTTTCTCCAGAAAATCTTTATATCAACGGCTTAATTGCCCAGAACGATCGAATAAAAATATTGGGTAATGGAGAGTTGAAAGCAAAATTTACTTTTAAAGTAAATGCAGTGAGTGAGAAAGCAAAATCAGCAATCGAGACTGCTGGTGGTACGGTAGAGATTGTAAAGTAATTTCGCTAAATTGCAACGACGCATTATTAGTGCGTCTTTTTTATATTTTAAGTGCATTTAAATTTTTTTAATTCCCGTGAAGAAATTAATTCAGACACTCAAAAATATCTGGAGCATCGAAGAGTTACGGGGTAAAATTCTTTTTACCCTGATGATGATTGCTGTTTACCGGGTTGGTTCACACATTGTATTACCTGGAATAAACGCTTCAGAGCTTCAAACAGGAACAGACAGTGGAGGTATTCTTGGCTTGATCGATGCTTTCTCAGGTGGCGCTTTCAATAATGCATCCATATTCGCTTTGGGCATTATGCCATACATTTCTGCATCCATATTTATGCAGTTAATGACAGTACTGGTTCCCCGTTTCCAAAAAATGCAGAAAGAAGGAGATAGTGGCCGTAAAAAAATTAATCAATATACCCGTTATCTGACTGTTGGAGTTACAATTTTACAGGCATCAGCCTATGTAAGTTATTTAAAGGGTTTAACTGCTCAGGGCGGCATGATGCCTGGATTTTCTGCTGCCAATTTCTGGTTGACCACAGTTGTTGTTTTAACAGCCGGAACTATGTTTGTTATGTGGATGGGTGAAAAAATTACGGATAAAGGTTTAGGTAATGGTACTTCACTTATTATCATGATCGGTATATTAGCCCGTTTACCTCAATCTTTCATACAAGAACTAAGTAATAAGTCAGGCAGAAGTGGTGATATACTCGTTTTCATTATTGAGATTGCCATTTTAATAGCCATTGTAATGGGTTGTATCCTGCTGATACAGGGTGTAAGAAAAGTACCGGTGAATTATGCTAAACAGATTGTAGGGAATCGTCAATTTGGCGGAGCCAGGCAATTTTTACCGTTAAAAGTAAATAGTGCCGGTGTAATGCCGATCATTTTTGCACAGGCAATAATCTTTATTCCAACCATATTTGCAAATCTTAATCAGGACAAAGGCGGGATATTGCGGGCTCTTACAGATCACAAAACTGCTATATACATGCTTGTTTATTCTATTGTAGTAATAGGATTTACTTTTCTTTATACAGCTTTGATATTTAATCCCAAACAAATTGCTGATAACCTGAAACAGAATAATGGCTTTATACCCGGAGTAAAACCAGGTCAGCCTACTGCAGATTATATTGGTGTCATTATGGATAGAATTACCTTGCCAGGAGCCTTTTTACTGGCATTTGTAGGTATCCTGCCAGGAATTGCAGAACGTTTTGGTGTAACACAAGGGTTTTCTACTTTTTTTGGAGGTACCTCGTTATTGATTATGGTAGGGGTAGTATTGGATACATTGCAACAAATAGAAACTCAATTATTAATGCGTCAATATGATGGTTTGATGAAGAGTGGCAGAATCCAGGGAAGGCAATCAGCCTCAGCAGTTCAGCTATAAAAATAATTATGAAATAACAGACCCGGTAAGGATAACTTGCCGGGTTTTATTTTTTTAAAGATATTTGTAAGTATGATGATTTTGAAGACAACGGAACAGGTGGAATTGATGCGGCAAAGTGCTTTACTTGTCAGTAAGACATTGACTGAAGTAGCCAAAGTACTAAAACCGGGAATCACCACTTTATCCATTGACAAAATGATCGGTGAATTTATTAAAGATAATCATGCAATTCCTTCTTTTTTAAACTACAGAGGGTATCCTTATAATTCATGTATATCCGTGAACGATGTGGTAGTGCATGGCTTTCCGGGGAATAATGAATTAATAAATGGTGATATTATTTCTGTAGATATTGGGGTGATATTAAATGATTGGCATGGAGATCATGCTTATACATTTGCTATTGGCGATCCCGGAGAGGATGTTATGAAACTAATTCAGGTTACAAAAGAATCTCTCTATAAAGGCATAGAAAAAGCTGTTGCCGGAAACAGAATCGGGGATATTGCGTTTGCCATTCAGGAACATACAGAAAAGAAAAACGGTTACGGTGTAGTCAGAGAATTAGTTGGGCATGGGCTGGGTAAAAATTTACACGAAGACCCTCAAGTGCCAAATTATGGAAAAAGAGGAAGTGGTCCCAAATTGAAAGAAGGATTAGTACTTGCTATAGAACCAATGATCAATTTGGGTAAAAAAGATGTCTTTACAGAAGAAGATGGGTGGACAGTAAGAACCAAAGATGGCAAACCGTCGGTCCATTTTGAACACGACATTTGTGTGAGAAAAGGGAAAGCAGATATATTGTCAGACTATACTTCTATCGAAAAAGCAGAGTTAGTCAATCCTTACTTGTTTAGCACTCAGGTTTTGCAACCAACTATCTGAGATATAAAAATCTGAACAGGTCTTATAATATTCTGTACTTCATAGTTACCCTGACATCTTTCCAGATTTCCTGCGGGCTGATATAGGTATCATTCAATCTGAATACAACCCCGGCTTTTGCAAATGCATCTCTTACTAATTCAGAGCATATATAGTTTTTGTTTTTTTCTTTTTTACCAATACGAAAAAGAATACGGGTCATGATCCTGATAATTTCCCAGTTATCATATGGTCTAGTCAATTCATCCAAACCAAAACAGATAGCTTTATTCAATTTTTCATGCTCCAATTCAAAATTTAATTTTGCTATTACAATCTGCCCTTTGTATGCTCTTTTCGTTCCTTTATAATCTCTCATATATTTAGATAAAGGAATAAGACGGATACCAATTCTAGGTTCCGACTCCAATATCATCACCCGGTTCAATTCCACATCTTTATAGATAATGGCAACATGACTCCATGCACTTTTTGTAAGCCGCTGAATAACTCCTGAAAAAGCATAGCTCCCCGAGCTGAAAAAAATATGTCCTGTCTGAAGCTGGTCCCGTATTTTTTCATACTTGATAACGGGAAGTTCTTTAATCTGTTTTTTTGTTACTCCTTCCGCCATGGTAAGCGAACTTAATTAATTTTCAGCGTTCTTTGTAGAAATAAGCATTTTGTCAAAACAACTAATTGTTATCGGGGGTGGTGCGGCAGGCTTTTTTTGCGCTATCAATGCGGCCCGGTTGAATCCTCAACTGAAAGTTTTATTACTGGAAAAGAGCAGTAAGCTGTTATCCAAAGTAAAAGTTAGTGGCGGTGGACGATGTAATGTAACGCATGCCTGTTTCGACATTTCTGAAATGAGTAAAAAATATTCCAGAGGCAGCAACTTTGTTAAAAAAGTATTTCACCATTTTTTTACTACCGATACAATTGAATGGTTTAAGGAGAGAGACGTACTATTAAAAGTGGAAAAGGATGGACGGATGTTTCCGGTAAGCAATTCGTCGCAAACAATAGTTGATTGTCTTCATGATGAAGCGAACAAATATGCTGTTGAAATTATATTGAATGCTGAGGTCAAAAAAATTAATGTACAGCAAGCGGTATTTACAATTCAATTGTCTGATGGTAAAGAAATACAAGCCGACTTTGTTTGCATCGCAAGTGGGGGTTATCCAAAATCTTCCCTGTTTCACTGGATGACTGAACTTGGACATACAATTGAAAATCCCGTTCCTTCATTATTTACTTTCAACTTGTCTGCCGGCCAGGCAGGAATGCCGGGACATCCAATAACAACATTGATGGGAGTAAGTGTAGAGAATGCCAGGGTGAAGATTGTTGGTAGTAAATTGGTACAAGAGGGGCCTTTACTGATAACTCATTGGGGATTCAGTGGCCCGTCGGTTTTGAAACTGAGTGCATGGGGGGCAAAAGAATTAGCCAGTATGAATTATGATTTTAAAATTCTTATAAATTGGCTGCCGGATTCTAATGAACAGCAATTGATACAAAAATTTCAATTGCTACGATATGAAATTGCTACCCAGAAAGTGGTTAACAAAAATCCATTCGGGCTTCCAAACAGATTGTGGGAGTATTTATTAATGGATTCTGACATCAACCAGGAGGTAAGATGGGCTGATTTGCCTTCAAAAGATGGAAACAGGCTGATCAGAAATTTATGCAATAGTGAATTTGCAATAAAAGGCAAAACAACATTCAAAGAAGAATTCGTAACTGCCGGAGGAATAAACCTGACTGAGATTGACCATCATACAATGATGAGTAAAAAGGTACCTGGTTTATTTTTTGCTGGCGAAGTAATGGATGTAGATGGTATAACCGGGGGATATAATTTTCAACATGCATGGACGAGTGGTTTTCTTGCCGGAAAGGCTATTGCACAATCTTTTTGATTTTTAGTTCTATAATTTTAGCAGTTAATTGATGCAAATAAGTATTATCATACCAACTCATAACGAAGATGAAAATATTTGCAAGCTCATAACTTTTCTTACACATCATCAAAATGGTTTAGTTGCTGAGATAATTGTGGTGGATGGTGGCAGTACAGATTTCACAGTAAAAGTTGCAGAGGAATCAGGTGCTAAAGTTGTTATCTCACCCGAAAAAGGGAGGGCTGCACAAATGCATTATGGCGCTTTGCAAGCTATCGGTGATATTTTATATTTTGTTCATGCAGATACATTTCCACCTGATTCATTTGCTGGTGATATTGTTAATGCAGTTAAAAATGGATTTGACCTTGGCCGTTACCATACAAAATTTGATTCCCGTAAATGGTATTTAAAAATAAACGCCTGGTTTACCCGGTTTGATTGGTTTATTTGTATCGGTGGTGACCAGACTCTTTTTATTACAAAGGATTTATACAAAAAGTCAGGGGGGTTTAAAAAGGAACTGTTTATAATGGAAGAATTTGAATTTGTTCCGAGAGCAAGAAAAGATGCTCACTATAAAATATTCAAAAAGCCTGCCCTTGTTTCAGCCCGTAAGTACGATAACAATAGCTGGTTGCGGGTACAAATGGCGAACAGAAAAATCGTAAATATGTATAAGCACGGTGCCAGTCAGCAGGATATGGTAGTACTTTACAAAAAAATGTTGAATTACCGTTAAGGCAATTTTATAATTTTGCAAATAATGAAAAGAGGAGTACTGATATTTTATTTTCTGAATATTGTTGTTCTCATGCAGGCACAGGAACGACTTTCTCCAAAAGAATTCCGAAAGAAGTTAGATCATTCTGCTGAAGCCTTACTTCTTGATGTACGAACACCAGACGAAATAGCTAAGGGCTATTTAAAAAATGCTGTCTTTATGGACTTTTATGATTCGTCATTTAAACAACAGGTAGCAACTATCGACCGGGATAAACCTGTTTTTGTTTATTGTGCTATCGGAGGTCGTAGTTGGGATGCAGCAAAGATTATGCATGAGCTGGGGTTTAAAAATGTGTATGATCTGAAGGGAGGTATCATTGTCTGGAAAATTAAAAACTACCCTTTTATAAAATTAAAAATCGACTCAGCCAGGCAGGGGATGAATAAAATTGAGTTTGAAAAGATGATTGCCAACAGACCATTAACGGTTGTTGATTTTTACGCCCCCTGGTGTGCTCCCTGCAAAATAATGGTGCCGGCATTGGAAAAGATAGAACAGGAAATGAAAGACACCGTGCTGATTGTAAAAATTAATGCGGATGAAAACCTGCAATTGATGAAGGACTACGGATTAAAAGCTTTACCATTTTTTATGGTGTTAGAGGGGACAAAAATTTTATTCCGGCAAGAAGGATTTATGAGTGAAGAAGAAATGCGAAATGTTATACGAAAATATTCTAATAAGAAGTAAAAATTATTTCAATTCTTTAATACTGCACTCTAATAAATTACTCAAGGTCTTATCAGATTTTCCTGCCACTTCAATTATTTCAGCAATATTTACCGGCTTTAAATTATCAGGATCACATTCATCAGTAATAACGCTGATAGCCGCACATTTTATTCCTAATTGATTGGCAACAATAACTTCTGGTACTGTACTCATGCCTACCATATCTGCACCAGTGGATCTTAGCCAGCGGTATTCTGCCTTCGTTTCTAAGTTCGGCCCCATTACCGAAACATAAATCCCTTTTTTAAGAATAACATTTTGCCTGGCAGCATTGCTTCCAATTAAATCAATTAATTCTTTATTGTAAGGCTGACTCATATCCACAAAACGCTGACCAAATGCAGGGTCGCTTACTCCACGAAGCGGATTGTCGGGCAATAAATTTATATGATCTTCCAGCAATACTAAATCACCTTTTTTGTACGAAGGATTCATGCCCCCGGCTGCATTACTCAAAAAAAGATAGTTGACTCCAAGTTCTTTCATCACCCTTATTGGAAATGTAATTTGCTGCATACTGTAGCCTTCATAATAATGAAACCGGCCTTGCATGGCTATTACTTTCACAGTTCCAATAGTTCCATAAATGAGATTTCCTTTGTGAAACTCTACAGTGGCTTCAGGAAAATTTGGAATGCTGGAATAAGGGATTGAAACCGGGTTCTCAATTTTTTCAGCCATTGCTCCAAGCCCTGTGCCCATGACTATACCCGCAGTGGGTTGAATAAATCCTGATTCTCTTAAATAGGAGGCTGTTTCTGCTACTAGTTCAGGCGTCAGGTTCATATTAACAATTTTTAAGTTTTCAATCTTTTGCCGGTAAATTTACGTTTATAGAGTGTAATTTTTTTACCAGTTATACATTGCTTTCATGAAATTAGCTTTTCTTATTCTATTCATTACTGTGAAGTCTGTTTCGCTGGCTCAAACAGGTTATGCTGTTAATGATATGACAGTCGACTTTCAGGTTAATAAAATAATTAATTCTTCTGCTTCATCCTCTTCTTTTCAAAACCTGAATGACCGTTTATTAATTGTTGATTTTTTTGGAACCTGGTGTGTGCCATGTGTAAAGGCATTGCCAAAATTATCAGCTTTGCAGAAAAAATATAAGGACCAGGTAAGAATACTTTTGGTATCTGATGAATCGTCTGAAAAGCTTACAGGGTTTATCTCCAGGCAAAATGATTTTATATTTCCGGTAGTTGTTGATGAGACTGAAATATTCTCAAAATATTTTCAACCCCCGTCTTATCCATATACTGTCATTGTTGGTAAAAATGGAAGATTAATAGCCATACCCACACAAGAAGAGATGACGGAAGAAAATATTGAAAAGTGGTTGGGTATGCAAAATGAAACTATTGATTCTGTCAGGGTGCAGACAATTGAAAACACCGGGAAACCCATAACTTCCGGTAACGAAACAATAAAAACAAAAGTGGAGCCTTCACAAAACAAACTCGTACAATTATCACAGGATTTTATGTATGCTGCTAAAACCGGTGAGGAGACTTCCGGCTTCATTACTCAACTTAAAAATATAAGCATAGATGATTTAACAACAACAGTTAAAACGGACGATGATAAAAAAGCATTTTGGATTAACCTTTATAACGCATATACACAGGTGGCATTAAAAAATGATCCCGGTCAATATAATAGAAGGAGTCAGTTTTTCGGTAATAGAAGTATAGAAATTGCTGGCACAAGATTTAGTTTAGACGATATGGAGCATGGGATTCTCCGGCGTTCAAAAATAAAATGGAGCCTGGGATATTTCAATAAATTATTTCCAAAACGAATTGAGAAAAAATTGAGAGTTGATAAATTGGATTACCGGCTGCATTTTGCGTTGAATTGTGGTGCAAAAAGCTGTCCTCCGATTGCATTTTATAAACCGGAAACGATCAATCAGCAATTAGTTTTGGCAACCAAAGCTTACCTGGCCAGTGAATCAGAATATGATGAAACAACTAATATTGTAAAATTGCCAACGTTAATGAGTTGGTTTCGCAGGGATTTTGGCGGGAAACGAAAAATAATTGAAATACTTAAACAATTATTCATTGTTCCTGTTGATAAAAAGCCAACTATAAAATTTAAAAGCTACGACTGGACTATCTATCTCAATAATTATAAATAATAAACAAATGGCAAATCATTATTACAATGCGGAAGACCTTGGAAAATTCGGTAATGTGGGAGAATTTCAAAAACCGATGGCGGATAAATTCTTTGCCTGGTATGGCGAAGTATTTGCAGAAGGTAATTTGACCGCAAAAGAAAAGTCTTTAATAGCATTGGCAGTTGCTCATGCTGTACAATGTCCGTATTGTATTGAAGCATACAGTAGCGATGCCTATGAAAAGGGATGGAGTAAAGGACAGATGATGGAAGCCGTGCATGTAGCTTCAGCTATAAAAGGTGGCGCTGCCCTTGTACACGGTGTGCAAATGATGAACAAAGTGAAGGAAATTGCAATGTGAACCCCTGTCCCTAAAGGGAACTTAGGGGTTACATACTTTTTATTTTCATAAATAGTTTAAAGGAATAACATTTTTAACTGACCCTTTTTAAAAACTTTAAAGAAGGGTTAAAATAAAGAGTCTAAAGCTCCGCCGCGGCGGATTGGGGTTTATATGAAATCACTAAAAGCACAACATCACTTACTATCCGATACACATGAACAGATTGAAATTCTGGAACATGGAGTAAATCATGATGATGCATTCAGGTTGGTTCCTTTTCAGCAAAAACTGGAAGAAGCAGGATTATATCCATTAAGTCCAACAGAACTTGAAATATTTCAGATCAATGTTGGGAAAATGTGTAACCAGGTATGTAAACATTGTCATGTGGATGCAGGGCCAGACAGAAAGGAAATAATGACAAGAGAAACAATGCAGCAATGCCTGGATGTTCTTGCTGCAAATCCTTCTTTCAAAACAGTTGACCTTACAGGCGGTGCTCCAGAACTCAATCCTGATTTCCGTTGGTTTGTTACAGAATTAAAAAAATTAGACAAGCATATTATTGTTCGCTGTAATCTTACCATCATTCTTGCAAATAAAAAGTTCCACGACCTCCCTGATTTTTTTAAGAAACACCAAATCGAAGTTGTTTCTTCACTTCCATTCTATTCTAAAGATAGAACTGACAGGCAGCGAGGTGATGGGGTGTTTGAAGATTCCATTATAGCATTACAAATGCTTAATGCAGTTGGTTACGGAATGGAGGCAAGTAATTTGAAATTGAACCTCGTTTATAATCCGGCAGGAGCTTTTTTGCCACCGTCACAAACTTCATTGGAGAATGAATTCAAGTCGGCATTAAAAAGAGATTTCAATATTTCATTTCATTCACTGTTTGCAATTACCAATCTTCCGATAAGTCGTTTTCTCGATTATTTGCTGCAAAGTGGCAATTATGAAAAGTACATGGAAAAGTTAGTCATGGCATATAACCCTTTAGCAGCCGCCAACGTAATGTGCCGTACTACTTTATCCATTGGCTGGGATGGGTCTATTTATGATTGCGATTTTAATCAGATGCTGGAACTAAAAGTTGATTGCAACAGCAAACATATTTCCAATTTTAATGTAAAAGAGTTAGCTGGTCGTCATATTGTTATTAACCAGCATTGTTTTGGTTGTACAGCGGGGGCAGGAAGTAGTTGTGGGGGAGCAGTCGTATAAAATTATCTGATGGAAAATGCAATTATCATTTTTGTTCGTCATCCTGAATCAGGAAAAGTAAAAACAAGACTTGCAAAATCTATCGGTGATGAAAAGGCACTGGAAGTTTATCAGGAGCTGCTGCTGCATACACATGATATTTCAGTTAATTTAAATTGCGATAAGTTTATTTATTATGCTGATACAATATGCAAAAACGATATTTGGGAAAATAATTTATATATTAAAAAATTGCAGGCAGGGGAGACGCTGGGCGAAAGAATGCGACAGGCTTTTTTGGATTTATTTCTTCAGGGGTATTCAAAGATTGTCATAGTTGGAAGCGATTGCCCTGCTTTAACTTCAGAAATAATCGAAGAGGCATTCAATAAATTGGACAGTGATGATGTGGTAATAGGGCCGGCCAAAGATGGTGGATACTATTTATTGGGGATGTCAGATTTTTTACCGAAGCTATTTGAAAATAAAGAATGGAGTACTGATCAAGTTTTTATTGAAACAATAAAAGATTTGGAAAGGGGTAATAAAAAATATTCAATACTGGTTGAACTTTCAGATATTGATACAGGGGAAGATTATAATAATTATCGCTTATCTGTTTGAGTTTTCAATTGAACATACGACCAGGCAGAAAAAGGGAATAATAATAACAGGGAAAAAGTCCAATAATTTTTTGTAATGTAAATTACAGTGGTGATGGTAATAAAGATAAAAACAGGGTAAAGAAATATCAGCAGCCCGGTAAGAACTGAATCATAATGATCGTTTCGGGATGTTCTTTTCCAGACAAAACTTTTGACTGGCAGATAGAGCGGTAAATGAATCAACCAACCGATTGCTGCGGGAATTATAAGTAGAATCTTCTTTACCAACGATAGTTTTAGTTCCAGTTTTGCTGACAATGCGGGTAGGTCTGTTTTAGGGATTTCAAAAACCAGTTTTTCCAATTGGATTCTAAGCTTGTCATTAAATAATTGATTACGAAGTCCCTCAGCATTATTAAGATCAAATTCATTTGCAGATATTTTTTCTCCAAAATTGAGAAATATGTTTTTGCCAAATCGTGTAAAAGAACTGTAATTAATTCCAACAGGTAAAACTATTAATGGAATTCCTTCATCCCAGGCTTTTATCGCCAGCCTTGCTGTCCCTTTTTTCAATGGACGCAGATGCCATTCGTTAATGCACTTTCCCTCACTGAAAATTGAAACAACTCCATTTTTCCTGAAAATGGAAATACATTCATCAAATGTTTTATAATTCTCCGATAAATTTTCAACACCTTCACTCGTTCTGTAAACCGGCAGTATTTTTAAAGCCCTGAGAATACGACTGATCGTTTTTGTTTTAAAAGCATCGCCCCTGGCCAACGACCATACTGGTTGCTGAAAAATGGTATCCAGAATGACAGAATCTAAAAATGAGTTGGGATGATTTGCTGCCAGCAAAACAGGACCCTTTATTTTCAATAATTCAGGTTTGTTGATAATGATTTTACGGCAAAAGATTTGAATGGCGAATCGGGCAATTACTTTAAGTAGTTGATAGAGCAACAGTAAGTTTTTGTGAAAATAGGAATAACTGATTGATGAACAGCGAACCGGCCACTGAAATGTGCGGCGTCCGCCCGGCCTTGCCTTTCGGACGGGCAAGGGACGCTAAATCAGTGCGTTGCAGCTGGTAAAAAAGTAATAAATCAATAGCGACAGATCAAGTTTCTTCGTGGGAATTGGCCTATCTTTGCCGCCCCGAAATAATTAAACCCTTCGGGTTAAAAAAATGTTTGAAAATTTAATTAGAAAACAACTAAACGCTGATGCACAGGAGACTGGCGCTGATCCGGTAGATAATACTATCGTTTCAGAAACCACTACAGCGACAACAACTGCACCTGTTGAAGAATCCGGTAATACCGGAGTTGAGATACCCACTAAAATCGAAGTGGAAGTACCCGTTGCAACAGCTCATGATGATTTTGACTGGAGTGTTGACAGACGTAATGTAACTTCTTATTCCAAAGAAGAGAAAGAAAAGTATCACAAAGTGTATGATAACACTTTTGTACAACTCGATGATGGACAGATGATGAAAGGATTGGTAGTTGGTTTAACAAAAACTGACGTTGTACTGAACATCGGATTTAAAAGCGATGGTTTGATCTCATTAAATGAATTCCGTGACTTGCCAAACCTGGCTGTTGGTGATGAAGTGGAAGTAATGATCGTTGAAAAAGAGGACAGGGAAGGGCATTTGAATCTTAGCCGCCGCCAGGCCCGTATTACAAGGGCATGGGAAAGAATTGTGGAAGTTCATAAAACCGGGGAAGTGATTACCGGAACGGTTACTTCAAAAACAAAAGGTGGATTGATCGTAGATGTATTCGGAATGGAAACATTCTTACCGGGATCACAAATTGATGTGAAGCCTGTTACTGACTACGATCAGTTTGTTGGAAAAACAATGGAATTTAAAGTTGTCAAGATCAACGAGACTATTAAGAATGCAGTAGTATCTCATAAGGCCCTGATCGAAAGCGATATTGAAGCACAAAGAGCTGAGATCATGAGTAAAATGGAAAAAGGCCAGGTACTGGAAGGAGTTGTCAAGAACATCACTGACTTTGGTGCATTTATGGATCTTGGTGGCCTTGATGGTCTTCTTTATATCACTGATATTTCATGGGGACGTATTTCTCATCCTACAGAAGTGCTGAAACTTGATCAGAAGATCAATGTGGTAGTCCTTGATTTTGATGATGAGAAAAAACGTATCAGTCTTGGTCTGAAACAATTGACCCCGCATCCATGGGATGTGCTGGCTGAAAACATTGTAGAAGGTAATGTAGTGAAGGGTAAAGTAGTAAACATTGAAGATTATGGTGCATTCCTGGAAATTCAACCCGGTGTTGAAGGACTGGTGCATGTATCTGAAATTACATGGGCTAACACACCAATCAATGCAAAAGAATTCTTTAAACTGGGTGATGAGCATGAAGCAAAAGTTGTAACACTGGACAAAGCAAGTCGCAAGATGAGCTTGTCTATCAAACAACTTTCTGAAGACCCATGGAATGATATTGAATCAAAATTTGCAGAAGCAAGCAAACATAGTGGGTTAGTGAAAAACATTACGAACTATGGAGTGTTTGTAGAACTATCTGCTGGTATCGGTGGAATGATACATATCAGCGACCTGAGTTGGTTAAAGCGTTTCAATCATCCTGGTGAGTATACCAAAGTAGGAGCAAATATTGATGTTATCATCCTTGGTATTGATAAAGAAAACCGCAAGCTGCAATTGGGACACAAACAACTGGAAGAAGATCCATGGAATTCTCTGCAGGACACATTTGCTATCGGTAGTTTGCATGAAGGCACAGTAAGTCGCAGAGATGATAAAGGTGCTTCTGTTCAATTGTCTTATGGTTTAGAAGGTTTTGCCCCTAACCGTCATCTTGCAAAAGAAGATGGTAAAACAATTGCTGCTGATGAAACTGCGCAGTTTATGGTCATCGAATTTGACCGTAATGAAAAGAGGATTGTGGTTTCGCATACCCGTATATGGGAGCAGGTGAAAGTAGATGAAGCTGAAACCGTGAAAAAAGAAGCAAGGACAGAAGCAGATAATACAAGGAAGGCTGTGAAGAGTGTTCAGGCAAAAGTGGAAAAAGCAACTCTTGGTGATTTGGGTGTACTGGCTGATTTGAAAAAGAAAATGTCTGCCAGTGCTGATAAAGACGGGGATGCTGGCGCAGCAGAGCAGCCTGAAGTAGAAGAATCGAAACCTGAATAGTTTCAGAACATTGCGTTCAATCTTTATAAAAAACCCTGGCAATGAGCCGGGGTTTTATTTTTAAAATTATAAAACCTGTATTTATTTTAATCAGGTTTCTCTCTTTATGTGTTTTTAAATTGACTTTTTATCATTTTTGTAATCATAAAATCTCTTGGCGGTTTTTTTTGCGT
>JANNQR010000017.1:0-195974 GCA_031400855.1 Chitinophagaceae bacterium | reverse complement strand
AGTGGTTTTGCCATACAATAAGTTGTACAGCAAAATTTAAAAATTAATAAGGCTTTTGCAACTACATTTTATACAACCAAAATGTGAATAAATCGCCTCCAAAAACTAAAAAAGGCCACCCCTTTTGGGACAGCCTCTTTTGATTTAGAAGTATCTTTCCTTAACTACTTTCATATGATGGTTGATATGGCCAATGAGTATAAAGCCAATCGCCAGTACAGAAACGGGATTATTATTGGCAGTCCCCACAGACGAAAATTGTACTTTATCAAATGATTCAAATAATATTTCTGTTGATTGACGGACAGCGTTTAATTCTGCAAGCATTTCCTTCCATTCCCGTTTATTCGCTTTTGAATTGTCAGCATAATTGTTTTCATCGAAGCCAGGTAGATTAGCTGCTTCTTTCCGGGCAATACAAAGTGCACGGTAAGAAAACACCCTTTCTGTATCAATAATATGCTGCAACACTTCCTTTATTGTCCATTTACCTTTTACATAGCGATAATTTATTTTTTCAACTGGTATAGACCTGAAAAACCGAAGGATGACCGGCGTTTGCTTTTTCATAGCAGCAACAGCATCATTCCCTTCAACCTGATTGATGTAACCATGATACCATTCGGGTATTTTCGAAAGTTCGGGGCGTGGCATAACTGCTAATTAAGAATTAATGAGCTTAAAATATTTTACCTGAAGGGAAAACTAATTATTTTTTTTAACCGGTATTTCCTGTTTTATAGCCGGTGTAGTAACCGGGCTATTCAAGGGAGCTCCTACCGAAATATCGCAACGATGCCCGGGCTGACCATGCTCCGGATTCATGCCTGCAGCAACTGGTTTGGCCGGCGCCGTGTTTATTACCGGGGCAGTATTTATTACCGGGGCAGTGTTTGTGATTGATGGTGTAGGAGGAGTGTTTGTATTAATAGTTGGTGTGGAAACCTGGGCTGGCGGGCTGTTTAAGGGGGCACCAACTGCAATATCGCAACGGTGACCTGGCTGTCCATGTGCAGGATTCATGCCTTTCGCAGTAGCATTTGCTGTTGGTTGTTGTGTTATTGTTGGTGAAATATTTATTGGTTTCCCGTTAGCTGAAGTAACTGTGTTTGTTGTTGGAGTGTTAACTGCCGGTACTGTTGTAGCACCCGGGGTTGTAGCCGGAGTAGTAACAGGAATATCTGATGTGGCAGAAGTAGCTGGTGTGGTTACTGCCGGTGTTTCAGCGTTAGCTTTCTCATCATTACTTCCGCAGCTTACCGCTAATACCAGGAATAAAACTGCAGCTATTGAATAGATACTTTTCATTTTAAACGGTTTAGTTTTTAAAGGGCTAAAACTACTTAATTTTTTTTAGAGTTCTTTTGTTTTTTGAAGTGTGGTAAAAGATATAATATTCCTATAAAAATTAAAAAAGTCGCCTCTTGGTGACTTTTTACTGGATTGAATTAAACATTTATATTATTGTGTCCTTTTTTGTTTCACTTTTGATTTGACTGGTTTTACAGGGATTAAAGGCTTCTCACCTTTAATTGTTGAAGCTAATTTAATAGCTTCAAATGCATTTACCAATCCACCTGATTTGCTGATATCGGAAAGGAGAACCTTATTGTCTGATCCCGGATCTTTTACTTTTTCAGAAAGTTGTTGTGATGAATTTTCAATCACCATTTTTACCTGTCTTGCACTTAGCGCAGGATAGTATTCCATAATAAATGCGGCAAGGCCAGCTACAACCGGAGAGGCCATACTCGTTCCTGATAATTTTTGGTAAGTATTGCCACCCGGAACAGACGAATAGATATTGACTCCAGGTGCAAATACATCCACCTCCGTTTTTCCATAATTGGAAAAGCTGGCTGTCAATCCAATTCCTTTTGCATCATTTTTTGGTCCACTGGCGCCAACCGTAATCCAGTTGTCGGGTCTTTTATTATCAATGAAAAGGGGAGTTGGATAATTGAAAGTGGTATCTATATTCTTAGCATCATTTCCTGCTGCATGCACCATTAATACACCTTTACTTGCGGCATACCGTACTGCATCATCTACCCATTTCTTTTCTGGAGAATAGCCCTTCCCAAAACTCATATTGATTACCTGTGCACCATTGTCCACTGCATAGCGGATAGCCAAAGCAATATCCTTATCATGTTCATCGCCATCGGGCACGGCACGGATCATCATGATCTTTACATTATCTGCAATGCCATCCATACCCACGCCATTTTTTCTGGATGCTGCGATAATTCCGGCAACATGGGTGCCATGCATGGCTGATTTATTGCTGGCCATCACATCAGGGTTGCCATAAAATTTATCATTGAAATCACTGTAATTATCTTTTACAATATCATCCCGGTAATTTTTAGGTGAAGCGTTAGCTGCTTCTGCTTTCTTTTCTTCTCCATTTACATAGTCGCCAAAACCTTCAAGGAATTCCTGATTGGATGTTTCAAGTGCATCGTTGCCAGCCATGAGATCATATAAAGATTTTTTTGCTTTTTTAACATCAGCATCAACTGGTTGAAAATCCCCCAGTTCTTTACCGGTATATTTTTCTTTGCCCATAGTTTTGCGGAGTATGCTGTCGTTATTTAAACAACTGTTATATGCCTTTTTTATAAAGACAATTTCAAGGCCACTGGTTTTTGAATCGCCGCCTGCAATTTCTTCTTCGGCTCTTTTCCACATCTGGAATTCGAATAATTCTTCTTCAGAGAGTTTCATTGTTTTACTGTCTTTCCCTTCCCACTTGCTTTTTAATGAATGATAAACCCGGGCAGCTTCATAAGAATCCTGTTCTACGTTTTTACCATCACGGCCGCCTATAAAATTCCAACCATAGATATCATCGACATAACCATTTTTATCATCGTCAATACCATTGCCGGCTATTTCTTTTTGGTTCTTCCAAAGTACTGATTTCAGGTCTTCGTGAGTAGAGTCAATACCAGAATCAATAACGGCAAGAATAACTGTCTTACTTTTCAGTTTTTTTGATTTTACAAATTCGTAGGCCTTATCAACGCTGAGGCCATAATACCCGGTAGCAGCTTTATCAAGCATGTGCCAGTTTTTGGGTACTTCATCTTTTTGGGCAAATAATAAAGCAGATGTCAATCCACAGACAATAAACAGGGAGATGCGTTTCATTATACTATTCATTTGTTTTATTTTTATTTCAAAACCTGCCTGCCGGCAATTTGGTGTAGGGGTAAAAATACTGATTACATTCAAACATTTTACAAAATAGGGAGTTAGATTATTGAGCTTTTAAGTTTTTTTGACGGACGGTAAATTGAATAGGTTGCCTGTATAGTTCATAGCTTCAATTTTTGGGAAATTTTTATAAATCAAATTTAATTCCCTGGGCCAAAGGGAGAGTGGTGCCATAATTGATTGTATTGGTTTGCCGGCGCATATACACCTTCCATGCGTCGCTGCCACTTTCACGGCCACCACCAGTTTCTTTTTCACCACCGAATGCCCCGCCTATTTCAGCACCGCTGGTTCCAATGTTAACATTTGCAATTCCACAATCGCTTCCTGCATGAGATAAAAACAGCTCTGCTTCCCGCAGGTTCAATGTCATAACAGAAGACGATAAGCCTTGCGGCACATCATTTTGTATTGCAATTGCTTCATCTATGGTTGAATATTTAATCAGGTAAAGAATAGGTGCAAAAGTTTCATGCTGTACAATGGCGAATGAGTTTTCTACTTCAGCAATACAAGGTTTTACAAAACAACCACTTTCATAGCCCGGGCCTTCCAGCACTCCACCTTCCACCACAAATACCCCGCCTTCTTTTTTACACTGTTCTATTGAATTCAGATACATTTTCACGGCATCTTTATCAATCAACGGTCCTACATGATTTTTTTCATCTAATGGATCGCCAATGTGGAGTTGATGATATGCAACTACTAATTTATCTTTTACTTTTTCATAAATGCTTTCATGTATAATCAGTCTTCTGGTAGAAGTACATCGCTGACCGGCAGTACCTACAGCGCCAAACAAAGAACCAAGAATTGCAATATCAAGGTCTGCATCTTTTGAAATAATGATGGCATTATTGCCTCCTAACTCGAGTAAAACTCTTCCTAATCTGCCGCCAACTGTTGCGCCTACAGCTTTTCCCATCCGGGTAGAACCAGTTGCTGATACTAATTGTATTCTATTATCAGCAGCCATCCATTCACCCACTTCACGGTCACCTGTTATTAATCCGCAAACTCCTTCAGGAATATTATTTTTTTCAAAAACAGTAGCAATAATGTTTTGGCAGGCAATGCCACAAAGCGGCGTTTTTTCGGATGGTTTCCAAATACAAACATTACCGCAAACCCATGCAAGCATTGTATTCCAGCTCCAAACAGCAACGGGAAAGTTAAAAGCAGATATTATCCCAACAATTCCCAGCGGATGATATTGTTCATACATCCGGTGACCCGGACGTTCACTGTGCATGGTAAATCCATGTAATTGTCTCGAAAGCCCAACTGCAAAATCACAGATGTCAATCATTTCCTGTACTTCACCATATCCTTCCTGCAGGCTTTTCCCCATTTCATACGATACCAATTTGCCCAATGATTCCTTGTTTTGTCGTAATGCTTCACCTATTTGTCTGACTAT
The DNA here is from genome assembly GCA_031400855.1 of Chitinophagaceae bacterium. Lineage (GTDB taxonomy): Bacteria > Bacteroidota > Bacteroidia > Chitinophagales > Chitinophagaceae > JJ008. The sequence continues at coordinate 191,329 of JANNQR010000017.1, read as the reverse complement.
TTCGCCTCTTTTTGGAGCAGGCATCAATCGCCATGTTTTAAAAGCTTCTTCAGCTTTTTTAATGACTGTTTCATAGGTTGCTTTATCAGCAGCAATGACGGAGCCAATCTTTTTACCATCAACAGGGGAAAAAGAATCAATTTTTTCGCCGTTTGATTTTATCCATTGAGTGCCGGTGCTTATACCTTGGTTGATTGATTCTACTCTTAGAGTTTTTAGAAAATCCATACGTCTTTTATTAAGGGTGCAAAGGTAGGGAAGAGATGATAACTGATAAATGACAGATGATAATTCCTTCAGACCGATTGTGCATAATAGTTTTACAGATAATAACTAACAGATAATAGTTTATTTAAACCGAAAATGAATTATCGATCCAGTAACATTTTCATCTATCCACTATTATTTATCATCTGATTCAATATTGTTCGCTGTCATTAGGAAAATCTTTTGCTTTTACATCTTTGATGTATTGATGTACTGCTTCTGTGGCTTGTTCATGAATATTCGAATATTGACGAAGAAAACGAGGTTTGAATTCAATGTTAATACCCATCATATCATGCATCACTAACACCTGTCCATCACAATCCCCACCAGCTCCGATACCAATAGTAGGGATGGAGATGCTCTCAGAAACCTCTTTGGCTAATGCTGCAGGAATTTTTTCCAACACGATCGCAAAACAGCCAGCTTCTTCCAGCAATTTTGCATCATTTCTCAATTTATTTGCTTCCTCTTCTTCTTTTGCACGGACAGCATAAGTGCCGAATTTATAAATGGACTGTGGTGTTAATCCTAAATGCCCCATTACGGGTATGCCGGCAGATACAATTTTTTTAATACTATCAAGGGCTTCTTCACCACCTTCTAATTTGATAGAATGTCCTCCTGTTTCTTTCATAATCCGAATGGCAGAAGCCAAGGCAATATCTGAGTTGGACTGGTAAGAGCCAAATGGCAAATCCACAACTACCAGGCAACGGTTTACACCACGGATAACTGAGGATGCATGATAAATCATTTGGTCAAGTGTAATAGGAAGGGTTGTTTCATGCCCGGCCATTACATTAGATGCTGAATCACCAACCAGTATTACATCAATGCCTGCACCGTCAATGATCTTTGCAAAAGAAAAATCATAAGCAGTCAGCATGGTGATTTTTTCACCAACTGCTTTCATCTTTTGTAACGTATTGGTAGTAATTTTCTTGATTTCTTTACTGGCACTCATGCTGGCTGTTTGATGTAAAGTTGGGGTAATTTATCCAATTAGATTTCAATCTCCTTTAGCTTTATTTCCTCATAAAGATTGTGAATCAGGCCATCAGCTAAGCCGATTTTGGGTACAAAAATTTCCTGCGCTTCTGCCCATCGCATTACGTTGATATAAATGAGAAGGGCAGGAACAATTACGTCAGCCCTGTCTTCTCTCAGCTTATGCAGGCTGATGCGCTGTGAAAGCGAAAGATTGCTGAATTCTTTGTAATAGTCTCTGAGTAAGTCCAACGTCAGTGGTTTACCATCTTTTCGTTTTGAAATTGAAAAAACTTTATTGATATTTCCTCCCGTACCAATGGCTGTTACATGATGGTAGCCTTTTGTTTTTTTAAGGATAAATTCTTTCATTTCATCCCAGCTTGCTTCCTCTACCTGGTTTTTCAGCAGACGGATGGTGCCGATATTAAAAGATTTTTTAAATATCATATTATTATCACTGAAAAATGTAAGCTCCGTGCTTCCACCACCTACATCTATATACAGGTATGATTCATCGCTGGTCATATTTTCAGCTATATGATTTTCATAAATAAAAGATGCTTCCTGGTCGCCACTGATTATTTCAATTTCAATACCGGTTTCCGCTTTTACTTTTTTGATGATATCAGCGGCATTGGATGCATCCCGCATAGCAGAAGTGGCGCAAGCCTTCAGATGCTTTACTTCATATACTTCTAATAAAAGTTTGTACGATTTGATTGTCTTGACAATTTTTTCCACCTTGGCGGGAGATATTTCACCTTTATCAAACACATCAAAACCTAACCGGAGGGGAACACGGACTAACACAGTCTTAATAAAATCCGGAACATCCCGCGGGCCGGAAATTACATCTGTAATCAATAATCTTGCTGCGTTACTTCCAATATCAATTGCTGCCAATCTCACGGTTCGTCTTTGTTTTATTAAACAAGTAGTTATAGGTTTCTACCTGCGATCGGATTTTCTTTTTGGTCGTTTTAACATAGTCATTGCTCAACTCATTATCCAGCCATCTTGCTTTTACATTATCCTGCAACTGTATGTCCAATATATCTTTCAACTCCTGTTTTAATGCATCATGCCAGATGGGGCAGGTGGCTTCTACCCGGTGTTCCAGATTCCGCTTCATCCAGTCGGCCGAAGATATATAAACTTTCTCTTTGCCCCTGTTATGAAATACCCACACCCTTGCATGTTCCAGGTATTCATCCACAATGCTGATGGCACGGACTGGCCTCTCATATTTTTTATTTTCAGAAAACATACAGAACACACCACGGATGATTAACCTGATTTGCACACCGGCCTTTGCCGCATCATATAATTTTTGAATCATCTCTTCATCACTCAGCGAATTCATCTTTAGTGTAATGGCCGCCGGTTTCTTTTTTCTGGCTTGTTTTATTTCTTCATCAATTAATTTCAGCATTTCTTTCTTTACAAATAGTGGACTTGGGATAATTACCTTGCAATCCCGTAAGAAATTTATACCGGTTTTTGGTTGTTCTAAAAAGTTGAAGATGCGGTTTACATCTGCCATTATCTTTTGGTTGGACGTAAGCAGGCAATGATCGCCATACACTTTTGCGGTTCTCTCGTTCAAGTTACCGGTACTGACAAAGCCATACATCAGAAAATTATTATCCTTTGTTCTTTTTTTAATTACACAGATTTTGGAATGCACTTTCATATTTGGTATTTCAATCAATACTTTGGCGCCTTCTTCTTCCAGCCTGTTTTTCCATTCTATATTCGCCTCTTCTTCAAACCTGGCCCTTAGTTCCAGCATTACTACTACTTCTTTACCGTTGCGAACAGCATTGATAAGTGCATTAATAATTTTTGATTGCTGCGCCAATCTGTAACAAGTGATTTTGATAGTCGTAACATCAGGGTCAAAGGCAGCCTCCCGGATCAAATCAATCAATGGTAAAAAAGAATGATAGGGAAAATGCAGCATTACGTCTTTTTCCAGAATAACATCGGTAACACGACGGACTGTTAATAGTGGATGGTCGAAAGGTTTCTTTCTGTTACGTTTTTCTTTAAATACCTGTTCAGGAAAATCCATGAAATGGCGGAAGTTGTGAATACGGCCACCTGGTATCAGGTTATCTCTTTTTGAAAGATTCAGTCGACGGACTAAATATTCCAACAGACCAGAATCCATTTCCCGATCATAGACAAAACGTACGGGTTTTCCTTTCCGGCGGTTCTTAATTCCTTTTTCAAGTTTCTGGATGATATTGGTGGATACATCCTGGTCAATATCTATCTCTGCATCCCGGGTTACTTTAAAAATATGTGACTGGTACTGGTCGTAGCCGAAATAAGAAAAGATGTCGGGTAAATTGAAACGGATAACATCCTCTAATAAAATGATATGGCTTTCTTCTGGTTTAGAGGGAAGGATTGTAAACCTGCCTAACGTCCGGCTTGGTATTTCTATGAGTGCATATTTCTTTTTCAATGCACTTTCTTTTTTCCACATCACCACAGCAAGATAAATGGATTTGTCCCGCAGCATTGGAAAGTCAGGGATGTTTTCAATCATCAACGGGATAATATCAGAGCTTACTTCCTCTTCAAAATAATTACGGACGAAGTTTTGCTGTTCAGGATTTAGTTCTTTTTCTGTTCGCAGAAATATTTTCTGCTCGTTCAGTTGCTTTGATACTTCCTCCCATATCCGGTTAAATTCTCCTTGTTGGTTCAGCACCGTCATTTGTATTTCATCAATGATCTGTTGCGGATTATTCTCCAGATGCATATTGGCTTTTTGACCAAATTGTATCATTCGACGCAAGGTGGCTACCCTTACCCGGAAAAATTCATCCATATTATTAGAAAAAATTCCAAGAAACTTGATTCGTTCACGGAGAGGTACTGATGAATCGGCTGCTTCCTGCAATACTCTTGCATTGAATGAAAGCCAACTGATGTCACGGGCTATCGTTTTTCTTTTATCGGGATGTGCCATAATTTATTTTTCTGTATTACTAAATTTTTATCAACCTTAAAAGCAATTAATAAAGAACCAAATGAAATTACAAAATGGGGGGAAGAAATAAATTAAGTTTTCTTTAAAATTTGTATCAGCCTTTTTTCACCTGGTTGATAATACCTGTAGAAGAAAATCCTTCTAATAGTGGATTGATCACCACCCTGCCACCGTTTTCCATGACCTCCTTCGCACCCACAATCTGTTCCAATGTATAATCTCCGCCTTTTACCAACACATCAGGTTTTATTGCTTGAATCAATTCAAGGGGAGTATCTTCTTCAAATAACACAACAGCATCTACCATTATTAATGAAGCAAGCACCAATGCCCTTGAGTCCTGGTTGTTGACAGGCCGGCTTTCTCCTTTCAATCTTTTTACAGATGTATCCGAGTTCATACCAACAATCAAATAATCAGCTTCATTTGCCGCTTTTGAAAAAGAAAAAATATGTCCCTCATGCAGTATGTCAAACACCCCGTTAGTAAAAACTACATTTTTGTCATATATTTTCCATTGCGCAATTTTTTGTATTAATTGCGGCAGTGAAAAAATTTTAGTGGGTATAAGGTCAGCTCGGTTCACGGGATTTTCTTTTATTGTAATAAGGCATTCCTACAAAACTAATCAAACCGCCAATGAGAATGACGGTGGTTTGTGCCAGCCATAATATCCAGCCAAATGCAAGTGCAATACCTTTATTAAGTCCATAGACCATCATCGTTTTTTGCAAAAGTACAGCATAAGCGCCGATGCCCCCGGGAGTTGCAATCATGCCAATACTTCCTGCAGATAAAACAGTAAAGGCTTCATGGATCCCGTACTGTTGTGTTTCTTTCAATGCCATAAAACCAATATAACCACCAGCCAGGTATAATGACCAAATGGTTATAGTAAAGAAAATAAAAAGCCACCTTTTTTTCAAATGCCTGATAGTACTCAGCCCTTGCCAGATACTTTTCACGATTTTTTTAAACAACGTTCCCAGGTCTTTGAAATTCTTTTTATTTTTTATCATCCAGATTGCCAGTACTATGATAACAATACCTCCAAGAATCGCCAATAATAATGATGAGGAGATTGTTTTTTTTGTATCTCCTACATTCTTTGAATTGAAAATTGTATCAACTAACTGCGAATAAATATCCGGTTGAATAGCCAGTGTAATACCAAAAATGATTAATAAGGTGATTGCATCAATCACCCGTTCCAAGATAATTGTTCCAATTAATTTGTCGGCAGGGATTTTTTCATATTTGGATAAAACAGTGCATTTTAATACTTCACCCAAACGGGGAACAGCCTGGTTTGCCAGATAACCTATGAAGACCGCAAATAATGTATTGGTTGTGGACGGTTTATAGCCTAATGGTTCTATCAGCAATTTCCATCTTTTGGCTCTAAAAAAGTGACTCATAAAGAGAATCAGAAATACAGGAATAAGTAACCAGTATTTAGCAGTTTCCAACGCCATCCTGATTTGTGACTTGTCATCCTTTGACAGATCTTTTATGGACCACCACACAAGGAAAACACCCAATCCTAAAAAAAAAGAGTACTGAAGTATGGTGCGTAGCCGTTTATTCATCTTGTGTCGAAAATAGAGTGAACTTATCAAACGGTCAAATATGACAGTTGGGTATTCATTAATTGAGCAGCAAGTTATCAATTAACCTGACTTCATTGATAAAAGCAGCAACTATTGCTACCAATTTTTGTTTTCCGTCCCATTCATTAATCTTTGACAGATCCTTTGCATCAACAATTTCAAAATAATCCACCTTGAAGCCTGCTTTTTCAAGCATCGACCGGGCCTCCAGTTGCAATTTGTACAAATTGCGTTGTTGAATTCCTTCTTTTACCAGATATAAACTTTTATAGATTGTATTAGCTGTATTTCGATCATGCTCTGTTAACCGCATATTGCGGCTGCTCATTGCCAGGCCATCCTTTTCCCGAAGGGTAGGGCAGACGATTATGTTTATTTTTTTATCTTTTTTTAATAGTTCAATCAAGCGGGTTATCACCATACATTGCTGATAATCTTTTTGTCCAAGGTATAAAATATCAGGGTGCACCATATCCAGCAACCGGTGTACAACATCACATACTCCCTGGAAATGTCCTGGGCGATATGTACCTTCCAGAATGGTTTCTAAATGTTCCAGATCATAATACCTGCTTTGTTTTAAACCTTTTGGATAGATTTCTTCTACGGATGGAAGGAACAAAACATCGCAACAGGCTGTTTCTAGGAGGATGATATCTTTTTCCAGCGTTACAGGATATTTCACAAAATCTTTTCCATCATTAAATTGTGTTGGGTTCACAAATATGCTACATACAGTGATCAGGTTTTTCTTTTTTGACAATTCTATCAGGGAAATATGACCTGCATGTAAAGCCCCCATAGTAGGAACAAAACCGATGGTTTTTGGCTTTTTACCTTGAACATCAAGCCATTTACGAAGGTCTTCTGCTTTTTTAAATAGGATCATTTTAGTAACAAGTTAATTTCTTAGTTCAGTCTATCGTGCCAATCCGGCGTAAAATAACTACCTTTGCCGCCTTTACAAAAAGCATACTAATTAAACAAACGCTCATGTCAGCAAAGAAAAGAATTTTATTTATAGCTAATGAGATGTCACCTTACCTGGAATTAACAGAATTTTCAGAGATAGCGAACAAACTGGCTATCAAGGCTAATGATAATAATTTTGAAGTACGTTGCATTATGCCCCGCTTTGGCATTATCAACGAACGCCGCCACCGGCTTCATGAGGTAGTTCGCCTTTCCGGTATCAATGTTTCTGTGGATAATGAAGATATGCCGCTTCAGATTAAAGTGGCCTCCCTGCCGAGTGCAAGGCTACAAGTTTATTTTTTAGATAATGAAGACCTTTTTAAACGCAAATATGTGTTTAATGACGAGCAGGAAAAATGGTATGATGATAACGGACTTCGAACCATTTTTTATTGTAAGGGGGCATTAGAAACAGTGAAAAAATTTGGCTGGCCCCCCGATATTATTCACTGTAGCGGCTGGATGACCGGACTTATACCTGCCTATTTAAAAACTTTATATAAGAAAGAACCTGTTTTTGCACATAGTAAAATTGTTTATACAATCGGGCAAAACACTTTTAAAGAAAAACTAGGGAGTGATTTTGTAAAAAAAGCGTTGATTCATGCTTCTTTAAAGGAAAAGGACCTGGAAATTTATAAAGAAGCAACAAATACTGCCTTGTTCCGCGGTGGCGCCACATTTGCAGATGCCATTACTTTTGGTGCTGAAAAAATGGAAAAGAAACTGGTAGATGAGTTCTCTAAAGTGCGGGGAAAGAAGACTTTACTATATAATCCTGATGGAGATTTAACAGACTATTTACAACTGTATGGCGACCTTGCAGGCAAATAAAAATGACCTCACCCTTGCCTTCTATCCCGATAGATATCGGGACGAAAAGGGAGATTACTAACCTGGATATAAATTTACTTTGTGAAGAAAAGAACCCCCGCTTTATCATTGATAGCAATCTTAGTCACGGTTGCTATTGTATTTTCTGCTTGTAGAAAAATTAATGAGGCCACAGAATTGGGCGGAGATCTGATCCCCCCAATAGATAATATCAGCACTTTTGAAACTTATCTTGACGTAGAAACTGATAACAAAATTTTTAATGACTCAACAAAAGTATATTATAACGATTATTTGGCATTAGGGCATATTGGTAACGATCCGGAATTTGGAGCAACCCATGCTGATGCTTATTTTAATGTTAGTTCAATAGCCTATCCATATTACCCTTTTATAAACAAAGATTCCGCTTTTATTGATTCGGTTGTTCTTTCATTATCATACAACAGTTATTATGGGGATACAAATTCTTTCCAAACATTACGTGTATTTGAAATAGATCAAATGGCAGGATTTAATGATACTTCGCTTTATAAATATAATCAAGCTGATTTTCAAACTACAGGGGGTGAACTTGGATCTAAAACTTTTCAAATAAAAAAACTAAAAGATTCGATTCTTCATATACGTAGAGGAGATACCACAAAACTGGCGAATGTAATAAGGATACCACTGACTAATCTATTAGGGCAAAGATTTATTGGGTATGATACTACAAGAACTGCAAATGGGGCGTATAATAATGATTCTGCATTTAAAAAAGCATTCAGGGGATTGGCGATAAAGGCAGATAATACCGGGAATGCATTAACTTATATTACACCTGCTGATCCGTCAAAGACATCACTAATTGTCTATTTCAGGGTTACCAATAAAGGAATTAAAGACACCATATCTGCAGAATTTACACACCGCACCCAGGGTCAGGCAAATATTATTAAAAGAACCCCCAATTTTGGCTGGGCAACCTATTTAAATAACGGTATTCCTAATGACAACCTTGTTTATTTGCAAAGCGTTCCTGGTTCTTATACGTCAATCAAAATACCAGGACTAGATACCTTTAGAAATGCAGTTATTCACAGGGCCGAACTGGTCGTTACTCCATTAGCTTCTACTTTGGAAGGAATATATAGTAAACCAATAGGCCTGTTTCTTGACCATATTAATTCAAATGCTGATACTGCATTTACTTTTGATGTAGATATGGATGTACAGGCAATACAAGCAGATTTTGATTATAATTTTACTTCTTTTGGGGGCGGATTAAGATCAGATAGTACATACCGGTTTAAAATTTCAAAGTACGTACAGGATATTATAACCCTAAAAGCGCCTAATCACACATTAAGATTATTTGCCCCTGTCAGAGCATTTGTTTTTTCAAAACGTTTTAATGCAATTAGCCAAATGTATATTTCGGGTCAGCCTGCTTATGGGAGGGTGGTGCTGGGAGGCGGTAATTATGCAATAAATCCTGAAAAACGGATGCGACTCAGAATCGTTTATTCCAAACTATAGGGTTCGTCATTAACATTATACCGATGGTACATCGGTATTATACCGGGAGCAATTGGACTAATTTATAAACACAATTGGTATTATTTATTACGATATGTTTACAAGTCTCCCGATTTTACCGGGAGGCTTTTTTCATAGTAGCTACACCCTTATCTTTGCCGCCTAAAATTTAAATTCATGTCGTATTTATTTACATCTGAGTCAGTAAGCGAAGGACATCCCGATAAAGTTGCTGACCAGATTTCTGATGCTTTAATTGATAATTTTTTGGCTTTTGATCCGCAATCAAAGGTAGCCTGCGAAACATTGGTAACTACCGGTCAGGTGGTATTGGCAGGGGAAGTAAAATCAAAAGCATACCTCGATGTGCAGGAAATTGCCCGTGGTGTTATTCGTAAAATTGGATACACTAAGAGTGAATATATGTTTGAAGCCAGTTCCTGTGGTGTATTATCAGCAATACATGAACAATCATCCGATATCAACCAGGGAGTAGAACGTAAGGCAAAAGAAGAGCAAGGTGCCGGAGATCAGGGAATGATGTTTGGCTATGCCACTAACGAAACAGAGCATTATATGCCATTGGCATTGGATCTTGCTCATAATTTACTCATTGAACTGGCAGCCATCCGCAGAGAGAAGAATTCGAAGATGCCTTATCTGCGCCCCGATGCTAAAAGCCAGGTTACATTAGAGTACAATGATCAAAACCAGCCTGTACGAATTGATGCGATTGTTATTTCTACCCAGCATGATGATTTTGACAGCGAAGCTAAAATGCTGGCCAAGATCAAGAGTGATGTTATCAATATTCTTATCCCGAGAATAAAAGCTAAGTACAAAAAATACACAAAGCTGTTTAATAATGACATTAAATACCATGTAAATCCAACTGGTAAGTTTGTAATTGGCGGACCGCATGGTGATACAGGATTAACTGGTCGCAAGATCATCGTTGATACGTATGGAGGTAAAGGTGCACATGGTGGCGGTGCTTTCAGCGGTAAAGATCCCTCTAAAGTTGACCGTTCTGCTGCTTATGCTACCAGGCATATTGCAAAAAATTTAGTAGCTGCCGGATTGTGCAGCGAAATATTAGTACAGGTTTCTTATGCTATTGGTGTGGCAAAGCCTACCAGTATCAATGTAAATACTTATGGCACAGCAAAAGTCGGATTGACTGATGGTGAAATCAGTAACATTGTAGAAACTGTTTTTGATATGCGTCCTTACTTTATTGAGCAGCGATTAAAGTTGCGTAACCCGATTTATAGCGAAACTGCAGCTTATGGCCACATGGGCAGGATGCCGCAGATAGTTGAAAAAACATTTGTTTCTCCTGATGGTAAGAAAGTAACGAAGAAAGTAGAATTGTTTACCTGGGAGAAATTGGATTATGTAGGTAAAGTGAAGAAGGCGTTTGGGTTGAAATAAAACCTCACCCCAGCCCTCTCCATAAATGGAGAAGGAGTAAAACCCCGAAAGATTGGAAAATCATTCGGGGTTTTTTGTACCTTTATAATAAACGTAGTTGTATGAAGGCTATTGAAAAAAATATTGAATTTGATGATGAAGGGAATTCCCATCTTCATTTAGGCAAAGATTTTTCGGGCCGGAAAGCTAAAGTGGTAGTTCTTTTTGAAGAGGATGAAATAACTGAAAAAGAATGGTTGAACCTTGCCATGAAAGGCGGTGCCTTTGATTTTTTAAATGATCCTGCAGAAGATATTTATACAATGGAGGACGGGGTGCCTTATGAAAGAAAAGCAAAATGAAATATAAAATAGTCCTTATAAATTTTCCCTTTGATGATTTATCTGGTTCTAAGCTGAGGCCAGTTTTGTGCCTTACCAATTATATTTCCCGGTTTAATCATATTGTTTTTGCAGCAATCACCAGCAACCTTGCTCATGCAACTGAGGATACGGATATAATCATTGAAATAAATAACGAAACTACAGGCACAGGTTTGAAAGTGACATCTGTATTGAAAACATACCGGTTACTTACTGCCTCAGAAAGTATTATTCAGAAAACTATTGGCGAACTACCGCATAATTATTGTTTGCAAGTAGAAGCTATTTTGAAGAAATTGTTCAGCCCGGGCTGATAAAATCACCTATTTTTTATTCTAAGTGAAAAATTACCGACAACAACAAAGGCCTAAGAAAAATACCCTTGTCATTGGCAGAAAAGCAGTGATAGAAGCATTGCAATCCGGACAACAATTAGACAGGATTTATCTTGATGGCAGGGCAACCGGACAGGATGTGAATGAAATAAAAGTATTGGCTTCGCAAAGCGGAGTACCTATTAATTATGTGCCGGCTGCTAAACTGGATGGTTTTAATATTGGCGGACATGAAGGCTGTGTAGCACAGATAGCCAAAGTACAATATCAAAATCTGCAAGAAATTATTTCATTCGTTACAGAGAGTGGCGAAGTGCCGTTGTTTTTAATTTTGGATGGCATTACGGATATAAGAAACATCGGCGGCATTGCCCGTACTGCTTTTTGCACCGGGGTACATGCCATCATCATTCCGGAAAAAGGGGTGGGGGCATTGAATGAAGATGCCATACTTACTTCTGCTGGAGCTCTGGAGCAGATTGCGGTGTGTCGGGTAAATAGTTTAATGAAGGCAGTGGATGAATTGCATTTGAATGGGATTAAAGTTTTTGCAACTGAAATGAAGGCAGATAAAACGATTGCCGAGGTTGATTTGACAGAACCCTGTGCTATAGTAATGGGGAGTGAGGATAATGGTATCTACCCTGCATTAATGAAAATATGCGATGAAAAAATAAAAATCCCCATGAAAGGGGATTTTGAAAGTTTGAATGTGTCGGTGGCGACAGGGATTATTTTGTATGAAGTGATGAGGCAGCGTGGATAAGGGTTTAAAAAATTGACTTGCTTTAATAGTTAAGAATAGCGTTTACTGTATCCTGCCTGGTTATATTTTGTAAAAATGAGCCATTGTTAATTTGTGCAAATGGTGTTGTTGTTTCTACAAACCAGTCAATCCTGTTTGATGCCCCTCCGTAACAACGTAATAAAATAATACTGTCTGATGCAGCATTTACTTGTGAAATATTGGTTTTATTAACTGGGACATAATTAACTACGATCCTCAATTTTGTATCTGGCGGATAACTGGAGCCTTTTACTATCCGAAGTCTTAACCAACCATCAGGAAAAATATTAATGAAACTAGTTTTGGGTTCATGTACCGACCAGTAGCCATTTTTGGTTACTGTTATTGATTTGGTTTCTTCATAGTCTTGCTGATTGAAGCTACAATTTCCATCATTGCCAGTGGTATTGGACTTGTAAGCAATAAATCCGCAAAAAACTTCAAAAATTGTGCAGCGGTGAAGGCCTACAACAGCCCCGTTTACAACCGAACTGGTGATAGCATCTTTTACCTGGATACTTACCATCGGGGTAGAGTTCTTTTTACAACTGCTGATTAATAAAAGGGCTGGTAAAATTAGCAGATGAGCCATGTGAGAAATTTCATTTTTCATACTGTTTTCTTTACTGATTATGGTTTCTCTTAATTTAACCCAACATAAATGTAATATATATTAAGTCAAACATACCAAAATGCCAGAATGGTGCATAACGGGAGTTGGCAAAAGTGATTTATAAATTGGCAGATTATCCGAAAATTAAGATAATATTAAAAAGAGTAGCCATAGTAAAACCAAGTAAACGGAATCAGCAGAAATCCGGGAACAAATTTTGAGTTTATTTATTTTGCGTAATTCCTTTGGCTTCGCAAATAGGGTCGGCTCACAAATGTTAGCTTTGTACTATTATGAATCATTCTCCTCTCGAACTTATCAAATGTACCCGTGATGCCGTCTCCGTGTTGCCATGCAGGAATGGAAAAGTTATTTATCCCGTCTTAAAGAAGATCTGAGACGAAAAAATAAAAATCCCGATGGCAGGCGATTTTGAATCGCTCAATGTATCAGTTGCACCGGGATCATTTTGTATGAAGCAATGAAACAGCGGTTATTTTAACCTGTGAAGGACATTTTTACCCTTATATAACAAAGGATATTTTTTTGATTCGGCAAACCCTTTTTGTAAGACCTCAGGCTTGTCCAGTATTAAGTAATCATCTTTTTTCAGGTTGGCATAATGTAAAGAAATATTTTTCTGATCAATTAGTTTTATTAACTCTTCAGTATCTGGGGAAGTCATCTCTATTACGTCTGTTCCCTGGAACGACAACCTGAAGATGAAATGCCGGGCTATCAGCCAGTCTTCATAATTTTTATCATTGTCAGAAAGTTCTTTCTCCATATCAAACCAACAGTCAAGATAATACCATCCGCTTATGCTGACAAGAAGGGCCTTGAACCTGTTAGTGTCAGCAGAATTTTTATCCTTATTAATAAAAACAGTTTCTATTTGATAAAGCTTACCGCCTTTTCCGCTGATTGTATCTACAAAATAATAGCCGGATGGGTCTTTACGATCTCCCCATTTTCCGATCATTTCTTTTTTAAAAACAAAATCATTTTCATTCTGAGATAATGGATATAAAGTACCTACAACTTTACAAGAGCTGGCCCATAATGCGGCAGATGTAATGAGTAAGACGAATTGTTTTTTCATAAACTGATTTTTAATGTTAATGAAGGAATAGTTCTGTAAACAAAACCACTTTTCTGAATCCGGGGAACTGGTTCATTTTTAAATGACAAGTTCATGCCTTTCTTTTTATTTTTTGATGAAGCTATGAAAAAAGGGATACTGGTCCCAATAGCTGCCAACCCGGTTACCAGGAAAACAGCGCTGGGTGAATTATTTACCTCATCTTCACTTCCGGCAAAATTGAACTTAAACGTTCCTACGCCAGTGCTGAAAATTCCGGTACCCAATAATACCCATGCGATTGTTTTATGCTGTTTACTTTTTTTCAGGTAGTCCTGTTTTGTCAAAGTTGGGGAAGGATTGATTTGCTGGCTGAAAGAAGCATTTGCTATTATCAGCAACATGGCACAAATGATGATCTTTTTCATGATAATTGATTTTATTGTGAACAGAAACCGTTTATATCCAGGTCATTTATTTCACTTTCAGCAAACCCGGTCTTAATTTTTTTATGTTCTTTTCAATTTCCTTTTTTACCCTCGTCTTTCCGGTATATGAATCGGAACGAATCATTAAGTTGCCATATATATCCATCGTTACCGGGTTCACGGCGCAAAAACTTTCCTTTGTCGCATTATATTCATTCCATTTGCTCATATTTTCCCAGGCGGGGCGGTACACGATGTCTTTGTAAACTTTGGCAAGAGGATGACCAGCCACCGATGCTTTTTTCCGGAATAATCCCGGTTTTGTCATCACCCAGCTTTCGCAGGCATAAATGGTGGATTCAGAAAAGATCTTACCAAGATTCATCATCAGCGAATCGCCATTCATCCGGAGTGTATCATTGGAGTATAGTGATTTCCGGAAGAATGTGGCGCCACCGTAACAGGAACCAATCACAACTTTTGACTTTTCATTCGTATAAGCGGCTAATTCCTGCAGCGGCTTGATGTGTGCTGGATCTTTTATTGACTGGTAATTGAATTCATCTTTACCTGTATAGAAAACAGCATAACCCTTTTTATAACTACCATGCCCGTCAAACCACAACGTGCCGATACGTGCACCCGATCCGTTCAACCGGTATTGTATTTTGGCGCTTGCTGTCTGTATATCTTTTGCCACGATGGCCACAAATTTTTTTGGCCTGAAAAGACTTTTTAATTTACTCCTGGCAATGTTGAACCTTGATCCCAGGTCCAGTTTCCCTTTTTTGGGCGCTGATATAATAAAGAAGTTGAGATGCTTTTGTTTTTTGTCCCGATTTGTGGCGACATCACAGGATAATGATTCAATATAATTACATACATCCTGCTGGGCTCTTGCGGGAGGATTCAGTAATACAACTAAAAGGGGAATCGTAATAAGTTTGAATGGTTTCATAACTGATGGTTTAGGTTTAAGGATCAAACTTAGTATTCACTATAAATGATTCGTAACGGGAATTTGCAGTTAGCTTTTGCGGGTTGGCAATTTTAATAATGGAGGAACAGGATGTTAAAAGCATTAACGAAAAATCAGCGTCTTAGCTTTAAAAGAAACTACAGGAAAAATTTATGCTGATGAATGAGAGCTGTTTGATGCAATGCAGATAAGTTATCGGAGAAACTATGCCGGTTGCAATGGAAATGCATGAAAAACCTACGTGAAGAATGAAGCCTGATTGCCTGTAAGCGGGTAAAAGCAATTCTGCAAACCCGTTCAAAAGGCGAATGGGATTTTAAAAGAAGGGTCGAGGATTTTAATTCACCTTAAAAATCCACCGTCTTTGATTGTGGTTATGTACTAAAGGCTATGCCTTTTTGGTAGCGCAATAAGGTAATAAGGTAATAAGGTGTTTCGCAGGAGGAACCATTTTTACTAAAGTAATAAGGTTAAAAACTCAGAAACCTTATAAACTTAGTAGAAAAAAAAATTCGTTCTTTCCCTAACCTTATTATCTTTTTGAGTCCTTCGGGCAAATCCTTCAAGCCACCGCCAAAGGCGGTGGTAATTGACTTAGGGATGAAGCTGGCTTTACTATCAATTGTGAGGTTTATTATTATTAAGTATGGCTTGAAGAATAGCTGCTCCGGGCTGGTTTTTATCAGGTTCTTTTTTAGTTTCTCTATAGCTATTATAGGGTAGTGGTTTTCCATCCGGCGTATTAGGTTGATAAGGGTTAACATAATCGGTTTGTTCTTTCTTGCGTTTTTTCTTTTTTGTTGACTTCAGGCTGTCCGTTTTGGCAGGAGCAGCAATGCCGGGGGTGCTATTTACTTTTTTGAGAGTATCTGCTGTTATGGTTTTGAGACTGTCTGTTCCGGCAGGTGAAAGATCAGGCTGGTTATTTTGCCCATGACAAACTACAGAAAGTGCCAGGAATACGATTGTAATTGTTGTGTAAGAGAATGCTGCTTTCATGATCGTTGATTTAGATTATTAGGCCTTCCCTGTTTGCTTCCCCTAAGCTACGCATTAAAATGCTGTATTTAAAAAGGGAATTTACAGTTGGCTTTTCTGGGTTGGCAGTTGCTACTGTTTACCGGCCCGTTGGTAAGAGAGATAAACCCCCAATACTGCCTAAAGCTATACGGAGTTGGTTAGTACGGGTTTTGCTGTTAATCCCGGTATGCTTTTTTACTATCCCGGATTATCTGATAAATGATGCCAGTTGCCAATAGAAATGAGTGAAAGGCCAAAGGGGAGGAAATATTAGGAAAACAAGTTCTTAACTTTAATTGCTAAGTGTATCATCCCGATTATAAAATAATAATAAAAAAATTGATAAGAGCTTTTCAAATACTGATTCTCGGATTGTTATCTCAATCTTCGATAGGCCAAACATTTGAGGTGATACCAACAGATTTCTTTAAAGGACCTAAGACGCTTGACTTCAGACAAATTCTTCCTACCACCAGGGGTACTGTATTATTGGCAACAAGCTTTCCCAATATGGGTGTAATTGATAAAATGCAGGTGGAAATTACCCAACCCAGTTACTTGTATGATAATAAAGGGAAAAAACAAAATTTTAAATCTGGAAGCATACAGAAAGATTTATATGAATCTTTCAACGGGATTAAATTGATTGCAGAAGGTCCAGGGAAAATTATTTATCTCGTAAGTGACAATAACCATATTGGAGCAGTAAATTATAATTATGGTAAAACGGCTATGTTTCCTCCTTTTATTTTCCCTGAAACTGAAAATAAGCCAGTAGATATTAGAAAAATATGGATTGATCCTGATGGTGATTTGTATATAGCAACAAACACTGATACGTTATATATAGTTAAAGATGCCACTAACATTATTAAATCAAGCTCGCCAGAAACATTTCGGCTCAATTATACATTTGGATTTGATCCGGATAGTAATGTAATTATTACTAAAGGGGCTAAAAAAATTGAAAAAATATTTTTTGGGAAAGGAGTAATACCCTGCTCATTTGCTTATGACGCAGAAAATAAATCTACTTGGGTCGGCACCAATTACGGATTGTATGCCTACGATAAATTTACAGGGCAAACCATTAATAAAATTTCTACCGGAAACAGCGCCACATTAACAGTCACAGATATTGAGATCAGGGAAATGAGTTTGATTATCTGGTTCAGTACTTTGGAAAAAGGAATGGGGAAGTATAGTCTCTTCAACTCGGCGCCACGGTATTTTCCGTATAAAAAAATTCCCGGGGGAAAAGAAAATATTCCTAACCCGATACTTGACTTCTGCCGCAAATCTGAAAATGAACTGTTTGTTGCTGCGGGTGATTCATTGCCTGCTGTTTTTAATACAGACAATGAAACCTATAGTTTTATAAATGATTCATTATTCAGTAAAACACCTGACAGGACGACCGGTATAGAACTGGATGCGAATGGCAGTTTATATATTATAAAAGGAGGAGGTTTTTATTGGACAAGAGCAGGAAAATTTAATTCAGCTTTTGCGACAGTAAAACCTGACAGTACTGTTGCCCCGGTTTTAATTTTTGATGTACAGGTCAATGAGAGAAGTTATTCAGAGTTAAAAAATTCACATGGTAATTATGAATTACTTAAAAAAATTACCTTGAATCACAATGAAAATAATATTGTACTGTTATTTTCTGCAAGAGGCTTTTCAGGCAGAGACACTCTTGTATTTGCATATAAATTAGATGGCATTGATAATGATTGGGTGTCTGTTCAATTTTCAATGATGGATGAGAGATTCAACATGGCCCTATATTCAAATCTAAGACCGGGTACTTATAAATTCAGGGTAAAAGTTAAAAGGGGTAATGAAGACTGGCGAAGTAAACAAGCTGAATTAGTAATTATTATCAAGTCACCTTTCTGGCAAACTTGGTGGTTCTGGACAGCAGTTATTGCTGGCCTTGGATTGATCATTGGCTTTATTTTATGGTGGCGCATAAAAGCGGTCAAAAAAAAGGAAAGAGAAAAATTTGCTCATGAAAAACAAATCCTGGAATTGGAAGCCAAAGCCCTCCGTGCCCAGATGAATCCGCATTTCATTTTCAACAGTCTTAATTCTATTAAATCATTAATACAGCAGAATGAAAATGAAAAATCTATTGTTTATCTGACTACCTTTTCAAAACTGATCCGTAACCTTTTCAACAGCGCAGATAAAAAAGAGATCAGCCTCTATGATGAAATGGAAACCTGTAAGCTTTACCTGCAACTGGAAGCAATGCGGTTTGATACAAAATTTTCTTATGCAGTGAATGTGGATGAAAATATTGATTTGAAATCAATCCAGGTTCCCGCACTGATCATTCAGCCCTTTATTGAAAATGCCATCTGGCATGGCATAGTGCCAGGCAATAACGGAGGGCAAGTTTCACTGAATGTGCTCCGTAAAGCTAGTGTTATAGAAATTATTATTGATGATGATGGGATAGGCAGGGAAGCTTCAGCACAAAATAAATCGGCCAGTGGCCTTGCTCACCAATCAAAAGGAGTGAACCTTACCCAATCAAGATTAGAACTGGACAACCTTTTGAAACAACGGCAGGCAAAACTGGAGATCATTGATAAGAAAGATGAAAACGGAATAGCTTCAGGAACAAAAGTAATTATCTCTATAAAAGAAGAAATATGATACGATCCATTATTATAGACGATGAACAACATTGTGTGCGGGCACTATTAAGTGACCTGCAACAACATTGTCCTTCGATAGAAGTAGTGGACAGTTGCTCTTCTGCCAAAGAAGGGATCATGGCCATTAAGAAATTGAATCCTGATCTTGTTTTCCTCGATGTGGAAATGCCGTGGATGAATGGCTTTGAAATGCTGGAGGTATTGGGTGAAATTAATTTCTCCATCATCTTTACCACTGCACATGGTGAGTTTGCGGCAAAGGCATTCCGCATCAGTGCTATTGATTATTTACTAAAACCTATTGATGCCAACGACCTGAAAGCTGCTGTACAAAAAGTGGAAAAGAAAATGGAAGAAGGCAATAGTGTGCAGCACATCAGTAATCTTCTTAGAAATATGCGGCAACCCGGGGGCGAACAAAAGATTGCTTTGCCACAACGGGAAGGATATGAGTTTGTGGACGTTTCTTCCATTGTCTATCTGACTGCCGAGGGAGCATACACAAAAGTTTATATAAAAGATAAAAAGACAATGCTTATTTCCAGAACTCTGGGCGATGTAGAAGAGTTGCTGCCACCTGAGATGTTTCAGCGAATACATCATTCTACGTTAGTGAATGTGACATACATCTCTCAATTCCTTAGGACAGACGGGGGCTATGTTGTTTTAAAAAACGGCGAGAAACTTTCTGTCAGTAAAGCAAAAAAAGAAATGCTGATGGCAAGGCTGGGGTTAAAATAAAAATCCCGATGAAAGGGGATTTTGAAAGTTTGAATGTGAGTGTGGCGACAGGAATTATTTTGTATTAGGTGATGAGGCAAAGGATGAATTGAGACTTATTTTTTATAAACTAATTTTTAAGGTTAAGGAAGGAACTGATTCGTTTATCAAACTGCTTTTTTGAAGTAGTGGCGCCTTTTCAGTTTTAAAGGAAATTGACATTGCCCTTCGTTTATTTTTGGCTGATACAATAAAGAAAGGAACAGAACCAGCGATGCCTGCAATACCTATACCAACCGGGATTATGGGGAATGTTTTTTTTTGGCATCCACCACCAATGCAAACACTTGTTGCTTCGACAATCATTGTAACACCTAACACGGAGATGCCACCAACCATAAGCAGCCAGGCCGTAGAATTCTGACCTTTACTTTTTTTCAGGTAGTCTTGTTTGGTTAAGGTCGGCGAAGACTTTGTTTGCTGGCTGAAGGATGTTATTGACAGGTTCAGCAACAGGAGGAAAAAGAAGATTTTTTTCATAAACTGATTTTTGAGGTTATTAATTAAAGCCTTTCGGTTATTTATGGCGTCAATCTCTGTTCATATAAAATTCGCCATTGCTAACAGTTTTTGGGACACCTGTCGCTCCACTGACATTTGTAACAAATTCAAAAGTTCCCCGGACATGTTTTTTGCTGATGTTGAGAATAATTATTTTGCCGCTTCCGTAATAAGTACAAGGCCCAAAACCACCACAGAAATATCCGGCGGAATAGCCATCATTATTCTCATAAACTACTGCATTACGTACTATGCCTGTTGTGAAATCATAAGTACCTGTAGTGATGTTTGAACCCTGTCCGTCCAAATAGAAACGAATTGACCCACCGGGCCAATCTCCCCGGAAAGAAATTATTTTATCACCTGGTCTGCCGGGAGTTGCCCACATATTTGAATTAGCTTCAAAAGCAACACCATCAACCTTACCCCTTATATAATCAGTGGAGGAGCCGTTGTCTTTTTTACAACCGGTAAAACAGGAAATAGTGGCTACTGAAAATGCCAATAGAAGAAACAATGTTTTTTTCATAAACTGATTTTTAAGGTTAATGAAGGAACTGAACGGTTAACAAATCTATTTTTCTGAATTTGCGGGGCAGTTTCATTATTCAAAGACAGACTCATTGCTTTCTTTTTGTTTTTATGAGAAGCAATAAAAACCGGAATACTGCTAACCATCAACACACCTGCAATAGTTAAAGGTGCTACCGGGGAAGCACTTTTTTCTGTAGAACCGAAATCTAGTCCGACATTAGAAAGAGCAGTAATGGAGACTACTGCAATACCGCCTCCCATAAGTACCCAGGCTAAAAACTTCTGGTTGTTGCTTTTTTTCAGGTAATCCGTTTTAAAAGGAGGCACCGGTGTGGTTGTAGGCTGACTGAAAGATGTGGCTGATATTATCAGCAACATGACGAAAACAATAATTTTTCTCATAAATTTATTTTTAAGGATAATTAAGGATAAACTTTTATTTGTTAATGATTACATTATAAAACTCACCATCGGTGATATCAGTTTTACCTGCACTGCTCCCGTAAGGCGATTGGGTTAGCCTGGCTGTAAAAGTTCCGTCTGCATATTTTCCATCATGAATACTTGTCACAGTTATTGTGGTGAAATCCCCGGTTTCTGTTGATGCTGAGTAACTGTATGAACCACCGGAAACGGGGCTATATAAATAAAGTTTGTGTATAGCATTTGAGCTTGTAACAGGACTTGCAACTATATGGTTATACGTTGTGACAGATAGCCCGGTTGTTTGCATAGTTAGACCTATCTCGTTTCTAAAATCCTTTGAATCAAAAGAACCCAGAACATAGTGATCTGGGTATTTATTTATATATGTGCCACAATAGGAACCTAAAAAACCACAAAGACCTTTATTTTTCCATTCATAAGCCGTCCCGTTTACTTTAAATTTTAAGATTGTTTCGGGTTGCAGAACTTGTGTATTGGGAGATGATGATTTCGAACAACTGGTAAGTATATTTATTAATGCCAAGCCGGTTACGATAAGGACATACGATATTTTTTTCATAACAAAGATTTGTTGATTATTAATGAATGCCTGATTATCTCTTAGTAAAAGTGACCAGTGCACTTCTTCCACCCGCATACTCCTCTTTCCATTTCAGGGTGGATGTAGTTAATTCTTCCAGTATAAAGTCATCATTATTGTTCTTCAGGTGTGTTTCATTTTGTGTAAGCTGCCATGTTGAAGTTTCTGTTTGCGGGGCTGTCGGGCTGCATTTGGTGGGGCCTTCATTTAATTCCAGGATACCATTACTGCTGAATGTATAATAGTTGTCTGTAAAACAAAAGGTGAAAGTGGCAAAGCGATCCGTTTCATAGGATCCGTTGCCATCCTCATCGGCCACAACAGCTGTCAGCTTCCAGGTTCCGGTAGTCAATAATTCAGTTTTGGACATCACTATCACTTTATCTTTTTTGTTACAAGCCTGCGTAAAAAAAATAAAGAATGATGCGACAAAAATGAAGATTAACTTTTTCATGATGTAAGTTTTTAAGTTGTGAAAATTGATTGACAACTCAAACCTACTTTCGGCCAAAGCCCATTCCTAATTGATAAATAGGGTGGGTACTTAACTTTTAGTAATAAATACCACTTGCCTGGCATATTTGCCAAAAAGAGTATTGGTTTTTGCAAAAAAGGCAGTTACTTTAAGGAGCTAAAGTCATTTTTACCAAACTTGAACAGGTCCATTTGCAATTTTTACCAAAACTAACAGTATGGAATCCACCGGTATACAAGTATCATTTTTCCAGCACATCAAAACTTTGTTGCCCGAGCATATCGCATTGGTTGATGCCATTGCTGATATACTGAACATCAGCAATGACAGCGCCTACAGGAGGATCCGCGGCGAAAAACCAATCAGCCTGGAAGAAATGCAAATGCTGGCGGCGCATTATAAAATATCGCTTGACCAGTTCATGCACCTGCAAAGTGATTCATTTATATTCAGCGGCAGGCTGACCAATCCTACAGAAGCCGCATTTGATGAATGGCTTACTAGTATATATCAGAATTTCAGTTATCTCAATACTTTTAAAAACAGGCATCTTTATTTTTTCACAAAAGATATCCCTTTCACTACCCATTTTCAGATTCCTGAACTGGCGTCTTTTAAATATTTTTTCTGGAAAAAAAGCATACTCCAAAATGAAGCAATGCGGAGGATTAAATTTGATATTAATGGCATGAGTAACGAAACATTTGAACTGGGAAGAAAGGTAGTAGAAGAGTATAATAAAATACCATGTACCGAAGTCTGGAATTTAGAGAGCATCAACAGCACTATCCGTCAGATTGAATATTACAGGGAAGCTAAATTGTTTAATTCCCCTTCGGACGTATTTCTTCTTTATGAGAAGGTTGAGGAACTTATCAACCATCTTGAGAAGCAGGCCGAGATAGGAAAAAAATTTATGATAGGACAACAACCCCTGCCAGATGCCGGTGATTATAATCTTTTGCATAATGATTTAATACTTGGCGATAATAATTTTCTCGCCGTTGTAGATGATCTTAAGATATCCTTTATCAGCCATAGTGTTATCAATTATATAGTTACCCGGGATGAAAGATTCTGTACTTACCGGCTCAATTCTATGCAAAACCTGATCAGTAAGTCCACACAAATAAGTAAAGTGGGGGAGAAGGAACGGAGTCGTTTTTTCAATCGCTTTTATGATAAAATACGACTGAGCTCAAGGTTATAGCTGTATTACAATCTTTACTGTCTAAGAATGGAAACGGCACACCAGAAATTGCAATCAGTTATTAAACTGATCGACTGTCCCCGTGATGCCATGCAGGAATGGAAAGGTATTTATCCTGCCTTAATGTAGATATGCGATGAAAAAATAAAAATCCCCATGAAAGGGGATTTTGAAAGTTTGAATGTGTCGGTGGCGACGGGGATTATTTTATATGAGGTGATGAGGCAAAGACTCTTTTCCTGAATTCTTTGCAATTAAAGATTTATACGGAATGACAAAGCAGGAATGGAGCGATATACAAGACTTCCCTGTTGAATCTGCGAGGTTTTTTCCATTTTGAAGCTAAGGGACTCTGCTCTTTTTTTATTTTTAGCAGAATTAATAAAAAATGTTGTGCCAATACTAATAGCTGCTATCCCGGTTACCAGGGGAACAATCTTGCCTGTACTTTCCTGCGTGCCACTATTATCGTTGTCAGCATTCAATCCAATGAACGTTAAGCCAAGCCCTCCTCCCATGAATAACCAGGCTGCAGTTTTCTGGTTCTTGCTTTTTTGCAGGTAATCTTTTTTAGTTAAAGGGGCAGTTGGGTTTGTTTGCTGGCTATAGACGGAGTTGGCCAGTATCAGCAAGGCAAAGCAGGTAATAATTTTTTTCATGGTTGTTGTTTTGGTTGAATAATTGGGTGGCAATAAATATAATTATAATCCAACTAAAGATAAGGCGATTGCCTTCAAAAAAGAAATTTGTAAAAAAAATCCCCATGAAAGGGGATTTTGAAAGTTTGAAAGTAAGTGTGGCTACGGGGGTTGTTTAGTATGAGGTGATTAAACAACGGATAGTGAATGAAAAATAAAAACGAGACGCTATGTAGGGCCTCGTTTTTTAGCCAATAAAAAATTTAACAATCATTGCTTTCCTTTATTAATTCACAGAGCACCTGATTGGATTGGTAACGGTTCCTCCAGGGTTTACAACCCGCTGGCAAAGATTTTTTCTTATAGTCTCCCAGTCATTATAGTTTATATACCTAAAATCATTGATGGCATCCGCTTTAGGCCGGAACATGATATTGTAATTTGAAGTTTGCCCACCGATTGAAAAAACTGAACGGACATTAGAATCCTTTCCTTGTTCAAAAAAAAGACTAATACCATAAGTTGTCAGCCACGAATTGTCGAAGTATGAATCCAGGCCTATCTTTTCTTCCCTTACAAAAGTTCCGTCTGCTCCTTCCAGTACTTTTACATAGGACATCCTCATTCTTATCACGGCATTACTACCCTCAGCAGGTTTTCTTAAATACAACATATATAAACGTCCTGGATTTTCCATTCCTGCTTTATAAGGCATATATGCCATAGAAGGTTTGCCTGATATAGGACCAGGCCGTGGATTCTCAAGAACATCTGTTTTTTCCCAGAAATTATCAGTAGAATTATACCGCCACATATCAAGGAAGCCATTCTCGTCCGGGAATAATCCATATAAGCTTTTTAAAAAACCAGGCCCCCCGGGAAGAACGGTTTGAATGATAGCCGGGTAAGCGCCGGTGTTTGTGGTTTTGATTGGTTCATTATTAATAGTATGGGCTACCTGGCTAGTTTGCCATTGCCCGGCTACCATTTTGTTGAAATGAATGAAGTCATCGGAACCTTTATACAGCAGATAAGAACCGATCAACCCAAAAGAAAGAGAAGGGTCCCCCTTGGCCGAGCCGGGTATTTGGACTGGTTGTGTCCAATTTTCCTGCCCCAAAACCAATGAAAGACGCCGCTCCATTATTTTTCCGAATAATTCAATTGAAACAACCCGTAAACTATTACCATCATTCATAACATCAACTCCTACGGAGGCCAAGCCTGCATCTTTTTCAGGTCCCCAAACCGCATTATCGCATGCTTCTGCTTTGGGTTGGGGGCAATTCAATGATGAAGTGGTGTAACGGTACTTTAAAGACCCATGATTGGCATAGAAAATATATAACCTGTCTTTAAGGCGTGCTAGTACAGGAGTGGTCGCAGTTTGTGCATCACTTACATGAAACTGGTTATATCTTGTAAATTCGCAATCTCCTCCTGGCCTGTAATTCGCATATGCTTTTACCGTTTGATTCGCCGGTTCAAAAACACCATTCCTGTTCCAGTCGACATGGCCATTATTACGGTCTACCCAATACCTAAATACCCTTTCCAGTACATCCATGTATAATGTATTAGAAGGAGACACGGCATTCCATTCCTTAAGAGAGGAGTTGTTAAGAGCTGGTATACCATTGCCATCGGAAAATCCTACCCCGGGTTGACTCAGGAATGCATAGTTCATTATACTTGGGTAATTTGGTTTACAATTTACATCTACAACGCCGGTAATATCGTAAGGTCCGGAATGTCCCATTCCTAATGTATGCCCGAATTCATGTGCTGAATTAGTAAGATCAAGAAAATTAAAAGCACAGGCAAAAGCATTTTGCGGGGTACTTCCGCCACCGCCTGTATATCCGAGGGTATACCTGAAGATACCTCTTCTTGCAGACTCCATATTAGTCTTCCATACAATGTTTGGGTCACTTCCTTTGCAAAGATCAGCAGGAGTACCTGGTGTACATTCAGTCCCGTCCGATTTTGTACTTTTCACAGCGGTATAACCTCCCCAATTGCCATAAATGGTGACTTCATCTCCTGGTTCGGAGTCTCTTCCGGTATCCAGATGAACACTTACGCCGGTAATCCCATCAGGGTTTTTCAATACAGAAGCATGAAATAATTTTAATAAGGAGCTTGTTGTATATGCATCACCATAGATATCAGCAAATCTTTTTGCTACGGCTGCCGGCATTTTTACTTTTGGACCAACATTTTCGTTCCCGTTCCTGCACATGAAATCAACTTCTATAAAAAGGTCTTTGTGCCGGGGATTAGCACCCCATTTAGGTAATAATTGAAACGGTAATATGTCATACCGCCCCAATAATTCCCATCCGTCAGAAATCCCATCTCCGTCAGTATCCCTTGCATCTGCGATCTGGCTACAATCACAACCTGGCACCCTCCCTGAACGTGAAGAACATGTTCCGGCTGATCTTTCCAATTCAGTACCGAGCCCGTCATTATCAAGGTCATGAAAAGGTATGCCGGCATCATTGCGAATTAACCGGACTAATCCTTCATCGAAGTCGGTTCCTATTACCACGGTTTTATTGCCAATCGCAGTGGTTAACTTTATTAAGGCAAGACCTGAGTCGAGACTTGTGGCCCTAGTTTGAATACCAACCTGGTCTTCTTTCAATATGTATATTTTGTGATTACCATTGGAGCACCCAGGTAGCTTGACGGTTTGCAGGATTTCACCAGATCTAAGATTCTGGAGAGATACCCGCCAACCCCCGAAAGAAACTTGACTGTTTAACAAAACACCATCCTTGTAAATATCGGCGGTTCCTCTTCTCTCCATACTTCTTGACCTTACAATTAGAAAATAGGAGCCTGTACGTATAGGCAAATAGTTAAGTTGTTCAGCAAAATCTGGGCCTCCGTTATTTACCGCCATCACACCCATGCCTTCCGTGGAAAGTAGGTTTATCACTGGATCGCTTCCCGGTGAGAGATTCCTTGTTTCAAACCGAACCCTGTTGCCAGCGGTTAAATTAACTCTTGTTTCATATACTGTGGTTACTGTTCCGGTAAGGACAATCCCTTGTGACTTTACATTATTGCCAATTAATAGATGAAAAAGAATAGCAAGCAAAAAATATTTTGCAACTACCGTTTGATTTGCTGAAACTAATGTTATTTTTTTCATGGTTAATTTTTTTAAGATTGCCTAATCTGTTTACAGGTTTTCGGCATTTCCTGATTCACTAAAATGAACAGGACAAAGATGTGATGATAGGCATACCAAATGCAATGGTCATACAACCAGAAGCAGAAGAATTATCAACGGAAACTATTTCCGTTAATTAACGGAGAAGAATAACTAACTTTCATATTACTTTTATCAATCCAACATTTTTTTAAACCTAAAATTATTGTTATGAAAAAAAATAATTTATTCGTAAATTTTTTACTTATCGTAACGGCTATTTTTTTTGTTTCCTGTCAAAGGAAATCAATAACAATTACCGATTGCCCTACTTGTTTTAAGAAATGTTACGAAAACGTCAGGTTAGAGGGAGAAATCACAGGTGAAGTTATTCATGCTCTTTCAGAAAGGTATAAAAACGATCCCGGCAAAGGACTTATTACTGTATCTGGGCCTGTTCTTGAAAATGTCGATGATAGAAATACCCTAAAGACGTTATCAACGGCAGTTAAAAGGCCAGAAGACGCCTTGTCAATGGTGTTTGATATAGATCGTATGAAGAATTTAATTTGGAAAATGGAAAATGTGGCTTGTGATAGTGGATGCACAAATCAACAAAAAATGGGTGTTAGATTTTATTATATTCTCTATCCTAAAAAGGGGGAGAATATGGATGGATTAAGGGATATCCCCGATGAAGCAAGAGGCAAGCATGCACTAGTAATGGTTCCTGTATATTGGAATTCAACTAAAAAAGAGTGGATAGATTTTGATTACAGAAATGTAGGATCTGTATGTAAATTTTCCCCAATACCATATCATGGCCAACGGGTGGAATTAACTCCAGGTGTAACAGGTGTTTCCGGTGACGGAACAAATCATGGCGGTATTGGCCCTCCACCTGAACCGGGCACTTACCCTTCAAATTAATTAAATCGGTAAAAAGGTATAAAATTAGAACTCATGAATTTATTTATCATTGTTCTGAATGTCTTGGAATTGTTTGCTTGTCTTGTTGGCTTTTTATATTGGAACAAAATAAAGAATACTTACTGGAAATGGTTCCCTATTTATTTAGCTACCATTGTTCTAACAGAGATTACAGGGGAGTATTTATTACATGTTGAAAAAGACCTTGCTACCAACATTGCCATTTACAGTTATTTTGGTATCCCTCTTCAGTTCTTTTTCTTCTACTGGTTATTTTATCAGCAGTTCAAAAACACAAAGAATAGTAAATGGCCGTTAATTTCGGCGGCCATTTACTTAATTTGCCTGATCGCCGATTTGTTTTATATCAGTAAAATAAAATTTTACTTCGAATCTTTTTCTTACATAATCGGGTGCATTTTTTTACTAATTCTACTACTTATGTATTTTACGAGGTTCACTCGAAGTGACGAAATAATAAGATACAAATCGAGTATGATGTTTTGGGTATGTGTTGGTTTAATGCTGTTTTATATTGGGGCTATGCCGTTCTTTGCTTTTCGGACTGCTTTATACAAACAGTATAATGATTTCTTTTATGTATACTGGTATGTTCAGTTTGGATTAAATTACCTGATGTATTTATTATTTATAGTCTCTTTTATATGGGGCAAACCAAAATAGAAATATTTATTATACTTGTCGGGATCATTGTGTTGGTTTTTATATCCGGCATTATCTTTTTTTTATTTCAATACCGGAAAAGAAGGCTTGCTCATGAAAAGGAGAAACTGCAAATAAACGAAAAGCATCATATTGAACTTTTAAATGCTCAATTAGAAAGCCAACAACAAACGATGCAACACATCGGTCAGGAAATTCACGACAGTGTTGCCCAAAAACTGACATTGGCATCTATTTACACACAAAGGTTGGAGTTTGAAACTGACTCAGCTGATGAAAAAGCTAAACTTTCAGGCGTAAGTAAAATAATAAATGATTCTCTGCTTGAACTCCGGCAGCTTTCAAACAGCCTTACAGATAATAAATTGCAGAATGCCGGGTTGCAGGAACTGATTCAGAAAGAATGTGACCAGGTAAATGCAACTGGTATTTGTTTAGCCAGCTTCGAAATAAATAAATTGCCGATAATTAGTATTTCGACAAAAAGCTCTTTACTCCGTATCATACAGGAATTTATTCAAAACAGTATTAAGCATTCAGGCTGTAAAGAAATTAAGATAAAATTAAATTTCATTGATAAGGTGCTGACTATGCTGCTGGAAGATGACGGGAAAGGTTTTGATGTTGACAACCCGGAGCATAAAGGGATTGGATTGGACAGCATCAGGCGGCGTATCCAGATGCTAGGTGGAAAGTATATTTTTGAAAGAGGAACAGGTAAGGGCACCCGATTGAATTTGACTATTCCTGTAAATGATATTAATGCCTGATTTATGAAACAGACCATTGTAATTGTAGATGATCATTTGCTTATTGCCAAAGCTATTGCTTCAATTATTGAGCAGTTCAGAGATTACGAAGTACTGTATGAATCTGAAAATGGAAAGGCGATGATTGAACAGTTCAGAATCAAAAAAAGTTTCCCGGATATTGTTTTGCTGGATATTTCCATGCCGGTGATGGATGGTTTTGAAACTGCTAACTGGCTAAAGCAGAACCATCCTGCTATAAAAGTAATGGCATTGACCATGCAGGGAGATGATGAATCACTTATTAAAATGATAAAAGCAGGCGCTACAGGTTATCTGAATAAGAATGTTCATCCTGCAGAATTAGAAAAAGCACTTGATTCTATCTCACAAAGAGGATTTTATTATCCCGATTGGGCCACCAGCAGAGTACTTCATGCATTGGCAAACGATGGAAATGTTGATGCTCAAAAGATAAAACTTACAGAAAGGGAAACTGAGTTTCTCAGGTATAGCTGTACAGAACTTACCTATAAGGAAATTGGCGAAAAAATGTTTTGTAGTGCCAGAACTGTAGAAAGCTACCGGGATTCGTTATTTGAAAAATTAGGTGTTAAAACCAGGGTTGCACTGGCTCTTTATGCAGTTAAAACGGGATTGCACAAATTATAAACTGCTTTTAATTTTATTTTTACTCAGCAATGGGGTATTACAAAAATTAATCCTTGATCTGAACATTCTTCAGTTGCTGAAACGGAATGGAGGTAAAAAATGTAAACAGGATTTTGGCTACTACATAATTTTAGTTGCTGACTATTCAGACTTACCGGACAATTTCAAGTGCAGCCGGTACTTTACCAGTATCCGGTTTTGGTGATTTTATATTACTGGTAATATCCGGCTTTCGCTTAGTACCCGGGGTCCAACCGGGTTTGCCAAAAAGATAATTCAAACGTTCTTTCCATGATCTTGATTTATAGATATCTTTTGTCATATCAATCCATTCATGCAAAAGTATTTTAGCCGGGTTATGAGTTGTAATAGGTTTTTTAAGACCATATACAGGTTTTTCAACTTCGGCCTGAAATGTTCCGAAAAGTTTGTCCCAGATGATCAGTACAAGTCCAAAATTTTTATCAATATATTTTTCATTACTTCCATGATGCACTCTGTGATGCGAAGGGGTATTGATAAAATATTCAAGCCAGCCCAGCTTTTTAACCAGGGCGGTATGCTGAAAAAAGGCAAAGGAGATCATGATGGTATGCATGACAATAATCATCCCGGCATCAAATCCCAGAATACATAACGGAGCTTCAAAGAAAAGGCGGTAAACTGTATTGATAGAAGTGGTACGAAGGCCTACAGAAAGATTATATGAATTGCAGGAATGGTGGACAACATGATTCGCCCATAGCAATCTTGATTTGTGTTCCATGTAATGAAAGAAATAATGAAAAAGATCACTTATAAGGAACAAGATAATCCCTGCTACAATGGAAGTTCCAATATGAAATAAAGAGAATTGTTGCAGGTAAAGAAGGGCCATGATAGCTATTCCTCTGAGAAAAAGACCTATTAAAATACTTGAAATGAAAATCAGGATATTTGCAATCGTATCTTTTACCGGATAATCATTTAGATGATGACGTATACTCAGGTAGGCTTCAATGCAGATAAGAGCAATAAAAAAAGGACTGATAATTGAAATGATGCTTTGCATGATCTGGAGTTTATTTTATTAATAAAGACCTGGTTATTTTTAACTTCATTTAAGTTGTAGAACTTTCTACTGAATTATTGTGACAAACGCACAGAACAAAGATGGATCGATGACGAATACCTGGTAATGGCCAAAAGACTAATAAAATGGATATTATTGACGGAAAGTAATTAGGTTAATTAACGGATAAGGTTATCAGACTGAAAAGCGTTTGTATCATACCTGCTTTTTTAAGAAACAGGCTTGTATTATTGGAAAGCCGGGGTGTTAATTTTGATTCTATAAGTAATCGATGCCCTCTCTTTATCTTTGTTTTATGGATCAACGCATTATCAAACTCATCGAATGTCCCCGTGATGCCATGCAAGGGTGGAAGAAATTTATTCCTACAGAAAAGAAGATTGAATACATCAACTCGTTATTGAAAGTAGGGTTCGACACCATTGACTTTGGAAGTTTTGTTTCGCCGAAGGCGATTCCGCAAATGGCAGATACCGCTGAAGTAGTCAGGAGTCTTGAGTCAGGAGTCGGGAATACAAAACTGCTGGCCATTGTTGCCAATATGCGGGGTGCAGAAGATGCAAGTGTTTATGAACAAATTTCTTATTTGGGTTTTCCATTCTCTGTGTCAGAAACATTTCAGCAGCGAAATACCAATTCATCCATTGAACAATCTTTGGAAAGGGTAGAGGAGATACAGAATCTTTGTATCAAGACCGGTAAACAGTTAGTGGTGTATATGTCGATGGGTTTTGGAAATCCTTATGACGACCGGTATTCAGAAGAAATTGTTTTTGAGTGGGTGAATAAGCTGGTAGCCATGGATATTGGAATTATTTCATTGGCAGATACAGTCGGTATCGCAGCTCCGGAACAGGTCTATAATATGACTGAATTCCTGGTTGATTCATTACCCGGAATAGAAATTGGAGTTCACCTTCATTCTACACCACAAAATTGGGAAGAGAAATTAGAAGCGGCCGTTAAAGCCGGTTGCAAAAGATTTGACGGAGCATTAAAAGGGATTGGTGGTTGCCCGATGGCTGATGATGAATTAGTGGGAAATATGGATAGTGAGTTGATGATAAATTATTTTGAAGAAAACAATTTGTTAGAAGGAATGAATAAAGAGGCATTACTGGAAAGCCTCAGGATTGCAGGAGAAATTTTTGACCTCACCCCCAACCCCTCTACACGGAGTGGAGAGGGGGGAAATATCCCCAACCTATAGTTATTATGGACTGGATGATAAATATTGATTTAAAGAAACTGCTGCCGCCCATTTCTTACCAGGATAAAATCATGCTGGTTGGCTCTTGCTTTACAGAACATATCGGCAATGCACTTGGCGATTTGAAATTTTCTGTTCTTCAAAACCCTAACGGAATTCTATTTGGACCGGATGCCGTTTGTAAAAGCTTATTGTCTTATGTTGAGAATAGGCAATACACAGAAGCCGATCTTTTCCAACTGAATGAAGTGTGGAATAGCTGGCAACACCACAGTCGGTTTTCTACAATTAATCAGACAGATGCTGTTCGAATCATTCATGAATCGCAGCAGGCGGCTCATGATTTTTTGAAACAAGCTGACTGGCTTGTTATTACACTCGGGTCTTCATTTTCTTACCGGCTCACTCAACAGGCAGATATTGCCTCGCAAAGTATTGGTGATGGGGTGGCTAATTGTCACCGGGCACCGGCTAACTGGTTTGCAAAAGAAATGCTGGAGATTGATGAGATTAAATCAATGCTGGAAGATTGTCTTAAACAGTTGAAAGAATTTAATCCCAAACTGAAATTTATTTTTACAGTAAGCCCTGTTCGCCATATAAGAGATGGGGTAGTGGAGAATAACCGGAGCAAGGCGAGGTTGATTGAAGCGGTACATTTTATTGTTAATAAATTTGTCCGTAAGGACTCCTTCGGAGAATCAGCCAGTTATTTTCCAGCTTATGAATTGGTCATTGATGTATTACGGGATTATCGTTTTTATGATATTGATCTGGTACATCCCAATTATCCGGCAACAGAGTTTGTACTGGAGAAATTTGCTGAAAGCTGTATTGACGAACAGACGCAACAACTGATGCAGGAAGTAAAGAAGATTGTCATTGCGAAGAAACATAAAGCCTTTCAACCGGAAACAAAAGCTCATCAGCAGTTTTTGATGACTCATTTTGAAAAGGTGAAAGCGATGCAGGAGAAACATCCTTTTCTGAATTTGAAAGAAGAATTGGTTTATTTTTCTCAAATCTGATTTGTATGTGGTTTATCAGAATTATTTTTTGGTTACAGGCTTTTGCAGCTCCAATTATTCTTTTTGGATTGATTGGTCTTTGGATAGGTTCTCTCGATGCAATAATAGTTTTATTAATTGCCGGTACTGTCACAGGAATAATTTTGGCAGAATACATAAGGAAAAAAATCGGCTTTGAAACTTTCTTTGCAAGAATCTATGGTCGAAATGAAATGGATGAAAAGATTAAAAAGAAAGACTAAATAATTATTTTATACATCGTCTTCTGATGATAAACCTCTCCCGGCCTCAAAATAGTATTAGGGAAATGCGGAATATTAATTGCATTGGGATGGATGTGCGTTTCTAAACAAAATCCTGAAAGAGGGCCATAAACATTTCCGTTCTTTCCCTTTACTACCGGTATCCATTTACCTGAATAAAAATGTACAACTGGTTCTGTTGAATAAACCTTCAGGTGAAGACCGGATTGTGAAGACCTTGCTTCTGCCACCAATGATTCATTGTTTTTATCTACGACAAAGCTCTTGTCAAACCCGATAGCTATCGGGTCTTCAATTTTCTTTAACCCATCTCCAATCCGGATAAATTCACTAAAATCAAATGCTGTGTTTGCAACAGGAAGTATATTACCGGTTGCAACAAGATTTTCATCCTGTTCTAAAACAGCAGACCCATCAATTTTTATTTCATGGTCTTCAACTGTTCCTTGTCCATTATTTAAATTAAAATAACCATGATGGGTAAGATTAACTACTGTTGCTTTATCACAAGTAGCTTTAAATTCATAGCTTAACTCATTCTCATTAGTCAGCTCAAATCGTATTATAACTTCCAAAGTCCCCGGAAACCCTTCCTCTCCATCTTTACTCGTATATTTTAGTTTAAGCCAGGGTTGCGGTGTTTCTCCTTTTGCAACAAATTGCCAAACCTTTCTGTCAAATCCTGCTTCGCCACCGTGTAGTTGGTTATTACCCCGATTTTTTGTTAGTTGATATTTTGTGCCGTCAATTTCAAATTCAGCATCTTTTATCCTGTTCGCATGGCGGCCAACGGCGGCTCCAAACCAAGGGTATTGGTTCAGGTAATCTTCAGTGAGGTAGTCTTCAACTTTGTCAAAGCCAAGAACAATATCATTTACCTCTCCATCGGGCATTTTTATTTTTAAAGATGTGATAATGGCTCCGTAATTAGTAATCAGCACTTCGGTTCCGCATGTATTTCGCAAAGTAAACAACCAAACTTTTTCATCATTGTTGTTCGTAAAGCAATATTTGCCTTCAGGTTTAATCATTCTTGAAATTATAGTTCTTTTGCAGAAACTCTTCCAGTTTCTGCAAAAGTGTCAATTGGTTCATTGCTCTGTCAAAATTCTGTTCGGGGTAGTTAATCCGGTAATAGACATCCCCATTCAAATAGTCGGATAAAAAACGCAAGGCCTGCATATATATAATCAGCAAACCTGCATAGTGTATATATTTTTTTTCTGGTTCGGTTAATTGCTTTCCTATTACATCGAGATAACCTGTTAAAATAGCTTCATAAAATTCTTTGCGTACAATTATAGCATCAAAGTTGGTGCTGTTCTCATCTTCCGGGCAAACCATCGAACGAATCAGGTCTCCAAGGTCTGAGAAAAAATATCCTGGCATTACGGTATCAAAATCAACCGGGCATATCACCTTCCCACTTGTATTGTGGAAAAGTACATTGGCAATTTTTGCATCATGATGCATCACCCGTAACGGAAACTCATCCGACTCAATGATGAGTTCATAAAAATGTTTGTATCGTTCCCTTTGTTTCAATTCTTGAATTACTGACAATGCTTTGGCCATCCGTTCATAGGATTCTCCATTCATCGCCTCCTCAAATTGCCTGTACCGAAGGCTGAGGTCATGAAAGCCTGGAATAACGTTTTTCAGCATCTCTACATTAAACTCATCAAATGCAGAAGTAAATTTTGCAAAAATTTTGGCCGTTGCTTTTGCCTGTGCAGGCTTTTCGGCAACAGACAACATCCTTGCATTATCAATAAATTCAAAAGCCCGCCAGTAATTCTCCTGTTCGTCAACAAACAAAGTTGTCATTTTGCCACAATGCTTTGGAGATGGCAACCGCAATCCCGTAAATTCAAACTCTGCATATTCCCAGATGCGGATATAGTTTTGCTGCACCTGTTCGGGACGGGTAAATACATTCTTATTGATTTGCTGTAACAAAAAATCAGGTTTAAGCTGACAGCTTACTTTATAAGTGTGATTGATTAAGCCACCACCGACAGCTTGCACCGTAATTTCTCCGGCAGAATGATCGGGAAGATCCGGTTCATACCTAGTGAAAGCAGCTAAAACTTCCTGTGGTATTTCTTGCTTCATAATTCAACTACTGCGCTTCAGTGTCAAATATTGAATGTAGGATTAATTGAATTTTAAAATGGCTACAATCGTTTGCGGGAAATTTTTGGCTGAGTGAAAGGCAAATACAATTGGCTAAGAGTTTAAAGGAGAGAAAGGAGAGAAAGGAGAGAAAGAGAAAATACATTAAACATAAGGCTTTAGCAATAGGAGACGATTTTTGAACTGACTCTTTTTCTCATTGCGAAGCAAACTCTTTTCTTCTCTTAGCTCAATGTATTCTATCGCCCCGCAGTTCAAGGTTTTTTATGATCTCCGCTTCATAGATTAACCACTCTTTCCACCGGTTGCGGACTTTTTCTTTATCAACGTATGTTTCAGCCAATTCAATAAACAATGTGTAGTGACCAGCTTCACTCTCCATAAAACGGCGATAAAATTTTTGCATGTAGGCATCATTCAGCCCTTCACTTAATCGTTTAAAACGTTCGCAACTCCGGGCTTCTATTAATGCCATGGTTAGCATCTGGTCGAGAAACCGGTCGTTGATATGACCACCCTTTCTTTGAAAGAGCAGCAAAGCATTTACATATTCATCTTTACGCTGTTTGCCAAATTTCAAGTTTCTTTTATGAAGTTCTGCCAACACTAATCTGAAGTGGCCCCATTCTTCGGTGACGATGGGGGAGAGTTCGGTCACCATTTTTACTCTGTCGTTATATCGCTGAATTAATGAAATGCAGGTGGTAGCTGCTTTTTGTTCGCAATAGGCATGGTCGGTCAGAATTTCTTCCAACGATTTTTCGGCAAGATTTACCCACCTTGGGTCTGTTGGGAGCTGAAGGCCAAGGATGTTTTTGGTGTCCTGAGAAATTTCCATGCGACAAAAGTAGAGCTATGCCCTGAAAATCAACTGAAATGCAGGTAAATCGGCTCAAAAAAAGGGAGTGAAAGCTTTTGCTGTTAGCTATTACTGCCTTACCTTTGCCGTCTTAAAAATCAGATGAAAAAAAATCGGATGCCCCAAAGGGATCCCTTTGGGAAATTTCTAAAAAAATTAAAAGATGCCTTTAACTAAAGAAAAAAAAGCCTCAGTTCTAACAACTTATGCCGGTAGTGCTACAAACACCGGTTCCATTGAAGGTCAAATTGCGATGCTGACTGAAAGAATCAGCCAGATCAGCGGCCACTTACAGGAAAACAAAAAGGATTTCTCTACTCATCGTGGATTAATGAAGATGGTTGGTAAACGTAAAAGTTTATTGAACTATATGCAAAAGCATAACCTGACTGGTTATCGTTCATTGATTGAGAAACTCGGATTGAGAAAGTAAACCCTAATCCGCCTACTGGCGGACTTGGGAAAGTTTTTATATCCGAAGTTTAATCAGCAAATTGAATTTCACTATAAGCTATTCCCAATGTCTTTCAGATGTTGGGAATAACTGTTTTTAGGCTATCAGAAATTTAGTGGTTTTAATACTCTTCGAAAATGCTCAGTAGAACCTGCCTACGGCAGGCAGGTTACCGAACGATGAAGTGAGCAAATCTTCCACTGGAAGATTCGAGACAACAGACGATGATAGTAGTACGACAGCTAGGTTAATAAAATTTTTCTTCAAATAGTTTGGGTGTATTTGACTTCAAACATCGAACCCTGAACTTCAAACTTTTAAAAATATGCTTTCACAACCATTACAATCAAAATTCACTATAAGAGACGGTCAGGAAGTGATCATTGAAACAGGACGTTTGGCCCGCCAGGCTGATGGTTCTGTAACCGTTCGCCAGGGCAATTGTATTATTCTGGCAACAGTAGTTGCCAATAAAGAACCAAGAGAAGGCCAAAGCTTTTTCCCCCTGTCTGTTGACTACCAGGAAAAATTTGCTTCTGCAGGACGTATCCCCGGTTCTTTCTTTAAAAGAGAAGCCCGTTTGAATGATTATGAAATATTGACAAGCCGTTTAATTGACAGGGCACTTCGTCCATTGTTTCCTGAAGATTATATGTGTGATGTACAGGTACTTGTTACTTTAGTAAGTAGTGACCCTGAAATAATGCCAGATGCATTAGCATGTCTGGCGGCCTCTGCTGCCTTGGCAGTTTCTGATATTCCTATCCAGGAAATTATTTCTGAAGTGAGAATAGCCAGGCTTGATGGCCAGTTTATAGTTCATCCAACAAGAACCGAATTAGCTAAAGCTGATATCAACTTCATTATTGCAGCTACTCAGAAGAACATTATGATGGTGGAAGGTGAAGCAAAAGAATGTTCTGAAGAAGATCTGGTAAAAGTGATCGAGTTAGGACATGAGGCGATTAAAATTCAGGTAAAAGCACAGGAAGAACTGAGAGCATTAAAAGGTATTACCACAAAGAGAGATTATGCAAAACCCTTGCATAATGAAGAATTAAGACAAAACGTTAATGCGTTTGCAAAATCAAAAGTATACGAAGTTGCTAAAGGAGCTTTGGCAAAGCATGATCGGTCAGATAGGTTTGCAGCTATTCAGGAAGAATTGATAGAGCATCTGAGAAAAGACTACATAAAAGAAGAAGGAGGAAGCCTGCCGGAGGATATAAGGAAATGGGCTAAGACCTATTATTCAGACCTGCAATATGATGTGATCCGGGATATGATTCTGAACGACAAGGTTCGTTTGGATGGCCGTAAATTGGAAGAAGTTCGGGGATTGAATATGGAAGTGGATGTGCTACCATCTCCGCACGGAGCTGCTTTGTTTACAAGAGGTGAAACACAGTCACTTACAACGGTTACTTTAGGAACTCCGTTAGATTCAACTTTATTGGAGAGTGCTGCAGTTTCCGACTATTCTAAATTCTATTTACATTATAATTTCCCGCCATTTTCAACCGGGGAAGTGAAAATGATGCGTGGTGTTGGTCGGCGTGAAGTAGGACATGGTAACCTTGCTATGCGTTCATTAAAGCAAATGATGCCGGGTGGAGATTTTCCTTACACAGTTCGTGTAGTGAGTGATATCCTTGAATCAAACGGCTCATCATCAATGGCGACAGTTTGTGCCGGTTCTCTAGCATTGATGGATGCTGGTGTTGCTATTCCGAAACATGTATCTGGAGTAGCAATGGGATTGATAAGCAAAGGCGATCAATTCGCTGTACTGACAGACATCTTGGGTGATGAAGACCATTTGGGCGATATGGACTTTAAAGTAACCGGTACCCGTGATGGTATATGCGGAGTGCAGATGGATATAAAGGTGGACGGTCTTAGCATGGATGTAATGCGTAAAGCATTGTCTCAGGCTAAAGAAGGTCGCTTGCATATTCTGGATGCGATGTATGAAGTAATCCCTGCTGCCAGAAATGATGTGAAGCCACATGCACCTAGAATGGTGAAGTTGTTTATTGATAAAGAATTCATTGGCGCAGTAATAGGGCCAGGTGGTAAAGTAATACAGGAAATACAGAGAGAGACCGGAACTACCATTAACCTGGAAGAGAAAAATAATATGGGTGAGATCAGCATATTCGGTACGAAGAAGGAAGGTGTTGACAAAGCTGTAACCTGGATCAAAGGAATTACCGCAGTTCCTTCTGTAGGCGATGTATACGAAGCGGTGGTAAAATCAATCATGCCTTTCGGTGCATTTGTAGAGTTTATGCCGGGTAAGCAAGGATTGGTACATATTAGTGAAGTAAGCTGGAAGCGGTTAGAAACTTTGGAAGGATTAGTACACGAAGGTGATGTGATGAAAGTGAAACTGATTGGTACAGATCCTAAATCTGGTAAGTTTAAATTATCCAGAAAGATTTTGATGCCGAAACCTGACGGGCAGAATTAAAAACCCCAACCCCTAAAGGGGCTTTGGACTCTGAAAGTGCAATTGTCCTTTACAGGGTTTAAAAATCGGGTTTCAAAATAATATTAATAGCCTCATTGTTTGGGGCTATTTTTTTTGAGCCTCTTAATCACTCGAATCAATACAAACATCGTTTCGTGTAAATTAGTGTGATTTTGTGGCTACCTTGTTTTCATCTGTGTTAATATCCCGCATAAGGCGGGACAAGCTGTGTTCATCCCCGCCTGAATGATGCCCGTCCGAACGGTTCATCCGGGCGGGCAGTCGGGCAGGTTTGGCTTATAGTTTTCCATTGCCGAAGGCAATTGTAATTCGTATTTAATTGTATTCATTCGTATGATTCGTGTCATTCCCCGAAAAAATCGGGGCAATCTGTGGCTAACCTGTATTCATCTTTTTAATATATGGCGACTTACATTCAACTAGAGTTTCAAAATTTAACATCAGAGAAATCCGATTTGCTCATTGCGCAATTAAGTGAAATAGGCTTTGATGGCTTTGAAGAAGCTGAGAAAAATCTCAAAGCATTTATCCCTGAAAATGATTTCATTGAAGAAGCTGTAAAAGAAATTGCTACAAGCCATAATCTTTCTTTTAGCCAATCAGTAATTGAAGAAACTAACTGGAATGCTGTTTGGGAATCAAATTTTCAACCAGTGATTGTGGATGACTTTGTTGCCATCCGTGCCGATTTTCATGAACCTATAACAGGAGTAGAGCATGAAATTGTGATTACTCCCAAAATGAGTTTTGGTACAGGGCATCATGCTACCACATTTATGATGATACAGCAAATGAAGGAAATTGATTTTAATGGAAAAACAGTTTTTGATTTTGGAACGGGTACCGGCATTCTTGCAATTCTGGCTGAAAAACTAGGCGCAGCAAAAATAGTAGCTGTTGATTATGATGAATGGAGTATTGAAAATGCAGAAGAAAATTTAAAAAGAAATAATTGTTCGAAGTTTGAATTAAAAAAGGCGGACAATGCAGCAAGCCAGGAGCAGTACGATATTATTCTTGCCAATATCAACAAAAATGTGATACTGGATAATTTTCCATCATTAGTAAAGCTATTAGCCCCCAACGGCGTTTTATTACTCAGCGGCTTATTGGAAACCGATGAAACTGATATTTTAACCGAAGCCGGTAAATACCCATTGATTTTCAATGAAAAAATTGCCAGTAACAAATGGATGGCAATAAGGTTTCGCTGTTAATACAGCTTTATTGAGGTATTAATTTAATGTTACGACTTTCATTTTTTACTTATTTTTGTACTTCCCTAATAAGGGTTCTATGAACGAACTTCTTCTTATTATTCTCGCATATCTGATTGGCAGCATTCCTACTTCTGTATGGGTTAGTCAGCATTTTTTTGACATAGACATCCGTGACTATGGCAGTGGAAATGCCGGTGCCACCAATACCTATCGGGTACTTGGTCCGAAATGGGGAACAGTTGTCATGGTGACAGATATGGTAAAGGGGATTGTAGCTGTTAAACTGGCACTTTTATTACCTGCTTATGCCGACAGCGAAGTAAATCTTCAGAACCTTCAAACTGGTTTAGGTCTTGCGGCAGTAGTGGGGCATATATTTCCCATTTGGGCAGATTTTCGTGGTGGCAAGGGTGTAGCAACTTTATTTGGATTAGTGCTTGGTATTTCTCCATGGACAGCGATGGGATGTGTAGGAATTTTTATAGCAGTCCTTTATCTTACCCGATTTGTTTCGTTAAGTTCTATTCTGGCCAGTATTGCTTTTCCTGTTTTTATTCTGGTTATTTTTAACGTAGAAAACCCGGCATACCGCATCTTTGCTATTGCAATTGCATTAATGGTCTTGTTAACACACCAGAAAAACATCGGTCGATTAATAACTGGTAGCGAAAGTAAAGTGCCTATATTAAAAAACCGTGATCGCCGACGTCTGCGAAAAAGGAATG
The DNA here is from genome assembly GCA_031400855.1 of Chitinophagaceae bacterium. Lineage (GTDB taxonomy): Bacteria > Bacteroidota > Bacteroidia > Chitinophagales > Chitinophagaceae > JJ008. Next base: position 149,593 of record JANNQR010000017.1, on the reverse strand, counting down.
CTGCAGATCAGCATGAGTAGAAAAAAAACTTACCTTAAAGCAACAAAATAAATATTACTTTATACCAATCTGGTATAATGATTGAACGTCATTATAAAACTATTAGCATGTTACAAAAAATCACTACGTTTATTATTTTATCTGCTTTATTGGTTGCCTGTTCTCAAAATGCCTTAACCGGAAAAAAACAACTCACATTACTGCCCGAATCAGAGCTACAAACAATGGCTACCGGAGAGTATCATAAATTTCTATCAACCAATAAAGTGGTGGGTACTACTACTAATAAAGATGCTCAAATGGTCAATAGAGTAGGGGAAAGAATTGTAAAAGCAGTAGAAAGCTATTATGCTGAAAAAGGAATGTCCGATAAATTAGCAGGCTTTAAATGGGAAACCAATCTTGTAGATGATAAGACAGTTAATGCCTGGTGTATGCCGGGGGGAAAAATTGTCGTTTATACCGGCATATTACCCGTTACACAAAATGAAGCTGCATTGGCGGCAGTAATGGGACATGAAGTATCTCATGCATTGATGCAACATGGCAATCAGCGGATGAGTCAGGGTCTTTTGCAGCAATTAGGAGGTGTGGCTTTGTCTGTTGCGGTTGCAAATAAACCACAAGAAACCCAAAATATGTTTTTAGGTGCCTATGGTATTGGCACTGCAGTGGGTGTCTTACTTCCTTTTTCCCGAAAACATGAACTCGAAGCTGATCGTTATGGATTAATATTCACTGCAATGGCAGGTTATAATCCACAAGAAGCAATTGGACTTTGGGAAAGAATGGAAAAGCTTTCTGCAGGCCAAAAACCACCAGAATTTCTTAGTACACACCCAACTGAAGGGCGCAGAATTGAACAATTGAACAAATACATGCCTGAAGCATTAGAACGTTATAAGCCAATAGGCAAATAAGCTAATTTCCACTAAAAACCCGTTCAGAAAAGCTCTGAACGGGTTTTATTTTGCTTAATTCTTTACATACCGGGTTATTTTTGCTAACTTTGCCTTCCCTTCTATGATAACTCTGTCTTTTAATGTCCCCTGAACGGGGAAATTCGTCAGAAACCTTTTAAATATTTTCTAAGTATGTCACAAACTGTTTTTGAAAAGTTACAACTGGCAGACGAGAAGAATCTTTTAATTCAGGGTTTGCCCTCATCCATCGAGAAGCAATTCAGCAAATTATCTTTCTGCAAAAACATGACACCGCTGTTAAAAACACGGAAAATTGACTTTGCATTAGTCTTCGCCGTAAGCGAAAATCAGCTGAATGGAATTCTTAAAGATGTAATGCCCTCGTTGAAAGGAGATTCCAAATTTTGGGTAGCCTACCCAAAGACCACTTCTAAGATCGTTACCGATTTAAACCGTGATCGCAGCTGGAACAGGTTGACCAACGATGGTTATGAAAGCATCGAACGGGTTGAACTTGACCATGTTTGGAGTGCTTTACGGTTTGCCAAAGGCGACGAAAATTCCAGAGATGGCGAAGTTGCTTATTCCCGTAAAAGAGAAGCTGCCGCTGTGTCTGAATAACTTGAGTTTATTATAAAAATGTATTTAGGTTTGTTGTGAAAGCAACAAACCTTTCTTATTTATGGCATTTCTTAATGTTGAGATCAAGGCGAAATGTGATGATACTGATTTTATCAGAAATTACTTATTATCAGCCGGAGCTGATTTTAAAGGAATCGATGAACAAAGAGACACATATTTCAATGTCGCTTACGGAAGATTAAAACTCCGTGAAGGAAATATTGAAAACAATCTTATTTTTTATGAAAGATCAGATCAGACAGGTCCCAAAAATTCTCATTTTAGCCTGGTAAAAATAGATGATGCCGAAGGTTTAAAAGAAGTATTGACAAAGTCTACAGGCATTAAAGTAATTGTGAAGAAGAGAAGGGAAATATATTATATCAACAATGTCAAGTTTCATATTGATGAAGTCCACGGACTTGGTTCATTTATTGAAATTGAAGCTGGAAACATACTGGCAAAAGAAATGACACAGCAACAATTAACAGAGCAATGTCACTTTTATTTAAAAATATTCTGTGTAAAACAGGAAGATTTAGTCAGTCATTCATATAGTGATTTGTTATTATTTTAAATCAGGCCCAAATTATTCAGTATCACAATCACAATCATTCAGTTGTTCCGTTATCAGTTAGATTTGATATCATCATTGAACATGAAATGTGTTTAAGAGCCCTTAAAAATTTCTGAAATTTTGCTTACAATTATTTTCCTTCTGCCTTTCCCCAAGAATCGAAATTCGTTTTAGCAGAAGCGGGTTGAATAAATTTTTCGACAATTATTTTACCTTTTCTTCCAGCTTCAGACCAGGATCTGATGGCATGCTAAAAATCATGAACATGATTGTCACACCCGCAGCCGGGTCATCAAAACTGAAAAATGTACGGGGCATCATCATCTTCTTCTATTATCAATAATCCGGGCAGTAAACAGGAAAGCTATCTCTGTCAATCCTTATTGATTTATTGAGCAATAGCCATACCAGTAAGAGTCTGGGTAGAAAAAATCACCAATACTTTTATAGCTAAAATATATTCTTCCACATCATGCTTTCAACCGGCCTATCTGGTTGGTTGCTATACTTCGAGTTTTTCTTTTTGTCGTACGAAATTTCAATTTCGCCATCTACCGGAAAATAAATAAGCTGGCCAATGGGCATTCCTTTATAGACTTTTACAGGCTGCTTGACAGAAATTTCCAGTGTCCAGTTGCCGCAAAATCCTACATCTCCTTTTCCAGCCGTCGCATGAATATCGATTCCTAAACGTCCGGTTGATGATTTACCTTCCAGGAAAGGTACATGGGCATGGGTTTCTGTATATTCAGCAGTTACCCCGAGGTAAAAAATATGCGGGTATAAAACGATCCCTTCATCCGGTATTTCAAAATAGTCAATCTGGTTATGCTTCTTTGCATCTATCATATGTTCCTTATAAGTTGCCAATGTTTTTCCCAGGTGTACATCATAGGAGTTACTTCCCAGGCATTCCCTGTCGTAAGGAACAACTTTGATAGTGCCTTTTTCTATTTCTTCCAGTATCCTGCTGTCTGATAAAATCATTTTTAATTATTTAGTCAGCAACTGTGCTACTACCTGCCTGCCGGCAGGCAGGTCATCTTTCGTTGCCCGTCCAAATGAAAAGGCCGGGCGGACGTCGCACACTGCATCGTTCATATCTTTACTCAACATTTTCAAAGTACCAAAGTAAACAGGAAACAGTAACTAATGCCAATTTTTTTTCAACAACAAATCAACGAAAACACCCGTTTGGGTATTTGGAAAATTGAAGAAACAGAAGAGTTCTTCAAGGGTAATGTGCCCCAGCACCGGGATGTGACGCATCCGCATAAGCGGTTGCAACACCTGGCAGGGCGGTTTTTGCTGCAATTTCTTTTTCCGGATTTCCCTTACCACCTGATCGAGATTGCAGACACCCGAAAACCATTTTTGCCAGATGATCAATATCATTTTTCCATTTCACATTGCGGGGATTATGCGGCAGCGATTGTAAGTAAGGACAGCAGGGTTGGAGTTGACATTGAGATCCCGACTCCAAAAGTTGAAAACATCATGCATAAATTTCTGAGCCGTGAGGAACAGCAACAATTTTTTAAGAGCCGACTCCCGACCCCCGACTCCCAACTCCTGACTCTCCTCTGGTCAGCAAAAGAAGCAGTATTTAAATGGTATGGCGATGGTGGGGTGGATTTCCGGAAAGAAATTCAATTACATCAGCTACATGAAGAAAATGAAACGATCAATTGTTCATTTCAAAAGAATAAATCGGAATTGAGCATTCATTTCCGCCCTTTTGATGGATTGGTACTGGCCTGGATAATTACGTAATTCTCCTTAACAAAATAATATTAAACCCTGTAGTTTTTACTATAATTATTTACACTTACTCTGCATCTATTTTTTTTATACGTTTTCGAATATTTAATTTTAAAAGATTTTTATTGACAAAATAATTAATTTTTTATCTGAATACTATTGGTATATAGAACTTTATAACCTGTTCGTATTATTTCTTAGTAAAACTCCTTTGTAAATATTAGATAAAACAACTTGTTTTGTACTACGTAAAACTATTTATACTTCGTAAGTAGATTTATATTCGAAACTTTTTTAACATTTAATCCATACTAATGAAAACAATTCAACTTAACAATGAAGTACTGTTAAACCTTTATGGCGACTGTGAAGAAAGTAAAACAGAAGTATTCTCCGAATTTCTTTCTACATATTCTGAATTAAAGCAAAATTTGTTTTTAACGTATGAATCCGGCGATCTGGAATCATTGAAAAGCCTTTTGCATTATCATGGCCCCTCATTTATGTATTTAGGTGTACCGGAGGTATCTGAATATTTCAAGAAACTTGAGCTGGTGTGTACAGGTAATTCAAATCGTAATTCTATTTCGACCGATTTTTTCAGACTTCTTCAAATGGTAGATGATACCTGGTTACAGATTTATAATCAAACAGTCTATTTTAAAAAAGCAGTTTAATGCAGGTGAGATAGCACTGCCAGTGGTATGAAACTAACAAATTCGCCACCTTGGGATTGTGAGAAGTACTAAGTTCAGGTATGAAACCGCTTTGATAACTGACCCGGATCTTGTAAGTTGAATTATGATGTTATAGTTATTTTTAAATCCAATTAAGAAAAGACCTATGAATACTGTACTAACATTAAAAAAAAATGCCTCTATTTTTTGTCTGGATATTAAAGACTGGTTTTCTTCCAGACGGTATTTTAATGAAGACTCTTATGTTTCCCGGTTAAGGTATTTTCAAATTACTGCTTTTTCTTTTTTATTTATTGCTTCATTTATCAATTTTTTACTGGAAGCTGCGGCTTCTTTTACTATTACTGCCACTGCTAGTTTAATATTAATTTTTGTAAGATTTTTACTGGATAATAACCGGATAAAGGCAGCCTATTTTACAATGCTACTTTGCATAAATGTTGCATTAATTTTGTTGACTTCTATTAAAGGATTACAGTCTGGAGTATTTCTTTATTTCTTTCCTAGTATGATCAGTTTTGGTTTTATTGCTGATATGAAAAGAGAGAACAATATATTACTGACCTATGGTGTCGGATTATGTTCTTTTATGCTTGCTTTATTATTAGCTCCGGGATATACTAATTTGAATTTGGTAAACACAACCAGTTGGAGTCAGCATATTTCATTAAATATCATCGTATCACTTTTTTTAGTGGTATGGATGACTTATTCACTTGCAAAAGAGAACGACCGTAAGCAAACAATACTCATGAACAAGGAGATATTCCTGAATACTATTTTCAACAGTTCATTACATACAGAGATTATCGTAAATACAAATAGCGGATTAATAAGCAGCTTCAATCAGCATGCGTATACGCATTTTGCATTAGAAGATGGCAAATCACTGGATAATAAACATATTAGCGAACTTTTTGAAGATATGGTACAGGATGAAAAAGGTGATATTGCCAGGGTTTTATTATGCCCTTTTACAAACTGGAAAGGAGAATTAAACTGTTTACGGGTTGACGGCACCAATTTTCCGGGAAAAATAACTGTTGTTGGTTTCAATTACCTTGGAAGGGATTTTAAGAAAATCACCATAGTCGACATTACCGAAAAAAATCAGATTTTGCATGAATTGCAGGAGGCAAAACTAAAAGCAGAAGAAGCGGTATATGTCAAATCACAATTCCTGTCTCATATGAGTCATGAACTTCGTACACCTTTGAATGGCATCATAGGTTCTACAAATCTTTTATTACTGGATAAGCATAAGCCTTCACAAAAAGAACAACTGAATATTTTGAAGTATTCTTCTGAACATATGCTAACCCTGATTAATGATATATTAGACCTTAGCAAATTGGAGGCAAACATGATTCAATTGGAGAAGGCTGTAGTAAATATCCCTGAACTATTAAATAAAATTGTAACTCCTTTTGTTCCTCAATACGAAGCTAAAGGGGTGAAATTTGAAATATGTATAGATGCAAATGTGAAAAATTCTGTTTTGGCTGATCCTACCAGGCTGAACCAGGTTTTGACTAATTTACTCTCTAACTCATTAAAATTTACTTCAGAAGGCGTTGTTACTTTGAAAGTTAATGCACAAAAAATTACGAGTGAATTAAGTATACTGGAATTTAATGTGACTGATACAGGTATAGGAATTGCCCCAAATCAAATAGCCCGGATATTTGAACAATTTAGCCAGGCCGATGTAAAAACAACCCGCAAATACGGTGGTACCGGTCTTGGCCTGACGATCAGCCGGCAATTAGTAAAACTAATGGGAGGCGAATTAAAAGTGGATAGCCAATATCAAAAAGGCAGCCGCTTTTATTTTGTTCTTTCGTTACCGGTTCAGGCAACCGGAGTGAAAAAAAAGTATGTATCCGATGAAGACCAGTTTTTGGAGAAAGAAAAATTAAAAGGTATCAGAGTGCTTATTGCTGAAGATAATCCTATTAACATGATGATCGCAACAAAATTCCTTGATAAATGGGGCATTGTCTATGAAAAAGCCAAAAACGGGTTAGAAGCAATTTCTCTTTTCAGGAACAATGATTTCGACCTGATATTAATGGATCTTGAAATGCCCGAGATGGATGGTTACGGTGCATTATCTGAAATTAGAAAAATTAATTCTAACATGCCGGCTATTGCTTTTACAGCGGCAGTTTTTGAAAATATGCAAACAACTTTAATGAAAATTGGATTTAATGATTACATTCAAAAACCTTTCCGGCCAATAGATCTGCAAAAAAAATTGGTAACCTATTCACAACAATTGGCTAAAACGGCTTAAGTATACCAGGTGAAAATGAATATTGAAAGTTTTTGATGAACGCTGACAAGTGTTTATGATTTATGATTCTTCGCCTTCGCCGGTATTCTCTAATAAATTCAAATCCACGTCAGTTCCTGAAATTCCTTCGATCGAGCCACGGACATGCGCCGCATTGAGTAATACTTTTTCTAATTGCTTCTCTCTTGATTTCCATAACTTTTCCATGGCATCTCTTTCTTTTTGTATAGAAAGTTTCATGCTCATAAAACCTTCACGAATGGCCTGCCACTGCTCTGCAAATTCCCTGCTTGTGAGGTAATCATACAGCAAATGCATTTTATCGCCCCTGTTTTCCTGGCTTTTTAATGCAGTAGATATTTTAATAATCCCATCCCTGAGCATTTGAACAACCGGTTTTACTTCTGCAAAACTGCAGATCCAAACACCATTTTTTTCTCCAAAGCGGTCCATGTCTTTTGGCAATGCCTGTGTAACAATTACCGCCACATCAGCACTCTGGCTGCGCATATCAGCTTTTAATTTTTCAAGCCAGTCGTTCGCAAAGTCTTTGGTCCGTTTACTTTCAAAAATGATTTTACCACATTCCTGCCCGAAATTATTCCTAACGGTTTGAATACAATCTGCACCGCGGACGCCTTTACCAACTTCACTTATTAGATCAAATGGAAAAGCTGCTTTTAATAATTCTTCTAACGCCAGTTCCTGTACTTCGCCCTGTAACTGCATAGAGCCTTGTTCAGATTTGCGGCGCATTTCATCGGCCAGTTTTTTCTGATCGTCCAGTTGTTTTTCCAATTCCTTCAACCGCATCTGATTCTCCGTATCCTTTAATGAATTTTTTTCTGCTTCTTCTTTGCGGATAATTTCTGATAGTTTACTTCTTTCTTCCAACAGAAGCCGTTGCAGTTGCAAATCAATTTCTTGTTCTTTACTCAGCAACTCTTGTTCTTTTTTTAAAAACTCCAGTTCTTTTTGACGGGAAAGTTTTAGTTTTTCTTCGTTGTCTTTATTGTTTTGTTCCAGTAGTTTAAGTTTGTTTTCAAAATCGCCGGTTATGTTTTTCCGGATATTTTCTTCGAGGGATTGTTGCAATTTCTTTTTTTCATCATCCAATTTTACCTGGAATTCTTCATTCTTCTTTTTTTGCCAGTCAGCGGCTTTTGAACGCAGTTCCTTTTCAATTTCTTCCCGGATAGATTCATTGGGTTCAAACTGGTGACCACAATTAGGGCATTTGATTTCGGTTGGCATTTATTACTCTTTGTTTCAAATCTACAAATAATACAGGTGTCAGATGCTCTAAGGTGACACCAATAAAAAAAGGCGACTCATTATAATGAATCGCCTTTAAAAAGTGCCCCGGAACGGAGTTGAACCGTTACGGACATTGCTGTCCACAGGATTTTCTTACCTACTACAGTTTTCACTGCTTCCGTTACAAACAGAATTTGTGGTCTGGACTATCCCTTCATCTTGTCCGCCAAACGGCGGATTTAGATGCCCTCCATCTAGTCTCTACACCTTCCCCGGTTTAAAGGGGCTTGGCTCGGGATTACCAGTCCGCCTCAGGCGGATAAGGTTTCCCCGAATTTGAAGGGTTCTGCTCCAAAGGTTTCCCAATGGGCACTCAAATTCTCTTGTTCTTTGCTCTAAAGGTATCAGTTTGGCTGTGGCAATTCGGACAGAGTAACTTGAGGTTACTTAGTTTGTGATTCTGCCTTTTACCATCATCATGATGTAATTCCAGATTTAATTGTTTGCCAAGCCATGATGAATAACCACAGGATTCACAAACATTTTTCTTTAGCCCTTCTTTTATCAACCGCTTCTTTAATTTAAATGATTGATAATGCGGATAAATGCCCTTTTCTATCATATCAGATAAAGGAATTTGAGGAGATATTTTCCTTAACCCTTTACCAGATTGATTGGGCTTGTAACAACCAAGTTCTACGGCTCTTTTTTTAAAAGAATTGAAGTGGAGATTTAATAACCCAGCCGCTTCAGCCATTGATTTTGATTCATTACATGCCTTTAGAAAAGCATCATCTGTTATCCGGTTTTTTATCAATTTCTTATAAATCATTGACGAATTGTAAGAAGGATTAAACCTGAAATTAACTAACTGAATTCCATTGTCAAAGAACTTTCATTTAAGTCCTGCGTGTCTACCAATTCCACCACCAGGGCAGCCAAAAAAAATCCCTCCACCACCGGAGGAAGGATTCCTGGAGCGAAAGACCGGGCTCGAACCGGCCACCCCGACCTTGGCAAGGTCGTGCTCTACCAAATGAGCTACTTTCGCAGTTTGATACCAGATTCTAAATCCGGCAAGTAAAGAACTTAATTCAAAATCCGCTTTTGTTTTATCATTAACGGGAAGCCCGTCCGAATGGCTTTGTCCGGGCGGGCAAAAATAGGGCATAGGCCCTTTTTAAAAAAATTTAAGCAATACTTATTTATATTTTGGGGTGTAAAGAGAACTTTCTTGTACAGGTACATCTGTTTTGCTGTAACGCTTGGTATACAGCATAAAGCAGCCACCAAAAACAAATGCCACAATACATGCCACCTGAAGATAAAAAAGAAATGCTGAAGAAGACACCCAGTTATGAGTAAAATCCTTGTCCTGAACTTTTTGGAGCTCCTCGTTGTATTCCTGTGGATTGGTCATAGTCCGATTTTGTGATGCAAAAATAAGGATTCAAAGCAAAAAAATCACATTGTTTTCCCGACTATTTCAGTAAAAGATTTCTTCTTTTTACCAAAATGTTCCCAAACCATATTCTTTTGTAAATAACCCGATAATTGCTTTTTCTTATCGGATGGAAACACACTTTTCTTCTGATAAAATAACCACCATTTAATAAAAGCCAGCTGGGCTCTGAGGATAGCTATGAAATATCCTCCGTCGCCGGTTAGCAATCCTTTCCAGGCTGAAATTCCGTCCAGCATATTTCTTACGGGCATTACCCATAACTTTTTAGAAAAAGGTAAGTTCTTCGACATCATGATCCTGTTGTTCCGGAAATTCAGATAGGTTTTTAATGAATTGCCACGGGGTAATGTGCCGCCACCTACATGGTAAACAACGGATGATGGGCAGGAGTAAATTTTATATCCGGCCAGTTGTATTCGCCAACATAAATCGATTTCTTCCTGGTGGGCAAAAAAGTATTCATCAAATCCTTTCATTTCATGAAATATGGCAGGTCGTATGAATAAGGCTGCACCACTAGCCCAAAAGACAGGTTCACTCTGATCGTATTGACCTTTATCTTCTTCCGTTATATCAAACACCCTCCCTTTGGCAAAAGGGTAACCATATTTATCCAACCAGCCACCGGCAGCCCCGGCATAATCAAACATTTTTTTGTTATGATAGGATAGGATTTTTGGCTGGCAGGCTCCAATATTTTTATTGCCTTCCAGAAGAGTAATCATTGATTGCAACCAGTTTACCTCAACTTCTACATCAGAGTTGAGGAGAACGTAATAATCCGAAACTACTTGTTTCAAAGCTTCATTATACCCTTTGGCAAAGCCATAGTTTTCTGTAAAGCGAATCAATCGAATGTCCGGATAGTTTGTTTCCAGGAAGGAGATTGATTCATCGGTTGAACCGTTGTCTGCTACTACCACTTCATAGTTTGCATAGCTGGTCAGTAGCACCGAGGGGAGAAACTGTTCAAGGTACTTTCTGCCGTTCCAGTTTAGTATTACAATCGCAACTTTGGGTGAAGGGTTCAATGGGCTAAAATATTTATTCAAAAATAAGGTAAGCCGGTTTATCCTTGTTAAATTCGAAATATGTTTAGGCAAATATTAAATTGGCGAACCGGGCTGGCTCTGATTGCAATTGGTATTGTAGTCGCTACTATTTTTTACTCCAGGTACGTTTCTCAGAAAATTGCCGACGAAGAAATGGCAAGGGTTATTGCCTTTGGCGAATCCTTGAAAATAAAAGCCGTTACTGAAGACCAGAATGTTCTGGAATACACCAACCGGATCGCCAAGGAGAATAAAGATATTCCTATCATCGAAACAGATGAACTGGATAATCCATCGGGTAATTATGTTAATCTAGATACATTAAAAGTTGCAAAGGATACTGGATACCTGAGGAGAATGGTCAAACATTTTTCCATAAGATCACCTGTAAAAGTAGAGATCACCAAAGAGCCATTAACATATAACAAATATTATTACGGGGACTCAAAATTGTTGAATGAAGTCCGCTATTACCCGATTATTCAGCTTTGTATAGTAGGGTTATTTATTTTCATCACTATTTTCTCTATCAGAAGTAGCTATCGTTCTACACAAAATCAGGTATGGGCAGGTATGGCCAAAGAGACAGCTCACCAGCTAGGCACACCGGTATCCTCTTTAGAGGGATGGGTGGAAATGCTGAAAGAAAAATCCGGTAATGAAAAAATTGTGGAAGAACTTGGAAAAGATGTTGACCGCCTTAGATTAGTTTCAGACCGGTTTGGAAAAATCGGTAGTACACCTCATTTAGAAGAAATAGACCTGGTAAGCCAGATCAAAAGAATGGTTGATTATATGCGGAAGAGGGCCACCGGTAAAATTAATTTCAAGTTGAATACAAATGGTCAGCATCTGATCATTGGAAAAGTTTCGGCACCGTTATTTGATTGGGTAATAGAAAATCTGCTGAAGAATGCATTAGATGCTATGAATGGCAAAGGTGTTATTACTGTTGACATAAACGAAGAAATTAAGGGAATTTATATCGATGTTTCAGACACAGGCAAAGGAATAAATAAGCAAAACATAGCAAAAGTTTTCAAGCCGGGGTTTACTACCAAAAAACGGGGTTGGGGATTGGGGCTTAGTCTTTCCCGCCGTATTATTGAGCAATATCATAAAGGTCAAATTTTTGTGAAGCATTCAGAAATCGGGAAAGGAACAACATTCAGAATTGTTCTGAAAAAATAAACGACTTACATTTGACATCCCTTATCATAAAACAGTAGGGTAAAATAGCCCGGGTGGCGAAATTGGTAGACGCACCACCTTGAGGTGGTGGCGCTGGAAACGGCGTGCTGGTTCGAATCCAGTCTCGGGCACAAAAAGCTTTGTAAAATTCATATTTGCAAAGCTTTTTTTATGAATATAAAATAGGTAAATGAATTAGCAGCCTTATCCTTTCTTCTGTCTTATTTCTCTAATTTTGGTACATCGTTTTTACATGAATAAAATCATTTTCACCGAAGAATTTTGCCAGCCGGAAAACCTGCATCCCTTTACATTGACAAGACAAATGCAGGATATTCGTATTGGAATTCTTACCATAAGAGAAAAATGGGAAAAATTGTTGGGAATGCCGTCATTTGATAAAAAAGAAGATGATTATAAAGACCTGCAACGGTCTGTAAACATAGATGAAGCTGTTGGGGATGATGTTTGTTACCTGATACATGGAAACCTATTGCCAACAGATAAATTGGTGAAGGCAATCAGACGATTAAAAAATGGTGAATTTATTGCATCTGGCAGTGGAAATGGAATTGTTTATCGCTTTACTAAAAATGAAATTATTGACCGGCACAGGATAAAAGTTGGGAAAGCAATTACTATTAAAGAAGAAGTAAAAGCAATTCTATTTGCCTGGGATATTTTTCAACTAAATGATTGGGCAATCCGAATGGATTTTATATTGCTGACAGGTAAAAAAAAGTCGCAAAAGATTTCGAAAACAAATAGAATAATAAATCCGTCACAAATTTTTTTGGAGAAGGGTGCAAAAGTGGAGCACTGTATCATCAATGCCAGCACAGGCCCGGTATATATTGGAAAGAATGCTGAAGTGATGGAGGGGTGCATCATTCGTGGGCCATTTGCAATGGGTGAAGAGGCTTGTTTAAAAATGGGAACAAAAGTATATGGGGCTACTACACTCGGGCCCCGTTGTGTAGTAGGTGGAGAAATAAAGAACACTGTATTGTTTGGTAATAGTAATAAAGCACATGATGGGTATCTTGGCGATTCGGTAATCGGAGAATGGTGTAATATGGGGGCTGGCACTACTAATTCCAATTTAAAAAATAATGCCAGTGATGTAAGGATCTGGACTCAAAAAGGAGAGATGAATGCAGGTATGAAATGTGGAGTGATGCTGGGCGATTATTCCAGAACAGCCATCAATACGGCTATCAATACAGGAACAGTCATTGGAGTATGTTGTAATGTGTTTGGAACGGGACTTACACCAAAATATATTCCTGGTTTTAGTTGGGGTAGTGAAGGGGTAAAGCGATATGAATTTGAAAAAGCATTGCAGGATATAGATGGATGGAAAAAACTGAAAGGGCAGCAGATAACAAGTGAAGAAAAAAGTATTTTGAAACATATATATGATAAATTTTGAATTGGATATCAGTCTTCAAGATGTGAACGAAACAAAGGAATTAATTAAAAGCAAAAACTAAATATGAGAAAACAAATTGCAGCGGCAAATTGGAAAATGAATTGTACGTTTCAACAAGGCGAAAAATTATTGGATGACATTCTGGGTGCAGATATAAAACTGGCTGACCATCAGTTGACGATTTTTGCTGTTCCTCATCCTTATTTATTAATGACAAGAAGTGAAGTGGAGGAAGAGTGGAACTATCATGCAGCAGCCCAAAACTGTCATCATAAAAAATCCGGAGCCTACACCGGCGAAGTATCGGTGGAGATGCTTCATTCTATGAACATTAATTACTGCGTTGTCGGCCATAGCGAAAGAAGGGAGTATAATGGTGAAACAAATGCTATGCTGGCGGATAAAGTATCTCTTTGTTTTGAAAATTTTATCACCCCCATTTTCTGTTGTGGGGAACCCTTGGCAATCCGTGAAGCCGGAACTCAGAACGATTTTGTGGCCAAACAATTAAAAGAATCATTGTTTCATTTGCCCGCCAGCACCATTAAGAATATCATCATTGCCTATGAACCAATCTGGGCTATCGGTACGGGCAAAACGGCCAGTACAGAACAGGCACAAGAAATTCATCAATATTTACGTTCTGTACTAGCGGTTCAATACGGTGAATCTGTAGCCGATGAAATTCCGATTCTTTACGGCGGTAGCGTAAAAGCCAATAACGCAAAAGAATTATTCAGTTGCCCGGATGTAGATGGCGGCTTAGTTGGAGGAGCATCGCTGGTTGCGGCTGATTTTATTGAGATTATCAGGGCATTGAAGTAAGAAAATAGAAACAGGGGTTAAAAGAATTGTCTCTATAAAATATATCAATTATTACTGCTCCTTTTCATATCATCATTGCCCGGAAAAACCAGGTGCTTCTCAGTTTTCTGAAGATCAGGGCTATTATTAACGGGAAAGAAATTTATCCGTTGTTGAATACCAAACCGATTGTGATTCCCGTACAGGAAAATAATCCGAGGATAGTAATTACTGATGGATATCACATTACTACCCCCCTTAAACTTATTTATCAAGAAATACCTGCTTATTGTTTTAATGTAGTGTGTGCAATCTCCGACAGACAATTACTGGTTGGGTTTTTTGTACTGGCCGGGTTTTACCTCTCCGGATTGTATACCGGGTTATTGGTATTAAAATTTTTCAGCTTTCTGCCGCTTATTTATTTGCTGTTATTTTATTATCTGAACAGAAAAGAATTTATCCAGTTGGTGCCAGTGGTAAATTAATTGTCAGTAGATGCTATTGCCGGTGCAGGTAAGGATACCAAATCATACTCATTTATATTGTCCAGGTTGATGATTGTTTTTGATTTATCATCATTGGGGTGGTACATTATTTTAAATTTTGCTCCCCAAACGATCTCCGGGCTTACATACGAAGTTCTTGCTACCACATTATTTGAAAACACTTCATCAAAGGCTTTTATAAATATCATGACTTCCATATCAGTACTGGCTATGTCTTCTTTGCTCAAACCATAAAACGGGCTTTTATCGTCAATTGGATGCACAATTGTCCAGCTTAAAGCCAGCCCATTAATTTTTGCATATTCCAGATCAAGGCTGAAAAATTTATCGGTGAGCTTTCCGTTCTCTTCACTGGCGATAGACATTGTTAGTTTCACTTCAACTTCAGACAAGCTATTATTTTTATAAGGCGCCAATCTGAACATAAACGCCGTTCCCTCTTTAAAAGGTGAAATAAGGGCATTTCCGCTAAACTTCAGGAAAGCCTGTGGTTGGGAAAATCGTCCATAAAACAAGCCGGTAGCTATGGCAAAACTTAGTAAGCCAAGAAATGCTTCAAAAGTAGAAACAGCACTGGCCATGAAGCCGGTTGGGCTGATGCGACCATAACCAACTGTTGTAAAAGTTTGAGCACTGAAGAAAAAAACTTCCGTGAAATTTTTCCAGGGGGAACCTGTGTTTACCCCGGCAAGGTGATCAATGCCGATTATGTAATAAATACCTGCAAAAAAAAGGTTGACTGAAATATAGATAAGAAAGATCAGAAATAGAAACTTGCCTGCTTTCATGCCAAGCATTGTGTGATACCAACTGTACCTGTCAAGCAGGCCAACTCCTCTTTTTATTACATTTGGCTTCCCGTCTTTATTCACAAACCGGCCTCCTGAGCTGGTGCTGTTGTTGCCAAAGCCTGTATTTATTTCTGATTTTAAATTGCGGAATTTCCTGCGTAGGTCCATTGTCAAATTTATAATTTATTTGAATGTGCAGACTTGAAAGATTCCGGAATTGGATAAATCAATGAGTCTGAGAAATTTTATAAATATACTCTCAGCTGGAAATATCATTACTCTTTCAGCTTATTTACCAATTCTACATACAAAGTCATTGCTTCATTCATTGATTTGCCTTTTAGAGATGCCCATGCATCGTATTTAGCTTTTGCAACGAAATCAAACGGATTTGATGGAGGATCTGAATTTATATCGCCGATGCTTCCTTGTTTGTATAAAGAATAAAGCTGTAATAAAGTTTCATTACTTGGTTTGGCCGGCAGATTTTTGCTGTCAATTGCGGCCTGTTCAAATTGTTCCTTTAGTTCCATGGTAGCTGAATATTTTATGTAATATAACAAAAAATTTATCTGTTTTTTGGATTATGTGCTAAAGCAGTACTTAATTTTTTCTTGCATTATTAATAAAAATGTAATTAACATCCCGGTTATTATTAATAGTGATATAAAATTCTTCCAGGTAATCTACAAGTTCTTTTTTACTTCTTGATTGCAATAACGAAAAATTATTGATGAGAGCCAGTATACTGTTTTTTTTGTTTCTAAAAACATCGAAACAAGTTTGTAATTCTGCCATTTCTCTTGGGAACCCCCTGTACACTCTTTCTTTTACTGACTCAGTTCCAAGTAACTCGTTAGGTGTAGCGTAGTCGGCGTTTACGAAACCAGAATGATCAAAATCGTAAGGTACTGGGTATGGTTTAGTCCCTTCTTTATCTTTATCATAAATCAATCTGATGTTATGGTTATTGGGAACCGACCAGTCACCATTGCTTATCATGTATTCAAACACAGCCACCATCGTCATCAATACTCTGTTTGTATTTTCAGAGGCATAACCTGCTTTGGGCTTTTTAATACAATTATTTCTTATCGCCATGTCTTTATCATCTTCGATCAGGAAAGCATATTGTGAAAAAGTTTTTTCTTTATTCCTGGTGTCCACATAGTTTACTCGTAGCAGTCTTACCCGGAAACTTTTATCTTCAAGCAGATTATATATCTTATAAGCAAGATATTCTTTCAACAGCAATTGTTCATCATTACCATTTTTCCCGCAACCTATTACCAATTTTAATTTACCTAAAGGGGATAACCGCGGAGATTTTGCTGAACTAAAGTCCACCAGAATGGGTGGGATATTGCAAAATTCCCGTCTGAAATGGCCCCGGGGTGCAACGGTTACCGGTTCTTCTATTACTGAACTATCTGGGAAGCGTAAACTGATCGTAGCCGGCTGAAACATATCTTCACCCTTCTCATTTTTTAACTTTGTAATATCTGTAGTCAACTTCATCTCAATTATTCCATCTTCATTAAAAAATCTGACACTGTCAACCCGTTGTGCCTTAGTAACTATTGAGATGAAGATAAAAAATGCCAAAAATAGTTTTCTATAATTTTTCATATTGATAATATACTTAATGAACGGTTATTAAAATTAACATAAAATAATATCGATACATTTATTGGATTCAGTTATTATTTAATTACTTCTGTAATTACATGGCCAACACTTCCACTCGGCATCTGGATACGCAGCATGGCGGCAATAGTCGGTGCAATATCTGTCATATAAGTTTCCCGGTTGGTCTTTCCTTCCTTAATGCCCCAGCCATACCATAGCAATGGAATGTGTGTATCATAAGGATTCCATAAGCCATGTGTCGTACCAGTGGCTGCATAAGCATCAATATAATTAGGTTTTAAAATAATTTGTATATCACCATTACGTTGTCGGTAATATCCATTGTTCATCATATTCCTGATGGTAGCAGGCAAAGGAACTTCATTCAGGTCTTCCAGAGAAAAAGCAATAGCTATACCCGGTTCCGAAGAAAGCATTTTTACCAACCACATCTTTATCTCTGCAACATTAACTTTAGCTGAGTCAAGTAAAGGATGATTTAGATGTAACTGGTAATTATCGTTTGCAACAATTATGGTATTTATCTTGTATTTCTCAGCCATAGTTTTATTCAAATTGCTAACAATGGTGTTCATATAAACACGGCCAGCCGGTAATTTATTTGCTTGCATAAATTCAGGGATATGGGCTACACCATGATCGGCAGACAGAAAAACGGTGTATTTATTTTTACCAACTTTAGCGTCGAGAAAATCCAATAAGGATCCTAAATCTTTATCTAATCGTAAGAATCCATCTTCGGATTCAATTGAATTGGGACCAAAGGAATGGCCGATATAATCAGGAGAGGAATAGCTGATGGCTAACAAATCTGTAATACTATCTGAACCTAATTGTTCTCCGATTACAGCCGCTTTAGCTATATCGGAAGTTAATGTATTGCCCATAGGTGTAGTCGAAATCTTACCATAATCTTTTCCAATAAATTTTTTCAAGTCATAAGGGAATTTACTGCCAAATGGCTTTGCTTCATAGATTTTCTCATCTTCTGTACTCTGGATATATGAACTGGAAGGATAAAGCAGGTTCCAACCGGGCTGATAATACTTATCAACCAGTTTCAGGTTATTGAAATCATTTACCCATTTTGGCAATTCATTCATATAATAAGTGGAAGTGATCCAATTACCAACCGTATTATCATACCAGTAAGCTGCATTGGCACTATGCCCGGCTGTTAAAATAGCACCCCTGTCTTTGATGGATATTCCAATTACTTTACTTTTAAAATTTGTGGCTAATCTTAATTCGTCACAAATAGTGGTTACCAGCATATTCCGGGGACTCATTTTACCAAGCGAAGAATTACTGCCAACCGTATTCACCGTTTTATCTTCAGTACAATAGACCGACCTCATTTCTTCATTGTCCCACCAAAAATTCCCGGTGATACCGGAAATAGCTGGAACGGAGCCTGAATAAATCGAACTATGACCACAGGCCGTAACAGTAGGGGCATAAGGTATCAATGTGTTTTCACAGGAAAAGCCCTGGTTTAGCATTCTTTTAAAACCACCAGTGGCTGCATACCTGTCATAATAGCGATATAGATAATCCCAACGCATCTGATCAACCACTATACCAACAATCAATTTTGGCCGGGCAATTCCTTGCTGTGCCTGAGCAGAAAAGCCAATTGATATCATTAATAAAACAGCTAATAGTCTTTGCATGAAAAATGTTTGGGCAAAAATAAGCTTTTGAGGTGTTCGATTTGTTACCATTGCGTGACGATAGTTTTATCGCAAAGGCGGCTTTGCCGTTATTTTTTCAATAATGAATTTTTAGGAAATTAACTATTCCTGAGCAGTCTCCAGAAGGAAAGAGAGGTTATAATAGATAAGATGCCAACTGTCCACCACAGCACATTGAATCCGGCTTGTTCTGCTAATTGAGCACCACCCATTGGCCCCAGCGTTTGTGCGGCAGACCATGCCATGGTGTATAAAGCAGCATATTGCCCCCGGTTGGATGGTTGTGTCCTGGCTATCCAGTAGCTGTTCATAAACGGCATAGAAAGTATTTCGCCAAAAGTGATGAGAACAATCATGCTGATAGCAATAGTTACCGGTGCGCCGGGAATATTCAACAGCAGATAAGATAAACCAACTATAAAAACACCAAGGCTGATATAAAGAATATTCTTTCGTTTGCCTTCAAGCTTATATATCAGTACCATTTCTATTAAGGCAATGATGATACCATTGGCGGCCATGATGATGCCAATGAATGGTTTTGAAAACTTCAGTTCTTTTTCAAAATAAACCGGCAGATTATTGAACAACTGAAAAAAACAACAGGCAAACAGCATGGTCATAAAGGCAAATGAAATAAAGGGTTTGTCTTTATAGGCTGATTTTGCAATCGGTTCATTATTTATTGGTTTTGGATTAGCTTTAAACCCCTTTGGTTTTAAAAGCAACCATAACAATAATGCAGCTCCAATATTGGTACATCCATCTACCCAGAACAATAGCTCATAATTGATATCAGCCAGAAAGCCTCCAAGACCACTCCCTACAGCCCAACCCAGATTTATTGCCAATCTGTTTAAGGCATAAGAACGGGTTCTGTTTCCTTCAGTACTATAAAATGCAATAGCTGTTGAATTGGCCGGCCGAAATGCTTCGTTGAAGAAACTAAGCAAAAAAGTAAAAGTGCAAATAAGAGGATAGGTTTTCATTTGCCCCAATACCATAAATAAAATGCCACCAACCAATAGTGTAAATAACTGGACAGGATAAAAACCAATTTTATCGGTAAGCCTGCCGCCAAGCCAGGCTCCGCAAAAAGCACCAGCACCAAACATGCCAAACACAATTCCGGCATCACCAATCGAATAGCCCATTTTACTACTGGTGAGATAAAGAGTCATAAAGGGAACTACCATTGTACCACTCCGGTTGATCAGCATAATCAGAGAAAGTAACCAGGTTTCCCGGGACAAACCTGAATAGGCATTGCGGATTGTTTTAGTGGTAGTAACTAACATAGAAAGATGGCAAAGTTATTAAAGCAACCTTTAGTTTGCTCACTACGTTTTTATAACTGTTATTTATTCTATCTTTATTTCGACTATTTTCATTTTTAAAATTTAACCAACATGAAGAAATACGTTGTCTTAACCTGTATGGCAATCACCACAATTACATTTTCTAATTGTAATTCTGCGAAAAAAACTGCTGGAACTCCTGTAGTCAAGTCGACTTATGCGAATGATGTTTCGACCGTGGTCATGAATAATTGTGTTCCTTGCCATATTCCGGCAAAAGGAGGTAACAAGAAGCCTTATGATAATTTTGCGAATGTGAAAACAGATATTGACGAAGTCATCCGTCGTATTGAATTAAACCCTGGCGAAAGAGGGTTTATGCCTTTTAAAAAGACGGCAAAACTAAGTGATAGCGTTATATTAGTATTTAAGAAGTGGAGAGATGATGGTTTGCTGGAGAAATAATGACCATGATAAAATTATACTTATTTTTTCAGGATACAATTTAATTACCAATGATCATATTATAGAGTTCCTGTGTCCAATCTGTTCGGAGAATATTTATAGAATAATTATTTTTCTCTGTTTGTATTTCTACTAATAAATAATCACTGAATTTTGAAACGTATTGGTTCCCATTGATCTTTTTCCATTCAAACATTTTCTGTTCAAGTATTTTGTCAAGATGATTATTAAAACAGGATTCGCATCCTGAAATAATTTTTTCCTGCCGGCATTTGCCTGATCTGTCAAACCCATAATAAAAATCAGTGTATCTGGAAGTACCTGCATATTGTGTAAGGATTATTAAGGAGTCTTTATCGGAAAGTTTTTTGGTCAGACTCTTGTCAGACAGTATTTGATCCTGTAGTTCCTTCATTACAACATCTTTAGTTTTGCCTATTAAGTTTTGGGAAAAACAAGTTGCTGGCAACAGCATTAGTATAAAGGCAATTCTGAACATTTTATCAATTTTATTATAAGGGTACAAAAAATGGCATAAAGCTGTTAAATACAATTCAGGACATTGAAAAATATCAGAATGAATTTACAATCTTTTGCCCCGTTATCTTTGCGCTTTTAACGATCAAATTAAGTTCAAAAGTATGGCATTATTTGAAAAAAGTGTGGAAGTAAAAAAATCAATTCTTCCGGGAGCAGGTAAAGGCTTGTTTGCAAAAAAAATAATACCTAAAGGGACCCGGATTGTAGAATACAAAGGAAAAATTACTACCTGGAAAGAAGTGAATGACAATGATGGAAATAACGGGTATATCTATTACGTAAAGCGTCATCATGTAATTGATGCAAGCAGACATATAAGCAGTCTGGCGAGGTATGCGAATGATGCAAGGGGATTACAACGTGTTAAAGGCATTTCCAACAATTCTGAATACGTAGAAGATGGGTTGAAAGTGTATATTGAATCTAAGAAAGAAATCACTGCCGGGGCTGAGATATTAGTTGAATATGGGAAAGAATACTGGGAAGTTATCCGGCATAATTTAAAAGTGGATTTGCAGAGGCAAAAACATAAAAAGTAGAAGCCTGGAGATTTGTCAACTTAATTGTTTGCATAAGTATTGGCCACCCTGTAATTCCTGCAAAGAAAAACCCATAACGATTAGAAATTTTTTATGACGTTTATTGGCAACGGTTTTATAATAAATGGTTTTTATCCCTTTTCTAAGCAGGAATTCTTTTTCTTTTTCAAAAATAAAGTGTCCAACTTGATAATCCCTGTATTTGGTCACCGTATAATTAATAAAAACTTCCGCCGTACCATTACTGCCAGGTTTTACGCTGAAGATATTGGCAATGACAAGGTTTCTTAATACAACAAAATTCAGGTTGGGTTCTAATTCTTCTCTTTTAAAATCCGGGAAGTGGTTCACAATATCCACCTGGTAAAAAGATAAAAAACGATCTATCATAATACCGCCATTACTGAATTCAAGCAATTCAAAATGTTCTTTGCGGGTATAAATTTTATAAAGAAAAAAAAGGTTGATGGCTAACAGGATGCTGTTGGTAAGAATAATCGGGATAGCTCCGAGCACTACACCGTAAAAAATAAAGGCAACATTTCCACCAGTATTTAACCACCTAAACTTAAAGTCGTTATTGACAAGAAGCCCAAGGGCCAGCAAAACGGAGGCAAGGTATCCAAAATATGGGGCTATTTCTTGTAGCATGCTGCAATGTTACCGATAGAAAGTAATTGGTGCAATAAAGAATTTGGGAAAAATGATTGATTATATTTGTTGTATGAACAAATGAACATTTATGAGGACTTTTCTATTGGGTTTTTTTGGCACCATTGCAATGGCATCTTCCTGTAATAAGGATGACGGAGGAACTCCTTCTAACAAGCCTGCTGCAAAATTCAGTATTTCTGGTTTTGAAGTCGCAACTCCCTGTACAATAACTTTTATCAATACATCAAGTAATGCTACAGGCTATGTGTGGAACTTTGGTGATGGCTTCACCTCCACGCAATCTAACCCCACTCATATTTATAACTTCAGGGGTACTTATTTATTAAAGCTGAAAGTCACAGGACCGGGTGGTGCTGATTCTGTTTGTAAAACTGTCACTATTGAGGATCCACCGCCAGCCAATAGATCGGCCTTCTCTTATTTCCAGGAAAAATGTATCGGTACCCCCGTTGGTATCAGCTTTAAAACTATTAACCCTCTTTCAACTAACCCGGTATGGGAAATCAGCAACGGAACATTGGCTCTTGACCGGGATCCAATTGTACAGTTTCTGCTGCCAGGCGATTATACCATCAAGTACAGTACGCAAATCGGTGCAGTAAGGGATACTGTTATAAGGATAATCCGGATTGATTAGATTTTAACTTGCAGTTTTCCTCCTCTAATGATGATTGCAATAAATAAATTATCTGCCTCCTCCCGGAGGCAAAGCTCAGTATCGGGGTTCATCGTTGCTGCCGAGCCACAGGCAATACCGTACTGAATTGCTTTTAATATTGACTATCCTTTTGACAGGGTTACAACAATCCCCGCTACCATACTATCATCTGCACCCAAAGTACTTTTTTTTATTTCCACAGCAGAAGGTGTAATTTTTGTTGTTTCATTTGCCATGACAAGTAAGGCGCCTGCTTCAACCTTTGGTACGACAATTGCTTCACAATTTTATTCATGAATGATTTTTCTGGCTGCTGCTTCAACTTCATTAACATCTATCCTCAATTCTGTAACTGTTCTACTCTTATCTATGGCTGAATTGAGTGTGACAGTGATAATCGATGACATAAGAAAACGTAGTTAAAAAAGAATGTAATGCAGGTTCTCTATTCAGTTGTTCTGTTCTGAATGTATTCTCTTTTCCATGATAATAAACTCCAGTGTCTGAGTAGGAGTGCCAAAAATGTTATCTGCAGGGAAGGGTTTCGTTTCTCCTGTTTTTTGATAGCCATGTCTTTCATACCAGGCGATTAACTCGTTGCGAACAGAGATAACACTCATAAAAATGCATGGGCAGTTAGATTCTTTTGCAAATTGTTCAGCCGCCGCCAGCAGTTGCTTGCCAATACCGCCTGCTTGTTGTAACGGCGATACGGTTAACATGCCAAGGTATAATCCTCTTTCCTGTTTTTCTAAATAAACAGTTCCGGTAATGATTCTGTCTGCTGTGGCATATTTCAGAAAAGTTGCCTGCGGGTTATCCATCAGTGCTGTTAGTGTTGGAATATTTGTACGCAGTTCACCTTTCAGCAGATGAGCTTCTGTTGTCCATCCTTTTTTGGAAGCATCACCACGGTAAGCACTGTTGATGAGGGTAACTAATGCCGGTACATCAGGAACACTTGCGGATGAAATGTGGATCATATAACTAAGGTAAATAATTATGCTATGATTTTCTGAGTTTGTGGTTTTCCCTTTTTATAAAGAAGTAATGAAAGCAGAATAAACCAGGCCAGAAAAACCAGGAAGGTGATTTTTTGAATAATTGGAAGATGATGTAATAATTCCTTGTTGTAATAAATGTAATTATTAACTACACAAAGCAGCAGGCATCCAATTCCAATCAAAAAAAGAAAATACAATTGATAGTTGAATAGGTTTACCAAAAGAGCCGCAATGGCTATACAACCCAACAAGGAGCCAATATTAGTAACCCAATCATGCATACCAACTAAGAATAAGGGAATAACCAACATGGAACTAATACCGAAGAAACGTATAAACAGATAATTAAATTTCCGGTATCTAAAAAGAAGAGGAATATGATACCAGAAAATAATCAAGCTGACTGCCAGAACAAACATGGCAGATATGGCTACTGGCCTGGCAGAGTTTAGCTGCCCGTTTTGTGCTTCCGTTGCCATCAGCTCACACCAGTAATTGTGTTGCCAGCTAAATCCAGAAGCTGATTTGTTTACATCTGAACCCCCGGGATATAACATTGCCGCCACTATGTATAAAATGATAAAAACCAGGATGCCCACAGCAGGAAAAAGTATCCATACTGTATTAGTTTTTTTGTATATCACTTTATGAATATTATACCAAATAGACTTTAAATTAATATCCTTGCCAGAGGTATTAATACCGATAGACAACAGGTATGACTGAAGGACATGCTTTTAATGTCGTATCGGTATTATTGTCAAATGTAAATTATACCATTTGACTTTATAGTTAACCAACTGTAAAATAAGAAAGAAGATTCCCGTAAATGACATCCCATTACCTGAGATATGGCAGGTTAAATGATCATCGTAAATGGAATTAATACCCGATCATGTTTTTCAGCTTTCCCCACAGTTCCGTATCAAAACTGGAGAGGGCTAATTGCACATTGCCTGCAGATTCACCCATTCGGATTACTACTAACTTTTGTGAAGGGACCACATATACTTTCTGCAATTAAATTCTTCTTATTCAGAGATTTTTTTTAATTTTCTGGTAAAGAGGCAGTTTTATTTAATACTTTTTTATGAAACATATCATTATTTCATTCCTGCTGGCAATTTTTTCAACACTTGCATTTGGGCAAAATGAGGTTGATCAATTAGTTAAAGATGGAGTTTCACTTCATAAAAAGGGTGACTATTCAGCTGCTATTACAAAGTTTGACGAGGCTTTAAAGCTGGAGCCCACCAACGGAGAAGCAATGTTTGAAAAAACATATAGCCTGATGCAATTAAAGCGTTTTGATGAAGCGTTGGATATTCTCAAAAAAATTTTGAAAGAATCTAAAGACCCCGATGTAAGGAGGCTATCTTTTGTCAATTATGGAACAATATTAGATTTTCAGGGAGATAAAAAAAAATCAATAAAAATATATGAAGAGGGTATCAAGGAATTCCCGCAAAGCTATCTTCTCTACTTCAACAAAGGTATAACAGAAGTGGGATTGAACTATACTGATGACGCAATTATGAGTTTTCAAAATTCAGTGCGGAGAAATCCTATGCATGGCTCATC
This sequence comes from Chitinophagaceae bacterium, assembly GCA_031400855.1. Taxonomy (GTDB): domain Bacteria; phylum Bacteroidota; class Bacteroidia; order Chitinophagales; family Chitinophagaceae; genus JJ008. The sequence continues at coordinate 124,112 of JANNQR010000017.1, read as the reverse complement.
CCACAATGCCCTCGGTATATTGGTAGGAGGAAAAAGCCGTATACCTGGTATTCTATCCTGCTTCAGCTTTCTGTTGATAGAACCTGAAGGGGAAAGGGCGAAGTTGAACCTGGCACAGCTTAATAAATTTATTATGCTGGGTATCAGTCAGAAGGATGAAAAGAATATAACAATCAGTTTGGATCGATCTGTTTTAGATAAAAAGAAATCCAAAGAAGATGATTTCAGTTCTGCAGAACTAATGCTCTCTTTAATAGCCGCCAGAGTTCCGGATTCACTTACTACCCGTTCTGAAGCAGAGCTATTAGGTTATCGACTTTCTACAATGATCGCAATCATTGATGAAACTGATAAAAAGGATAAAGGATTCTATAAAAATTTCTATGTTCCGTTCTTTGTGGACATGAAAAAGAATGACTTTATCACAACAGCCTGTTATATTGCGATGACTTCTTCCGGTAAGAATGAAATTATCAACTGGCAAAAGGATAACAAGGACAAGGTGGAAGATTTCTTTAACTGGCTTGAAAAATACAACTGGCCGAAGGAATAATCCTTTACAGGTTCCGGGCGATGAACAGCGGATAACGTTGAAATAATTTCAAGCTAATGCCCGTGATGAAAGCAGCATTTCAATTCTTGTTGCGGGTGGAAGAAAATACCAGCAACGGCTTAAATTAAAAACCAATAAAAATAGTCAGGATAATTTTTTAACCTTCTTTAATTTGTTTTTCAAGTAAAGAAACCCTGTCCACCAATGCATCAAGATTTCGGAAGTGTATATATGCTTTCCGGTATTTGTTTGCATCGAAAGCTGGCGACCCCATATACACTCCACCAGGTTTTGTGATATTTTTTGAAATACCCGACTGAGCAGTGATTGTCGTATTGTCAGCTATATTTAAATGCCCTACAATTCCAACATGACCGCTGAACATACAATTTTTCCCGATTTTTGTTGAACCTCCTACTACTCCTGTAGCAGCAAAATATGTATTCTCACCAATTTCTACATTATGTGCTATATGAACGAGGTTATCAAATTTTACTCCTTTTCGAAGAATGGTAGAACCCAATGTAGCCCGGTCAATTGCACAATTTGCTCCGATTTCTACATCATCTTCAATAACAACATTGCCTATCTGCGGTACTTTTTTATTGTCATTTTCAGGGTTAAAACGGAAGCCATCACTTCCTAATACTGTTCCTGAATGAATGATACAGTTTCTCCCGATAGTTGTTTCAGAATAAATTTTTACTCCCGAAAACAAAGTTGTGTTATCACCCACTTCTGTATTATCGCCTATGTATACTTGCGGATATATTTTTACATTGTTGCCTATTTTGGCATTCTCACCAATAAATGAAAATTCTCCGGCATAAATATCTTTACCTATTGTTGCACTTTCTGAAATAAATGCCAGTTTTGAAATTCCTTTTTTATTAAGTTTAACCTGGTTATACATTTCAAGTAATGTTGTAAAAGCAACTTCAGCACTATCTACCCTGAGTAAAGTGGCTGTTACGGGAGCAGTCAATACAAAGTCTTTATTAATAATTACTAAAGAGGCTTTGGTGGTGTACAGGTAGGGTATATATTTTGGATTAGCCAGAAAAGAAATGGAACCAGGTACTCCTTCTTCTATTTTTGCTAATTTGGTAATAATTACATCAGCATTTCCTTCCAGTTGTCCTTTTAAATGATCACCTATTTGTTGAGCCGTAAATTGCATAGATTTCAGTTTGTGTAAATTCGTTGATAATGGCTAAAGATAACAGTTGTTGAATGTAAAAGCCGGATTGAAAATGCGACCCTTCGATTCCTCAGGGTAAACTGCACAGACGATGATAGTAGCACTTCAGCTTGGCTAAACAATCCCAGATTCCTCTGTAGCCTATGCTGACTAAGGAAGCATCGGAATGACAAATGCGGCCCAAATCGCTTACCTTCGCCGCTCTTGAAAATGAGGTATTAAGCACATGAAGAACATCCGTAATTTTTGCATTATCGCACATATAGACCATGGCAAATCCACCCTTGCTGACCGATTGTTGCAAAGCACCGGCACTATCAGCGACAGAGATATGAAGGATCAGGTGCTCGATGATATGGACCTTGAAAGAGAAAAGGGCATTACCATTAAAAGCCATGCCATCCAGATTAATTATAAGCATACCGACGGGCAGGAATACATCCTGAACCTGATTGATACTCCCGGCCATGTGGACTTTAGTTATGAAGTAAGCCGTGCATTGGCTGCTTGTGAAGGATGTTTGCTTTTAGTTGATGCAACTCAAGGCATCCAGGCGCAGACTATCAGCAACTTATACCTTGCAATTGATAATGACCTTGAGATCATTCCCGTCATCAATAAGATTGATATGGACGGAGCAATGATTGAGGAAGTGGAAGACCAGATCATCGAATTGATAGGTTGTAAAAAAGAAGATATCCTTCATGCCAGTGGCCGTACCGGTGTAGGTGTGGAAGGAATATTGGATGCAATTGTGAACAGGATTCCGGCACCGGTGGGCAAACCCGATGCGCCGCTTCAGGCTTTGATATTTGATAGTATGTTCAATTCTTTCCGCGGTATCATTGTTTATTTCCGGGTAAGAAATGGTTCGATAAAGAAAGGGGATAAAGTAAAATTTGTTTCTACCGACCAGGAATATGTAGCGGATGAAGTGGGCATTTTGAAACTAAAGATGACGGAGAAGAATGAAGTGAAGTGTGGTGATGTGGGTTACCTGATTACCGGTATTAAGAATGCGAAGGAAGTAAAAGTGGGAGATACAGTAACCTTAGCTGCTAATCCTACCCAGGAGATCATTAAAGGTTTTCAGGAAGTGAAGCCGATGGTGTTTGCGGGCATCTTCCCGGTCAATACTGATGACTTTGCAGAGCTGCGGGATTGTATGGACAAGTTGCAGTTGAATGATGCATCATTGACTTATGAATTAGAAACTTCACAGGCACTTGGTTTTGGTTTCCGTTGCGGCTTTCTTGGTTTGCTTCACATGGAAATTATACAGGAACGATTGGAGAGAGAGTTTAACCAAACAGTGATAACGACTGTTCCCAACGTTAGTTTTATCGCATATACAACGAAAGGAGAAAAAATAATCGTCAATAATCCTACGGAGTTTCCCGACCCGGTAAAAACGGATCATATTGATGAGCCATTTATCAAAGCACAGATCATTACCAAGCCTGACTATATCGGCAACATTATGACTTTGTGTTTGGGCAAAAGAGGTATTCTGATGAACCAGAGTTATCTTACTACTACAAGGGTGGAGTTGATTTTTGAAATGCCCTTGACAGAGATTGTATTTGACTTCTATGATAAATTAAAATCGCAAACAAGAGGCTATGCATCTTTCGACTATCATCCCATCGGCTTCCGGGAAGCAGACATTGTGAAAATGGACATTTTGCTGAATGGCGATAAGATAGATGCCCTGAGTGCATTGATACACCGTGGCCGTGGACATGAGTTTGGAAGAAAGCTTTGCGAAAAATTAAAAGAACTGGTTCCACGTCAGCAATTCCAGATTGCGATACAAGCTGCTATTGGTGCTAAAGTATTGGCCAGAGAAACTATTTCTGCCATGCGGAAAGATGTAACTGCTAAATGTTATGGTGGTGACATCAGCCGTAAACGTAAACTGCTGGAGAAACAGAAAGAAGGTAAGAAGCGGATGCGCCAGATAGGTAATGTGGAAATACCGCAAGAGGCATTTTTGGCTGTGTTGAAACTGGATGATTAATCAATCGAGTCGGGAGTCCTGAGTAATTAGTCGGGAGTTAATACAGGTTCCTGGCATCAGAGATGGTGCCTTTTTTATTGAATGAATATTGTATTTTAGTTTTTGTATATGCCGAAATTATCAAAGATTATCAATTATCCTTTGAGCTTGCTTGGATTAAAGCTGAGCCGTATAAAGCAAGCAGAAGTAAGCTTTAATGTCTTACAGGATATTGATGCTGATAAAGGTTTTCAGCAGGTCTATGATAAGATAAAAGCATACACAATGGTGGAACCGGAAAGATGCTATGCATTGTATCATGCTGTTCTCTATATCATCCAGAACGGGATAAAAGGTGACTTTGCAGAATGTGGTGTATGGAAAGGTGGCTCCGTCATGATGATAGCATCTATACTATCAGCAGCCGGTATAACAGATAGGAAAATTTATCTCTACGATACATTTGAAGGAATGACAAAACCGGGTGATGAAGATGGAGAAACAGAGAAAGCAGAGTGGGAAAGGAATAAAGTAAATGAGCAATTAAATAATTGGTGTCTTTCGCCATTGGAAGAAGTGCAGGCTAATATGTCAAGCACAGGTTATCCAAAAGATAATTTCATTTTCGTAAAAGGGAAAGTTGAGGAAACCATACCGGGAACTATACCGGGTAAACTTACTTTGTTACGATTGGATACAGATTGGTATGAATCTACGAAACATGAACTGACTCATTTATATCCATTGCTGGAAAAAGGCGGGATACTTATCATTGATGATTACGGAGCTTGGGCTGGTACCAGAAAAGCAGTGGACGAATATTTTTCGGCCAATGGCAATGTTTATTTAAACCGGCTTGATTTTACAGGACGGTTGGTCATCAAATAAAATTCTTCACAGAAAACTTTTTATAATCTTTCAGCAAGTCTGAATAAAAATCTTTTGAACCGGGTACGTAGAAGTAATTTGTATTTTAGTTTTAGAAAAGGGGAATTGAATTTTGAGAAATCAAGTGTTTTATAATTATTCTCCAGGTCGAATCCTTCTTTCTTGAAAAGTTGAATATACTCTTCCAGAAAAGGATACAGCAGTTTATCATTCCGGTTTAGAATATTTACAAACGTTTCCCTGTTAAAATGAATAAAAACCGGTTCGAATTGCTGATTGATCATAAGCTTTCCATTGACGATTTCTCTTTTACAGGTTTGCACATTCCATGAAGCAAGATTGCACCCCTGGTGTTTGATAATTTTCACGCCTTCAAATTGAACGGGCAGGATGTTTAAATATTTTTGATCAAAATAGAAGCCCAGTTTTGGATCTTCTTCTGTTTTATAATGGCACATTTCGGCCCACCAATTTATGATGCCTTCTCCTTTTTTATTTACACCAATAAATCCAGCATTATACAATCCCCCACTCAACACATCTTTCAGGCTGCCTTCATTTTCGAAAGGATTCAGGTTTGCCCAATGGGGTGTGAGAAGAACATTGTTAGTATCAAGTTCTTCAAATAAAAAACTGAAATTGTTGACAAAATAAATATCTGCGTCTGTAAAGATCACTTTATCAAAGCCTTTTTGTAAAAGATGGCTGATGAATACGGGTTTTAAAGCCCAGCGGAATTGACTGGGGTTGGTATGGGCATATTTTTTATGAATCCCTTTTGCAACGGGAGAAGTGGCAACTGAATCAACAGAATGAATGACAAAATTTTCAGAAGAAGGAGAATCGGTTTTATCAACAACTAATACCTGTAATGTAACATCCGGATCATATTTCAGTATGGACGCAAGCAATACCTTTGCAAAGGGCAGGTAGTCGGCTGTGATTATTGTACAAAATGTTTGCATTAGTATTTCCCTTGCCTTTATTTAATATCCAGGCTTCCCGGTTATTTTTCGAAACAAATCAACCATGGCTGACTTTAGTTTTCTTTTTATAGTTAATGTCTTTAGAAATTCAGTTCTATATAAAGGGCCATGTTTCCTGGCTATATATTTTATTAATTCCTCTGAATTTGTAAGCTGCCTCAGCATTGAATCTTTTCTTACCCTGTATTCAAACAAAATTTCATTTACGTAATGAAACTTCCAGCCATGTTCAAAGACGCAAAGGTTTAAGTCCCAGTCAGCATAAGCAGAAATCATTTTATCATATCCTCCGGTTTCTTCCCAAACTTCTTTCCTCATAACAACGCAGGCATCAATATAGTTTTCAAACATAAGTTTTTTCAGGATGAATCTACCGGGTCTAAAAATCTTATTTTCTTTCCCAAAACGTAATGAATTGCTATATACTATACCTACATCGGGATGCGAATCCAGGATTTGTATTCCTTTGTCAATATATGCAGGTCTTATTTTATTATCCGCATCCAGCGGTAAAATATATTTTCCTTTTGCAATGGCAATGCCATTATTCCGGGCCATTGACAGTCCCTGGTTATCCTGATTAATCACATGATATCCCTTCTCCATAAGCAATTTCAAAACTGCAATAGTGTCTTCATTGGTTGATCCGTCATTAATAATTATTATTTCATAAACTGATTTATCAGGATATTTTTCAACGCTACCGATAGCATCCGAAATATATTGCCCCTGGTTATAGCAGGGTATTATTATGGAGATCACTGGGTCCATATTATCCTTTTTTATAAGCTATAATTACATAGTTAAGGGTACTGATGGCATTGTAATCTTTTCTGTCGAGCCATTGATAGAATGTATTAAAGATCCATTGCATTCGTAATTTAAAAAAAATAAACCGCCATATTCGGGTAAGAAAAAATTTTGTATTACCAAAAGCAAGCGAATGTAAAAATGATTGACCGCTAACTGCCCACATGCCTCCATTGGGCAAAACCTTTTCTATTTTAAATCCTGCTTTTGTCAGTATGTATTCGTATCCGTGTTTTGTAAAGCGAAAATAATCATGTGGTTCCTCATGCAAATGCCAGTACATAGGCCCGGAAAGGATAAAATAACCTCCTGGGTTTAATAGCCTGAATGCTTCAGTAATCATACTTTGATAGTCGGCGACATGTTCAATTGTTTGCGAGGAGAAAATTGTATCAAAACTTTCTGCAGGTAACGGAATTTTTGTGGCTTCACAAATGATATCTGCTTTATTCTGGTCGGATTGAATAATGTCGCAACCTGTATAGCCTGTTATTTTTCCTTCAAAAGCAGATTCGTATGGTTTATTTCCACATCCAATATCAAGCACTTTCCCTTTGGCATAGGTATTGATCGCAAATTCAAGATCCCTGATCAGGTAAAAATACACCAGGTAATCCGGGTGAAACTTATTGATCTTTTTATAATCAGCCAACCTTGAAATATTTTCTTTTCTCATTTTTTAAAAAGAGATATTAGGGCTTTAAAATATTTTTTTAAAAAGTAACCTATGGTAATTAAAGGATTACTTAATGCTCTTTCATAACTGGCAATCTTGTTGAGTTTATATTCAAAAAGTTCAGGATGAATCAAAGCGTTTGCACTGTTTTTATATTTTGGAACAAGCGGATATTTGTTTATTTCACCGTTCCGGATAAAGATTAAAATATTTTGCCTGTACCAGGAAGAAATTGCTTTATTGTCCCATATCTTTTCACGAAGACAATCATATACTTCAAAATTATTTTTCTGAAATAGATTTATCCAGTATTCGGGATATTGTTCATTGAAATGCAAAGTGCCTTCTTGTCCCGGTATCGCTGCGGAGAAAAGAATGAAATCAGCAGATTGGCATAGTGAACTAATAAATAGCTCTGCTGCCTGAGGTTTTAAGTGTTCAGCAACTTCTAAACTGGTTGCACAATCATATTTGATAATGCTTTGAAATTCTTTTTCTAAATCACAGACAAGAAATTCTTCTTTTGAAATCATTAATTCTTCCTGTTTTACAAATGGCCCATCATAACCCAAAATATTTTTAACTCCATGTTGTTTCCAGACAGACAGCCATTCGCCCTGGCCACATCCGATATCAATTACGGATGATGGTGTTATATATTCCAAAACAAGTGGAATGATCTCTTTTGCAGAGGCAAGGGAACTTTCAGAGTGATGTGAGTAAAAATTATCAATATATGATTTAGGTATTTTCAAGTTTTTAATTTTAAACCTCCTGCCATTTGCCTTTATCTATGAATTGTGTAACATTTTCCTGCCATCCCCATTCAGGTTCTTTTAGATTGATCATTTCGACAGTAAAATTGCAACAATCAATCTGTTGATAATTTTGCCTGTTTTTTGAATTTGCAAGATGTACCCTTAAATAATAATTTCCTTTGTAAAGCCTGAATTCCTCAAAAGTAAACCGCAGGTAATTCTTTCCTTTCTTCCGGAAAATATTCTTTTCATAATCAAATATCCAGTTAAATAAAATTGGCTGGTTTATATGATTAAAAACCTGGAATGATAATGCAAGATTAGAATAATTTTCATATGGCATGGTTATTTCAAATAAAATAGACAAGGGCCTGCCATGTGCCTGTAAGTTGTTGTTTTCTGAAGTGCTTAGTTCAACCCTGGTAATGGTCGGGATATCATTGTCAACTGGCCCGGCAATAAAATCATTTTTGGTTGTCATCATCCCGGCATAGCGGTCAATTATTATTTGTGTCTTTTCAAAACCGTTCATTATTCCTTTATCTAATAACAGACATTTTTCTGTGAGTGTAGAAATAGCACTTAAATCATGGCTTACAAATAAGATCGTCCTTCCGTCTTTTTTACTTACTTCTTCCATCTTACCTAAACATTTTTTCTGAAACTCCATATCTCCAACAGCCAGCACTTCATCAATCAATAATATCTCAGGTTCCAGGTGTGCCGCTACTGAAAAGGCTAACCGCAACTGCATACCACTGCTATAATGTTTGATCGGGGTATCAATAAATTTTTCTACGCCGCTAAAATCAATGATTGCATCTAATTGGCGGGTTATCTCTGCTTTTTTCAATCCAAGTATGGAGCCGTTGAGATAAATGTTCTCTCTTCCTGTAAGCTCAGGATGGAAACCAGTTCCTACTTCCAGCAAGCTGGCTATCCTTCCATGAAGTTTTATAGTTCCTGTAGTAGGCGGAGTGATCTTACTGAGAATTTTTAATAAAGTGCTTTTGCCGGCACCATTTTTTCCGATTATGCCAACCCTTTCTCCTGGCTGTATATCAAAATTTATATCCCGGAGGGCCCAAAATTCTTTTTCCCTGCCTGTCCGGTAGGCAGGCTGTTCCCTCTTAGAAAATAATTGTTTACCAGCATTGCTGATAACATCCCGCAATGCAAGGTATTGCTGTGTTTCTGCCAGCTTATACTTCTTGCCCAAACCCCGTATTTCAATAATTGATGACATCAGGCTATATCTGCGAAATATTTTTCTGTTTTTCGAAAATAAAATAATCCGATTGTTGCCAATATTAAGGATGTGGCGGTGCTGATCAATATCACATTCATATCCGGGGCAAATCCTGTTAAAGGTGCCCGGAACAATTCAATGGCTCCATTCAGCGGATTGATGGCTAACAAATATTTTAAATAATCGGGACTGATTGATTGCAATGGATAAATAACCTGTGATGAAAAAAATAACACTTGCAGCATAAAAGGCACCACATAACGGAAATCCCTGTATTTAATATTTAATGCTGCGAGGAAGGTACCTAATCCGAATGCTGAAAAAAGCGTTAATAAAATCCCAGCGGGAAAAAAAAGTACAGCATTCCATCCAACTGGTTGTTTATACCAGATGCAGAGAATAATAAAAATTAATAATGCCATCAGGAAATCGAATAAGGCGACAAGGATTGCAGAACAAGGGATTATTAATCTGGGAAAATAAATTTTTTTAATAATGTTACTATTTTGTATCATACTTTCAGCAGCATGAGAAACGGAACTGTTAAAAAGCCCCCACAAGATCAAACCCGATAAAACAAAAACGGGGTAGGGGATTGTACCGGTCTCCATTTTTAATGTTCGGGAAAAGATGAAAGTAAAGATCAGCATCAAACCCAACGGCTGCAATAAAGCCCACAAAACCCCAAGAGATGTTTGTTTGTATTTGACCTTGATATCCCGCCAGGTGAAGAAATAAAATAGTTCACGGTACTGCCATAACTCTTTAAATCCCAGCGAAATACCAGAAGGAGGTTTTATGATGGTTGTGGTTTTCTCCATTAGCCCTAAAGATAGCCAATGAAAGGGGAATGAAAAAAGGGTAATGTCTCAGTTTGAAATTAACTTGAACCACACCTGCCTGCCGGTAGGCAAGTAGCCACATAGACCACATAAGTATAACACATAGCTATGTGATTTCCTATGTTCCTACTGTTCCTATGTGGTTCAAAAACCATTTTTTATGAATAAGTTTTCAAACTGAGACATTACTATGAAAAGAAAAAAGGGGTGAGTTTAAATTAAAGATTCATATTCACGCATAGGCCGCTGGGTTCGCAGGGTGTTAGCAATTATTCTCTGCCTGAAATTTTTAAACAGATACACTATCGGGCTTAGTTGTCGTAGTTGATCTTATCCTTTGGTTTCTCTTTTGCTTTATTCTTATCAGTCTTTTCCTGTAGTTTAATCTCATTGCGGTTGCCTTTTGAATCTAGTAAAGGATCGCCAATAGGGGCCTGTCCATCCTGTAACTTGAATGTAAAGACCTTATCAACATGTACCCATTTACCGTTTTCCCATTTAAATCCTTCCTGGTCACCATCAGGTACAAAGGTCCAGGGTAGTTCGGGTTGATCGGATTCCGAAACAAGATGATCTACCAATATCATCTGCAGATCTTCAATATAATTGACAAGCACCCTTGCATTTTTTTTGAACTCCGTACTGTACCTAAACCTCGTTTTTCCGGGAATAGAATCTTTTTCATAGCTAAAAAAAGGGCCGCCAAAAACAGGTTCATTTTTTTCATTAAAAGTTAATACATCAATCCATTTCATGCTGCTTTGAGCACTGTTATTATCGAAGCCAAAAAGGGTATAATAATTTTTCCCTTTAAACTGTGTTTTAATGATATTATAATACATAGCGCCTATCCAGTTGCGGCTTGTTCGTATTGAGTCATCAGGCTTATCAGTAAACTCAGAAAAATCCCTTAACGGGAGTAATTTTAATGAACCATCTGGAGTTCGTAATTGGATGGCTCCCCGTTGGCGGTAATAATAATCATCAAAAGAAATGACCCAGGTAAATATGCGGAAGGAAGTATCAGGAGCATATAGTTTAGAAATTCCAACAACAGAATCAAATGGATAATAAAATGAATTTTTTATTTGTAATGCCCGTACCAATGTTTTGGTAAACACACTATCCGACACCATTCTTTCTTCCGGCAAAGTATCAGTGTTCAGGTAATAGGAATAGTCCTTGAGAGTGTCTTCTTTTACCCTGAGTTTTTTCAAGTCAGCGGAAGTTATTTTCTGAGAAATCGAATCAACAGAAAATAGCATTATTAAAGTAAATAGAAAAGAGAGTTTAATGAGCATTTCTTTCACCAGGATGTTTTTTGAATTTGTAAAGCTAAGTTACAGTTTTATTGAGATGACTGCCCGGATGATCAGGTTGCATTCTACTGATTTATACTATATTGATATCCGGTAAGACGGGGATACAACGCAAAAAAGGGTGTAAAATTTTGTGTGGGATTATAAAGCCTTGACAAAATGTTCCAAAGAATCGAAACGAAGGTCAATATCAGGGTGTGGAAAGGGTATTTCCGGGTTTGTTGTCGCCACGAATACGGTATACATCCCGGCATTTTTGCCAAAAGCCATATCACTTAGTTTGTTACCAACCATGATTGATTTTGAAAATTCGATAGCGGGAAAATCAGCTTTTGCCTGAAAAGCCATACCGGGGTTTGGCTTCCTCATCGGGTGGTTGTTTACGATGGAAGTGGCAAAATAAATCTTGTCTATCTTTCCTCCGGCACTTTTTACTTCTGCCAGCATTTTGTGGTGGATATTTGTTAAATCTTCTTCTGTCATCATTCCACGGCCAACACCCCGTTGGTTGGTAACAACAATACAAAGGCTGAATTTCTCAGCTAATTTTTTAAACAATTGGGGTGCACCTTGCATAAATTGAAATTCCTCAGGATTAAATATATAGCTGCCAATTTTGTCTTTATTGATTACACCATCACGGTCTAAAAAAATGGTCCAGGTGAAATCAATTGCAGGCAGGTGAAGGGGAGGGTTGCTGAGTTCTGACTGAGCCCGGTTAAAATCTTCGGGGATGCCGATATCAATAAAATATTCGTCTTGAACCAACCCATAAATACGTCGTTCTTTATATAGGCTTTCGAGATAGGTTTTTTCAAATGAAAATTTACCTGGAAATTCTTCATCAAGAAATTTACTAACGTTCAGGATATATAAACCTCCATTAATTATACCTTCTTTATAAAATGTTTTCTCCTTAAAACAGCTGACTAAATCGTCTTCTGACAGTTCTACTACACCATAACGATCAAAGTTTTGCATCGGTTTCAGCAGCAGGGTAGTTTCTGCGTTATTGTATAAATGAAAATGTGCTGCTTCTGCAAGATTGGCTTTATATATTGTGTCTCCGTTTGCGATAACTATATTTTCTTCAGTGGCTTTGGATAAAGCCAATTGAATGGCACCGCCGGTTCCAAGTGGTTCATCCTCTATAACAAATTGATAAGTAAGTGTTGAAAAATTTGACTGCAGGTATTGTTCAATCACCTCATGCATATAGCCCAATGAAAGAATAAATTTTTCTATACCCTGGCTTCTGAGATAATTGATGACATAAAAAAGAAACGGCCTGCCCGCAACCGGTGCCATACATTTTGGCAGGTCAGGAACGGCATTACGAAGTCTTGTTCCCAAACCACCTGCAAGAATAATTGCTTCTTTAATCATGAAGAGTCCTCTAAAGCTCCGCCGTGGCAGATTATGGGGTTTTGAAATATTTTTCTTCCACTAACTGACAAATAATATGACCGATGGTGATATGACTTTCCTGAATCCTTGGTGTATCAGACGAGGGGATATTAATAAGATGATCGCTAATCGATTTCATTTGCCCTCCCGTAATACCGGTAAAACCCACGGTTATTAATCCTTTACTTTTTGCAACATCAAATGCATTAATAATATTGACAGAATTGCCCGAAGTTGAAAGTCCGATCAATACATCGCCTGCTTCTCCAATACCATCTATCATTCTCGAATAGACCAGCTCGAATCCATAATCATTCGCTACTGCAGTTAAATAAGAAGTATTGCAATGCAAAGCTTCAGCCGGTAATGCCTTTCTGTCGGTATAAAACCGGCCAGAGAATTCTGCAGCTAAGTGTTGTGCATCAGCTGCACTGCCACCATTTCCACAGAAGTAGATTCTGTTTCCATTTTTAAAAGCATTGGTAATTACATCCACAACTTTTTCAATAGTATTAATCAATGTTTCATCTTGCAGAATTTGCTGCTTTGTATCTATTGAAGCCTGAATTATCCTTTTAATTTTTTCCATAATATCCTTAATTCTTTTTTATATAGTCCATGATTTTTGTCCATGTTCCACGAACTGGTAGTTGCGATGCATTCCACCAAAGTTCTCCAGACTTTTGATCACTTTATATTTTGTGTTAACCGGGCAGTAAAAGATCATAAATCCGCCGCCACCCGCACCTGATATTTTTCCTCCTGTAGACCCGGCCTTTTTTGCCGTTTCATATATTTCTTCCATTAACGGATTGCTTATGCCATCTGCCATCAGTCGTTTCTGCTGAAAACCATAATCAAGTATTTCCCCGATTTCATTCAATCTTCCTTTTAATAAAGCTTCTTTCATCATCGAAGCCTGTTCTTTCAGGTGGTGCATTGCTTCTATGGATTTTGCTTTATTATCTGTTACATTCTTACTTTGCTTTTTAATGATTTCAGCAGATTCACGGCTGGTAGAAGTGTAGTAGAGTAATAAATTATTTTCCAGCTCAAATAAATGTTCCTGTTTCACCCGTAATGGATTAACGATCACTTTATCGTTTTCATAAAACTCCATAAAGTTTACTCCCCCGAACGTTGCAGCATACTGGTCTTGTCGTCCCCCAGCAAAAAGTAAATCGCCCCTTTCAATCTGGTAAGCATAATTTGCCATATCATATTCACCAAACGGAAGGCGAAGCATTTCTGCAAAAGCCCCGATGATAGCCACTACAAGAGTTGAGGAAGTTCCCAGGCCTGAACCAGCAGGTGCATCTACAAAAGTTGATAAACGAAACCCCTGTTCCGGTATGCCGTAATCTTTTTGAATACGGTTATAAACACCTTTTAAAAGATCTAATGTGCCATTAACAGGTAAAACTTCGGACCAATCAAATTGTAGTTGTTCATTTCTATCAATCGCTTCAAAAATGATCTTATTACCTGCTACCGGTTCAATAGTAGCATTTGCATAAAGTGAAAGGGTAGCATTTAATATGGCGCCACCATATAAATCACAGTATGGACTTACATCTGTACCTCCACCGGCTAATCCAATTCTTAAAGGGGCTTTACTTCTGTATATCATTTGCTAATTGAGAAATAGTTCCGGCCATTTTGGCCCAACTATATTTTTCTTTCTCATTGCGAAGATGAGGAATAAAATAATTTTCTCCTAATTGGTAGAATTTCAGGATACCATTAGCAATAGCGGTAGGTGTTGGTTCCACCACAATACCAACTTTTCCATCGGGAACCAATGAAGGAAGGCCGCCAACATTAGTAACTACCATTGGTTTTTCAAAATGAAAGGCGAGGGGGGTGACGCCACTTTGGGTTGCATTCCGGTAAGGTTGTATCACAGCGTCTGCAGCACAGAGATAATATTTCACTTCGCTATCCGGAATAAAATCAGTTTTTAGTATCAATTGGTCTTTTATTCCCAGCTTTTCAATTTGCTCCAAGTATTGTTTAGCATCTTCATAAAATTCTCCGGCTACCATCAGTTTAATTCCGGCTTTTTTTATTCGTTCGTCTGCCATTGCTTCAAATAGTAAATCAAGCCCCTTGTATTTACGAATAAAACCAAAGAACAAAACGATTTTTTCGGATTCCGGTAAGCCAAGATGTTTTCTTGCATCGGATTTTGGAATGATAGCTCCGAAATTATCATACAACGGATGCGAAACCAATTGGGCAGGCTTTATTTTTTCAAACAAACGCAAATCACCCATCACTTTTTCACTCATGGTGATGAATGCATCACAACTTTTCAAAAAATATCTGGCAAACATTTTATCGCCAAATCTTTTTTCATGCGGTATTACATTGTCAGCAATACAAATAATTTTTGTATGCTTGTTTTTTCTTACTCTTCTTAATATGGTTCCTAAAGCTGGTCCCATCAGGGGTAACCAGAAACGGACAATAATGATATCCGGCCTCTCTTTTTTAAGCCGGTTACCGGTTTTTATCCAGTTAAATGGATTGATAGAATTAATAACAGTATGTATCACCAGGTTTTCAGGTGCAGGTTCATCGGTGTATTGTGTGGTGCCTGGAAAAATAAAAGAAGGATACTGTAATGAAAAAGAATAAATGGAGCAATCATGCCCTTCGTCTAAAAACTGTTTGGAAAGCCTTTGATTAAAAGTGGCAAGTCCGCCCCGCAGAGGATGGGCGGGCCCTATAATAATGACCTTTGCCATTACAAACCAGCTTTCTTTTCAATTAAATAAGCATTGCGGTTGGGTGAATTTCTTGAAATCAATTCACCAATATATCCTGCCAGGAATAATTGCATCCCGATAATGAGTGAAGTTAATGCGAGAAAAAAACCGGGACGGTTGGTTAAGGCAAAATTGGAATCTAAAATTTTTGAAATGATCAGGTAGATAGAAATGCCAAGACCTATCATAAAAAAAAGCGATCCCCACAAACCAAAGAAGTGCATCGGTCGTTTAGAAAATTTTCCAACAAAAGTAATCGAAAGCAGATCAAGAAATCCGTTTACAAATCTTCTCCAGCCAAATTTCGATACGCCATATTTTCTGGCCCGGTGCTCTACTACCTTTTCACCAATTTTTTTAAAGCCTGACCATTTTGCCAAAACAGGAATATAGCGGTGCATTTCCCCATAAATTTCCACTCCTTTTACCACCCGGAGTTGATAAGCTTTCAACCCACAATTAAAATCATGTAATTTAATACCCGACACTTTCCTGGTAACGGCATTAAAAAATTTGGAAGGAATATTTTTAGTCAACGTATTATCGTAGCGTTTCTTTTTCCATCCACTAATCATGTCATAACCATCTTCCACGATCAATCTTCTCAGTTCAGGAATTTCATCCGGACTATCCTGAAGGTCTGCATCCATTGTGATGACCACTTCACCGGTAGCTACCCGGAAAGCTTCATTTAATCCGGCAGATTTACCATAGTTGCGTTGGAACTTGATGCCTTTGATATTTGGGTTTTTTACCCGGAGTTGTTCAATTACATCCCAGGAATTATCACTGCTGCCATCATCTACATAAATTACTTCGTAGCTGTAATGATTTTCATTCATCACTTTTTCAATCCATGCCGTTAATTCCGGCAGTGATTCTGCTTCATCAATTAGTGGTATGACGATGGATAAGTCCATTGATTATTTTCTTCTGGTTAATAAAACAGATACCGCAGCGGTTACTGTGGCGCCAATTATCAAATATCCGAAAATAGAGCCATAAACCACTGCCATGGTATAGCCTTTTTTGTAGCGGATTGCTTCAGCATCAATTTGGTCTGGTGTTTTTGAAGTATTCTTTATAGTTAGTTGTTGCTCTTTATAAAGTTTGGCCGATTCTTCAGCAAACTCAGGGTGCATTTTATTAAATGTAAAACTGTAGAGAATCATCAGCAGTGTGGCTACAATAAAACACCTGAAGCCGGTATTAAAACTCTGTCCAAATTTGCCGGAAAAGGAAGGGGAGTTCTTCCATGCAATTAATGTCCAGCAGATACCCAAAGCATAGATTGCATATACGAGCCAATGCAAGGGAGATTTTGCAGGAATAAAATAGTAAGCGATCAGCGAAAAGCCAATCATCACAGCAGCAGTTATTAATCCTTTAATTAGGGGAGATAGTTTCATGCAATGGATTCAGACAATACAATTTTATCACCGTTAATAATACCGGCCACTTTTCCAGTCAGTTCTTTTCCGATAAAAGGAGAGTTCTTTGAATTTGAAAAAATATCTTTTTCAGTAACGGTCCATTTCTTCTCCGGCTCAAATAATGTTAGTGAGGCCTTACTTCCTTCTTTTATAGTTCTTTGTTCTAAGCCAAATAGTTTGCGGGGGTTGGTTGATAGCAATTCCACCCATTTTTCAGATTGAATAGAAGGAGCAGAAGTCCGGAGAACTCCATACGCCGTTTCCAAACTGATCATGCCAAATTTAGCATATTCAAATTCCAACACTTTACTGTCGTATTCATGTGGCAGGTGGTGTGAAGCAATGCAATCAACGGTGCCATCTGATATTGCTTTTCTTAAAACATCTCTTTCTTCTTTGCTTCTAAGTGGTGGGTTTACTTTCAGGTTGCTATCATAATCCTGCAAATCTTCATCGCAGAAAAAAAGGTGATAAGGTGTGATGGAACAACTAACAGCTGTGCCGCTTTCCTTACCTCTTTGAATGTACTCTAATGATTTTTTAGTGCTCACTCCCGTAAAATGTAGTTTGGATGATGCATACCTGGCCAGTTTAATATCTCTTGCCACAATCAATTCTTCAGCCATAGCTGGTTTGCCCGGCAATCCTAATTGGGTTGAAATAATTCCTTCATTCATCAGTCCATGCGGATTGATACTTTTATCATCCGGCATTTGGATTAAAATGCCATCAAAGGCTTTTACATATTGCAATGCCTTTACGAGCAAACCGGCTGATTGCACACAGTTGATCCCATCGCCAAAAGCAATAGCACCGCTGGCTTTCATATCATACATTTCTGCCAGTTCTTTTCCTTCGGTATTTTTTGTAATAGCACCAATCGGATGAATATTGACCGGCAGTGATTTACTTTTTTGGACAATGTATTCAACTCCGGCTTTATTATGAATAACAGGATTGGTATTTGGAATCACCAGTACATCGGTGTACCCACCGGCGGCAGCTGCAGCGGCACCTGTTTCTAAAGTTTCTTTAAATTCATACCCGGGATCGGCAAAGTTGGCAAACAGATCTACCCATCCCGGCGAGACGTGAAGGCCTGGGATATTTATTTCTTTATCTGCTTTTGCATTAATGGGATTACTTATTTGTGTAATAACACCATTATCAATAAGAATATCAGTAATATGTCCGTTGAAAGGAGAGTGGGGGTCAATAACCCGGGCTTGCTTAATGAGTAGCTTCATTAAGGAGCGAAGATAAAGGTTGTTTTTGGTTTAGTAAAATGCTAAAATGCCTTACTTTTACCGGCGAATAAGTAATCTGATAGATCTACATGTTCGGGACGTAGCGCAGTCCGGTAGCGTACCAGGCTGGGGGTCTGGGGGTCGCAAGTTCGAATCTTGTCGTCCCGACTTTATTAAAACAAGGGTAGTCATTTTGAAAAGATGATCATCCTTGTTTTTTTTGGAAATTATCTGATCAATTCCCAAACAATTTTTTTATCACTTTTTTCTTCAACGTATCTGTTACCCTCTTTTTCAAAGTGTCTTTAGCATTTTTTATTGATAAATTGACAGTATCTATTCCTGCATCAGCCAGTTTTTCTTTTGCTTTATCCTCTGCTTGTTTTTTGATGACATTCAGGGAGTCCATCGTTTTCTTTTTGGCACTATCCAATTGGTTCTTTGCGAAATCTTTAGCCTGGTCTTTCATTTCTTTCAAGGCATCGCCAGCCACTTCTTTCAGGTTTACAGATAAGGAAGGATTGCTGATACTCCCGGTTAATTTCAAGCTCAGGTTTACAATTTCTCCAACAGTAACAGGTACTCCTTTTGCATTTGCCTTAGCTACCAGGTCATTAACCACCGTAATTCCTTTTGTTCCCATTAAACTTCTTGGCAATTTCATTTTGATGGCATAGTCTATGGACTGATCGAAACCATGAAAGCCTGCTATTTCCATTTCAATGTCCTGAATTTTTACTGTGAAGGGCTTCACGAATACTCTGCCATTACTAAATTCTATATAGTTCCTGATATCTTTTACACTGATGGATTTCAACCGGTCAATATCCAGCACCGCAGCAATCTTTTCTAATGGTGCAAATTTTGCCAACACACCATCCAGCATCAATAAATTTCCCTTTCCTGTCAGGCTGTTTAATAATGGCATCATCTGTCCGTCTAAATTCCCAATCATTGAAAGTTGTGAGTGTAATTTTCCGGATAAAAATTTCCCGATTGGCATCAGCGATTGCATGGTATTATAAGCATAAAATGCTTTTTGAACATCCATGTTTTTTATATCATAGCTTAAACTGATGTCCGGTTTTGCTTTATTCACTTTTGTAGAATAGGAGCCATTGATGACGACTGTTCCATCCATTGCTTCCGTTTTAATATTTTGTAAAGTGGCTTTCTCATCAGCCATTATCAATGTACCACTTACATTGTTATATTCCACTTTGTCGTATTTCAATTGCTGTATTGTAGCGTTAATGGTGAAATTGATATTCCCGGGTATAAGAAAAGGGTTGCTCCCGGGACTTGTGACAGTTGTTGTGGTTTCCGGTGAGTCAGTTGCTGCGGGTGTCCCCATCCAGTCATTCAAATTCATCTTATCTGCCGATACAGTAAGATTGCCAACTAAAGGTTGACCTTGCATGATATGTCCTACCAGGTTATTCATGATGCCATTCGCTGAAAAACTGGTGTTCAGGTATTTACCGGTGAGATTACTCAGTGTTACATTTTTTGTATTGAATGCGAATTGTGATGTGGGAATACTGATACCAGTTGGATAGTCTTTTGATTGATAATTTAAATTAGCCAGATCCGCAGTACCAACCAAAGTAATCTTATCGTATTCACCTTTATTCATCGCTGACTGACTGCCTGCAAAATCAATATCAGCATTCAGCAAACCGCTGATAGCAGTTCCGGTCTCCAATTTTGTAAATTGTTTGAGATGATCTAAAATAAACTTTCCTTTTGCATGCCCCGAAAAATTTACAGAAGAAACAGGATTTCGTAATTGCAACGTAAAATCAAGGGGATCGTTACCTACTTCAATATGACCGGCAGAAATATCAATGGTTGTTTTATCTGCTATACCACCTGTATTGGCAAGTGTAGCTTTAATATTTCCATTTTTTAAAGGCTGTGGAAAATCAGTTGACGAATAAAATAAGTTTTTAATATCGAAGAAACCTCCGGCTGTAAATGCCCCTGCTTGTTGTTCCAATGCTTTTAATGGCCCTTTTACAAAAGCATCAGCCCATACCAGGCCACTCAGTTTAGTGCCGTTGTCTAATTTGATAAATTTTGAAACCTGTGATAAATCCAGTTTTCCTTTTGCACCGGCATCAATCAATTGAATTGACTCCGGTTTTGTATAGGTAAAATGAAAATCAAAAGGCTCATTATCCATTTCCAGATGACCTTTAGAAATGTCAATCACAGAATTGTCCGGCTTGCCATCCGGGTTAACCGCATGAAGTGATAATTGTATATTTTTTACCGGTTTGGGTAAATCAGGATATTGGAAAGAACCATTTTTTACCTGCAGGGTTATATCGTAAGCTGGAATTTCCTGCGGTGAGAAAGTGCCTTTTACAAAACCATTAAAAACCGCATCGCCACTTGTTTTCATTTTATCAAAATCTTTCGTGTACATGGCCGGAACCATTGATAAGAGTTCTTTAAAATTATTGGTTGGTGATTTAAATTTAATATCCATCTTAAATGTCTGTGCGTTGATCATTTGCACAAAACCTTCTGTAGATAGTTGAAGGGCATTTAATTTTATATCCTCCGTTTTAAAGGTGTATGTATTTGTTGTGTTGTCAATATTTATATCCGCATCGATGTCAGTTTTTGTATTAATGAGATACGGGATATTGTCTTGTGTGTACGAGAGTGATGTCGTTTGAGTGGAAGTTGATAAGGTAAAATCATCAGCCGTTAAATTGCCCCTTCCCTGGTGTTCGAGTTCTTTTAATTCCATATATGAATTAGCTTGCTTATCATCATAAACCAGGTAGCCATTACTGATTTGATATTTTTTCAAGTTTATTTTAAAATTGGAAGCCGATGTGTCAGACGAGGTGGTGGTGTCAGTGCTTTTCTTTGCTATATCATAATTAGCAAGTCCATTTTTCTTTACCAGTATATGAATCCGAGGGGATTTTAAATAAACTCCATACACCTTCATGTCTTTTCCCTTTAAGACACTAAAAAGACCAGCCGTAACTTCTGTTTTATCAGCTGATAAAAGAGTGTCTTTTGCAAAGAGATCCGTTCCAACAATTGAAAGTCCTTTGATGGTAATGGTGGCTTTCGGGAAGTGCCGGAGTAAAGAAAGTTTCACATCCGTAAAATCAACTTTTGCCGTTAAATTTTTGTTGATCTCTTTTTTTACCAAAGCCTGTACTTGTTTTTTAAATACAACCGGGATCAGAAAAGCTAAAGCGATTAAAGAGATTAATGTTATCCCGGTTATTTTTAATATCTTTTTTATGATACGACGGCTATTTTTCATGCTATGATGGCTAAGTTTAAACAAAAATAAAGCCGGGTTCGGCTAATACGGTAATTGTCGCCAGACCGGAAATGAAGTTAATAAATATAAGTAGCTAATCAGTTTTTTGTATTGACTCATGGGTTTGTTACTAAATGCGGGAGAATTTTAGGCTTAAAAATTAAACCTGTAAAGGAAGGAGGTGAGGATCAAAGAGCGAAGTAATTAAATGCGATAATACAGTTTATTTTGGTATTGTATGATTGTTGAGCAGCCTATGAATAACCTGAATCATTCTTTGTCAAAAGGCTTAGTAAATCAAATATTGTTTATTATTTTCACCATTCTATGGCGCTGAAAATTTTATGGCTATGCAGCTGGTATCCCAATGATACCGATCCGTTTGATGGAGATTTTATTCAACGGCAGGCACTGGCCGTTTCAGCATTTCATCGCATTGATATCCTGCATGTTCACAAACAATTAAAAAGTAAAGGGCCTGCTCAGTATCAAAAAAAAGAAATCAATGCAAACCTTACTGAACATATATTTTATAACCGGATAAAAAATGAAAATATTTTATTTAGTATTATCGGTCTGATTAAATTCTTTTTTATTCATACCCGTTTTATACGGAAAAACAAAAGACCTGACCTGATACATGTACAAGTGCCCATGAAATCAGGGCTAATAGCTTTGTTTTACAAATGGTTTTACCGGATCCCCTATATCGTGACAGAACATAACGGATATTATAATCCATATCTGCCCGATAATTTTAAAAAAAGAAGTTTTTTGTATCGGGCTATAACGAGGTTGGTTTTCAAACATGCATCTATCTTAACAACCGTCAGTGAAAGTTTAGGGCAAGACATCAATAATTGGGTACTAAAAAAAGAATTTTTGGTGATACCAAACGTGGTTGACACCCGGCTATTCCAAGTCAGTCCACAAAAACGGAAAGACCCGTTTCAATTTATTCATATTTCCAATATGGTTCCATTAAAAAATGTGAAAGGTATGATAGAGGCTACGGAACAATTATGGAAACTACGGCAAGACTTTAAAATTGTCTTTCTTGGCGGGCTGAACAAGGAATATGATGAATTAGCAGGGGTTAAAAATTTATTAAATACCGTTATCTTTTTTGAAGGGGTTGTTTCTTATGATACGGTAGCAACAAAAATTCAGGAAAGCGATTCGATGATCATATTCAGCGATACGGAAAGCCAATCCTGTGTGGTTCTCGAAGCACTGTGTTGCGGCAAACCCTGCATTGTTACCAATACAGGGGGAGTAAAAGAATTGATCAAAGAAGAAATCAATGGGTATAAAGTGAACGTAAGAGACACGGATGATCTTGTCAAAAACATGAACAGGATGATCGATGAATATGAAACTTTTAATCAGGTTCAAATTTCAGAAAAGGCATCGGGGATCTATTCCTATGAAATGGTAGGTAAGCAATTCTCAGATTGCTATAAAGCGATAAAAAAGTAAATAACAATTTTATACTTACAAAAAAAGTTCATTTTTTCAATGGTCATTTAACGGCAAACCCTTTTCTGCCACTCCACCCACCCTTCGCTAAACTCAGGGTGACAAAGAATCAGTGGTCATTCAGCGGTAGTCCCCGCTTTTGATATTCTATCCAATTCAAATATTCTGGCGCCACACGGTGTTCTTCCATGGTAATGCAATCGTCAACGGGGCAAACGAGTTTGCAGAGGTTGCAACCCACACATTCCTTATCAATGATCGTGTAGGTGTTGTATGGTTTACCGTATTCTAATTTGATGGACTGGTGTGATGTGTCTTCGCAGGCAATAAAACAAAGACCGCAGTGGATACATTTATCCTGGTTTATTTTGGCGATATGATGATAGTTGATGTCAAGGTCTTCCCAATGGGTGATGGCGCTGACTGATTTGCCGATAAAATCATCCAGTGTCTTAAAACCTTTTTCATCCATCCAGTTGTTCAGTCCTTCGCACATATCTTCTATAATGCGGAAGCCATGTTTCATGACGGCCGTACAAACCTGCACATTGCTGGCGCCGAGCAACAGGAACTCCACCGCATCTTTCCAGGTGCTGATGCCACCGATGCCAGAGATAGGAACTTTTTTTGTTAACTCATCTTGCGCAATGGTTGTTAGCATTTTTAAGGCAATCGGTTTTACAGCAGGGCCGCAATAACCACCGAATACAGATTTGCCCGCCACATAAGGATTG
Source organism: Chitinophagaceae bacterium (assembly GCA_031400855.1). GTDB lineage: Bacteria > Bacteroidota > Bacteroidia > Chitinophagales > Chitinophagaceae > JJ008. Next base: position 100,465 of record JANNQR010000017.1, on the reverse strand, counting down.
GGAACGAGTGTATCGAGATCAATACCAGTTACCGATTGAATGGTATTGATGAGTGATAATGCATGGGTGCCGGCCTTTACCACCGAGCGGCCGGTGGGCACCACGGAATGTACGTTGGGAGTAAGTTTTGTGATGACCGGAATGCTGGCGGCTTCCATCACCCATTCCACCACCATGCAGGCGATCTCGGGGTCTTGTCCTACGGCGGCGCCCATGCCACGTTCCGTCATTCCATGGGGGCAGCCAAAATTTAATTCTATTCCATGTGCACCGGTGTCTTCTGTTTTTTTAATGATCTCATGCCAGCTCTTTTTATCGTTATCGGCCATTAAGGAAACGATCATGGCCCGGTCAGGAAATAATTTTACACATTCAGCAATCTCTTTCAGATTTATTTCCAGCGGACGATCGCTGATCAATTCAATATTATTAAAACCCATGACTCTTTGTCCGCCAAAATCAACTGCAGAATATCTGGAGGAGACATTTTTTACCTGGCTACCTAATGTTTTCCAAACTACGCCGCCCCAACCGGCTTCGAAAGCACGGAGTACATTGTATTTTTTGTCCGTCGGTGGCGCACTGGCTAACCAATAGGGGTTGGGGGAGGAGATGCCGAGGAAGTTTGATGTGATGTCTGCCATAAAAATTTATTTTACGTCGGGACGCTGCAAGCGGCCTGACGGTTATTATTTATTTACCCAGCTTTTGTACTACTATCATCGTCTTTTGCGTCGCACTCTTCATCGTTCTGTAATTCTATTCAACAAAATATGCCGCCCCTACGGGGCTCTGAAAACATTTTATAATTTTTTGTACCCCGGGTTGAAACCCGGGGCTACCAATATACCGCCCCTACGGGGCTATCAATCATAAAGTTCCTATTAAAGCAATAATGATTTTTCAAATAAGCAAGGGCTGTGCATGGCAAGTCCCCCTTGCGGGGATTTAGGGGGCTAGGTATTTCAAAATCGCTTTTGCCCCATCCTTCCCCGCTTGCACCGCATCAACAACTTCTTTGCCACCATTCACTGCATCGCCTCCAGCAAATACGCCTTTTATATTTGTTGCACACTTATCATCAATCACCAACTTCCCGTTCTTATTATCCAGTTTATATTTCTTTACTATTTTTTCAAAAGGAACTTGTCCTGCTGCTTTGATCACCATGTCAACATCCAATGTAAATGATTCTCCTGTATCAACAGGAGAACAACGGCCCGATGCATCGGGTTCACCTAATTTCATTACACTGCAAACCAGTTGTTTTACTTTTCCATTAGAACCTTTTACTTTTTTTGGTGCAGCCAGCCAGATGATTTCACAGCCATCCAACCGGGCAATATCCAATTCAACATCTGTACATGGTTTTTCAGCTTCTGTTCTTCTGTAAACTAATGTTACTTCTTTAGCCCCTAATCTTTTTGCTTGTGTGGCAGCATCAATGGCTGTCATGCCCATTCCGATGACAGCTACTTTATCACCCACAGGAACAGATGGATAACCTTTATCTCTGATATCATAAATAAACTGAATAGCATCCACAACACCTTCTAATTTTTCTCCCGGAATATCAAGTTGCCTGGCAACACCAACACCAATGCCGAGGTAAACTGCATCGAATTCTTTTTTTAATTGAGATAAAGTAATGTCTTTGCCTAATTCCTGGTTATATTTTATTTCAATTCCACCGATTGATAAAATATAATTCACTTCATCCTCACAGAACTGTGGTGTGACCTTATAAGCTGCAATGCCATAAGTCATCAAGCCACCGCCTTTGCTTTCTTTTTCGAAAATAGTTATATCAATTCCTTCTCTGGATAATGTATGGGCACAACTTAATCCGGCTGGACCGGCGCCAACGATGGCTACTTTTTTAACTCCCAATCCGCCAGTTGGCGGAGCTTTTTTGCGTGAAAAGAGTTGCCAGTTTTCTTTCATGGCAATCTCTGTCGAATATCGTTGAAGTTTTGCTATGGAGATGGGTTCTTCTTCCAGCAGATTATAGACACAAGCTCCTTCGCATAGTTTTTCAACGGGGCAAACTTTGGAGCAACCTGCACCCATAATATTTGATGAGAAAATTGTTTTTGCAGAACCTTTTATATTTTCTGTTGCAATTTGTTTGATAAACTTGGGCACATCAATACTTGTCGGGCAACTTTTCATGCATGGAGCATCATAACAAAACAAACAACGATTAGCATCCACTTTTGCAGCCGTTATGTTTTCATACGGCGGGTGGATGTCGGCGAAGTTTGCTTCGTATTCCTGGGGTGTTAATCTGTTGTTGACTATTGCCATTAGAAAATTTTTACCGCAGAGACGCAGAGGCGCTGAGAATAATTTCCTCAACTCTGCGTCTTGGCGTCTCAGCGGTTATTATTATAATTCAACTAATTTCCCATAAGTTTCGGGTCTTCTGTCTCTAAAAAACTGCCACACACTTCTTACCTGTTCGATCATATCCAGATCAAAGTCTGCAATCAGTAGTTCATCATTGTCTTCTGATGCCTGTGAAAAAATTTGTCCTCTTGGATCAACGAAATAAGAAGAGCCATAGAACTTACCGAGGTTCCATGGTTTTTCTTCACCAACACGATTAATGCAACCCATGAAGTACCCATTGGCAGCTGCATGGGCTGGTTGTTCGAGTTTCCATAAATATTGCGACAAGCCAGCAACAGTTGCAGAAGGATTGTAAACGATCTCTGCACCATTCAAACCCAGGCATCTTGCGCCATCCGGGAAATGACGGTCATAACAAATGTAAACTCCCACTTTCGCATACTTCGTTTGAAAAACAGGATAACCGAGGTTGCCGGGTTTGAAGAAAAACTTTTCCCAGAAACCGGATGTATGTGGTATATGGTTCTTTCTATACTTGCCGAGATAAGTTCCGTCGGCATCAATTACTGCTGCTGTATTGTATAAAACTCCTGCCTGTTCTTTTTCATACACAGGGACAATGATCACCATGTTGTACTTCTTTGCATATTCCTGCATCCTTTCAATCGTGGGGCCGGGAACAGTTTCCGCACTTTCGTACCATGCTTTATCTTGTCCGGGACAGAAGTAGGGAGTATTAAATATTTCCTGGAAGCAAAGTATCTGCACACCTTTCTTTCCCGCTTCTTCAATATAAGGAATATGTTTCTGCACCATAGCTTCTTTAATTTCTGCAATGGTTCCTTCGCCTTCGGTTTTTGGAAGCGATAGTTGGATGAGTCCTGATTTAATCATTCTTGGCATAAGTTTGTTTTTTTGCACACGGATGACACGGGTTGGAGGGATGAACACGAATTTTTTTGCTACGCAAAAAATTAGATATATGTTCACTCAATCCGTAATAATTCTGCGAAGCAGGATTATTTATCTGTGTTTATCCGTTTAATCAGTGTCATCCGTGTGCTTGTATTTAAATTTTTCCTTCTACTTTATTTCGTCTTATAAATTTACCATATCCTTTGTCAATCTTGCAATGATTGTTTTCAATCGCAATTTTTCCTCTTAATAAAACTGTTTTCACTTTTCCTGTCACTTCCCATCCTTCATAGCCGCTGTAATCAACATTCATGTGATGTGTTTTGGCAGACAATTTATGTTTCTCATTAGGGTCAAAAATGACAATATCGGCGTCGCTGCCTACTGCAATTGTTCCTTTTTGTGGAAACATGCCGAATATTTTAGCTGGGTTTGTACAAGCTACTTCCACATATTTATTGAGTGTGATTTTTCCCTTATTTACACCTTCACTGAATAAAAGTTCCATCCGGTTCTCAATAGCCGGATGTCCATTTGGTATTTTAGAAAAATCATCTTTACCCATTAGCTTCTGTTCCCATTTGAAAGGGCAATGATCAGTTGCTACTACTTGAACAAGTCCCTGGTTAATACCAGCCCATAAAGTTGCCTGGTCTTTCTTTTCTCTTAATGGTGGACTCATTACCCATTTTGCTCCATCTTCTTTTTCATATATCGAAGCATCAAGGATTAAATATTGAATACAGGTTTCTACAAATACTTTTTGATTTCTTCTGGTTGCATTGCGAACCGCATTCAAAGCACCTTCACAGGTCAGATGAACAATATAGCCGGGGCAACCGGTATAGTTGGCCATATCAGTAAAACGACCGCTGGCTTCTGCTTCGGTTACTTCAGGTTGTGATAAATAATGATAAAGCGGAGAGAGTTTTCCCTCGCTTCTATGTTTGGCAATTAAGAAATCAATCATGTCGCCATTGGTAGCATGAACATTTATGAGGCCACCATGTTTCTTCACTTCCTGCATCAGACCTACCATCTGCCTATCGTCAATCATCAATGCACCTTTGTAAGCCATAAATGTTTTGAAAGAAGTGATGCCTTCTTTCTCAATCATTTCCTGGATTTCCTTTTTTGTGTTCTCATTAAAATCTGTGACGGCCATGTGGAAACTGTAATCTCCAACACAATTATTATCGCTTCTGCCTTTCCATTCTTCTAATGCAGAACGTAAACTGTTACCTTGTTTTTGCAGAATGAAATCAATGACCATCGTTGTGCCACCGTATAAAGCTGCTCTTGTTCCTGTTTCATAATTATCGGAAGAAAATGTTCCCATGAAAGGCATATCCAGGTGCACATGCGGGTCAATACCTCCCGGGAAAACTAATTTACCCGATGCATCTATCTCTTTATCGGCTTTCACTGCAAGGTCTTTGCCAATTGTCTTCACAGTTTCTCCTTCAATGAATATGTCAGCAACATAATCATCTGTTGCTGTAATGACTCGTCCATTTTTAATTAGTACAGACCCAGCCCCCCTGCCCCCCGAAGATGAAGCCCCCCTGCCCCCCGAAAGGGGGTTCTTGGACTCCGATGTTTTGATGTTTTCTTTTTTCATTTGTAATTCAAGATATTAATGTTCAAAGAGTTTTTATTCTTTTATACATTTTCTGCTTTTGTTTTTCAATTGTTGTAAAGTTATTTATATAATCGGAGTCTAAAGTCCCCCTTGCGGGGATTTAGGGGGCTTCTCCATTGCGTTTGGGGAGGCCAACCAATATACAAAACCGCTTACAAAAAAGCCAACAAACCAGGCATAGTGATACAAATCAGAAATCCAACCGGGGAATGCGGTGGCTGAAACTGCTTTTACTTGTAATAAGAAACCGGGTATGTTTGGGGCTATTCCAATCAGCAAAGCGATGATGGCGGTAGTATTGAATCCATTTTTAAAACCGTATCTGCCGGCATGGCTATACAACTCATCTACTGCTAGTTTTTGTTTTCGGATAAAATAATAATCGGTAATCAGAATACCACCGATTGGGCCCAACAATGCTGAATAACCTATCAGCCAACTATAAATATAACCAGTCGGGTCTTCTACTAATTTCCAGGGGAAGATAAGAATGCCAATGACACCGGTGATATATCCGCCGGTTTTAAAATTGATTTTCTTTGGTGATAAATTAGAAAAATCATTGGCAGGACTTACAATATTAGCCGCAATGTTCGTTGCAAGAGTAGAAATGATGATGCCGATCATTGCAAAAGTGATGACAACTTTATTTTCAAACCTTCCGGCAATAGTTACGATGTCCCATTCTGTCTGACCGTAAATTATTGTAGTGGCCAATGTGACAACAACAGCAACAAAGGCAAACAATGTCATAGAAGGAGCAAGGCCTATCACTTGCCCTTTGATCTGAGATCGTTGCGATTTTGCATAACGGGTAAAATCAGGAATGTTTAATGAAACAGTTGCCCAGAAACCAACCATACCTGTCAGTGCCGGGAAAAAATATTTCCAGAATGCAGTTCCATGAAGTGTTGAAGGCTGATTCAATATTGGCCCTAAACCATTTGCTGCATTTATCGCCCAAAACAATAATACAAATGTTGCAAGAGGTAGAAAGATGGCTTTAAATACCAAAAGTTTCCGGATACTTTCTACTCCAAGATAGATCACATACATATTCAATAGCCAGAAAGCGAGGAAGCATATCATGGGTAATACCTGCGGAAATAAAGAATGAGCATCAATTTCTGCAAGGGTTGGATTCCATGCCCTGATAAGATTATAAATTGATTTTCCACCAATCCATGTTTGTATGCCAAACCAGCCGCAGGCAACTAATGCCCTTAATATGGCCGGAATATTTGCACCTCTTGTGCCAAAACTTGCTCTTGCAAATACAGGAAAAGGGATGCCATATTTTGCACCGGCATGGCCGTTGAGTATCATTGGTACCAACACAATTAAATTGCCAAGGAAAAATATCAGTAAGGTTTGCCACCAGTTCAACCCGTCTTTTATCATACTGCTTGCCAACATGTACGTTGGAATACAAAGGCTCATGCTGATCCACAACGCTGCATAGTTCCAGGTACCCCATGTTCGTTTGGATGGAGGAACAGGAGCGAGGTCTTCGTTGATGAGAGCCGAGGCCTCCCTGCCCCCCGAAAGGGGGTTCTTGGTCTCCGATATTCTGGTGTTTTCTTTGTTCATTCGGAATTATTTAGCTAAGAGTTTAAAAGAGAAAAGGAGGAAAAGAGAAAATTCAACATCTCCTTTTCTCTTTTCCTCCTTTCTTCTCTTAGCTTATATATTCATCTGCAATCAAAATCGCTTCACTAATTATCTTCAACCCCTCATCAATCTGTTCTTTCGTTACAATTAATGGCGGTGCAATAAAAATATAACTCCATCGAACAAAAGTGTACATGCCTAAATCTTTAATCTTGGCAGCCACTTTATTCATCACAGCCATTTCATCCGGTTTGGCATTAAAGGGTGCCATCGGTTCTTTGGTGGTTCTGTTTTTTACTAATTCGATACAGCCTAATAGACCTGTATTTCTAAAATCACCAATGCTTGGATGTTTTTGTTTTAATTTTTCTACTTCTTCATTTACATAGTTGTTCATGGCTACACAATTCTCAATCAAACCTTCGTCTTCATAAATTTTTAATGTCTCTAATGCTGCTGCACAACTTACAGGATGAGCAGAGTAGGTGAGACCCAATGATAAAACAGTGTCATCATATTTTGCAGCGATTTTATCACTTACCATCAAGCAACCAAATGGTAAATAACCACAGGTTAATCCTTTCGCCATGGCAATCATATCCGGAACGATACCATGATTTTCAAAACCAAACCATTTGCCCGTTCTTCCAAAACCACTCATTACTTCATCCATGATTAATAAGATGCCGTGCTTGTTGCAGATTTCTCTAACAGCTTTTAAATAACCAACAGGATATTTCAAACAACCCGATGAACCGGATTCGCCTTCTAATAATATGGCGGCGATATTTCCAGCACCTTCATAAGCGATCACTCTTTCCAATGAAGCCACTGATTCTTTTAATAAATTTTCTTCGCCATATTCCCAACGATATAAATAAGGCAGATCAAAATGTACAAAGTTGGGAGCCTGCTGTGCATCCATCGGAATTCTTCTCGGATCGCCACTTGCACTCATGGCACCGTAGGATGCACCATGATACGATTGATAACGGGTTAGTATTTTATGACGGCCTGTATATAATCTCGCCAGCTTAATTCCATTTTCAATGGACGTAGCTCCACATAAAGTAAAGAATGCTTTATTCAAATCGCCGGGACAAATTTCCGCCAGTTTCTTTCCCAACTCACCCCGCACTTTTGTTACACAACTCGGCGTTACATACGATACTTCCTGCATTTGTTTTACTACTGCATCTGTTATCCGTTGGTTACCATGTCCAATATTCACATTCATCAACCCCGATGAAAAATCAATATAGCGTTTGCCATCGTAGTCGTAGAGGTACACACCTTCTGCATGTTTTACAGCGATTGGGGCGATGCCTTTTTGTTTGCTCCAACTGAACAAGGTATAATCCAAGTTATCTTGAATTACTTCCTGTGCTTCTGAAATTGTTTTTGTACTCATAGTATTTTATTTTATTGGCCCAGCTGTAGTGCTACTATCATCGTCTGTTGCGTCGCACACTTCGGGGTTCTGTTCGTTACTCATCATTTTGAATTCTATCTTTACTTATTAGTTCTTGCCATTTTTCCTAAATCCATATAAGAAACTAAATATCGTAAATACGATAAACAGAATCCATCCGCTAAATTTTTTTAAAAATTTATTATTTGTATTATCTAATTCGTTGACTAAAACAAGATACAATGAGCCCAGTGCAAGAAGCACAAGTATATGAATGAAACTTTCTCTTTTTTTGCTGTCTGTATTATATAATACACCACATATCGAAATCAAACCAACAATTGCAATAAGTATTATAATTAATTCTTTGGAATCCATAGTTTTTTATTATACTTTAAACCCAATCCTTTCCCTTTCTCCCCATTTCTTCTGTGCTGCGTTTTCATCTAATAAGTTTTCCATTGCATCGTACAACTGGTTCAACTGTATATCATGTTCACCAATTCTTTCTTTTATTTGTTTTAGCTGTTCCCACAAATCATTTTCTTGAATTAAAACCCTTCTTATCTCCACAAATGCCCGCATGATGGCTATGTTCATGGCTATGGCTTTATCGGAGTTAAGGATTCCACTTAGCATGGCAACACCTTGCTCGGTAAAGGCATACGGCATGTTGTCTTTACGCCGGCTTTCCTGAAAGGTGGTCACAGTTTGTGACCTCGTTGATTTTCCACTTCCAGGGGTGGTCACAATTTGTGACCACATACCTTCCCATTCTTCAGGAGTAATCCTGAACATGAAATCTTTTGGAAACCGCTTGATATTCCTTTTTACAGCCTGGTTTAAAACCTTTGTTCCAACTTCATAAAGGACTGCGAGGTCAAAATCCAGCATAACTCTTTCACCTCTGATTTCATAAATGCGGTTCTGAATGCTTTTGATAATTTTCATTCTGATATTTTTTAAGGTTGAGTGTTACAACCCAGAATTGTACTACTTTTTTTTCACATTCAAGTGGTTTTAAATAAATATCAACCTCTTCGAACTCTTGCTGAATAGCGAACCGAACCCTGAAGTGTGCGACGCAACGAAGATGCTAGTAGTAATGCAGCTTGGTACATAATTACCCACCCCATCGTTCTAAAGCAATATATTTTCTTCAATTCGCCCCTCCAGGGAGGGGAGGTTTCCGAAAGAAAAACTATTTGCTTTCAACTCCTTTACAAATTGAATAAATCATCCACCTAAGTCTCCCCTTTAGGGGGACAGGGGGCGACCTAACTCATCCAATTCACTCCCGCCTCCGCATTCCACTTAGTGGTACTCTTCTTCAACTTGGTCCAGAATTCAATCGAACTTTTTCCAGTGATATCACCTACACCAAACTTGCTTTCATTCCAGCCGCCGAAAGAGAATGGTTCTCTTGGTACGGGTACACCTACATTTACACCAATCATACCGGCACTGGCACGGTCAATGATATAACGGGCCATGCCGCCATTCTGTGTAAATACAGAAGCCGCATTGCCATACGGATTTGCATTTTCAATCGCTAATGCTTCATCAACGGTCTTGGTTCGCATAATTGAAATTACAGGGCCGAATATCTCCTCTTTCGCCACACTCATTTGCGGCGTTACATAATCAATCACAGTCGGACCAACATAAGTACCGTTTTCTTTTCCTTTTACTTTGGTGTTGCGGCCATCCACTAATATTTTTGCACCATCTCTTTCCGCTTCGCCGATAAATCGTTCAATCCGTTCCTTACTTTCTTTGCTGATAACCGCACCGAGATTTTCTCCGGGAATAATTTTTCTTGCTTCTTCACAAATTTTATCAACGATAGCATCAACATTTCCAACACCAATCATGGCGGATGCTGCCATGCAACGTTGCCCGGCGCAACCACTCATAGAGGCCGCCACATTTTGCGCCGTCATCTCAGGGATGGCATCTGGCAAAACCATCAAATGATTTTTGGCACCGCCTAAGGCCAATGCTCTTTTAAAATTTTGTGTTGCCCGTTGGTAAACGATTTTGGCAACTTTAGTAGAACCAACGAAAGAAACCGCTTCAATACCGGGATGGTCGCAGATGGCTTCTACAATTTCTACGTCACCATGAACGATATTGAAAACACCATCGGGTAAACCAGCTTCTTTTAATAGTTCGGCGAGTTTGCCGCAGCATAGAGGAACTTTCTCGGAAGGTTTCATAATCATGCAATTTCCGAGTGCAATGGCATTGGGCAGCGTCCAGTTGGGAACCATTGCTGGAAAATTAAAGGGGACGATAGAGGCAACAACTCCAAGCGGCACATGTTCTGTTCTGCATTCTACTCCTTTACTTACTTCTAATATTTCACCGGTTACTAATTGTGGGAGTGAAGTAGCGAACTCTGTTAGCTCAATACATTTTTCTATTTCGGCAACAGACTCACCATAGGTCTTTCCGTTTTCTTCGCTGCAAAGTTCGGCGAGTTTTTTTAAATCTCTTTCGAGTAAAGTTTTATAGCGGAAGAAAACCTGTACCCGTTCTTTGATAGGTGTCTTGCCCCAGGTTACAAAAGCAGTTTTGGCAGCTTTTACAGCCGTATCCAAATCTTTGGCGGTTGACATGGGAACAGTTGACAACAAATTGCCATCAAGAGGAGAGATGACTTCCATTGTTTTTGTAGTGGATGGAGCTACAAATTTTCCGTTGATATAGTTCTGAATAGGAGAGTATTTCATATTGCGAGTTTCTTTTTATGATTTTGAACCACATAGGCACAGTAAAAACTAAGGAATTCACATAGAAAGAACTATGTGTTTAATCTATGTGCCTGTCTTTCTATGTGGTTCAATATTTTATTTTGTTTCCAGAATAGCAATTATAAATATACTTAATTTGCCGGTTATTACAACCTAACAACTTCAATTTCAATGACCCCGGAACGACATACTAAACTCACCTCGGTATTAAATAAAAGACAGGGAAACATCGCCATTGTAATGGAAAATGTTTTTGACCCCCATAATATTTCTGCGGTAATGCGTACTTGTGATGCGGTGGGTGTCCAGGACATCTATGTTTTGAATACTAAAATCCCACAGCATAAGAAATGGGGAGCTAAAAGTTCATCCAGTGCAGCTAAATGGTTGACTATTCACCAGTATGATAATGCTGCCGACTGTCTTTCATCACTAAGAAAACGCTATTCAACCATTTTAACGACTCATCTTAGTAGCGATGCGGTAAGTTTACATAGTATTGATTTTGCCAAAAGCATTGCATTGATATTTGGAAATGAACATAGCGGCGTAAGTGATGAGATAAGAGCTATGGCGGATGGAAATTTTGTAATTCCGCAGGTTGGAATTATTCAATCGCTGAATATAAGTGTGGCCTGTGCGGTTACTTTGTATGAAGCGTTTAGGCAAAAGACAAATGCCGGACATTACAACCAACCGGGTATGGATAGCGTCAAGTATGATGAGCTTTATAAAAAATGGGAGGAAAACAGGAGCGAAGAAAATATTCAATAATCAATATTCAATTTTCAATGAAACGAATAGTCTTTATAGTAGTACTTTTTCTTATGACTATTTATGCAAAAGGGCAGGAGATAAGAAGTGTGAAGATTACGGAGTTGGAAAAAATAATTGCAGAAAGTAAAACACCTCTGATAATAAATATGTGGGCTACCTGGTGCAAGCCTTGTATAGAAGAAATTCCGTATTTCCTTGAAGAAATAAAAGATCATCAGAAAGACAGCCTTGCTATTTTATTAGTGAGCCTTGATTTTAAAGAGGCATTTCCAACTGGAATTGCTGTTTTTGCGAAAAAAAGGAAATTTAATGCACCTATTGTATGGCTCGATGAAACGAATGCCGATTACTTCTGCCCCAAAATAGATGTTAAATGGTCGGGAGCAATTCCGGCAACCCTTTTTATCAATAATAAAACGGGCTACCGGAATTTTGTAGAAGCACAAATCTCCCATGAAAATCTCAAGAAAGAAATCAAGGCTATACTTAAAAACTAGTTAACTTCTTCTGCTTCCCTGTCTGAACGGCAGGCGAGCATTTCTTCTTTGGCCTTTGCCAGTACATGCAGAAAATAAATAGCTGCACCCAGACTGACCAACGCCAGCGTTATACCAATTAAACTGTTGTGATAGATGGCTTTAGCAAGGCTGTAGCCTATCAATACCATAAAACCAATAATGATGATTTTGTTGAGTGTGGATCGGGAAAACATAAGCCGGTTTTTTGTGTTCCGCTCTGAGAATAGATTCATGACCTGCGAAACGGGTGAACAATCAAGTTACTTAATGGCTGAGATGCATCCACAAAAACATTCCATAAAGTTTTTATAAAAAAATCCTTCCTGTTTAATTCGGGAAGGATTAAATATCGGGAGATGAACCTCTTTATTGCAATCTTTTGATTGTGCAGCCAACAGACCTTGACTCTTTCACTGAAACTTCTTTTCCGGCATTCATTTCATCGATTGCTGTTACCAGGTGTTTACGGCTAACGGCTCCTGCATCAGAAGGGTTATCGTCAATAGCACCATGATAAACCAATTTCCCATTGCTATCAAAAAGGAAGCATTCGGGTGTACGATTGGCACCGAAAGCATCAGCAAGGGCTGAATTATTATCTACCAAATAATACCAGTTGTAACCCTGCCCTTTAGCATAAGCTTTCATGTCTTCATAAGAATCATCTTCGCTTCTTTTCGCTTCGTTGGAGTTTAATATAGCAACGCCAATACCATTATCCTGTGCATATTTACAAGCTTCGTTAGTACGGGATTGGTTTTTGATTACATAGGGACATGTATTGCAACTAAACATAACGAAAAGACCTTTGCTGGTCTTTGCATCTTTCAACGATACTTCTTTACCTGAAATATCTTTCATTTTTGTTTCAGGACTTGGTATGGGTGAACCAAGTGGCAATGGATCACCTATATTCTGAAATGTCATCAACCCAAAGGCAGCTATTGGTAATGCTGCAAAAAATGCTTTTTTCATGTTTACAATTTTTAGATTTGTCAAATTTCGTTAATTAAACCAGATTCTCATCACCATCTACGGGGTTATCTTTCCGTTCGTCTGCTATTTTTTTAAGAGAGGTGATGCTTACATTCAATTCAAAACCAATTAGTAAGATTAAAGAGTTGAAGAAAATAAGTATCATCAATATTAAAACAGTTCCTATTGAGCCATATAGTTCATTGTAGGTGCCAAAGCGACTAACCCACCAGGAAAACAGTGCTGTAAGTAATAGCATCAAGAAAGTAGCAAGTATAGAACCCGGATTGATCAGCCGCCATTTTTTGTGAACAGCCGGGGCATGGCGGTAGATATACGAAATACATGCAAAAAATAACAGAACTATGATTGCCCATCTGGCACTTAAAATAATATTTCTTATAACCTGGCTTTCAATACCAAGCCATTCCAATACAACACTCCGGCTTATTAATAAAAGTACTGAGACAAAAACAATTATAAATAAGACGAATGTAATTTTTAATGCTACAACCCTTTTTTGAAACTCCTTTCTTTTTCTGAATCCAATATAATTTTTATCAAACGACCGCATGATGCCCATCATAGCATTGGAAGAAAAGAACATTGATAAAACAAAACCAATAGAGAGCAAACCGTTCCTTGGTTGATTAATAAAATTCTCTAAAAAATTTATCAGGTTAGCATGATCCTTCTCACCGGGAATTACGTCTTTTATCAATCCGAATATTCCTTGCTGGAATTGTTCGGTGATGGGAAGAAAAGGAATTAATGTAAAAAGAAAAATGATTGCAGGAGGAATAGCCATAAAAAAATTGTAGGCAATCGCTGAAGCCCTTTCGGTCATACCAATCGTTCTCACCTGACCAACAAAGAATTTGACTACATCATATAATGGAATACTACTGAAGCCCGGAAGAGACAATTCCTTGCTCTTTAAAATCACAAATTTTACCGGAGCTGATGATGAAATTCTATTTTCTATTTTGGAACGAAGCGACATTATTCTGCTAATTTCTTTTTTGCTTTACTGGAAGAATCCATCCGCCTTGTCAGTTCCTGCTGATAAAGTTTTGCATATTTAATATGATCGTTGTGATTGGTTGTAAATACACTGGTGCCATCAAATTTGTGACTGGCAACAAAAAAAAGATAATCCGTTTTAGGGGCATTCAACACGGCATCTATTGTTTCAGCTGTTGGTGTACATATCGGACCAGGTGGAATACCTGCATACATATAAGTATTATACGGTGAATCAGTTTGCAAGTGAGGTTTCAATACTCTTTTTATACCAAATCCTTTCATCGCAAAAATAACAGTCGGGTCAGCCTGAAGTTTCATACCGGTTCTTACCCGGTTAAGATAAGTACTGGCAATCTTCAACTTATCCTCTTTTTTATTGGTTTCTTCTTCAACGATGGAGGCCAATGTGATAACCTGTAATGGCGTAAGATGAAGACTGTCTGCTTTTATTTTTCTTTCATCAGTCCAAAATTTTTGATAGGCAGCATAAAATTGCTGAAAAACTTTATCAGGAGTAGAGTTCCATTTCTGCAAGTAGGTATTGGGCATAACGATAGATAATACCAGGTTACTATCGACTCCGAATTTTTTTAATGAATCATTGTTGTTCAGATATTTTATCATTTGCAATGAATCAAATTCAAGTTCATATTTTTTATTATTACCGAATTTGCCGGCAAACGATTCTTTAGTTCTTTCTTTGATGATCACTATTTTAACTTCTGCCTGGTTACCGCTGCGAAGTAATCTTATTAATTTGTAAAGGCTCATCCCATCTGTCAGTTTATATCGGCCGGGTTTTGTGTTTTTGTATCGGAGTATTTTAGCTACCAGATTGAAATTTTTTCCGGAAATCAGTTTTTGAGCAATTAAATGCTCTTTTACAGCTGCCAAATCATCCCCTGACTTAATATAGAAATAGGCATTTTGTTTATTGGAAACTGCCGGGCCTAAAAATTTATATGCAAAAAAACCGGCTATTGCAATGCATAGCAAAATGAACCCCAAAATGATTTTTTTTTTCATAAACGATCGATAAAATGAATTTCTGGTGATGCAATATAATCGCTTCGGTGGACAATGAAAAACCCCCGGTGATTTAATACCGGGGTTTAAAATAAGTAGTTTAAAAATTTATTTTGGGCGAGTTTGCTGAGTTGGCAGAGGAATTGCATTTCCCGGTAAAGTATTTTGATTTGTTGCAGCCGGTGTTGAAACTTTCGCATCAGTAGCTCCGCTATTGGATCCACTACTCGTTTTAGGCATAAAAAATACAGAAAATAAGCATAACAGGGCAACGATTCCGGCAAATAACCAGGTTCCTTTTTCCAATACATCCGTAGTTTGTTTTACACCCATAAACTGGTTGCTAACTCCACCAAGGCTACCGGCAAGACCGCCACCTTTGGGATTTTGAACCAAAACAATAAAGCCAAGTACCACAGAAGCCAGAATCACAAGTATAATAAATAAAGTCGTCATGTCAGATTTGTTTTCTTTAAATGCTCAATTTTCGCTGCAAAATAAGGACTTTTAGAGGGTTCAAGCAAACTTAATTTGTGGTAAACTTCTATTGCTTTAGCTGAATTCCCTTGTTTTTCCCATACCTCAGCCATTGCTTCTGTTAAAACAGCTCTTTCTGTCAAAGAATGTTCAGCCATTTCTTCCACTTTCTTGTCTGCCCGGCTTAAATCAGCAGTTTTGTTTTCTACAGATGAAGTGATATCTGTAATTGGTAGCCGTTTCATCGTTTTCAGCCATTCGGTAAAGCTTTTCAATTGTAAACCAAATTTATCCGTTGGCTTTTCTTCTTCCTTAAATTTTATTCCTTGCGAGGCAAAATAATCTACTGTATGGAAAGGTTCAAAAACCAACTCAGCTTTTGCAGGGTCAATGGATTCAATTTTTAATACAGGAATATTAATTGATGGTTCCTCAATTGAGTTGGCTAATTCAGTTTTCAATTCAATGACCGGCTCTTCCTCTACTACTTTATTTTCAACCGGTTCGATGGATGTAGTAACCGGAATTTCAATATGATTTCCAATAATGACTTCTTCTATCATTGCTGTTTCTGCCAGTTGCCCTTCTTTTTTTTCAGGTGCAGCAATTTGCGCATTACCTGTTTCATTCATTAAATGGTCTACCCACAACGGGTTGTGAAAAAAGAGAAAGGTTTTTTTTAATTGTTCGCTGTATCGTTCAGGATCAGATGTTTGTAATTTTTTAGTCAGCAGTAATTGCGCTGCGCCAAAATAAGGATGACGATCTGCAAAATGCTCCAGTTCCTGTAAGCTGCATTGATCCAGGGAATCTTTATCCAAAAGTGATTTTACCAGTTTGTTTATCTCGACATTCATCAGTACAATTTATGGGTATTGCTGCAGTTTACAGGCGATGATCTTTTACCAATTCGAAAATAACTTATTAAATATTTCATCCGTTAATGTTCTGGTCATTTCTTCCAGGAGTGTGGCTTCGGCCTGCTGAAACGATTGATTGCCTTTAAATTCAAAACTCCTGCTGACATCATAATCTTTTACTTCATCAGTTTTTCGGTTATTTAAAATAATTTTAATTCCAACCGTCAACCTGTTGGTAGCTACCTGTTGACCTGAAATGGCTGAAGTGCTGAAAGAATATTGCGTAACGGTACCACTTATTTCCCAATCAGGATTATCAGTTTTAGTTTGTGAAAGCCGGGTTTGTCCGATAATTTTTTGCCGTAATTTATCTGTAAGCTTTGGACCCAGTTGTGGATTAATATACTGTGCCCTGTTTTCAATGAAATTTACTTTTACAGTTTTAATACTATCGGGAATCGTCGCTTCATTAAACTTATAAATATTACAACTACTAAAAGAAGGAACAAGGAACAAGGAACAAGACACAAGAAGGAAAATAACAAATCCGGATAATCCCAGCTTGTACCTTGTGCCCTGTGTCTTGAACATTTTATTAGTATTATTCTTCAATGTCGTATTCTTTTAGTTTTCTATACAAAGTTCTTTCACTGATACCTAGATCCAGTGCGGCATCTTTTCTTTTACTCTTATGTTTTTTCAAGGCTTTTATGATAAGTTCTCTTTCTTTATCAACAATATTAAGACTTTCTTCCACTTCTACATGAGCATGTATGTCTTTATTCATAATTACTGATGATGAACTCTGGTTGACCGGCTGAATTCCTAGTGTTACTTGCCTTCCGGAAGGTAATGTAGTGGCAGGCTGCATTATTTCATTTCCCTTTAATTCTTTCAGTTCATTAATAAAATCCTGATTTTGCGACACCATATTTGGATTCTGCACTACATCCAAAAACATTCTTTTCAGTTCTGTTACATCTTTCTTCATATCGAAGAAAAGTTTGTACAGCATTTCCCGTTCGTTAGAAAATTCATGACTATTTCCATTGGCAGAAGCTAATATTGGCATCCTGTTACTGGAATAAGGTTGTAAGAATTTGGTTAATTCTTTTGCAGGAATATTTTTATCGGTACTCAGCACAGATATCTGTTCTGCAATATTCTTTAATTCTCTCACATTGCCCGGCCAGGGGTAATTTATTAACAGTTGTTTTGCTTCATCATCTAATTGAACAGGTGCAGTTTTATATTTATTTGCAAAATCAGCAGCAAATTTTCTGAAAAGTATATGAATATCTTCTGTCCTGTCGTGTAAGGCTGGCACCCGGATCGGGACAGTACTTAAGCGATAGTAAAGATCTTCCCTGAATTTTCCGGACTGCACTAATTGCAATAGATCTTTATTCGATGCTGCGATTACTCTTACATCAGTTTTTTGTGTTTTGGATGAACCTACCCGGATATATTCACCGGTTTCCAGTACCCGTAGTAATCTGGCCTGTGTGCCCAATGGTAGTTCACCAATTTCATCCAGGAAAATAGTTCCGCTGTTCACCGTTTCAAAATATCCTTTTCTGGCATCTGCTGCTCCCGTAAAGGAACCTTTTTCATGCCCGAATAATTCCGAATCGATTGTTCCTTCAGGGATAGCGCCACAATTAACAGCGATAAAAGGATTATGCTTTCTGGGAGAAAGGGAGTGAATGATCTGCGAAAATACTTCTTTACCTACGCCACTCTCGCCGTTGATTAAAACGGTAAGGTCGGTACTGGCCACTTGTGTAGCTACCTGCAATGCATAATTGAGTGCAGGAGAATTGCCAATGATACCAAAACGATTTTTTATTGATTGAATGTCCATGTATCCTCTTTAATTAATAATAATTTTTCCGAGTAAGGTTCCTTGTGTACAATCAGTAGCCTGCACCATCACATATTCTCCCTTTTTATAGCTATAATTTTCTTTGGGGAAAACAAATACCTTGCCTTGTGAGCTTCTGCCCATCCAGTCATTATCACTTTTCTTGCTATTACCTTCAATTAAAATTTTAAATATTTTGCCAATATCTCTGAGGTTACTTTTCAGGGATAATTTATTCTGTAATGCCACTACTTCATATAATCTTCTTTTTTTTATTTCCAATGGCACATCATCAGTAAATCTTTTTTGCGCCAATGTTCCGGGTCTTTCAGAATAGAAATACATATAAGCATAATCATATTTTGCATATTCCATAATGCTTAATGTATCCTGGTGGTCTTTTTCTTCTTCTGTACAAAAGCCGGTGATGATATCTGCACTGATTCCACAATCGGGTATGATTTGTTTTATCCTGTCAATTTTTGCCATATACCATTCTCTTGTATAAGTACGGTTCATCAATTGCAAAATTCTTGTGGAGCCACTTTGTACTGGCAAATGAATGTAGTTGCAGATATTTTCATACTTCGCTATGGTGTATAACACTTCATCCGTAATATCTTTTGGATGTGAGGTTGAAAACTTTACCCGGAGAAGCGGAGAGATGGCTGCTACCATCTCGAGTAACATGGCGAAAGTGACGGCCCCCCTGCCCCCCGAAGGAGAAGCCCCCCTGCCCCCCGAAGGAGAAGCCTCCCTGCTCTCCGAAGGGGAAGCCCCCCTGCCCCCCGAAAGGGGGTTCTTGGAATCAGATAGAAAAGAAGTCGTTTTCTTCTCAATAAAACTGGTTAGACTATCGGAGACTAAAGCCCCTCCTTCGGAGGGGTTTGGGGAGGCTGGGTGATAATAATAACTATCAACATTTTGCCCCAGCAATGTTACTTCCCGATAACCTTGCTCAAATAAGCCTGTACATTCTGCAATAATACTTTCAGCACTCCTGCTTCTTTCTCTTCCTCTCGTAAAAGGCACAACACAGAATGAACACATATTATTACAGCCCCGCATAATGCTTACAAAAGCATTTATACCATTGCTGTTTAATCTTACTGGCGAAATATCACCATACGTTTCATCACGGCTCAATAAAACATTCACTGCTTTTTGTCCGCCTTCTGCTTCATCTACCAATGCCGGTAATGAGCGGTAAGCATCCGGCCCCACTACTAAGTCAACTAGTTTTTCCTCTTCTAGCAATTTTGATTTTAACCGCTCTGCCATACAGCCCAGCACACCTACCAGCATACCCTTTTTCTTTTTCTTCAATTGTCTGAATTCTGTGAGGCGTTTGCGGATGGTCAGTTCCGCTTTTTCCCGGATGGAGCAGGTATTGATAAATATCAGGTCGGCTTCTTCTACATTCCTGGTAGCACCAAAACCTTCTTTATTTAGTATGGAAGCCACAATTTCACTATCGGCAAAGTTCATTGCACAGCCATAACTCTCTATATAAAACCTCTTTTTGTAACGGTTGGAATCAATTTCAAAAGGAGCAAATGCCTCCCCCTGCTTGGTTTCATCATGTATCTTATCTGTCACTAAGTCAAGCATATAAAGTTGTAAAGGACTGCAAATATACTGCTAACCCTTCTATTTGTGACAGGATGGCAGCAACAACGATGAATCTTCTTGTCAAGGCATCTGGCCGTTATTATGCCCTGTTTTTAATAAAAAGTATTAAAAACGACCTGATGCAGATCAGTTCTTAGTCAATCTGTTAGAAAGGTTGGCGGTATCTTTACGTCATATTATCTGATTTGAAAAAGCTTTTTCTTTTTACAATTCTTTTGGCCTGGGGTTTTAGCTCCTTTTCTCAGACAGCTGACCAGGGTGCGATTACTGGTGATGTGATGGACGAAAATAAAAAGGCCATGGAAGGAGTTACTGTTATCCTAACTTCTCTAAACGACTCCTCAAAGCGACGTTCCGTGATTACTGATAAGAACGGTAATTTTTTAATTGAAAAAATCGCTTTTGGATATTTCCGACTCCGTCTATCCAGTGTTGGAATGCAAAACCTCAGCTTAGACAGTATCAACATTAGATTAGATCGTTTCGATTTCAATCTGAATGACATTGTCATGAAATCGAATACTAATCAACAATTAGATGAAGTGATTGTGTATGCTGAAAAACCTTTGATTCAATCAAAAGATGGTAATTTAACTTTTAATGTGGGCGAATCTGCACTAGCTGCAGGTAGCAATGCCAGTGAATTATTAAATAATGTACCGCTTGTTTCCAAAGACCCTAATGGGAAAATAACGGTAAGAGGAAGAGAACCTAAAATTCTGATTGATGATAAACCGGTAGAATTAAATCTTCAGCAATTGCAGGATTTATTAGAATCATTGCCGGGAAGTTCTATTGAGAAAATTGAAGTAATGACAAATCCACCTCCTCAATATGCCAATGAACTGGGAGGTGTTATAAATATCACTACTAAAAAAGGGAAAGTAGGAAAAAGCGGCCGGTTAAATATTTCTGCGGGCACCAGGGGAGAGGTTAGTATGAATGGTAATTTCAGTTATCGTAAACAGGGTTTGGCGATAAGTATCAATGCTGGCGCCGGTTATAATCGTTTAACCGGTGATGGTTATTCAATCCGGAATAATATTTATACTGATTCAACTAATCTCTTTACCACAAAAAATAATTACCTCAATAAAAATCTTCGGCCCAATTTCCGCATGAATGTAGATTATGATATCAATAAAACTCAGTCAATAAACCTCGTATTGAATTATAACCAGAATAATTATGATAATGAGGGTAATACGGAGTATACAAATATCAACCGTTTTGGAGAAATCTACCGGTTAAGTGAAAGAAATGTACATAGTCAGGGGAATAATTATAACCCTAATATTAATTTTTCGTATAGCAAAAAAGGGAAAATTGCCGGGGAGACTTTAAAAATCATAACAGCTGGAAATTTTTCTATTAATAATTCAGACAGGGATTTTTTTCAGGAATTTTTCAACGCTGATCATACGCCTAATGGAATAGATACTGCACAGGAACAGCTGACTGAAAACAGGAGTAACGGATATAATGTAAGAATTGATTATAACAGGCCATTAAAGAACAAAAAAACATTTTTCTCCTTTGGGTCTTTTTATAACCGGAGCAATAGCCATATTGATGTGCTTGCCAGTTACAAGAAGAAGCCGGAAGGATATTTTGTAAAATCTGATCTATTAAGCAATGAATTCAAATTTCATCAGACAATTGCTAATCTCCGTGCCTCTGTAAAACAGGTGCTAAAAGAAAACTTTAGTATAACAGCCGGTGTTTCTGCCGAACAAACTTATATCTGGTTTGAGTTATTTAAAGAACACAGGGAAGCCAAAAATAATTACCTGACCTGGTTGCCATTTGCCAACATCAACCGAACCTGGAAGGAGAAACTAAATCTTACTCTGGCATATCGACGTACTATCCGCCGGCCCGGTATCAATGAATTAAATCCGGCAATCGATTTCGGCGATCCATACAATATCCGTTTTGGAAATGAGAACCTGGAAGCTTCTACTTCACATAATTTTGATTTTGTGATAGGAAGAACGAGGCCATTATATTATATCAATCTTGGAACAGGGTATAATATAGTAGAAAATATCTTCAGCCAGGTAAGGACATTGATACCGGGCGAAAAAACTCAAATAACCTGGGAAAATATCAGCGGACGAAAAGAATACGAAGTAAGCACCTGGGGAGGATTAACGATCAATAAAAAATGGAAAACAAATCTTAGTGCCAGTTACACGTTGAATGAGTATAGTGAATTTGATAAGACGGTAAACCTATATCGGAACGGCGGCTCATTTACTTCTAACATCAATTCAACTTTTACTGCCACTGATATATTGAATTTTACCGGAAATTTCGCCTTTAACCGGTTTGCTAACCCACAAGGATATGCCCGGTGGAGCTGGAGTATTAATGCGGGAGTACAAAGGAAATTCTTTGATAAGAAACTTACTATAACAATCAATATCATAGATCCTTTCTTACAGGAAAACAAGACAATTACTTATGGTAAAAATTTTGAACTGAAAAGTTTCAGTACGGCACAAACAAGAAATTTCCGGTTAAGTTTGGGATATAATTTTATGAAAAAGGCAAAGAAGAAAGCCGGATTGCCAAAGTAGTAAGCTCTGGGGGAAGCTGATTGGCAGCATAAAATATTTGTTCTTAATCAGCGTTTTATTATCTTACAAAAATATCTCCTGACACAGCTCTGTTTTTTTGAATTGGGAAGGAGATTTTTATTATCACTTCTCTGGAAACTGCATAATACTTTAAATCCCTGTTCTGCGAAAATGGAAAACCCTTGATTTTTGATTTAACATTGAAATAAATGTTATAATAAAATATGTTAAAAAGAATTGTTTACTCATGCATCCTGTTACTATTGCAGTCCGGATGGAGCCATGCCCAAACCTGGCTGCAGTATCGTGATAGCGCAGAGATTTTCAGGCAACAAAAAAATACCGACAGTGCAATTAAATATTTTAATCTGTCAAACGAAACTATTGATAAAGACTCTCTGGTTACAGATTCTCATATTCAACTACTCACCAATATTGCAAACTTGTTTTATAATGGAAAAAGTCAATATTCAAAAGCTGAGCCATTTTACCTGGAGGCAAGGGAAGTGATCATAAAAAAATACGGAACAGAAAACGATACCTATGCTGCAAATGCAAATTTCCTGGGTCAGATCTATTATTATCTTAAACAATTTAATAAGGCTGAAGGTTTTTATACTGAGGCAAAACAGATTTGGGAGAGTCTGCATGGCAAAAAAAGCAGGGAATGTGCTACTATATGTAATGCCCTAGGAATATTATATAATGACAATGGCCAGTTTGAAAAAGCAGAAGCCCAGCACCTGGAGGCAAGAGCCATCCGGGAACAAATATTTACAAAAGAGCATGGTGCCTATGCACAAAGTTGTAATAATCTTGCAGCTATATACTGGAATCTGGGTCAATATGATAAAGCGGAGCCACTTGCTTTGGAAGCAAAAGAAATCAGGGGAAGAGTTCCGGGTATTCCAAAGCATGCCTATGCCATCAGTTGTGTTAATCTCGCTAATATTTACCGGGATATGGGTAAATTTCAGCGGGCAGAACTCCTTTACATAGAAGCGAGAAATGTGAGAGAAGCCTATTTTACCAAGGAGCATGATGATTATGCACTGAGTTGCGATATACTTGCTGACCTGTATTATTTTATGAAGCAGTATGAGAAAGCAGAACCTCTTTATCAGGAAGCAAAGGACATCCGTGAAAGAATATCCTCCAAAAAAAATTATTTCTATGCGCAGAGTTGCAGCAACATGGCAGCCTTATATCGTGAAACGGGCCAATTTAAAAGAGCAGAACAGTTGGCATTGGAAGCTGATATAATATGGAGAAACATGGGCACGATGGTGAATAGTGATATCGCTATTAATTATAACAGCCTTGGCGCTTTATATTTTGCTATGAGCAAGTACGACAAGGCGGAACAATTTTTTTTTAAGGCAAGGGTGATGTGGAGGGAAAGCCTTGGAGAAGCACATCCCTTTTACACAGATAACTCATTAAGCCTTGCAAAAGTATATTGGGGTAAAAATGAAGTTGAAAAAGCCAACGACTTATTTATAAAGGCTTTTGAATCACAGGTTAAACAGGCGGGTAGAATTTTTTCGTTTACAACTGAGGACGAAAAGCAATTGTATCTTAAGAATATTACCGGTTCGGAAGCGGTATACCAGTCTTTTTATTTTGACAAATTAAAAAATGGTAACAAGGGACAGCCGTATTTAATTTCCCTTTTAAAACGAAACCAGATTCTTTCTTCATCACAACAGTTACGTAAACTGATTTATACAAGCGGTGATACTTCTTTGGTAAAAAAGTATGACAATTGGATTCGTTTTAAAAAACAAATAGCTGCCCTTTATTCCAAAGGCGAAGCCGCTCCGCAGGAACATTTAAAAGCCTTAACTGAAAATGCAGATTTGCTGGAAAAGGATATTGTTCGTTATTCAATTGGTTCCCAACATTCACAGGAAAAGGTTGTTGAGTGGAAAGCCATTCAGCAACAACTCATGCCTGGCGAAGCAGCCATCGAGTTTATTGAATTTAATTATTTTAACGGGCGGAAGTTTACAGATAGTATTATATATGCAGCACTTGTTTTACGAAAAGAATATCCTGAGCCGGTTTATATTATGCTCTGCGAAAAAAAGCAATTAGATGCCCGGCTTGCTGTAAAAGGTATAAACAGCCGGGAAACAATTAACGGGGTTTATTCATCCAATTTTCTTTTTAAACTGATATGGGACCCGATAGAAAAATACCTTTCCGGTATCAAAAAAATATATTTTGCTCCTGCTGGTATTTTACACCGGATCTCATTTGCAGGTATCATTACAAATACAAACCTGTACCTGGGGGATAAATATCAGTTAGTACAGTTGCTTACTACCGCTTCGATAACAGATACAACAAATGAACTTCTTTCCGCTGCAACTAAAATAATACTGTATGGAGATATCAGTTATAATGCCGATACTGTTTCTCTCCGCAAAGCAGCCAGTATATATGATGTAGATATATCTATCACAAGATCCATAGCTGGTGATTTTGCCGGAGAGTATGATCCGGGATTTTTTGAGGTCTTACCCAACAGCGGGCGGGAGATCGATAACATTGCAAGTGCTGCTGCAGAAAAAGGATATTTGGTTATCCGGCACAAGGGAGTAGAAGCAAATGAGGAGTCTGTAAAATCTTTAAGCGGCGAACCATCACCTCTTATACTGCACATAGCCACACATGGCTTTTTTTATCCGGATCCGGAACTAACGACCCGTTATACCAGGGAAATATCAGGCAAAGTGTTTAAGCGTTCTGACAATCCATTATTCAGGAGTGGATTAATTATGGCGGGTGCTGAAAATGTATGGGGAGGTAAACCGGTTGATGGGGTTGATGATGGTGTTTTGACAGCGTATGAAATTTCCAACATGTATTTCCCGAAAGCAAAATTAGTTACACTATCTGCCTGCGAAACAGCGCTGGGCGATATAAAAGGTAGCGAAGGTGTGTATGGATTACAAAGGGCATTTAAAATGGTGGGAGTAGAAAATCTGGTGATGAGCCTCTGGAAAGTTCCGGATGCGGAGACCGCAGAATTTATGGAAGCTTTTTACAGGAACATGTTCAATGATAAAGCTATTGATAAAGCATTTTATAAAGCTCAGAAACAAATGCGGGATAAATACCGGAAAGACCCTTATAAATGGGCTGCCTGGATATTGGTGAAGTGATTTTCTTTGAGAAGCAAAATCTATATAGCAAATGAAAAAGAACAATTGTTTTCCGATAATTCCTTTGTTAGCAGTTATAGTATTTTATTCTGGTATCCATAAGGTTTCCGCTCAATGTACTGAGAATTTTGATGCGGTGACAGCACCCGCTTTACCCGCAGGCTGGAACGCTGTTACTTTAATTGATTGCACCGGTTCAGATCCATGGGTTACATCAACTTCGGTTCCATATAATGCACCCAATTCTGCATTTGTTACTGCACCCGGCTGTGTCTCTGATGAAGTACTTGTTTCAAAATATTTTTTCATTGGCAGTTCCTCTGCCCAGTTAACTTTTCGCAGGAAACATGGGTTGGAACAGAATTATGATGGTTTGGTACTAGAGATATCGATTGAGGGGGGAAGTTTTGCAGATATCATCACAGCAGGTGGTTCTTTTGTATCGGGAGGCTATAACGGAATTATACTGACAGGCTCCAGCCCGATTGCAAATCGACAATGCTGGACTGGATCTACTTCGAGTGCTTTTATAACAACAACAGTAAACCTGCCGGCATCTGCAAATGGAAAATTTGTCGTTTTAAGATGGCGAAGGGCTACTGATCCAAGTGTATCCGGTACTGGAGTTTTTATTGATGATATTACGATCACAGGATGTACAACACCAGTGCCTCCTGCTTGTACTGAGAATTTTGATGGAGTCACAGTTCCCGCATTGCCTAAAGCATGGACTGCTGTTACCGCTTTGGATTGTGTAAACTCAAATCCATGGGCTACCGTAAGCTCAATATTCGACAGTCCGCCTAATTCTGTTTTTGTAAATGATCCGGATTGTATTTCTGATGAATATCTTTATTCAAGGCTATTTCAGATAATTACCACGACTGCTCAAATTACATTCAGGAGAAATAATGATCTTGAAACTAATTATGATGGAATGGTTTTGGAAATATCAATTGGTGGGGTGTCTTTCATGGACGTTTTGATAGCTGGATGTACTTTTGTTTCGGGTAGTTATACTGGTACGATAAGCACTTCTTTTGGAAATCCACTTAGTGGTCGATCAGCATGGACAGGAAATTCAGGAGGCTGGGTAACGACAACAATTAACCTGCCCGCTACTGCTAACGGTAAGAATATAATATTGAGATGGCGACGGGGCGCTGATAACAGTGTGTCAGGTACAGGAGCTTACATTGACGGTCTTTCTATTACTGGTTCGTTGTGCTTCGCACCTTGTGCAACAAACATTACACTAACACCTCCAGGAGGAAATTTTTGCATCAGCAGCAATCCAGTTGTTTTAACAGCATCGGTACCCGGTGCTGTTTATGACTGGTATAGAAATGATGTTAAAATTAACGGCGTAACAGGCGCTAGCTATACAGCAAATTCAGGAGGGATATATTATGTAAAATCAGTAATAGGTGGATGTTTGGCTACCTCTAATGTTGCAGTTCTGGAACCAGGCTCTATAATTCCTACTCTTATTGGTACCGGAGTTTATTGTTCGGGTTTTTCAGTAAATGTCGGTATGACAGTTACTGAAAATGGCCAGGATTATTCCTGGCGGCAAAATGGAATACCTGTTGCTTACCTCCCTACCGGTGGGGGTGGGGGAAGTTATTTTCACACTTTTACCATGGATGCCAGCAGGGTTGGAGACTATGTTGTATTCACTACAAAACCAGGATGTGTAGGGGTATATTCGAATACGGTTTATGTGAGATTACCAGTGGTAACCGGACTTGCGATTGTAAGGGTTTGTCCGGATACGGCAACGATCAAATGGAATCATGTGATCCCGGAACCGGGTTTTCAAAGTTATGAGTATAGTCTTTCACAGTCGGGTACCCCACCTACTTCAGGTGAGTACTCCACTTATGATAGTGTTACAACAGTGGCAGTTATTCCTTCAACACTGTATTATTTTCACATTCGATCCTATTGTGAAACCTCTGGTTTTGGGAATTGGGCCAGTATATCGTTTACGACACCTCCTAACAATTTAATCATTAGTCCACAATCAGGTAGTTTTTGTACTGGTATAAACTCTATACTATTAACTGCATCCGGTGGAGGTACTACTTTTGAATGGTATAAAAATGATGTGCTTATTAATGGTCAAACCAGCTCTACATATAATGCTTCATCAGGGGGGGCTTATTATGTGAAATCAATCGTTGGAACCTGTATAATTTCTTCCACTGTGGTATATCTTGAATCTGCAATGGTTCCTCCATCACTGGGAGGTACCGGCATCTATTGTACTGATGATCCAGTTAACATAGGAATCCCTGTAACAGAAGTCGGTCAGGATTATACCTGGAAACAAAATGGTGTTTCTGTATATGGTCCTATTGGTGGAAACGGCGGAAATCAGAGTTTACAATTCCCCATGGCAGC
Source organism: Chitinophagaceae bacterium (assembly GCA_031400855.1). Taxonomy (GTDB): domain Bacteria; phylum Bacteroidota; class Bacteroidia; order Chitinophagales; family Chitinophagaceae; genus JJ008. The sequence goes on along the minus strand of JANNQR010000017.1, from coordinate 72,465 downwards.
AGGAAAGGAGGGTACCTATATTGTAAGTTCTACCAAACCCGGTTGTAATGTAGTTTATTCTAATACTGTTTATGTTGGGCTGGCTCAAATAAACAATCTGATGACCACGAATATTTGTGGAGGCCTGGTAACTTTTAAATGGAAAAGAGTCGCTCCGGTAAATATTTCCCAGACCTATTCTTATGAAGTTACCCCATCTTCTACTCCTGTCGGTACTGGTATTTCTACAAGTGATAGTACAGTTACAGTTGCATCATTGAATCCCTCAACGACTTATTACATCCATGTGCGTTCAGCCTGTGTATCAGGTTTTGGAGACTGGGCCACTATTTCATTTGTAACTCCAGCAGCTCTACCACCACCGGTAACGTCAGTGTGGACAGGGGTTGTCAATACTGCCTGGTCAAATGCAGCCAACTGGCAATGCGGGCAGTTGCCTGTAATTACCACGGCAGTTATTATTAATGGAGGGAGGCCTAACTACCCTCAGGTAACAACGAACATGACTTTAAAAAGTCTGACAGTAAATCCCGGAGCATCTGTACAGGTGAATACGGGTGTTGTTATCACTCTTACCGGATTGTAAATTTGGAACAGCAGTAAAAGAGCTTATGAAAAGTAGCTAATGATTTTGATAGTAATTTTACGAATAACCCAGTTCTTGCTACCATTTGTACCAGAATCCCAAACAGGAAAGTTTTAAAATAAAAAGACAATCTTATATTTGTCGTGTATTGGTTATAGTGATACTGAAAATAGTTGAATAAGGTGACGGAAAGTATTTTTTGGCTGGTTGGATATTTTTAAAACTAACTCACTGAACATTATTTCAAAAGGACATGAAAAAGAATAGCTATTCCATAATCAAACCTGTATTAGCCCTTTTAATATTTTGTTCTGCTATACATAAGGTATCCGCTCAATGCACAGAAAATTTTGATGCTGTGACAGCGCCTGCCTTACCCACCGGCTGGAGTGCAGTTACGTTAACTGATTGCACAGGATCAAATCCATGGATTACAACAACAACCACTCCTAGTAGTGCACCTAATGCTGCATATGTGACAGCTCCCGGTTGTGTATCAGACGAAGTATTGGTTTCAAGATACTATTCAATAACCAGTGCCAGTGCTCAATTGACATTTCGCAGGCGGCATGAATTGGAATTGAATTGGGATGGAATGGTACTGGAAATATCCATTGGCGGCGGGACTTTTATAGACATTATTTCTGCTGGAGGAAGCTTTGTGGCAGGTGGTTATAATAACACACTCATTTCAAGTCTAAATCCTATAGGAGGCCGGCCGGCATGGAGTGGCTCTACCTCAAGTGCATATGTAACAACGACTGTAAATCTGCCCGCATCTGCCAATGGAAAAGTTGTCGTTTTCAGATGGCGAAGAGGGACTGATAATCTTGTAGGTACTACCGGGGCTTATATTGATAATGTTACGATGACTGGTTGTTCAATAGCCGCATGTGCTGAGAATTTCGATGGGGTCACAATCCCTTCATTACCTTTTGGCTGGGCAGCCGGAACTGCATTAGGTTGCGCAAACTCAAATCCCTGGGTGACGGTAAACTCAGCATTCGATAGTTCTCCAAACTCAGCTTTTGTAAATGACCCCGATTGTATTTCAGATGAATACTTTTATTCAAAACTATTTCCAATAATCTCCACGACTGCTCAAATCACCTTCAGAAGAAATCATAATCTGGAATCGGGTTTTGATGGAATGGTGCTGGAAATATCAATTGGGGGGGCTCCTTTTACTGATGTGCTGCTCACCGGCTGCACTTTCGTAACGGGTGCTTATTCATACCTGATAAGCAACTGTTGTGGTAATCCTCTTTCGAATCGTAATGCATGGTCTGGAAATTCAGCTGGATGGGCTACAACAACAATTAACCTTCCCGCTACTGCTAACGGTAAAAATATTGTATTAAGATGGAGACGGGGTACAGATAATAGCGTATCAGCTACGGGTGTATATATTGATGGACTCTCAATCACCGGTTCATTATGCAGCCCCGCATGTGCTACCAATCTTACACTAACCCCTGTTGCCTCAAGTTTATGTATCAGCAATTCAATTGTTTTAACTGCATCGGTGGCGGGAGCTACCTATGAGTGGTTTAAGGATGGTGTATTGATTACCGGAGTAACAGGGAATACTTATACGGCGATAACACCTGGAATTTATTTTGCAAGAACTGTCATTACCGGATGCCTGGCTATTTCTAATGTAGCAGTAATAGAACCGGGTTCCATAACTCCAACCCTTGGTAGCAGCGGGGTTTACTGTTCTGGTTCTTCTGTCAGCATCGGAATGGCGGTCAGTCAATCCAACCAGCAATATACATGGCGGAAAAATGGTGTGATAGTATATGGTCCTGTCGCCGGAAATGGAGGGCCTCTTAGTTTTGTTTTTACAATGGATGCCACCCGGCCCGGGGATTATGTGGTAGAAACTGCCAGGCCAGGATGTACTGCAGTCGTTTCCAATACTGTCAACGTAAGATTGCCGGAGATAACGGGACTTATAGCAGATAAGATTTGTCCAAATGAAGTAACCGTTAAATGGAACCGGGTGATTCCAGAATCTGTTTCTCAAAATTATCAGTATCATTTATCACAGTCCATTACCCCACCTGCTTCCGGTGCCCCGACATCTGATAGCGCTAAAACGTTAGTGGTTAACCCTTCAACAATGTATTATTTTCACGTTCGTTCCTCATGTGATTTCTCTGGATTTGGGAATTGGGCTACTATTTCTTTTACAACACCTGCTACCAGTTTTCTCACTCTCTCTCCATCATCCGGAACTATATGTGAAAGCGAAATATTATTAACAGCTTCAGGAGGCAGCGGTGTTTATGAATGGTATAGAGATAATATTCTGATCAGTGGCAATACCGGCCCAACTTTTAATGCAAGTACCGGAGGCACATATACGGTAAAATCAGTTGTTGGCGGATGTACACTTGTTTCAAATACATCAATCATTACAGGAAATACTGTAGTACCTGCTACTTTAAGCGGAGCCGGTGTTTATTGCACAGGAGCTTTGGTTGATTTACAGGTGGTAGACACTGAAAATTCACAGGAATATACTTGGAAGCTTGATGGCGTTCCATATTTCAATTTACCCATCGGTGGCGGCGGGGGAAATCAAAGCCTTGTTGTGGCAATGTCTTCAAATACTGAAGGATTGTGGAATGTGGAAACAACCAAACCCGGGTGTCCTGTTTTGATATCAAATATTGTTTTTGTAAATGAAGCAAGTGTTAACGACCTGTATACTACCTTAATCTGTCCAACGCAGGTCAGCTTTCAATGGGACCCTGTAGCTACAGGAGAAAATTATCAGTATGTAGTTGATCAAAACAGCACACCGCCTGCTAACCCGGTCAATCCCGGTACAACTTCCTCCGTACAGGCTACTGTTTCATCTTTAACACCATCTACAAATTATTACATACATGTAAGGGCTGCCAGCGGGCCAGACTTTAATACATTTTGCCCTTCGTGGACCACCATTTCTTTTTCCACTCCTCCAAACACTTTACCACCGGTTACTTCTGTTTGGACAGGAGAAAATAATACTAGTTGGACAAATGCTGCCAACTGGCAATGCGGACTTGTTCCGGGAACTACAACAGCGGTTACGATCAGTGGGGCGCTTCCCAATTACCCTGTCGTTACTTCCAATGTAACGATCAAAAGTCTGACATTACTTAACGGTGCTTCTGTAACGGTTAATACGGGTGTAGTAATAACGCTTACGGGTTTGTAAAAGGAATAAAAAAGGGAAAAATAAATAAAGCAAGGCCAGTATTTTTTGGCATGATTTGAATTAATAGAAATCTGTTTGTCTTACATCTATCTATAGAGTGGATAACGGCACTGCCACCGGGCTACTGCCGATTGTGTTTTTGCATTTACAAAACGGGTTTTGAAAAAAAAAATTTACTTTGCAGCCAGCTGTTCTTTACAGGTATAATCCATTTATTTTCCAATTCTTCTTTCGTCTGTACTAAATTATTAAAATATAAAGTTGCTACATCAATAAATCCATTTTCAATAGCATATTGTAATTGGGAGAGGGGTATCAGTTGAATTTTTTCTTTAACCACAAAAGCGAGGGTGGTACGGTCAAACATATTTACAGCATACTTCTTTTCAACTTCTTTTATCAAACGGACAGAGGAGTCTGTGCTGCATCCGCTGACACCGGTCGCTGTTTCATCAGCTAGTAAAACAATGAATTGTCCAAATAGTAAATGTGCTTCCCCTTTTACCGGTGTGCCATGGCTTTTCCATTGAGCAGTAAATTCTTTCAGCAGGTCTTCAATTTCAAATGCTTCATTCAGAATAAATACCCGGTTGCATTGATAAATCCACACTTTTGAGTCTGAGTGAAAATTTCCGTCGAGAAGATGTTTATACTCCAGGTTCATGAAGCAAATTTAAGCTAAACTGGCTGCAATCAACTCCGCCACATCCATCACTTTCACAGTTTCTTCTTTTTCCGCCAGTTTTACACCATCTGTCATCATCGTATTACAAAATGGACAGGCAGCAGCAATAATAGAAGCACCTGTGCCAATAGCTTCATGGCTTCGTTCAATATTCACCCTTGTTATTCCTTTTTCTTCTTCTTTAAACATCTGCGCACCTCCGGCACCACAACAAAGTCCATTGCTTTTACAACGTTTCATTTCTATCAATTCTGCATCTAATGCTTCCAACACTTTGCGGGGAGCTTCATATATGTTGTTGGATCGGCCGAGGTAACAACTATCATGGTAAGTGATTTTTTTACCTTTAAATTCACCAGCCTCTTTCATTTTTATTTTCCCTTCATCAATTAACCCCTGTAAAAAAGTAGTATGATGAATGACTTCATAGTTACCACCCAATTCCGGGTATTCGTTTTTCAGCGTATTAAAACAATGCGGACAGGCCGTTACTATTTTTTTGATGCCGTAATTATTTAAGATTTGAATATTCTGGTAGGCCATCATCTGAAACATAAATTCGTTACCAGCCCTCCTTACAGGATCGCCGGTACACATTTCTTCTTTGCCCAGAATGGCATAGTTGATGCCGACTTTATCAAGAATGGTAACAAATGCTTTGGTGATTTTTTGTGCCCGTTGGTCAAAACTTCCGGCACAACCTACCCAAAATAAAACTTCCGGGCTTTTTCCTTCGGCGAATAATTCAGCTACTGTTGGAACCTTCATGTAATCAAATTTATTTCAAATCTAAATCAAAAAGACAATTCATGGCGGTATGATTTTCTTTGCTTTATTTTGTTTCTAATACTGCATGAAGAAATTTATTCAAAAACTGACGAACTGGGAACTGTGGAATTTTTATGTCCTCTATCTCCCTATTGGGCCTGTGTGGCTATGGTATTGCCTGCGCAGCTGGTCGCTGTGGTATTTCAGTTCCTCTAACCCTACCATCACCTTTGGCGGATTTGAAGGCGAAGGAAAAAAAGAAATGTATGATCAGCTTCCGCCGTATTCATATCCCCGGACAGTTTTTATTTTACATGACCTGCCTTTTGAGGAAGTAAAAAAGAAAATTGAAAAAGCTGGATTTACATATTCTTTTATCGTAAAGCCCGATGTGGGTATGAAAGGAATTCTTTTCCGAAAAATTGATAATGAAGAACAATTAATTAAATACCATGAAAGAATTCCGGTTGAATATATTGTTCAGGATTTGATACAATTACCGGTTGAGGTAAGTGTGTTTTATTACCGCTTTCCCTGGGAACAAAAAGGTGTTGTTAGTGGTTTTATTGATAAAGAACTGTTGCAGGTAAAAGGAAACGGTCGGCTAACATTAAAGGAATTGGTAGCGGCTCATCCCCGTGCCAGATACAGAATAGAAGAGATGGAACACCGGCACGGTCATCGTTTTGATAGGGTGATTCCGTTAGATGAAACATTTTACCTTTCCTATGCAGGTAACCACAACCGGGGTGCACATTTTACCAATTTGCATAATGAAATAGATGAAGACCTTCACAAAGTATTTGACGAACTCAGTCATTACACCGATAAGTTTTACTATGGCCGCTATGATATTAAAACAAGTTCTATCGAAGATCTGAAACAGGGAAAAAATTTCTCTATCCTTGAGTTTAACGGCTGCGGGGCAGAGCCGAATCATATTTACGATTGTGGCATGAGCATCTGGAAGGCTTACGGTGTTATCCTGCATCACTGGAAAGTATTGTATAAAATAAGCAAGTACAATCATAAGAACGGCACACCCTACTGGTCTTTTCAGCGGGGTAGAAAATATCTGTCAGATGCAAAGAAGCATTTTAAGATGCTGGAGAAGTATGATTAATACTGCGGAAGACGGAACTCCGTTCCGTTTTTTATTAAATGAAACATGGGTCGTTATTTATTAAACGGAACAGAGTTCCGTTGTCCAAATGCAGTAACTTCATCCAAAGAAAATAACCGATGAATTCAGACGAAAAATTCCTGATGCTCCGCAATTACGACTTATGGTGCCATCTTAGCGATGAGGAATATGAAGATTTGCATGTTACTCACCAGTTTATTGAAGCAAAAAAAGGAGATTATATTTATTTTGATTCCCATCATCTTAATAAACTTTATTTTGTAAAAGACGGTTATATCAAGATTGGTTATGTTGATGAAGAAGGTAATGAGATCATAAAAGAAATAATAAAGGAAGGTGAAATATTTGGCCAGTTTGCCCTTGAAAGAACCAACCTGAATGGTGAATTTGCCCGTGCCTATAAGGGCAATGTGAGCCTTTGTGCATTTACCATTGAAGATTTTGAAAAGTTATTGACTAATAAACCCGGACTGGCTATTAAATATAGCAAACAGGTAGGAGAGAAACTTCGCAGAGCAGAATTTAGATTAATCAGTATGCTGAACAAAGATGTTCGCTCAAGATTGCTGGCCTTCTTTTATCACCTGGCTATGGCAGAGGGTTACGATGGAAATTCTTTTTCTTACTCATTCAATAATTTTCTGACGCATGATGATGTGGCCAAACTGATTGGCAGTGCCAGGCAAACAGTTACTACTTTTATTAATCAACTGGAAGACGAAGGATTACTGAAAATTACCCGCAAGAAAATCCTTATACCCGACATCAAAAAACTTCGGGAACTGGTAATTGTTACTTAGCTTTTACTTCTTACATTCGTTTTATGCACCCTTTGATAAAAATATTTCTTACCGGTATGCTGGTAAGTTTTATCGGTTCGTTGCCATTGGGAACGCTGAATATAGCAGCCATGCAGATTTCTGTATCGGATGGGGTGACAGCAGCTATGCTTTTTTCTGCGGGGTCTTTATTAGTAGAAATTATCTATGTCCGTATTTCCCTGGTGGCAATGGATTGGATAAGAAAACAAGAAAAAGTATTAAAAGCTTTGGAATGGGTAACACTGGTTATTGTGCTGGGGCTGGCAGTAGCCAGTTTTTATTCTGCCCTTCATCCTACAGTGGAAAAGAATTTTGTTTTGGATAGCCCCCTGCCCAAGTTTGTTTTAGGAATGGTGATGTGTGCTGTCAATCCGGTTCAGATACCTTTTTGGTTTGGGTGGAGTACTGTTTTATTTACCAAAAAAGTACTGCTTCCACGAAACGATCATTACAACTCTTATATAATCGGCATTGGCATTGGTACTTTTATCGGCAACTGTATTTTTATTTTTGGAGGGTTGCTGATTGCTGAAAAAATAAATAATAACCAGCATGTACTCAACTGGGTTATCGGCGGCATTTTTACTTTAACGGGTATTATCCAACTCTGGAAGATACTTAAGCATAAGGATGCTGTGCATGACCTGGTACATCCTGAAGAATTGACAGAAAAATTTGAAGAGCAAATGGAAAAGATAGAAGAGGGGCTTGAAAAAATTACGCCAGACGATAAAGACGAAAAAAAGTAAAACCAATTTTTCAATAAGTCACTGAAATAAATTTTTACTCATGAAAGCTAATCCACAATGAATAATTTACAACCTGTTACTGTTAAAGTTCTGTGGGCTTCATTATTATCTCCTACGAAATAACACATACCTGTAGAAAGTTTCATTATCCGGCCATCTTCTAATTCAGTACTCATTTCTCCTTCGAGGCAAAGAATAATATGTCCTTTGCTGCACCAATGGTCGGCTTTGTAGCCGGCAGAATATTCTACCAGCCGCACCCGGATATCATTTACCTGTTGTACCTGCCAGTACGCCATGCCGGTTTCACCTTTATGTTCTTCTCTGGGGATGGAAGACCAGTTGAGGGTTTGAAAGGGGAAGGAATTAAGGTGCATATGTTATAGTTAATCTGGTACTAGCATAGATGATAATTCGCCAAGCCAAATCGTAAGCACTACGGAAAAGATAAGACCCATCCAGAAAATAATTTCTTTTGATTGTTTAAAATCTTTTTCTGATTTAAAATAATGGCGGAAAGCTATTTTAATAAAAAAGCCAAGACAATAAAAGGTATTCGCTAAGAGGCCATAAAATATAACACTTAAAAGGCTTATGAAATCAAAATCACCAATTTTTAAAATAACGGCAACACCTGTAACTAACATTACCAAGTTATAAAGAAGCTTCTTTTTCCCCCACCAGGCAAAGGCTGTGAGCAATGGTTTGTCTGGTTCTTCTGTAAACATGTTTTTATCTTCCATTTTCCATTATTCAATTATCCATTCATTTCCTCCACCCACTTATCCCTCTCATCCGGACTAAACTTCCACGGCGCAAAATTATTCTCCACGTTACTGAACATGCCCGCCCATTCCTGTGGTGAATTACTTTCTTCCATTACAAGATAGCGGCGAAGTTCCAAGATAATATCCAATGGGCTGATGCTGACAGGGCATTCCTGTACACATGCATTGCAGGTGGTGCAGGCACGGAGTTCTTCTACCGAAATATAATCATGTAACAAACTCTTTCCATCATCTTTAAATTCCCTGTTCTTATTGATATTCTTTCCTACTTCTTCAATCCTGTCACGGGTATCCATCATTATTTTTCTTGGAGACAGAAGTTTACCTGTTTGATTGGCCGGACAGGCATCCGAACATCTTCCACATTCGGTGCAACTGTAAGCATCCATCAGGTTTTTCCAACTGAGGTCGGTAATATCTTTTGCACCAAATTTTTGTGGAGAAGCTTGTTCACCTGCAGGTATCAACTCCGGTTGCATAGCATAGAGCACTTCTTTCTGTATGGATGCCATATTTTCCATTTTGCCCATTGGCAACAGATTTGCATACCAGGCATTGGGAAATGCCAGAACGATATGCAAGTGCTTGGAGTAGGGAAGATAATTGAGGAAAGCAAAAATGCCAACAATGTGCAGCCACCAGCAGCTACGTTCTATCATTTGCAAACCCTCATTTCCCATACTATTTAAAACAGGATGTAAATATTGTGATATAATGAAGTTGCCGGTAGGATGGGCGGCATAATGTTCTACACCTCTGGCTTGTAATAACGTATCACTGGCATTTAAAAAAAGAAACAGCGACATCAGTACAATTTCAATAATCAAAATATAATTGGCATCACTTCTTGGCCAGCCGTCAAGATCATTGCTGATGAAACGTTTAAGTTTGATAATGTTTCTTCGGATCAGGAAAATAATGACAGATACCAGAACAAGGAATGCCAACACTTCAAAGCTATTGATCAGAAAATTATAGAAGCCACCCAGAACAGGGGCGAACATGCGGTGAGTGCCAAAAATTCCATCCAATACGATTTCAAGAACCTCAATATTGATAATAATAAACCCGGCATAAACAAAAAAGTGTAAAACAGCTACCAGCGGATTTCGAAACATTTTCTTTTGTCCAAATGCAAGCAGCAAAACATTTTTCCATCGCTGAGCTTTATTATCGCTGATGTCTTCGTCTCTGCCTAGTTTTATGTTGCGGCTGATCTCTTTTACTTTTTTGGTAAAAAACCAGACAGAGAAAGCACTGATAAGAATAAACAGGATTTGTTGGACAAGTTGCATAGCAGTTAATTACTACTGCTAAATTACGGCTTGTCGCCGGAAGAGTTTAGAAATAAATGGCATGCGCCTTAAATTTTCCATTAGAAAACTCCAGTGCCGGAGCCGGAAATTTAAAAGCACTTAAAAATGTCAGGAAAAATTTCAGGGCTTTACTGTTTGTTTTTATTTTGCTAAGGTCAATATCAGGAGCAAGATACCATTGCCGGTATCTTTTAATATCAGGACGGTTAAAAGTGATATTGCCGTTATCGTCTTTACCGATATTCTGAGTGCCGCCAAATAATCCTTCGGCTCCATAACCCACCGATAATGACAACCATGGCGGCAGTTTTGATTTTGGAAAAAATGATTTCAGGTTGGCACTGGCCCAGTAGGTTTGCCCATTGTAATCTTTTATAAACCGTTCAGCCGTTGATTGGCCAAATAAAACATCGCTTCGCTGATTTAGTGACGGGTCACTGTAGCTTTTATTATGAAAAGAGAATTTTAGTTTGATACGTTGATCATTCCAGGCAAACTCCTGCGCCACCAATGCACTGCTGCCGAGAATATTTGCACCAAAATCGGCCCAGCTCCATCCCCAGCCATCGCTGAAGCCATCAAGTACTTCAATAACAGTTTGGTAAAATGCACCGCTCATACCGCCAATCCAGATGCGTTTTTTTCTATCAATACCGGTCCATCGCCATAGTTCCATACTGGCACGGCTTTCAATATAGGCACTGTATAGATGGCCAACTTTGTCCACTTGTTTCCATTCCGGCCAGTCATTAAAACTATGAAAACCGGATTGCGGATAATCTTTGTACCAGGCGGAGTATAAACCCACCATGGTAGCACCGTAGCCAACTACATTGCCACCGGCTACCAGCCAGATGCGTTTTTTCTTTTGTTCGGGGGTAAGTGTTCCGGTTGTTTCATTCAATAAAAATTTTTTTCCTGGTATTGTTCGTGGTTCTCGTCGTATTTTATATTCGTTTGTATCCCTTTTGGGTGATGTTGAATCAATTTGTGAGTAGGAGATTTCTGAAATAAAAAATAAGGCTACTAAAAAGCTGAAATATTTGCGGGACGTACAAGAGTGCGACGTCCGCCTGGCCTTGCGATTCGGATGGGCAAGGGACGATGATAGTAGTACAGGCGATGACCTCATAAGATTAATTAAACAAATTTACGGTTATCAATGCTTTTCAGTTTCAAATAGTAAAATTCAATAACTTTCAAGCTCAAAATGATTAAAACACATGGACTCAGCAATACAAGCAAAGATTGATACCTGGTTGACGGGCAATTTTGACCAGGACACTAAAAACGAAATAACCCGTTTACAAAAAGATAACAGTAGTGAACTGGCCGATGCTTTTTATAAGAATCTTGAGTTTGGTACCGGTGGTCTTCGTGGCCTGATGGGTGTGGGCACCAACCGGATGAATAAATATACAGTGGGTATGGCTACGCAGGGCTATGCCAATTACCTGAAACAATGTTTTCCCGATGGAGTAAGTGTGGCTATTGCACATGATAGTCGCAACAACAGCCGCTTCTTTGCCGAAACAACAGCGAATGTATTTGCGGCTAATGGAGTAAAAGTGTATTTGTTTGAAGCATTGCGGCCAACACCGGAACTGTCGTTTGCCATCCGTGAATTAAAATGCCAGGGAGGTGTGGTTCTGACTGCTTCACATAACCCGAAAGAATACAATGGATATAAAGCCTATTGGGATGATGGCTCACAATTAGTGCCGCCACATGATAAGAATGTAATAAAAGAAGTAGATAAAATACTTTCTTTAGACGATGTGAAATTTAACGGAGAAGAAGAAAATATTACTCTTGTTGGTGAGGCATTGGATGAAAAATATATGGAGATGGCGAAAGGCCTGAGTGTGTATCCTGAAGTAATTGCAAAGCATAAAGACCTGAAGATTGTTTACACACCGATACACGGAACGGGCATTACGTTGCTGCCGCAAGTTTTAAAGAAATTTGGTTTTGATAATGTACATATCGTAAAAGAACAAAGTGAGCCGGATGGCAATTTCCCTACGGTGGCTTATCCCAACCCGGAAGAAAGCGAAGCAATGAGTTTGGGATTAAAACTGGCTGAATCATTAGATGCCGATATACTTGCTGGTACTGACCCTGACGCAGACCGTATTGCAATTGGTGTAAAAGACTCTGATGGTAAATGGGTGCTGATGAATGGTAACCAGACTGCGGTGCTGGCTTTTAATTATTTATTGGAAGCAAGAAAAGCAAAAGGAATAGCCCTGGCAAATGATATGGTGATTACAACTATTGTGACTACCCCTATGATTGATGCTATAGCCAAAGGAAATAATGTTGCCTGCTATCGGGTGCTGACTGGTTTTAAATGGATAGCAGAACTGATACGGGCAAAAGAAGGAAAAGAAAATTATATCATTGGTGGTGAGGAAAGTTTTGGATTGATGATCGGCGATAAGATAAGGGATAAAGACGGCATCAGCGCAGTGGCTTTACTCTGCGAAATGGCGGCCTACGAGAAAGAAAAGGGGAGAAGCCTGTATGAAAAAATGATCGACCTGTATGTAGAGTATGGATTGTATAAAGAACACCTGATTTCCATTACCAAAAAAGGGATGGACGGCCAGCAGCAGATAGCAGCAATGATGGAAAGCTACCGTAACAATCCGCCAAAAACCATTAACGGAACGGCTGTGGTGCAGTTACTGGATTATGAATTGCAGAAAGGTATTAACCCTTCAACAGGGGAAGAGTGGACTATCAATTTACCAAAATCAAATGTGCTGCAATTTATATTAGCAGACGGCAGCAGCATTTCTGCCAGGCCGAGTGGAACAGAGCCGAAGATCAAATTTTATTTCAGTGTGAATACGAAATTGAATAGTGCGGCTGAATATGATAAAGTGAATAAACAATTGGATGAAAAGATTAAGGCGATTATTGGGGATATGAAGTTGTAGAAGGTTCAAAATAAAAATTGAAAGGGTCATAACGATATTTGTTATGACCCTTTTATATGCTTTCATTCGTATAAATTTGCGTTGCTCATGAAACCAACAGATGATACTTATCGCCACCAGGCCCTTCGCAAAAAATTAGTGCAGTGCATCCATGCCAAAGGAATTACTGATGACAGAGTGTTGGCTGTAATGCTGGATATACCACGCCATTTTTTTCTTGATTCTGCCTTTGGCGAAAAGGCTTATGAAGACAAGGCTTTTCCAATCGGAGAAGGACAAACTATTTCACAACCTTACACAGTAGCTTATCAGTCGCAGTTACTGGAAGTAAAGCCCTTTATGAAAGTATTGGAAATAGGAACGGGTAGTGCTTACCAGGCCGTGGTGCTGGCAGAAATGGGAGCACAGGTGTACACTATTGAACGCCAAAAAAAACTATTTGAATCCAACAAATTGTTTGAGTATTTAAAGAAATTTAATACCATCAAATTTTTTTATGGTGATGGTTTCCAGGGATTGCCTACCTATGGTCCGTTTGATAGAGTAATTATTACTGCTGCCGCTCCGGAGATTCCTCAAAAATTAATTGAACAACTAAAACCGGGTGGTATGATGGTTATTCCACTTGGTGCAGGTGACTTGCAACAAATGATGCGGATTACTAAACAAGAAAATGGAGCATTAAAAGAAGAAGTCTTTGATTATTTTTCTTTTGTGCCGATGTTGGGGGGGAAGGAGTAAAAGCCCACCCGGCCTCCCGAAGGGAGGAGCCCAAAACACAGCCCTGATAATTAATACCAAATAGACTTTAAATTAATATCCTTGCCAGAGGTATTAATACCGATAGACAACAGGTATGACTGAAGGACATGCTTTTAATGTCGTTTCGGTATAGTAGTGGTTTACAATATTTGATAATCATTATAGCAGAAAAGTGTAAAGCATTTTCCACTCTAAGGGTCTGTGCGATGATTTCTCCCCTTGCGAGGGAGTCAGAGGGGGCTGAATTGCTCCAGCAACTCTATCCTCTTATCAATCGGCGGATGCGTAGCAAACATATTATCCCAGGAAGCAGATTTATGTACAGATGGTTTTGGATTATCTATAAACAACTGCGCAACATCACGGCTTTCTACTGCTTCGATTAAAGGGTCGCCGGAAATTTTTCTTAACGCATTGGCAAGAGCATAAGGTTTCTTGGTTATTTCTGCGGCACCTGCATCAGCCAGGTATTCTCTTTTGCGGCTGATGCCGAAGCGAAGCAATATGGAAATGAAATAAGCAACAGCTGTAATGACGATGGCTATTAAGATAATAGCACCGCTGCCTTTACTGTCTTTACTTTTTTTGCCGGAGCCAGCAAAACGAAGACTGCGAAAAGCTATCTCAGCAAGAAAGGCAAAAATCCCAACAAAGATGATGGACACAATCAGCAGGCGAACATCCCTGTTTTTAATATGAGTAATCTCATGGGCAATCACCCCTTCAAGTTCATCATCATCTAATTTATTTATAATACCTCTTGACAATGATACAGAATAACTGCGGTTATTAATTCCGCTGGCAAAAGCATTCAAGGAATCATCATTTATAACATAAACTTTAGGCATCGACATACCTTGCGAGATACAAATGTTTTCTACCAGATTATATACCCTTTTATTTTCTATCCGGTCCAATGGTTTACTGCCGGTAGCCATACGGATAAATGTACTGTGACCAGCCCATGCAATCAGGAACCATACACCCACTGCTCCCAACACAACCGGCAAAGCCTCCAGAAAAAGTATATTCGGGTCTTCTTTGTGTTCGCTTTGAAGAAAGTAAATCAATGCATAAAGCATTCCCAACAGTAATGCCGGGAATGCTATCAATAATAACAATGAATTGAAATTATTCTTTCGTCTCTGTTTATCTAAACCAACATATTGCATCTGTACTTTCTTGCTTTAAGAAAACTTACAGAGGGTTGCTCTGTGAGGGTCTGTGCAAGGCCAAGTCCTCCCTTGCGGGGAGATATAGAAGGGCCTTAAAATTGGATTTTCGGTGGCTCTTCCATTTGTTTCCTTGTGTCTTCTCCCAGGTCAAACATGATCTCCCGTTTGAAGCCAAAGTTCTTCGCTATCAAATTGCTTGGAAACGACTCTACTGAGTTGTTATACTCCGTAGTTGCAGCATTGAAGAAACGTCTTGAAGCGGCCAGTTTGTTTTCAATATCGCTTAATTCTTCCTGCAATTGCAAAAAGTTTTGATTGGCTTTTAGGTCAGGGTAAGCTTCTACCTGTACTTTTAAACCAGCAAGGGCAGATGTCAGTTGTTGCTCGGCCACAATCTTACCATCAATGGTAGTAGCATTCATAGCAGCACTGCGGGCCTCTGTAATCCGGGTCAATAGTTCTTTTTCATGGCTTGCATAGCCTTTTACTGTATCCACTAATTGAGGCACCAGGTCATGGCGCTGGCGCAGTTGTACATCAATATCAGCAAATGCATTTTGCCTTCTGTTCCTAAGGCGAACCAATCCGTTATACAGGCTTACAAGCCAAATCACAATTAATACAAGGACACCTACAAGAATTAATACTGGCATATTTGTTTTATTTTAATAGAAGATGAAATTAGTGAAAAAATGAATTGGAACACGGATGACGCAGATTAGACAGATTTTCGCAGAATATTTCCAATGGGTAAATAAGTATCCTCTCAGTAATTGTTTGCTTATCTAATTTCTGTTAAAAAGAGGTGCAATTTATCGAACTTATTGACCTAAGTCTCCCCTTTAGGGGGACAGGGGGTATTCTTTTTCTTCTTATCTTTCACCATCATTTATTGCCTATGCGTATCATTCCCTTTGCCATTTCAACAATTGTTACTGCGGGACTTGTTTTTGCCTTCAACCGTCCACTTGGCCCATTGCCAATGCCGCTTGGAAAATTTATAAGCCCCCAACATGGTTTCTGGCAGAATGCCGAGCCATCATCAACCAGTTTTGATGCAGACCTTTCGTTTCCCGATTTGAAAGGAAAGGCCGAAGTTTATTTTGATGAACGATTAGTGCCGCATGTATTTGCTGAGAATGATGAAGACCTTTATTTCATCCAGGGCTACCTGCATGCAAAGTTCCGTTTGTTCCAGATGGATTTGCAAACCAAAGCTGCAGAAGGCCGTGCCAGTGAAATTGCCGGTAAAAAAGCTATCAATTTTGACAAGGAACAAAGAAGATTGGGAATGAAGTTTGCCGCTGAGAATGCGATGAAAGAAGTGGATAAAGACCCTCAATCAAAAGCCATGTTTGATGGTTACACAAATGGTGTGAATGCATATATCAATTCATTAAAGGCAAGTAAAATACCGATAGAATACAAACTGCTTGACATTAAACCAGAGAAATGGAATAACATCCGTACCGCTTTATTATTGAAAATGATGGCAAAAATGCTGTCATCAGGAACTGAAAATGATTTGGCAAATACGAATGCTAAATCTGTATTCATCCCCGATGAATTGAAAATGATGTACCCGCAGGTACCTGATTCATTAGAGCCGATTGTACCAAAAGGAACTGTGTTTGATAAACCTGGCATCGTCCCAATAAAACCAGTTAATGCCGATTCGCTGTATTTTAATAATAAAGAAACCATTGCTGCTCATGAAATTTCAAAGCCTGATATAAATAATGGTAGCAATAATTGGGTAGTAGCCGGCAGCAAAACACAAAGTGGTTCTCCCATTCTTTGTAATGACCCGCATCTTGAATTATCATTGCCTTCCATCTGGTACGAAATGCAATTGCAAACACCAACCTGCAATACCTATGGCGTTTCGCTACCGGGCAGTCCTTTTATTATTATTGGATTTAATGATAGTATAGCCTGGGGTGTTACCAATGCTCAGCGGGATGTAAAGGATTATTATGAAATAAAATTTAAAGACAAAACAAAAGAAGAATATTGGTTTAATGGAAAGTGGGAGAAAACAACCCGCAAAGTAGAAACCATTAAAGTAAAAGGAGGAAAAGATGTAATTGATACAGTTGCTTACACCGTATTTGGGCCTGTAATGTTTGATGAAAGTTTTTCTAACGAATTATCCAATAAAAGAAACCTTGCAGTTCGTTGGGTGGCACACGATGCCAGCAATGAAGCGGTTACATTTTACAAGTTGAACCGGGCAAAAAATTATGATGAATATGCTATTGCAATCAAAACATTTGAATGCCCGGGACAAAATTTTGTCTTTGCTTCTAAAGGTGGCGACATTGCCATCTGGCAACAGGGAAAATTTCCGGCACGGTGGAATGGACAAGGATTGTATGTAATGCCGGGACAGGATAGTAGTTTTATGTGGCAGGGGTTTATTCCACAAGCAGAAAATCCCCACAGTAAGAATCCTGCAAGAGGATTTTTGGAAAGTGCTAATCAGCGACCAGTTGATTCTACTTACCCTTATTTTATTCCCGGTAGTTATATAACTGCAAGAGGAATTACGATTGAAAGAAAATTAGCGGTGATGTCAGGCATTACACCAACCGATATGATGCAGCTGCAGAATAATTATTTCAATACAACGGCAGAAGACGTAAGAAGCATTTTGCTGGGTTATGTAAAAGAAAATGAATTGAATGCAACAGAGAAAAAATATTTCGACCTGTATAAGAATTGGGATTTAATGGGTTCGCCTGATTCAAAAGGACAAACCGTGTATCAATGCTGGATGGATAGTTTGATGGCAGGCATCTGGAGTGATGAAATAGCAAGAACAAATCCAATATCTCCATGGCCATCGGAACAAACAACGATGGAGTTGCTGAAGAAAGATTCAGCAACAAAGTTTATTGATGATATAACCACCACACAAAAAGAAACCATTTTTGACGTAGTAACAACAGCATTGAAAAAAGCATCTGTTGGTTTAGCTAAAGAGGAAGCAGCAGGAAAATTGGAATGGACGAAATTTAAAAATCCCACGGTGTATCATTTAATAAAAGATTTAAAAGGATTTGCAAGACCCGGGTTAAATGTTGGTGGAGCCGGTAATATAATTAATGCCGTTACACATAGCCATGGACCAAGCTGGCGAATGATTGTACAACTCACTACACCAACGGAGGCTTATGGTGTTTATCCTGGCGGACAAAGCGGTAACCCCGGAAGTAAATATTATGATGATTATCTTGATAACTGGGTGAATGGGAAGTACAACAAACTTTGGTTTATGAGGGATGGCGATAGAACAGATAAAAATGTAAAGTGGGTGATGAAGTTTGGGAAGGGGTAGTGGGGAGAAGGGAGTAGGGAGTGGGAAGTAGTGAGTGGGGTTGGTTGATTGAAAAAACATTAATGTATTGGAAATTATAAAATAATTGTATGAAATTTTTAGTTGCAATACTCTTGACTGCATTACTGGCTTTTATCAGCGGTTTATTTCTTCCATGGTGGGGCATAGCTATTACATCATTGCTGGTGGCAGTGCTGGTGCATCAAAAAGCTGGTAAGGCATTTTTGTCTGGCCTGATCGGAGTTTTTATTTTATGGGGTGGCCTTGCCTTGTGGATTGATATTAAAAACGATGGTGTATTGTCTAAAAAAATTGCATCGGTACTTCCATTGGGTGGCAATGTCATTTTATTAATACTATTAACCGGCATCGTTGGTGGTCTTGTAGCAGGTTTTGCGGCCATGAGTGGCAGTTTTCTCCGGGCTTCTGATAAATGATGTTAAATGTTTACAAACCCCGTGATGTAGCGGGGTAAAAATCTATATGCCTCCTTATCTTGTATCTTATATATGCGTATAATTTCATTATCTCTTATTTTCTCCTTCTTATTCCTGACAGCGTATTCTCAAAAAATAAAAGGTGTTGTTACGGACAATAACGGAAAAATATTACCCTTTGCTTCTGTTTTTATCAAAGAAAATAATAAAGGCACCAATGCGAACAATGAAGGAAAATTTTCCTTGAAACTGGAGTCGGGACAATACACAATAGTTTGTCAGTATGTGGGATATAAAAAGGAAGAACGAAAAATTACTATTTCAAATGATGATACTGAGCTTAATTTTATTCTTACTCTCCAGGAAATGACGCTGGGTGAAGTGATAATAAAGAACGGAGAAGATCCTGCCTACCAGATCATCCGCAATGCAATTAAAAAAAGAACTTATTACGAAAGCCAGTTAGATAAATTTCAATGTGAAGTTTATACAAAAGGTCAGTTGCGGTTAAGAGGTTATCCTAAAAAAGTTTTTGGACAAAAAGTAGACTTTGAAGACGGCGACACCAGCAAACAAAAAATGCTCTACCTCTCTGAAACAGTTTCTAAATATGCAGTGGATAAACCCAATAAAGAAAAGGTAGAAGTTATTTCATCCAAAGTAAGCGGACAAAGTGATGGCTTTGGATTAAGTGCCCCCCGTTTCAGTTCATTCTATAGCAACAATGTATCTTTTGGTGAAAGGCTTAATCCCCGTGGATTTGTGTCGCCGATTGCTGAGAATGCATTGAATTTTTATCGCTACAAATTAGAAGGTTCTTATTTTGAAGATGGGCGGGAGATTTCTCACATAAAAGTAATGCCAAAAAGAAAATACGAACCACTATTCAGTGGCTATATTGATATAGTAGTTGATGATTGGCGTATCCATTCAGTTCAGTTGTTGCTTACCAAAGCTTCGCAGATGGAAATAATGGATACATTGAAGGTTGAACAATTGTACAGACCGTTAAATAAAGAAGCATGGTATATCTCCAGCCAGGTCATTTATCCGGCGGTAAAGTTTTTGGGGTTCGATGCTTACGGAAGTTTTGTAAATATTTATTCTGATTTCAATGTAGAACCACAATTTGATAAGAAGTCTTTTAATAATACTATTTTAAAATATACGGACAGTGCTAACAAAAGACCAATCGAGTATTGGGAAAAAGTAAGACCACTTCCTTTAATGGCAGATGAAGTAAAAGATTATAAAAGAAAAGATAGTCTGGAAATAGTAAGAAAAGACCCCCGCTTTATGGATTCGCTGGATAAAAAGCGAAATGAATTTAAGCCGTTACGGGCCCTGCTTTTTGAACAAACTTTTACTTATCAGCGTAGCCGCACTACATTTAGTTTCCGGCCACTTTCTGAACTTGTAGGCTTTAACCCGGCAGAAGGCTGGTATGTAAATCCTGATGTTACCTGGACAAAACGCCTTGATACTAATTCATTCAGCAGGAAAAGCATTGCTATATCACCGGTGCTTCGTTATGGTTTTACCAATAAGCATTTTAATGCTCATCTTGGAGTAGTATATAAGTTTGGAAAAAAATATATTGCCTCAGTTAGCCTGTCAGTTGGCAAACGGGTTTTTCAATTCTACAATAATAGTCCGGTAGGGCAAAGGGGGAATTCTATTTCATCTTTGTTAAGTGAAGATAACAGGATGAAAACCTATGAAGCCGCCTTTCTGCGAGCCAGTTACCGGCAAGGTGTTGGCAACGGACTTTTTATTACCACTGCTTTTCAATACCAGGATAGACAACCACTGGACAATAAGACCAATTTTACATGGCGGGATAAGCCTGACATTGAATACACACCTAATTACCCAACCGAATTACTTACCAGCAATATTCAACGTCACCAATCATTGACCGGTTTGCTGGGCGTTAGCTGGCAACCTGGAACGAGGTATATCGAATTGCCCGATAGAAAAATAAGTATCGGATCTAAAATGCCGCTTTTTGATTTGCTTTACACACAAACGCTGGGTACTTTATTGGGTAATGATGCGGATTTCAGCAAATGGAAATTTACCATGACGGATAATTTAAATTTTCGTTTGCAGGGAGAACTCAGTTATAAATTAGGAATCGGAGGTTTTTTAAGTAATAGTAATGTAGAAGTACCCGACTACATGCATTTTAATGGTAATCTTTCCAGCTTTGCTACTGAGTATAGAAATAGTTTTCAATTGTTACCCATCTATGATTTTAGCAATACATCCAAATTTTATTCACTGGCACATATCGAACATAACTTCAACGGATTCCTTACCAATAAAATACCGGGGATAAAGAAATTAAACCTCTACCTGGTAGCAGGTGTAAATGGCTTGTATATTAACAGCAATAAATATTATTACGAATATTTTGTTGGCTTCGATAATATTCTAAAACAGTTTAGGGTTGATTTTGTACAATCATTCCAAAATGGAAAACCCTGGCAAACCGGATTTAAATTAGGACTAAGCCGAAAAGGCAACAGGGGTAATGATGAATGGCCGTAGAAAACCCTGTCCCTAAAGGGGACTTAGGTCAATAAGTCATTTGTCAATGATTTTCCTTTTTTATTCATCCAAATCTTACATCCGGTAGTTCTCTTAACGATTACTCTTTCTCTCCTTTTCTCCTTCCTTCTCCTAGCTTATCTTTGCCCTGCTTTACAAATTTTGCCCAACCTGAAATTGGGTCCCGACAAGTCGGGATAAAATTTAAACAAGATGGCACAACTACACAATCGAATCTCCCGGAAGGAGTTGAAGGAACTTATTCTAAAAGACCCTACTCCAAGAACGACCATTTCTTTTTATTGTTATTTCAGAATTGAAGAGCCTGCCGTTTTCAGGGATGAGTTGTATAAGCAACTGAAAGAACTGGGTGTGATGGGTAGAATTTATCTGGCCGAAGAAGGCATCAATGCACAAGTAAGTTTACCAACGGCTAATCTTGATAATTTAAAAAAATATCTGTATTCAATCGGGCCATTAAACGGTATCCGTTTAAATGTTGCTGTAGATGATGATGCCCGCCCCGATAATTTCGGGGGTAAAAGCTTTTATGTGCTGGATATAAAAGTGCGAAAAAAAATTGTAGCCGATGGAATCAGCGACCCGGACTTTGACATGGCCAACCGTGGAAGATATGTAAATCCAGAACAGTTTAATCAATTAACCAACGAACCGGATACGGTTGTGATTGATATGCGGAATCATTATGAATACGAAGTAGGTCATTTTGAAGAGGCGATTGAAGTACCCAGTGATACATTCCGGGAACAGTTACCGATGGCCGTGGATATGATGAAATCGGATAAGGAGAAAAATATTATCATGTACTGCACCGGTGGCATCCGTTGCGAGAAAGCTTCGGCTTATATGCTGCACAAAGGATTTAAAAATGTTTTTCACCTGGAAGGCGGCATTATCAATTATGTAAACCAGGTAAAAGAGAAAGGGTTGCCCAATAAATTTCATGGAAAGAATTTTGTTTTTGACCAACGGCTGGGGGAGAGGATTACCAATGAAATTATCTCCCATTGTCATCAATGCGGCAAACCAGCTGACACACATATTAACTGTGTAAACGATGCCTGCCACCTTTTATTTATTCAATGCGATGACTGCAACAAAAAAATGGAAGGAACCTGTAGTAAGGAATGCCTGGATTTTATTCATCTACCTGAGGAGGAACAAAAGAAGCTGCGCAGCGGTATTGATAAAGGAAGAAATGTTTTTAATAAGGCAAAATCGAGATTATCAAAACTGGGCAAAAAATGATGTCAGGTTTGTCACCCTGAGTTTATCGAAGGGTATTGAAGCCTTTTGAATCATCCTTCGATAAACTCAGGATGACAGCCTTATTTAAACCACTCTGCAAATTTTGCCAGATCCACATTCCCCCCGCTAAAAATTATTCCCACTCTTTTTCCCTGAAATTTTTCTTTATGTTTTAATAAAGCCGCCAATGGAACAGCACAACTGGGCTCTATGATTATTTTCATCCGTTCATACACTAATTTCAGCGCAGCGATTATTTCTTCATCAGTTACGGTGTAAATATCTTTCACCAGCTCTTTGATGATCGGAAATGTTTTATCACCCAGTTTTGTCAGCAGTCCGTCTGCAATCGTATTTACATAAGGAGCAGTTTCTATTTTGTCGCTTTTAATGGAAAGCACCGCATCGGCGGCACCTTCGGGTTCGCCGGCATATACAGTTGTAGATGGTGAAAAATAACGGGCACTTAGTAAAGTGCCGCTCAGTAAACCGCCACCACCAACAGGAGCAATGATGCAGTCAAGCCCCGGAACTTCTTCTATCAGTTCTTTAGCAGCAGTTGCCTGCCCGGTAATCACCCTGTAATCATTATACGGATGAACAACCTCAGCCCCGGTTTTATCAACGATTTGTTGCAAAGCAGTTTCTCTTGCCAGTTGAGTAGGTTCACAAAAAGTTATTTCAGCGCCATATCCTCTCACGGCATCCACTTTTACTTTTGGGGAAGTATCCGGCATTACAATAAAGGCTTTTGTACCCACTTGTCTTGCAGTAAAAGCAATCGCCTGTGCATGGTTGCCGGATGAATGAGTGGCGATGCCATTGACCAGTTTATCTTTTGGCAGCGACAAAACAGCATTCATGGCGCCGCGGATTTTAAAGGCACCTATTTTTTGAAAATTCTCACATTTGAAATAAAGTTCTGCTCCCGACAGATGATTCTGTGTTGTGGAAGTAAGCACCGGTGTCCGGTGGATGAAAGGTTTTATTCTTTCATGTGCCTGCTCAATTTGTTCTTTGGTAATATTCATTTCATGTGTTCTGGCAGTGAAGCAATACAATCAATTTCAATTCCGCATCCCCGGTTCAGCAGGTTGCAGGGCACTACAATCCTGGCGGGACGATGATCACCCATAATAGCTGCAAATGTTTCATTGAATTTGGCCCAATTACCAATATCAGCGATAAACACACTTACTTTCAAAATATGATTTAAATCACTGCCACTGGCTTTAAGAATCGTTTCAATGTTTTTCATACACAGCGTAGTTTGTTCTTCTATGCTTTCCAGTTGTGCTTCACCATTGGCATCTAATGGTAATTGCCCACTTACATACACAAGACCGTTGTGAACAATACCGGGTGAATAATGGGCTTTCGGTTTTTGCATGGCTGCCGGGAAGACTGTTTTTATTTCCATAAAAATTTATTTAGTTGAAATCCATTTAATACAAACTGGTTTGCCAACAAGAACCCTTTTTCCTGAATCAGACAGTAATCCTGTTTTTACATCTCTGTTAAAAATTACTATTTCATCACTGTTCTGATTTTCACACAACAGAAATTTACCTGATGGATCAATGCTGAAGTTACGGGGTGTTTTGCCCAGCGTTGTTTGATGGCCCTTTAAGGTAAGCTCTCCTTTTTTATTAATGCTGTAAATCGCAATTGTATTTACATCGCCCCGGTTGGAAGCATATAAAAACTTTCCATCCGGCGACACATGAATATCTGCGCTGCCGGCAAAGCTAGTATCCCCCGCAGGCAGGGTGCTGATGCGTTGTTTTGTTTCAAGTTTTCCTTTCTTGTATTTAAAAACTACCACCGTACCGGAAAGTTCTTCAATCAGGTATCCGGATTTATTATTCGGATGAAAAGTAAAAAGTCTTGGCCCTGCACCAGCTACTGATTGCACAAAAGGTCGTGCCGAAGGAGTTAACTTTCCTGTAGCAGCATCAAAAGAATAAAGCATCACTTTATCAATGCCTAGATCAGTAACAATTAACTGGCGGTTGTCGTTAGAAATAATAGCACCATGTGTATGAGGCCCTTTTTGCCGCTGCAGATTTTTTCCGGAACCCGTATGCTGAATAGTAGTTGCAATGCCAAGGCTTCCATCCGGGTTAATTGGAAGCACCGACAAACTTCCGCTACTATAGTTAGAAGCAAATAACCATTTACCTGTCTTATCTGTTTCTACATGGCAGGGATGGTCGCCACCGGAAAGTTGCCTGTTGATAAAAGAAAGTACACCGGTCTCTTTGTTAAATTCAAATGCTGCTATATCTCCCCCCTTGCCATCCTGCGGGGCTGTCTCATGTACAGCATACATAAATTTTCCATTGGGAGAAACCGTCACAAAAGATGGATTGGAAGTTTTAACATGACTTATTTCTTTTGCCGAACCATCCGCACTGTTGAATTTATAAACATACACACCCTCACTTTTTGGCGAGTCATACGTACCAACAATCATATAGTAATCCTGCCCTTCTGATGAAAGGAAAATGAACGTAAAAAAAATCGAAAAAATAAACTTCATACTACCTGGTTTTGAAAGTGAATATCTCTTTTTTAAACGATTTTAACAAAACCTATATCAACTCTGGCAAGGTCTGGCACAATCTTATCATTGTTAGTCTGAAAAACAATTTTTTAAACAATTTTTAAAACGTACATCATGAAAAAAATATTTACTTTATCAGCTATTTTGCTTTCTGTCACCCTCTTTCTGAGTAGCTGTGTTAAAAACAGTGTTCCTCCAAACAATGAGAACTACTGGTTATCAAAGGAACAGGGTGAAGTAGTTTACAGCGATACGTATTGCAGTTACTTTGTAGTTGAAACGTATTACGGTTTCAACATAGTAAGGGCTTATGGCAGCTACAAACCTCTTGAAGGAAGTATTGTGTATGGTAACTTCAGCAGCCCCGGCACCAGGGATATGTATAATTATTCCAGCAACTTTGTTTTTACCGGAACAGTCACCGACTACTGGCTTAGCTATGTAGAAGCACAGGATGCACTTGATTTTTACTGTCCTTATGGAAAAGGAACAGGTGTAAAACGGGAGTTTAAAAAAGCAGTTACAATTTTTAAAAAATAAATAGCAAGAGGTCTTTATAAAGCTGTCCTGGTCAATCCAAGGGCAGCTTTTTTGTTAAAGCCTTTTCACATATTCTGTCAACGTTATTTGTGGGTTGCCTAAATCATTCCAGGTATTTTCGCTTTCAAATTTCTCGGGGTACTTATTCAGTGCTTCGCAAATCCGGGCCACATAATTCATTTTTTGACTGAAGTTGCCAAGGAATTTTAATACAGCAAGTTGTAGCCTCATAGCTTTTGCCGGCTTCTTATAATTGCGGAAGAAAATTTCTGCTACCGCATTCCAGTCATATCCAATTTCACCTTGTATTGTATATTCCTGGTTAGCAGCACCTGCTATCTCAAATACTTTTGTTACTTGCTTACCATAATCTTCAGCTGCCACAAACCACATTTTCGCTACCGACCCATTTACCAGCATCAGTTTATTTCCTCTCAGCATTTGCTGGTCTATACATTCCATAAAAGTGGAAGGATAAAAGATGGAGTAAGGAATGCCGGATGAACGTATGGCATCAGCTGCTTTGTGTTTGATGTCGAAACACCACCAGTTAAAACCATTCATGCCCTGATAATTTTTAACCAATGACGACAAGTAACCGATTCGTTTGATGCCTGTTTCTTTCGCAGCGGCTATCACATTAGCAATTCCTTCCCGTTCTGTTTGAGGATCTTTTTCTTTGGATGATTGGTTTGCCGATAAGTTCATATAAACAATATCCTGCCCGACGAATGCTTTTTTCAAACCTTCTTTATTAAATACATCACCTTGAATAATTTTTGAATCAGGAAATAATTCTTGCATTTTGTTTGTATCTCTTGCAAGCAGGGTTACATCATATCCTGCACTTATTAATTGTTTTGCTACAGGTTTGCCTAGCATGCCCGTACCTCCGATGAAAAGTATTTTCTGCATAGTGAAATTTTAAAAAAATAAAGGAATACCGCATACTGCCTGGATAAATAATGCGGACACTAATAAAAAATAAATGACTGACAGTATGATGATTTGTCTTTTTGTTCTGGCAATATAAAACCCTAGCAATGGAAGAACCTGCAGGGAATGGATGCCGGCAAAATGTGCTATTCGTAAGTCGCCATAGCTTTTGCTCCAGTTCGTTACCGGAAGGCCGGGGCTGCCATCAGCAGCACCTACCGTATGTTTCATCAACCCCAGCATCATACCCCCTTCTATTGTAAACAAAACGAAAAACAAAATGCCAAGACGGATTCCCCACAAATAAGTTTCAGAAATAGTAAATTCTTTTTGCCTGAAAAAAGCAATACAAATACGAATACAGGTAACGGTAAATATAAGGATGAAGATGCCCATAAAATTGAAAATCAATCCATCAGTCAATGTCTTAAAATTGAAATGAGAAGTGGTTCCCCGGATAGACTGTAGAATAATCAGGCCATTTTCAAAAAACATACTAATGATGAGCAACCAGGTCCAGCGTTTAATTTTTTTTACATCGTTAATGTAATGGAGTAACCAGCCAAAGGATAAAATCATTAACCCGACAGAGAAATAAAACTTCATCGGCTTTAGCCAGCGGTTAACATTCAGAATTTGTTCAGTATCGGTCTGCATCAGGACAAGACAAATGGCTCCTGTCAATAAATTAAATAAACCAAACCAATATAGTGGTTTGTTACGTTGCTTAAGTTCAGTTATGAAATTCATAGAGGGTTAATGATAATTTGCAGTAAAATAATTTCTGGTCTTTACAAACCGGATCAACAGGTAAACCAATAGCCCAATAGGCCCGAACATAAAAGTGAGCAGCAAACAGGGTATTATCAACCAATGATTGATGCCATATTTAAGTGAATTTTTTTTTATCCAGATACCCACCATCAAATCGAAGGCGAGGTAATGTACCCAGCCAAGCAATACGGCCAGCGGATTGGCAAATAAGGCTGTTACTCCTTTCAGGCTGCTAAAACTCTTCATGTCTATTGCAGACAGATTGGTCACAATGTAAAAAGTATAAATAATGGCAAACAGTGCAACAATAATTCCAATAATAAATTTATCGGATGATGGCCACATAGGAATAGTAATTAGAATTATCCAGCCAATCATGGCAATTGCATTACACAGTTGAAATACAGTATCAGGAGTCATAGATAAAAATTTTTACTCCCTAAAGCTAATCATTCAATAAAATCAGTAAGAAAGATTTTTTAACGAATTAGTAATGCGGGAAAAGGCTTCTTCGTTACTGATCAGTTTAGGATCGAATGTGGAACCTATTACTTTCTCATATAGCTCAATATATCTTTTAGAAATAGTCTCCACCCATTCATCACTCATTGCCGGAACAGTTTGTCCTTCTTTCCCCATAAAATTGTTAGCGATCAGCCACTCCCTGACAAATTCTTTGCTCAGTTGTTGTTGTCTTTCGCCTTTTTCTTGTCGTTCTTCAAAGCCATCGGCATAAAAATACCTGGAACTGTCAGGTGTGTGAATTTCATCCATCAGGTAGATTGTCTCATTAATTTTACCAAATTCATATTTGGTATCAACGAGAATCAATCCCTGCTTTGCAGCAATTTCTTTTCCCCTGGCGAAAAGCTTCAAGGCATATTCACTCAACAATTTCCATTCATCAGCAGTTGCCAATCCCGTACTTATTATTTCTTTGGCCGAAATATCTTCATCATGCCCCTCAGATGCCTTAGTGCTGGGGGTAATGATAGGGGTGGGGAAGTAGTCGTTTTCCTTCATTCCATCTGGCATTGCCACACCGCAAAGAAGCCTTTTGCCGGCTGCATAGGTTCTCCAGGCATGGCCGGTCAGGTTACCCCTGACGACCATTTCGATTTTAAAAGCCTCACATCTTTTTCCGATGGATACAGTTGGGGTCGGAACATCCAATAACCAATTTGGGCAAATATCGCTGGTTGCTTCCAGCATAAAAGCAGCAATCTGGTTCAGTACTTGTCCTTTAAAGGGGATTGGACGGGGTAAAACGACGTCAAAAGCGGAGATACGGTCGGAGGCCACCATTACCAGCAAATCGCTGCCGATGGAATAAACATCACGAACTTTACCCCGGTAAAAAGCTGCCTGATTTGGAAAGAAATAATCACTCATTTTCCGAAAGTATGAAGGGTACGAAAATAACCCATTGTACAGGGCTCTAAGATTTCAACAATTTATCCCTGCCCGACATCATTAGTAGTAAAAAAAATATATTGTGGACAGGCTGGCTTTCCTGTTAAAAATTAAATTTTTAGATAAAGCTTACAATGCTTATTTTTCCGGCAAATTCCTCCGGAGGAGTTCCTTCGGAACAAAACTAAAACTTCCCTACTATGAGAAAAAGCTACCGCTTTTTGACTGCCTGGCTGATAGCCGGACTCGTTTCTTTAAATGCTAATGCACAAACAGTTACCGTTTCGGGTATAGTAAACAATAGCACAAACAAAGAAACTGTTCCTGCCGTTTCAATTGTTGTAAAAGGAACAAGCCTTGGTACATATACCAATTCAAATGGTGAATTCAGCCTCCGTGTAACTAAATTACCAGTTGTACTTGTTGTTAGTTCTATCGGATATGAAAGTCAGGAAATAACTGTCTCTGATGCTAAAGAACCTGTGAAAGTTGATTTTGTAGTTAATAATGCACTGGGCCAGGAAGTTGTTGTTGCTGCTACCCGTACTCCTACAAGATTACTGGAGTCACCGGTTACTGTTGAAACGATGAATAGGAGTGTACTTAGAAATGTAGCTGCTCCATCCGTTTATGAAGCACTTACCAATCTAAAAGGAGTAGATGTGCATACGGCCAGCTTAACTTTCCGTACTGTTACCACCCGTGGTTTTGTAAGCAGTGGTAATACCCGCTTAAACCAATTGGTGGACGGAATGGATAACCAGGCTCCCGGCCTTAACTTTTCTGTTAGCTCAATCGTAGGATTAACTGATCTGGATGTTGACAATATCGAAATATTATCCGGTGCCTCTTCTGTACTTTATGGTTCAGGGGGTATGAACGGAACCGTTCTTATTAACAGCAAAAACCCTTTCAAATACCAGGGTTTAAGTTATAATATCAAACAAGGTATCATGCATGTGGATGGTAAGCAACGCAATGCCTCACCTTATTATAACTGGACATTCCGTTATGCAAAAGCGATTAATAATAAAATTGCGTTTAAGATCAGCGCTGAACTGATTAAAGGTCAGGACTGGCAGGCCGATGATTATCGTAATAAAGGACAAATAGGAATTCTTAGTGCTGTTAAAGGGGGCAATCGTAATAATGATCCCAACTTTAATGGAGTCAATGTTTACGGCGATGAGACTGATATCAACATGGATGCTTTCTCCTATTTTGTACAGGATCAATCAAGAAGAGGACTTTTGGCTGCCTCCGGTAACACCATTGATGTGGTTTCATTGCTCAATACTTATTATACATTAATTGGCAATCCAGTATATCCTACAAATGCCCAAAGAGACGGATTTTTCACTTTTGCGGGGTTTCCGGCACCAGTACTTGGCTTTATTAATAATGCAGGGGTAAAACCTACCATTGATAATATGTTTCCGTTTTACAATGGTTTAAAAAATGGTTATTACAGAAACTCAAACCTTTCAAGAACCGGTTACCTGGAAAAAGATCTGGTGGATTATAACACCCTTAATGTAAAGGGAAATTTTGGCCTTCATTGGAAAATTACTGAAAAGATCGAGGCATCATGGAATTCTTATCTGGGAACTGGTACTACAGTTTATACCGGAGCAAACAGGTATTCCCTGAGAAATTTTAAAATGGGACAGCATAAACTGGAAGTTAAAGCCAAAAACTGGATGGTTCGTGGTTATACAACACAAGAGAATTCCGGCGACTCATATATTGGTGATGCAGTAGGTACATTCTTAAATGAAGCAGCAAGACCAAGTGGTGCTATTTGGTTACCAACTTATGTAGGCACCTTTTCTGAAGTCAGGCGTGGAAGTCAGGCTATAAGCGATATTTCTCTTCATAATACATTGCGGAACGCCTTAGATAATAGTTTAATAAACCCGTTCACTGGTGGACCAATAGCCGGATCTACCCGATTAATACCGGGTACAGCTGCATATAATGCCGCGGCCGCTAACATAAAAAACATTCCTGTTAACAAACCAGGCGGCTCTAAATTTCTCGACAGATCTGAATTATGGGCTTCTGAAGGTCAGCTAAACTTATCTGACGCAATTGGTTTCAGTGATAAACTGGAAGTAATTGTTGGAGCACAATGGAAACAATGGGTACTGAATTCACAAGGAACCATTTTTGCTGATACATTGGGTTCTATCAAGGTAAATGAAACAGGAGGATATGTTCAGCTTAAGAAAAAATTATTAAATGATGTGTTGACTCTTATAGCTTCAGGTCGTTATGATAAGCAAACAAATTTTGAAGGTAAATTTACCCCTCGTTTTGCTGCCGTAATCCGTGTAGCAAAAGATAATAATTTACGTTTATCATACCAGACCTCTTATCGCTTTCCATCCAACCAAAACCAATATATCAGTTTGAGGTTAGGTGGTGGAAGCAGTTTCTTAATAGGAAGTTTACCTGAATTTCAATCATATTATAAGTTGAATTCAACCAAACCTGGTTATACAGCAGCCAGTGTTTTGAGTTACAGATCGGGTACATTGGCCGATTCAAGCAGGCTTGTAGTAGCTACATTCAACAATTTAAAACCTGAAACTGTAAACTCCTATGAGGTAGGTTATAAGGGTATCATTGGTAAAAAGTTGTTATTTGATGCGTATTACTATTTCAGCAATTATAATGATTTCATCGTAAGCCAGGCTGTGGTTCAGGGTGGAAATACCGGTAGTAAATTTGAAACGTATTCCGGCTTTAGCAGCAATAGTGTTTCCTATAATCAAAATTCAAGCAAGTCGGTAAAATCCAGTGGCTGGGGTATAGGAATTGAATACAAGCTGATTAAGAATTATATGTTATATGGTAACATTTTCTCCGATGTATTGAAGGATGTGGCTCCGGGAGATGTTACTTTCTTTAATGCGCCTGAATACAGGTTCAATATAGGTTTACGTAATGATAATGTTTGTAAAAATATAGGCTTTAATATAGTAGCAAAATACCAGGATAATAATTTTTATGAAGGAACATTTATTTCCGGTACACTGCCTTATTTTACCTGGGTAGATGCTCAGGTTACTTATCGCCCGGCTGGCACTAAAAGTGTTTTCAGGGTAGGTGGAACTAACCTTGGAAATAATTACCAACGTACTGGTTTTGGAAGCCCTGCTGTAGGTGGGTTATACTACTTCAGTTACGGATTTAATATCAACTAAGGATATTGGGTTATTCAAGTATAAAGGTCCTGCCTCTGGCAGGACCTTATTTTTTGAAGTAAGTATCATCATCAAAACTGTCCGAGAAAAAAATGTAGTTTAAACTACATTATTACCTTTTTTTCGAAATAACTGCAGACCTTGCAATCGCTATCTTTGCACCTGAATTAATCATTTTATTTATTCATTTTCATTATGAAAGAAGTATATATCATCTCAGCAGTCCGTACACCCATTGGCAGTTTCGGTGGCTCATTAAAGAGTTTATCAGCTACACAGTTAGGGGCAGCGGCTATAAAAGGTGCGATGCAAAAAGCAGGTATCAAATCGGAACAGGTACAGGACGTATTAATGGGCTGTGTATTGCAAGCCAACCTGGGTCAGGCACCCGCAAGGCAAGCTGCTAAGTTTGCCGGTTTACCCAACGAAGTAAATTGTACAACCATTAATAAAGTGTGTGCCAGTGGAATGAAGGCAATAGCACAGGCAGCACAAAGTATTATGTTGGGCGATGCAGATATTGTAGTGGCAGGTGGTATGGAAAGTATGAGTAATGTGCCATATTATTCGCCCTTATTACGCTGGGGAAATAAATATGGAGATGTGACATTGGTAGATGGGTTGGCAAAAGATGGTCTAACAGATGTTTATGATGGAAAGGCGATGGGCAATGCTGCAGAGCTTTGTGCAAGCACTTGTGTCATCAGTCGGGAAGAGCAGGATGCTTTTGCAATTGAAAGTTATCAACGAAGTCAAGCAGCTATTAATTCTGGAAAATTTGATAATGAAATTGTGCCGGTAGAAATTCCGCAACGAAAAGGCGACCCGATTGTGTTTGCAAAAGATGAAGAACCATTTAATGTAAAATTTGAGAAAATTCCAACTTTGAATGGTGCTTTCGTAAAAGATGGAACTGTAACAGCTGCCAATGCATCTACGATGAATGATGGTGCGGCTGCCCTGGTTCTGATGAGCAAAGAAAAAGCAGAAGAGTTAGGTTTAAAACCGATTGCTAAAATTTTATCTTATGCTGATGCAGAGCAGGCACCGGAGTGGTTTACTACCACACCTTCTGTTGCAGTACCAAAAGCAGTTGCCAAAGCCGGATTAAAAATGGAAGATATTTCTTACTGGGAATTGAATGAAGCATTTGCGGTGGTGGGTATAGAAAACACCAAACGGATGAAACTTGACCCGTCAAAAGTGAATGTGCATGGCGGCGCTGTTTCAATTGGCCATCCGTTAGGTGCCAGTGGCGCAAGAATTGTTGTTACTTTAATCAATGTACTGAAAGCAAACAATGCAAAATATGGAGCAGCAGGCATTTGTAATGGTGGGGGCGGGGCAAGTGCGATGGTGATTGAGAGTCTGTAGTCGGGAGTTCGGAGTCAGGGGTCTGCGTGATTGATTGAGCATAACTTATTGAAACGAAGCCTCTGCATATTTGCAGAGGCTTCACTCAAAATAAAATAAAAGGGAAATTATTTTTACTAATTAACTGTGAAATAAAATACACAGGGCTGGCATTTTTTATTGCCGCAAATGGGTATTATTTCTAATTTATAATTACCTGCAACAGCAAAAGTGTAAGTCCACGGGAATGTGAATACCGGGTAGTTTTGTACAATAGCACCGGTCACATTGTTTTTTAATACGGCTGTATATTTTGCCACGCAAGTGCCCTTACATAAATATTTACCTACTAATTTAAAAGGTTTTCCTTTTGGTACTCCAAACTGGTGGCCACAGTTTACAGTCATTGGGGGATTATTAGAAATGGTAGCCGTGAAAGGTTGCCATCCGTTTTCTTTACAATCGCAGACAGTTGCCGACGGGCAGGTAACCGTAAAAAAGAAACGGCACGGAGTACATTTAATACCACCGCAGATAGGCGTTATTTCAAGAGAGTAATTCCCGGCTGTAGCAAAACTGTACACCCACGGAAAAGTAAAAGCCGGATAGTTTTGAATGACAACACCGGCTGCATTTTTTAAAACAGCAACAAATTTTACCGGACATATACTGGTACCGGTAGCTACACATTTATAACCGCTATTAATTGTTATTTGTTTGCCACATTGAAGGCTGAACTGGTGACCGCATCTTACAGTAGTGGTAACTCCGGCAATCGTTACCACAAAAGGATTAAAGCCATTTGGATTACAGGTGCAGCCTGCAGCAGGAGTTGTACCCGGAGCAGTAGTCTGGGAAATAGCAATATTGCTCAAAAAAGCAATAGTCAAAAACAGTAAAATAATTTTTTTCATTGTAGAAGGTTTAAGTGAGTTAAGGATATGAAAGTTAAGATAAGTAATTTAAATACAAAAAAGATGCTGTCCTATACCCCTTTCGGGTAATATTATATTTTGCTCTATAATGAAAAAAAAATCCCGGTTTGTAAACCGGGATTTAATCAATTGTTCATATGAGAATCAATTATTTATCTATTTTGAACTAAGATCTGCCCTATAAAAAAGTAATTCAGACCATTGTTCTGCCACATAATTCCGGAGAATATCCTGATAATCGTCAAATGAGTCTGCACCATGGATCTTTTCATATGCCTCTTTGAATCCGGTATTGGTCATTGTTGCTCTTTGTTTCAATCCATTCTTATATCTTGTTACCACGGTATATTGCGCTGGGCCTGATGAACTGGAAGTGTAAACTGCCATGGATAGTCCAAGGGCATTCCAAACAGGTTTTGAATTTTTCAGCATATCCCAGACCTTACCTCCCCAACCGATTTTCTGAACATAATGAGTGATATTGATTTTATCTGCCCAATCAGACAATGCTACGGTGCTTAAGGAATCCTGGTAAGTAGAATAACTTGAACTGCCCCTTTCAGTAAGATGAATCGCTATACTTTTATTCCAGTCATTATTATGGGCTTCTCCAAGGTTTCCCCTGCCATCAATAGCTTCCCAACTGGTTGGCCCTTCAGTAATGTGGAAGCCGCCTGCATCAGGCCCGGATTGAATTTCAAAGACACGCCAACTCCAGTCACCGGTATGATACTTTTGGGCATGGGCGCCAAGAGCTTTTTCAAATTCAAGTACTTTGTCAACTTTCGGGAAAACTCTGTTGGCTGTAAGAACGTTTTTGTTTTGGCTAATTCCAAATAATGGAACAAGCATGCAAAAAAGAAAAATCTTTCTCATGTTTTTGTTGTTTTGATGGTTTAAAAAAAAGGGAATGTTAAGATAGGGGATGAATGCGATGTTAAATTAATAGTTTAATTTGAATACAAAAAATATTTTTTTAAATTACATGATGTCACCTGTTAGTATACGTTATGCAACTGCTGCAGATAGCGAGTTAATTGCTGACCTGAGCCGTCAGACTTTTTATGATGCTTTCGCATCACAGAATACCAAAGCGAATATGGATAAATTCATGACAGAACAATTCAGCAAAGAAATATTAATGGAAGAAGTAGGGGCTAAGGATAATATTTTTTTATTGGCTTATATTGCAAATGAAGTTGTTGGGTATGCCAGGATAAGGGAAAACAATATTCCACCAGAACCGGGAATCTCAAATGCGCTGGAAATTTCCCGCATATATGCAACAACAAATTCTATTGGCAAAGGGGTTGGCAAGGCACTGATGCAAAAATGTATTGACATAGCCTCAGATAAAAAAGCAGCTTCAATCTGGCTGGGAGTATTTCAGGAAAACCACCGGGCCATTGACTTTTATACCAAATGGGGCTTTGAAAAATCCGGTACACATGTTTTTATGCTGGGTGATGACCCGCAAAAAGATTGGCTGATGAAGAAGACCCTGGCGAATACCTGACAACAGACCGATAAGTCGTAAACTTTCTAACCTTCATTCGTAGATTTCCTGTCTGTTCTAAGCACTAAATATGACGAATCCCCGTTAATAGAGGCTTGCAGACAACTATTTTACAAAAAAAATAATCAATCATTAAACCCAATAGCATGTAATCTGTCTATGCACAGACAATTTCATTCCTTACACTAAAACTCAAATATGAAAGCCAGAATCCTTTCGTTAGCAGCAGCTATCTTCTCTTTTTCCCTCATTTTTACAGCTTGTCAAAAAGACACGGCCACCGACACAGACTATACCACTGAATCATCTGTTCATTCTGATGATCAATCCCGGTTTTCCAATGAAGTGGATGCCGTAGCCAATGATGCGGATGCAACGCTTGAAACAACACCAGGTTTTAATGGTCGTGGTGCACAGATCCAGACCATTTGTGATGCCACTTTCGTTGTGGATACGCTAAGCAACCCAAGAACAATCACTATCACTTATAACGGAACCAATTGCATCGGCAACCGTACCCGTACAGGTGTAGTAGTTCTTTCAATGGCACAGGGTGTCCGCTGGAAAAATGCCGGTGCAGTATTGAACGTAAGCTTCCAGAATCTGAAAATTACCCGTCTGAGCGACAATAAAAGTATCACCATCAATGGTACACAAGCTTACACGAATGTTAGCGGAGGTCTATTGATCAATTTGCCAACACTTAATACCATCACTCATACTATTACCAGCAGCAATATGTCGGTTACTTTTGATAATGCGTCACAACGTAACTGGCAGGTAGCAAGACAAAGAGTGTTTACTTACAATAATGGTATCGTTATCAATACCACAGGCACACATACCGAAGGAGGTGTTTCTGGTATTGCAGAGTGGGGAACCAATCGCTTCGGACGTACATTTACAACAGCTATTACTCAGCCATTGAATATTCGTCAGGATTGTAGTTTCCGCCTTACAAGTGGTAAGGTTGCACATACAACCCCGGTTTTTAATGCTACTGCTACTTTTGGACTTGATGCTTCAGGTAATCCTACTGGTTGCCCAGGCGCTGGTAGCTATTATATGAAGATTGTATGGACAGGCCCCGGCGGAAATAGCCGTACTACTATATTACCTTATTGATTTTAACCAGCTCACAATATTTATAACCGTCTTGCTTTTAGCAGGACGGTTTTTCATTTCAGACTTTTTGCAGGTACCTGAGTTTTTCCAAGTAAATTAGCTGCTTATGGCGGCCACCCTTATATCAAATATTAAACTACTCGTCAATACCCGGGAACATCATCAATTGCTTCGTGGAAAAGAATTGGCCAAATTACCATGTATTGAAAATGCCTATTTAATTGTTGAAGATGGTATTATAGCAGAGTATGGAGAAATGGGTTTGCAGGGAAGACCTGATACCAATTTCGACACAATCATTAATGCAGATAGCCAATTTGTTCTTCCCACCTGGTGTGATAGCCATACCCATCTTGTATTTGCTGCGAGCCGGGAAGAAGAATTTGTGGATAAAATAAATGGGATAAGCTATGCAGAAATAGCCGCAAAGGGTGGTGGCATATTAAACTCAGCCAGGAAAATTGCAGAAACAAGCGAAGCAGAACTACTACGTTCGGCAAGGGGCAGATTGCTGGAAGTCATTCAACTTGGCACTGGTGCCATTGAAATTAAAAGTGGTTACGGTCTTTGTACTGAAGGAGAATTAAAAATGCTCAGGGTAATTAAACAATTAAAAAAAATATCTCCTATTCCTATCAAAGCTACTTTTCTTGCGGCCCACACTTATCCGTTAGAGTACAAAGAAAATCACCAGGGGTATATCGATTTAATCATCAATGAAATGCTACCAGTAATTGCTAACGAAAAACTGGCAGATTATATAGATGTGTTCTGCGAAACAGGTTTCTTTTCACCGGAAGAAACAGAAACAATTTGTAAAGCAGGGATGAGTTATGGATTAAAACCAAAGATCCATGCAAATCAACTCAACTTATCAGGAGGCACACAGGTAGGAGTGAAGTTGGGAGCAATAAGTGTGGATCATTTAGAGACCATGGATGACGATGCAATTCAAACCCTGGCTGGTTCAACTACTATTGGCACATTGTTACCAACAGCAGCTTTCTTTTTGCGAATGCTTTTTCAACCCGCCAGAAAATTAATTGATGCCGGATGCGCTATTGCACTGGCAACAGACTTCAATCCCGGCTCATCACCATCCGGTAATATGAACCTGGTGATCGCCATGAGCTGCATACAAATGAAAATGCTACCAGAAGAAGCTATCAATGCAGCTACCATCAACGGTGCATATGCTATGGAACTACAGGATGAATCAGGCAGCATTACTGTGGGTAAAAAAGCCAATCTCATTTTTACCAAATCCATTCCTTCGCTGGCTTACCTGCCCTATTCGTTCGGTACCAACCTTATTGATAAGGTAATGATAGCCGGTGAAATAATTTAATC
This sequence comes from Chitinophagaceae bacterium, assembly GCA_031400855.1. GTDB lineage: Bacteria > Bacteroidota > Bacteroidia > Chitinophagales > Chitinophagaceae > JJ008. Next base: position 34,199 of record JANNQR010000017.1, on the reverse strand, counting down.
ATCACTTTATTATTCCCGTAACATTAAAACGGCTTAGTTGTTGTATTTTCGGAACAATGGCGATATTCCGATTACGAAAAAAGAAACCCGGTTTTTTTGAGCAACTCATTACCCGCAATGTGATATTGCCTCACCATGGACGGCAGAAGGGGTTGAGTTTCCTGATTTCTCTTTTTTCTGAAATTCGTCCAGCCTTCGGTAAAAAGAGAAAAAACCCGGAGAAAAATCTGCAACGGGTAACGGAGCAATTGCAGCAACATAAAATAGTGCTGGCAAACACACAACATGCTTTAGTTTCTCAGCTCACAAGCACCGACCTTACAGCGGCCATTACAGAAAGTGGAATCCCCTTAGCAAGGGGTTTCTGGCAGGAATTATCCAATCGTCTTAAACATAAGTTACTTCCTCCTTTACAGGATGAAAATGATTTTCTCTATGTTATCAATAATGTTTTTTTTAAAAAGAGTGATTATAAATGGGTGGAAGCCATCCCCCGTCAAACATGGATAGATTTTTTTCAGGCTGTTGGTTTCAGTTTTTCACCGCAACATAATTCGCTGAAAAAAGAACTGCTGCAATCCATGAAGATCCTTTCTTTCCAGGTCGCGCAGTTAGGATTGGAAAAAGTAGTTCTTGATTATTTACCGGAAGAACATCGTTTAGAGGATACCCCTTTTGTATTACAGAATTATAAAGTGCATGATCTGGAAAAACTGCTGATGGATAATTCGACTAACGATGAAGTTCTCGCAGCTTCTTTTCTGCTAAAAAATATTATAGAAGATTGCTACCAGTTGATAGACCATATCCGGGAAAGTCATTCTGAAAGGGGAGCCAGCATACAACAAACTTATCTCTTGCTGATATTGTCGAACAGGCTGGAGCGGATGCAATTAGTATTGGATGTGCTGGATGCAGACAATAAGTTTGATACCGGCAGGTTTGTTGATGTCTTTCGGCTGCTGGTGCGAAATGAAAAAAGGAAAAATAGTATCCGTGAATTTTTATCGCAAGGAGTTGGTTACCTCGCTTACCAGATAGCCGAACATAAAGGATCGAAAGGCCACAAGTATATCACCGATTCCCGGAAAGATTATTTTAAGATGATACGCAGTGCCATGTGGGGCGGCCTGATTGTTTGCTTTGTGGCTATCGCTAAAAACCTGATTGGTAAATTAAAACTGGCTCCCTTTCCGATCGGCTTTCTTTACAGTGTGAATTATAGCGTCGGATTCATCCTGATTGAAAATACCGGCTCAACACTGGCTACCAAACAACCAGCCTTTACCGCCAGTGCAGTGGCAGGTTCATTGGATACAAAAAAACACAGTGAGCCGGATTTAAGTAACCTTGCCACAACAGTGGCGAAAATTTCCCGGAGTCAGATTGCCTCTTTCTTTGGTAACCTTATTATTGTTTTCCCTATTACATTTTTACTTGCCTGGGGATTTGATGTTTTATTTCATCAAAAAATAACTGAAGGCGATGCTGCTATGAAGTTGTTGAAAGATCAACATCCGTGGCGAAGTCTTTCATTATTATATGCCTGCTTCACCGGTTTCTTTTTATTTGCCAGCGGTATCATTGCCGGTTACTGGCAAAATAAGATCCGCTATGGCCGTATTAAAGAACGGTTAATAAAACATCCGGTGTTAAAGCTCTCAATGTCCCCAGGAAGATTGAACAAGCTTGCAAATTGGGTAGAGAAAAATTTTGGAGCTTTGATCGGTAATATTTCATTGGGTTTTTTTCTGGGCTTTGCAGGTATTTTTGGAAAAATGATTGGGATTCCTTTCGATATCCGCCATATCACTATCGCTGCTGGCAATACAGCAATTGCCATTTATGGCTTGGGAATACAAAATATTCCACCTTATTTTCTGCTGGCTGTTTTTGGTGGTGTGCTGTCCATCGGCTTCCTGAATTTTCTTGTTAGTTTCTCTTTGGCATTTTTAGTAGCCGTAAAATCAAGGGGTATCCGGTTTGCCCAGTATCCCCGTTTCTTCCGCATACTCGGAAATTATTTATGGAAGCATCCAAGTGAGTTTGTTTTTGCACCGAAGAATGTGGTGGAACCAGTTTATAAACCGTTGGGAGAGTAATTAATATCTATTTTGTGAAAATCAGGACTTGTTTCTTTGTTGGTCTATTACTTATTTTATTGATGTTTTCCGCATCTTGTTCTAAGCGAATATTGGAAGCTAAGGAAACACACAAACTGCATGATGAGTATTTTATCCTTCGGGAAAATGGCCATTATTCTTTTAAGATGCTATTTATGGGTGTGCTCCGGATGCCTGATAGTGAGAGGGGACGTTATATCCGCTCCGGAGACACTGTTTACTTTGTAAATAAATTGAAAGGAAAGACTTTTGAAACCTATGGCTATGGAATAATTGATAGCGGCTCAGGCACATTCTTCTACAGGCCGAATGATACTAAGGAGGAAAGGACATTTGATTTGATCAAGATGCCTTTGAAACGGGGTGACAAGTAACTAAATTCCACAAAAAATTTCTTAGCACCCCAATACTATAATTTATTCAACTCTTCGAATGTGTCCCTAATTTCAGCGAAGGGAGTGACCTGAACATCATCTAACAAATATCTGAACGGTTAGAAATAGTGGAAGGTGTTCGTTTATTAAATGTTGACCCCGGAAAAGAAACATCAGAACCGTAGTAAAATTTTTGGTAACCCTGAAGCCTTTATTGAGGTAGAATTTCTTGCTATCAAAATAACAGGTGAGAAAGTTGTTTTGATTAATGTCAGTTCAAGATAAGATAGTTGATGAACTTTAGGTAAGGTTCTGAACTTGCAAACAAATGAACAGTTCATTTATTAGTTTATCCCGTGCTGGTAGATTTTTTACTCCACCAGAACAAATGCCGCCCATGAATTAATTTCAGCATCAGGGTTTTCCCGCATTTCAAGCTGCGCCCGTTTGAAAGACTCATTAATGCTATTTCCATTCAACAGGTTTGTATAAAATTTTATCATCAGTTCGGCCGTTGCTGCATCCGGTACATTCCATAAACTCAAGATCATCTTTTTGACACCAGCCATTTTAAAAGCCCGTTGCAAACCAAATACACCTTCGCTTCCTCTTATGTCACCTAATGCTGTTTCACAGGCGCTTAGAACTACAAGTCCGGTCCTGCTTAAATCTAATTGAGAGATCTCATAGGCAGTTGCATTTCCATCATCAACTCCTTCCACCGGTGTTTTGCCGCTCCACGCATAGTTGCCACCGGCTAATATCAACCCACTTCTCGTTAATGGATCATCGTCCTTTGGATCATAGGTCTGGGTATATGCATTGCCCTGGTTAAACGCTGATTTTGGTGCAGGCTTAAAGAAGCCATGGGTGGCCAGATGCAGTATTTCTAATGATTTACCATTTAATGCTTTCAGGTTTTCTTCTGTAGCTGTTTTCTCTGTAAATGATTCGTTGCTGATGGAATGTTGTTGAAATAGCTCTCCTATGTTTTTTACTTCAATGGCAGTACTTTCCAGGCTTTCCCATGCAGCTCCACTATTCCTTTTTTTACCCCTTAATAGCGTTGATCCTGAATTTCCATTTGGTTGCTCAACGGGTCTTTGATTTACCAACTGCAAACTATCCATTGTAAATGTAGCATTGCCAAACAAAGTGATGCCGGTTGGTTTTGTATAGCTTTCATCTGCCTGACGCAAAGCCACCTGGCGGGTGCTGGTGTATTGTTGCAACTCGTATTTATCCATCAACAAGGTTTCGCCTTCAACCTGTAAAGCATGAAAAGCGATCTTGTATAAACAACCAGCAGGTGAATAGGATATTTTTTTGATGCCTTTTAAATGTGGCTCTAAAGGTTGCCAGATCAGTTTGTATAAATCTTTATCATTGTACAAGCTGTCCACCCGCACTTCTTCCCTTAAATCCATTTCCACTTCCAATGAATGATCGATTGCTTTGTTGAAAATATTTTGCAATTCTTTTTCTTCGAAAAGAGGAACAAATGCGGGAGCCACATCATTTTTATGAATTATATAGGCAGCATACATGAAACTGTCATTCCATACTTCAGTATTACGTTTAAAAGCAACAAATTCAATGGCAACTTCATCGGATTCCAGCCCTTCCTGAACTTCCTGAAACGAAACACTAATGGCCTTTTGCTCATTGCCCCATTGAGACGACCGGCGGCTTAATTCTTTTTCTAAACTTTCTGATTGGTTTTCAATATCCTTTATGTTCAGCATCCGGTCTTTAATAGGCAATGAATACTGTCTCGCCATCATGCTTTTTGTTTCTTGCCATTCTTTCAGCAGCCCTTGTATAACGTTATCGCCGGAATGCCGCAACGCAGCCAGGATATTTCTTGTATCCGTGAGAGTAAGTGATTTTAAGAAAAGCAGCAGGTTAAATATATTTTGGCGAAATGCAATGGATGCATTTTGATGATTGTATATAAAATTATTATTGAATTCTAAAATAGAAATATGGTCTTTGAGATATACGACTTTTTCTTTTTCGGAAAGGAACGTAAAATCGGCTTTTAATTTTTCTATCGTTATCCGGTTATACGAACTAAGAAATTCCTCTGCTTTTTTATCCTGCCGCAGTTTTTCATATAGTTGAGACAGTTTGTAGAGGTTATCAACATAAGTAGAGCAGGTTTCGCCAAATACTTTTTTAGTAATATTATTTGCCTGTAATAAAAGTTCCACTGCTTCTTTATCCTGACCATTTTGTATCAATAAGTTCGCCCGGTCATTGAGGCTTTCGGCACAACTCGTATCTACGGGTCCCAATGCTTGTGAAAAAGTGGATACGGAAATAAAAAGTAGGCTTATAAGTGTAATAAAATATTTCATTATAAAATGAAGTTGAAGTCTAAAAAAGAAAAAATGGATTCCGATAAGACCGTTTGTCTAAGGTACTAAAAAGAGATGGATTTTTCATTTGATTCCTGATTTTTGAATCGATAATCTGTTTTCATCATTTTATTTCTGTTGCCTCAGAAAGAATAAGGGTATTAAAGAAATATTCATTATTTTACCCTTCAGATTCACCTGTAATCGTAACAAATGATGAATTCACTTAAATTTTTATTTGTACTTATTTTTTGTGTTGTTGGTTTAACTTCCCGATCCCAATCCAACAGGGTAACGGCTTCTGCTTTTACCGATACAGCAAAGAGTACAAAAATTTATTTACTGATTGTTGCAGATACAAAAGATTCTTCGATCGGAAAATCCGCAGGAGTAGATATGAAGAACATTGAGGAGGATTTTAAATTATTATTTGATAAATTTAAACTCGGCAAACCCATTACTACCACTATATCCGGAGATAATGTGAGAAAAGGTAAAGTTGAATCGGCTATTGCTGATGCTCTTAGTAAAGTAACACCCCAGGACATATTTGTTTTTTATTTTTCCGGTCATGGATTCAGGTTTGCGGATGATACCAGCCGTTTTCCCCGTATGAAACTATGGCCCTGGAATGAGGATAAAGACCGTGTATGGCAAGGTGATTCGCTGAAAAGGAACTTTGTTAAAGAAAATTCCCTGACTTTGGATGAAGTTTATAACGCTATTAAAAATAAAAAGAATGGTGTTGCAAGGCTTAACCTGATTATCAGCGATTGTTGTAATACAATGCAGTTGCAAACTTCAAAGCCAATGTATACCGATAAAAAGCGGGGAGAAGCAGCAGTTTTTTTAAAAAAGTCGGGTTATGAAAATTTCAGCAGGCTTTTTATGGATCAAAAACCAAAAATCGTTAGAATGACTGCAACAGATATAGACCAGATAGCCCCGGCTCATCCTGAAAAGGGAGGATACTTTACCCAAAATTTTATTTCAACGTTATTCCTTTATTTAGACAGTACCTACACTGCTAAACCTATCAATTGGGATAACTTATGTCAACGAACAATTGAGAGATCTGCTACACAAGCTAAAACAGTGATAAACCCCAAAGGGGTTCGGTTCAAAATAGATCCTTTTTATAAAATACCTGATTAAATTTTCTCCGTAATTATTTTACTATTTTTATTAATTTAGTACAGAAGATCCAAAAAGCTATGTTGGGTTTCGGAAAAATTGTCCATGATATAAACCCATTTATCACCACGTCTTGCTTTTACATTTAAGTAGACTCCCTTGAATTTACTTGTACCAGAACTATCTTTAAGTTCCCAGTTGCCTGATCCCAAAACTACATCTCCCTCTACTTTGTTTTTTGAATTTTGTAATTCGATCTTTGCCCCCTTTACCTGAACAAAAGCAATAACCCATAGTGCCTGGGATTGTTTCCAATCCAAAGCACTTCTATCTGATACAAATGAATTGGAAACCAATTCAGGGCTATTCCAGTAAGTTGCCATCACTGCACTCCAGCTGCCTTTATTAAAAGCATCTTCATATTGTTTGTCCAGAGCTTTAGCTGCGCTGAGTTTTTGTTCATCGGTTTCCCCTTTTTCTTTTTTGTTACAACTTGTTGCAAACAACAAAATCTGTAAAACGGATACTATCAGAAAAATATTTTTTATTCTCATTTCTTTTTTGTTTATAAAAATAATTTCCGGAATTATTTCCTGGTATGGCTTAATTTTTTAAAAATTTAAGGGTTAAATGGACTGCAAGTTAGGCCAATTTTAAAAATTATATTTAAAGATATAATTTATGTAGAAAAAATGGCTGTTATAAAATAAAAGTTACAAGGAAAACCTGCTTGTCAGGTTCATTTATATTTCAACAAATGATATTTGCTGGCCTGTCTTAATGTAAGGTTTTTTTATGCCTTCTAATTATTTTTTTTTGGCCATCCAGAATAGTTTTCGTAGCCTTATGCACTAAAATATTTTAAACATGATGAACAAATCAACCAAAATTGCATGTAGTACTTTGATTGGGGTATTTTTTCTTTTATCTGTTATTACAGTTGGCTGTAAAGACAAGAAAAAAACAGAAGAGGCTCCGGTACCTGCTTCTACAGAAATTAAAAGTAAAATGACTTCTGATACCATTCCGATTATTGATACCGGCAGTGGTAAAGAACTTGATCCACCCAAAAAACCAGGGGTTAATTAATTTATTTGCTTAAATTAATTGATCAGCTACCTGTATCCCGGAATATTCCGTAGGATTCAGGTAGCTTTATTATTGGGAACAGGTGATGATGATTCGGGATGTGGTAAAGGTTCCTGGTGCAGATGTGGTTTTCGATGATGCAGTAATTTATGAATCAACCAGTGTTCGGCCCGGTGGTGCAAAGGAATAAATATTGCAGCGATAGCTACAAAAATAAGTATCTCATAAATTGGAGTGTGATTGGTAAGTCGGGCAACAGTTGGATGCAGGAACAGGGTTAGATATTCAAAAAAGAACAGGAGCGAAAATATTCCCAGCAGCCTGATCAGACGGATATTCAACTTTATACTGCTTAAAATAAGGGTTAATAAAAATAATACTAGGATAAAGACTCCAATCAAAAGTAGTTGTAGCCTTTTTTTCCAATCTTTTTCGGCCTTTCTTTTAACTTCTGCCATCGCTATTTGCCTGGTCACTTCATTACTGGAAATAATCTGCAATTCCTTAATCCTGTTAGCGCTATTGATCGTATCATTCAGATCTTTTTCAATCATTACATAAGCAAAAGCACTGTCAATTTTATTTAGCCGGCTGTATACCTGCCTTAGAAATTTTGCTGCCTCAAATTGTTGCGAAGGGAACCCATCCTTTTTTGCCAGCTCGAAAGAAAGTTTTGCAAAATAAATGGCAGAATCAGGTCTTTTAAAGGCATCATAAAGTTTGCCAAGTCCCAGTTTTGCATCACATAGTAATTTATCATTTTCGGCAGAAGTAAGATGATTAATGGCCGAACGGTAATTACTATTCGCAAGCATAAAATTGGATTGCTTGCGGTACACCTGTGCCAGTCCCATCTGTGGGGGACCAATCAGATAATCCTTACTCATAGTATCTGCCTCCCGTTTTGAGCTGGAATAAAATAAAAATGCCGAATCCAGGATATTGAGTTTATCATATGCCTCGCCAATATTAAAATAACTATAGTACTTTAAATACCCAATATTGTTTTCCTGGATGATTGAATCTGATTTGAGATAATAGCTTAAAGCATTCCTGATATCACCCTCGTTATTATACACATTCCCGATACTCATCAATATGGTTGCCAGATTTTCGTAATCCTTTACTTTTCGATTTTCTTCCTTTTGCAGTATTTCAAAATCAATTTCCAGGGCACGGGGATAATTTCCAATTTTAGAATACGTTTTTGCTATAACTGTTAATAACCACTGGTATTCGGATCCCTCATATTTAATTCTTTTTGCCAGTGCTAAAGCATTCAGTGAAATAATTAATGCAGTATCCGGTTTTCTCAGGTAAACAAAGTCTGCCAGATTCGTTAATAACTTTACTTTGTTACTGTCTTCTTTTGCTCTTTTAAGTAATTGAAGTACACTATCTGCCTCCTGCTTTTGCGGAAATCCATGATCAGGATTCACCAGCAATAAAACAAATAAACAAACAGATCTGAGCCGGAATATATTTTTCAACATAGTTATAGTGAAAGATGAATGGATTTATTAAAAATTTAAAGGTAAGAATAATTGAAAGTTAAACATTGAAATACCAGCCGATCATACATAAATTTAATTTCCGGACTGCTGAAAATGGAGCCTTTATTTCTATCAAAAAGCACAATATTGCAAAATTTTAAAAAATGATCTAATCTGGAAATTCAGAAAGTAGACTGGTATTGATTTAGCTTCGCCCTGCAAACAATATCTTAGCACCCAAATCTGAATAATATGCAACCAATCATCGAATGTGTTCCCAATTTCAGCGAAGGGAATGATATGAATATTATTAAACAAATCACCGACCAAATTGAATCCGTAGAAGGAGTTCGTTTATTGAATGTTGACCCCGGAAAGGCAACTAACAGAACAGTAGTAACATTTGTCGGCAATCCGGAAGCTGTTATTGAAGCGGCATTCCTTGCTATTAAAAAAGCAGGAGAGCTAATTGATATGACCCGCCACAGCGGGGAACACCCAAGAATGGGTGCCACTGATGTTTGTCCGCTGATACCGATTGCTAATATCTCCATGGAGGAAACAGCAACCTTTGCACAACGATTAGCAGAAAGAGTTGGAAATGAATTGCAGTTACCTGTTTATTTATATGAATCGGCACAACCGGATAAAAACCGCAGCAATTTATCTGTGATAAGGGCAGGAGAGTACGAAGGATTTTTTAAAAAAATAAAACAGCCGGAATGGAAACCCGATTTTGGACCCGCAGAGTTTGATGCAAAACGTGGCGGCACTGTTATTGGTGCAAGGGATTTTCTCGTGGCCTATAATATTAATCTTAATACTACTTCAACAAGAAGGGCTAACGCCATTGCCTTTGATGTACGGGAAGCCGGAAGAAATGTAGAAGATTTTTCGGCAGGCTCAGAAGGAGTGAAAGTAAATAAGCCCGGTACGTTAAAATCAGTAAAAGCTATCGGCTGGTATATTGAAGAATACGGCATTGCACAAATCTCCATGAACCTGACGAATATTAATACCGTGCCGGTTCATATTGCTTTTGATGAAGTTTGTAAAAAAGCAGATGCCAGGGGAGTAAGAGTCACCGGTAGTGAATTAGTCGGATTGGTTCCCCTAAAATCATTAACCGATGCCGGGAAATATTTTTTACAAAAACAGCAACGGTCAATTGGTGTATCTGAAAAAGAGCTGATAAAAATTGCTGTGAAGTCAATGGGACTGGATGAACTCGGGCCTTTCAAACCGGAAGAAAGAGTCATTGAATATTTATTAAAAAATAAAGCGGACAGTAAGTTGGTGAACATGACACTCACAGATTTTGCTGATGAAACGGCCAGTGAAAGCCCTGCACCGGGTGGTGGTTCTATTTCGGCGTATGTGGGTGCATTGGGAGTATCACTGGCAACAATGGTTGCCAATCTTTCTTCTCATAAAAAAGGATGGGACGACAGGTGGGAGGAATTCAGCAACTGGGCGGAGAAAGGAGAGCAGTATAAAAACGAATTGGTGAAATTGGTCGATGCTGATACCAAAGCATTCAACCAGATAATGAATGCATTTGGTTTGCCTAAGTCAACCGGGGAAGAAAAAATGGCCCGAAGCAAGGCCATCCAGAATGCTACCAAATTTGCTATTGAAATTCCTTTTAAAGTAATGCAGGCTTCTTATGATAGTATGGAAGTTATAAAGGCTATGGCCGAAATAGGCAACCCCAATTCTGTTTCCGATGCCGGGGTGGGAGCCTTATGTGCCAGAACTGCCGTGATGGGTGCTTTTATGAATGTTCGGATTAATGCCAGCGGTTTTGATGATAAGGGTTTTGTGACAGATGTATTGAACAGGGGCCGGGAAATTGAGAACAAAACCATAGCTTTAGAAATGGAGATTTTGAAAGTGGTGAATGAGAAGATTGGGGTGTAAGGAGAGAATGGAACCGCAGAGGCGGGGAGGCGCAAATAATAGCATCAAGTAACAGCAAAGAAAATATAAACAGACTTTGGGCGCAGCGTTGTTGAGATTAATAATTAAAATTGTATTCCTCTGCGCCTTTGCGTCTCTGTGGTTAACCTGTATTTTAGCAATTAAATTAAAAACCGATTGATGGAAAACTTGGAAACTAAACCTCTTGTCAGTGAATCAAAATTAAGTGCTATGCGCCACCTGAAAATTTATTCCAAACAGGATGTGCTTTCGCTTACCAAACTACGCCGCTTTGAAACAAAAGTAGGTGAGCAGGTAAAAGTAGTTAACAATGCCGGAGATATTGAAAAGAAGCTGAATGAATCTGCGGCGAAATTTGTTTTATTTGGTATTCCGGAAGACCTGGGTGCAAAAGCCAATTATGGTATTGGCGGAGCAGATACTTTATGGATCCCCTTTCTGCAAAGTATGCTGAATGTACAGAGCAATGATTTTTTTGATGGGGGCGAAGTTTTGCTGATCGGGCATTTTGATTTTGGCGATATGCAGTACCTGATTGATACCACTGCAAAAAGTGAAGAAGAAAAAGTGGAAGCTTATCGTCATGCCGTGAATACGATTGATGATGAAGTGGAGCAGTTGGTCAAAATGGTTACAGAAGCAAAGAAAATTCCGATTGTTATAGGAGGAGGTCATAATAATTCATACCCATTGATAAAAGGAGCAGCCAAGGGATGGTATAAAGCCGGAGTTTTGCAACTGGCACAAATCAATTGTATTAACCTGGATGCACATGCAGATTACCGCCCCATGGAAGGAAGACATAGTGGCAATGCATTCCGTTATGCAGAAGAAGATGGCTACTTACAGAAATATTGTGTGATTGGATTACATGAAAACTACCTGCCACAAAATGTGTGGATAGATATGGTGAACAATCCGTTTATTGACTGCATCACCTTTGAAGACATATTTGTACATGAAAAAAGGACTTTTATGCAAGCAGTGTCTCATGCTACCGGTTTTACAGAAGATACACTGACAGGAATTGATATTGATTTGGATGCTATTCAGAATACACTCAGTAGTGCAATGACACCGGTAGGCATAACACCCATTCATGCAAGACAATATGTTTCTTTTACAGCGGCCGACAGCAAACCAGCTTATCTGCATATTTGTGAAGGTGCTACAAGGTTAAATGATGGCAGGACTGATACGACCAGTGGGAAGCTGATTAGTTATCTTGTAAGTGATTTTATAAAAGCGATGAATATCTGATTAGAATACCGGTCTGCTAAGTTTGATATCTGCTTTGTCAAATGATTTTTTAAAACGTATTAATACTTTTCCTGCTTCTGAAGTTTTCTTTTGTAGAAGCAATGATTGATACAAACCAAACAGAGCCCAGCCGTTTTCGTTATTATTAAGCAAATCCCTTTTTAATACTTCTTCTGCCTTCTCTCCATCGCCAATTACAAGAAAAACATTAGCCAGATAATGTTTCGGATTTAATAACCAGTCCCTTGGTTCATTGTATACCATATTTTCATCTGTAGTAACTGCTTTTCCCATGGCAGCAACTGCATCAGTCATTCTTTTTTCTTTTAGCGCAATTGTTCCTGTTAATAGTTTCTCTGCTACAACTGCTCCTTCAAATGATGAAGAAAATGGAGAAAAAGGAATAGCAAGTGCACTGTCTTTCATGAGTTGTTGCATTTGTTCCAATTCATATTTTGCTTCGGCAAACCTGTATTGATTGGCTAGAGCCATACCTCTTCCATAACGATAAAGCACATTGGCATAAACCTGACCATTTTCCGGTTGTATCATTTGCAACAGTTCATTCCATTTACCGAAACGGACATATACCAGGACCGGCGTCATATAAATATATTGTACATAACTGCCCATCGGCGCAGGAATTGATAAATAATCAATCTGTATACTGTTCCTTGTTTCAAAAGCAGCAGCTTCAGCAACTTTGAAATTACCCGCAAGCATGGCATTGTTGGTTTTCATATGCAGGTTGTGAATAATATAAAGAAAGTCTGCACCAGTTACCGGAGCAAATAAGGGAATTGATTTTTTATAACTGCTGACAGCATTGATATTTACCTCAACCCCATTATTGTAATAACCTGTTCTCAGGTAAATATGCGAAGGCATATGCACTACATGAGAAAGTCCGGGATTTGTTTTTCCTAATCTTCCTGCACTGAGTAATGCCTTTGAAGCAAAGGGTGATGGTTCCATCACATGAATATAATAATGATTGCCACCGGGATGATTGGGTGATTTGGCTAATAGTTTTTCCAACACTTCTCTGATTAATGGAGTCCATGGTTTGGGAGTCCCATTTATATTCCATAAATCCCAGGGATGTTGTAACATCATAGCATCTGCATACAATGCCTTTGCATCGGGGTTGGATGTAAATTTGTCATACACTTTTTTCATTTCATCAGTGTATTGTTGGTTCAGTTGTGTCCTACTTACATCGGTTGAATCAATGGTATAACGAATCCTTATAGCATTAATAAGAGCTTTTTCAAACGGAGATGCGTTTTCGATAAACTTATTTGCATTATTAACTGACGCTAATGCTTCCGGTGAAGCCCGGTATCCAAAATCATTGATATTGGGACCATAGGTTAATGCCTGAGCATAATAAATCATACTACACTCCGGATCAAATTTTGTTGCTTTCTTAAATGAAGCCATTGCTTCAATGATGTGAAAACTGTAATACATATTAATCCCCTGGTTAAAATAAAACTGGGCACTGTCATTCTTTGTGCTGATTTTCCATTTATAACTACCTGCACCGGGGATAGGAGGGATGTCTGTTTCTTCTAACCATTCTTTCAATTCATTCCAATCGGGGGTACAGCGAATGATATTCCTTGTTACAGGATTGCGTTTCGCAACTACTGAATGCTTTACCGTTGTCGCTTCTTTTATCCGAAAAGCTAATAAAGCTGTTATAAAAGCAAGAACAGTTAATAAAATCAACTTGGATCTCATAGTGTGTCATTTAAGAGGATAAAAGTTACGGCTTTTTTGGAAAATACAAACTGTGCCGGGTTTATACAGTATTGTTTACTTTTACAATCTGCTGCACAATTGAATTGTTCAGCAATAATGTATGAAAAGGATACCCATCCTCTTTCTGCTTTTTGTGCTTACCAAAGCAAATGCTCAAAACGAATTTGCAGCAACAGCTTTTTACAAAGATTTCATGCAGGTGTTTGAAGATGCTCAAACAGGATTTACAATCTGTAAAGGGGCTAAGAGAAACAGCGAATACGAAGAACTGGCTACTGAATATCAGACGAAACTCAAATTGCCATTAGCTGATTCCGGAAAACTGGTAGTGCCCAATAAAGGGAATCCATATGTTATTTATTATTTTGAACCGGATAAATCGAGGTTAAAAGTAGACCAGCGGGGCGTTAATTTAAGAGATGCAATCCTGATAGCGTTAGACAGGCCGCTTTATTCCAGAACCGAGACATCCATCATAAATAATCATCCATTTACCCACACACTCTTTTTTAATGAATCGGGTGAAAGTATGTTGTCGAATGCTATTTTTCGCCAAAGCATTTATTTTAATAATGGGATGTATCAACTTTCTATTGAAATTTTTGGAAAGCGGAAATAGTTGTCAAATAATAAAAGTGCAGCAATTTGCTGCACTTTTATTATTTGACCGATAGCATTTAATATTTATAATGCGGGAACTGCAACAGGGGTCAGGTATTGAGTAAATGAATACCCTTCTTCACCATCGTCTGTTTTAATTACCCACCATTGGTCGTTTTCTTTGGTAATTAATGTAACTATTTCGTGACGGGCTGCTTTACCTACAATTTCATGTTCTCTTCCCGGGCGTTTACGAATGTTAAGGTTAGAGCGGTTGGTAGTAACTTTCAACTTTGCACTTTCCACTACACCGGCAACACTATTTATGTTCAGCACCTTATCGCCAGATACATAATCGGGGTCTAACTTTCCGTAGATATCCCATATTTGTTGTTTAACTGAACCTGATGCGTCCCCATCTACATACAGAACACCATCTTGTTCTCTTACATGAAGATTAGTAACACCGGCTGCTGCTGCTGCATCCGTTAATTCTTTGTATTTATCTGTTATTGCTAATGACATATTAAGTTCCTCCGTTTATTTATTTGTTAGTTAATGCAGATGGGTCAACTTTTTTTGGCTTTAATGCCTGAAGAACCATCATTAATTTTTGGCGATCGGCTTTTGCAATCTGACCAATCAGTGAAATAATACCATCTTTTCAGTGGCACTTTCACCGGGAAATGCTGTTAATGCATCTGTAACGGCTGTTGTAAGCGGATCATCCGCTGAAATAACTACTGGCGGAGCTACGGTACAATTGTTTACAACTGATTTTACACCTTTGATTTTTGTAATCAACTCTGCGCAATGTGCTTTACACATATCATCTTTGAATTCGCCAGAAATAGTAGCAACACCTTTTTCTAACGATACCATTGTATTGGCAGCCATCGGGTCAGCTTTCAATGCAGTTTCAATCGCCGCTTTTATACCAGCATCTTTTACTTTCTTTTTGCAGGCATTAAAACTAATGGCCAGTGCAAAAACTCCCATCAGGAGAATTGAGTTTGATAATTTTTTTATTTTGCACTTTTTTTTAGGAAGGGAAATGAAGGATTTTAGGGCGAGGTATCTTTTTTTTAAATGAAATCTCTATTAATTCAGTCAGGCCGGTTTATTTAGTATCCAACTCCATCATTTTTTCAAACACTTTTTCATATTCAGCGTTGAGCATGGCTAAGTCTTCACTTGCTTTTTTATAAGCAGCTTCGGCTTGCTGAAATTTTATTTTATCAGAGTAGGTAGTAGGGTCGGAGAGAGAAGCTTCCAGTTCGGTTTTCAATTTATTTTGTGTAGCAATTTTTTCTTCTAATTGCTGAAACTGCTTTTGTATTTTCTGCAATTCCTTTTTTGCATCTTTGTCTATCGCAACTTTCACAATAGGTTTTACAATGACCGCAGCTGCAGGCTTAGAGGCTTCAGTTGCTTTATTTGACTTCTGTGGCTTTTGATTTTTTCCTCCTGACTCCTGACTCCTGGCTTCCGATTTTTTCAATTCCAATTCCTGTTTTGCCATTCTTTCTTTCCAGGCCACCCATTCTTCATAGCCGCCTTTAAATTCTTTAATCTCATGGTCAACTATTTCCCAGATCTTGTTCGCCGTTTTAGAAACAAAGTAACGATCATGGCTCACCAGGATTATGCTGCCCTGGTATTTACTTAATGCTTCGATAAGCAGGTCGCAACTATGCATATCCAGGTGATTGGTCGGTTCATCCAGCATCAGGAAATTGGCTTTACTAACGATTACTTTTGCCAATGCCACCCTTGCTTTTTCTCCCCCACTCAGTATTTTAATTTTCTTATCTGAATCATCGCCACTGAAAAGAAAACAACCAAGCAAACCCCTTAGTTCAAGATCGTTCATCTGGCTGCCACATTCCTTCATTTCATCCAAAATAGTATTGTTCACATTCAATGCTTCCAATTGATGCTGTGCATAAAAACTTTCTTCTACATTATGTCCCCATTTTCTTTCGCCCTGACTAAAATTTTCAACCCCGGCTAATATCCGCAACAGGGTTGACTTCCCTTTTCCGTTTGCACCAATCAGAGCTATTTTATCATCCCGGTCTATTTCAATCGTTGAGTTTTCAATAATTACATTTTCGCCAAAGGCTTTGGAAACATTTTTTAATTCCACCAGAACCCTGCCCGGTGTTTTATCAACTCTGAAGTTGATCCGGATATTAGGTCGTTCCAGTTCCGAATCTTCAATTCGTTCCAGCTTATCCAGTTTCTTCATGATGCTCTGCGCCATAGCCGCCTTACTTGCCTTGGCCCTGAACCTTTCCACGAGCCGTTCATTCTGACGTATATAATCCTGTTGATTCTCATAGGCCTTCTGCTGCATTTCTATCCGGATGGCTTTTTCCTTTTCATAATAATCATAATTGCCATTATAAATATGCAATTGTTGCTGGTATACTTCCACAATCTTTGTCACCATCCTGTTCAGGAAATATTTATCATGACTCACTATTACTACAGAACCCTGGTAATGCAACAAGTATTTCTCCAACCATTCAATTGATGGAAGATCAAGGTGGTTGGTCGGTTCATCCAATAATAATAAATCAGGTTGCTGTAAAATCATTTTAGCCAGCAGCACCCTCATCCGCCATCCACCACTGAATTCTTTGTAAGGACGTTTCAGGTCTTCGTTCGGGAAACCCAATCCCTGTAATACTTCTTCTGTTTTATGATGGATATTATACCCACCAAGAGTTTCTAACTCATGTAGTTTATCACTGTAATCGTGTAACGTCTTTTCATCGCCGGTTTTTTCTAACTCAATACCCAGTTCCTCAATTTCTTTTTCTAATTCCAGCACTTTTTCAAATGCACCCAAAGCTACTTGCAGAATAGAATCATTGGTATCAAAACTTAACAGATCCTGATGAAGGTAACCGATAGAAGTAGTGCGGCTACGTTCTACCGTTCCGGCTGAGGGGGTAAATTCACCTACCAGCAGTTTCAGTAAGGTTGATTTCCCTGTTCCATTATAGCCTATCAGGCCAATCCTTTCTCCCGGCTGAATATGCCAGGTTGCTTCTTCCACTATTACTCTTGCACCAAATTCGAATGTTATATTTTGAAATCCTGCCAGCATAAAAAAGTAAATGAGGCGCAAATTTAGCCATATTCAAGCATTAAATTTTTGTTGAAATTGTCAAAAAGCGATCCGCCATTTCATTGATTGTTATCTTTACCTGAATTTCAGGGAAGTAAACAAAAAATTGGCTTATTTGTAGTTAGTTATATGCAAAAATTATTCTGGGCTTTACTGGTATTGTTGTGGTTAAATCCGGTATTCAGCCAAAATAATAATCCAACCCGGTTTTCGTTGAATGGCTATGTAAAAGATACGCTTACCGGCGAATCAATTATCGGGGCCACGATAGTTGTGAATGGTCAATCAAAAGGGGTTACGAGTAACCAGTACGGATTTTATTCAATTACACTAAATGAGGGAAATTATACCCTGAATATTTCTCATATTTCCTATCAGAGTAAATCGGTTGATATTAATTTAAGCGCCAATCAGTCACTAAACTTTGATATTCTCCCAAAATCTGCTGCACTTACAGATGTAGTGGTATATAGTAAACGCAGAGATGGTAATGTTAAGAATGCACAGATGGGTAAAATTGATTTAACCATCAGTCAGATCCGAAACATTCCTGCATTTATGGGGGAAGTTGATTTGTTGAAAGCCATTCAATTACTGCCCGGTGTTCGCAATGCGGGAGAAGGTAATGCCGGTTTTTATGTTCGGGGTGGCGGCCCGGACCAGAATCTGATCATGCTTGATGATGCAGTTGTATATAATACCGGTCATCTTTTCGGATTCTTTTCCATTTTTAATTCTGATGCCATTAAAAATGTAACCTTAATAAAGGGAGGAATGCCTGCACAATATGGTGGCAGACTTTCATCCGTGGTAGATGTAACGATGAAAGATGGTAACATCAACAAACTACAAATGGATGGGGGCATCGGATTAATAGCATCCCGGTTTTCGATACAAGGGCCATTGAAAAAGGATAAAGCATCGTTCATTATTTCCGCCCGAAGAACATATATAGATGGGTTGGTTAAACCATTCATTAAAAAGACCAGCAGCTTTTATGGTTCAGGATATTATTTCTATGATTTAAATGCCAAGGTTAACTATCGGTTTTCTGACAAGGATCGTTTATATATCAGTGGTTATTTTGGAAGAGATGTATTTGATTTCAATAATTCCAAACGTAATTTTAAAACAAATATTCCATGGGGAAACTCAACAGCTACTGTGCGTTTGAATCATGTATTTAACCGCCGCCTGTTTAACAATACGACACTGGTGTATAATGATTATAAATTTTCTTTTAATGCACAACAGGAGAATTTTGAGATTGGTCTTTATTCAGGGATAAAAGACGGGACCATAAAATCGGATTTTGATTATTACCCTTTACCCAATCATAAACTGAAATTCGGCGGATTGCTGACTTATCATCGGTTTACTCCCAATGTGGTGAGTGGGCGGCAGGATTCTATTGTTTTTAAACCTAATAACGAAGGATTGAAATATGCAGCGGAATCAGCAATTTATATACAGGATGATTGGGAAATAGGGGAGAAGTGGAAAATAAATTATGGTTTACGTTGGAGCAGCTTTACTCAAATTGGCCCTTATACCAGGTATATCCGGGATGCGGATGGTAATAAACTTGACAGTACAGTCTATACTAATTTTAAACCTGTAAAAACATATGGTGGCCTTGAACCACGCATGACCATCCGCTATGCAATCAATGATGAAACATCTGTTAAGGCTGCAGTAACAAGAAACTACCAGTACATTCATCTTGTCAGCAATTCCGGGAACACCTTACCCACTGATTTGTGGGTGCCAAGTACATACATCGTAAAACCACAGATAAGCTGGCTATACTCTGCCGGTTTATTTAAAAACTTTGCTGATAATAAATTCGAAACATCATTGGAACTGTATTATAAAGACATGCAGAACCAGGTGGAATATAAAGAAGGTTACACCCCCGGGCTAAACGATCCCGAGAATGAGTTTGTGTTTGGGAAAGGCTGGAGCTATGGTGCAGAGTTTCTTGTCAGCAAATTAAAAGGACGGTTTACAGGATGGGTTGGCTATACTTTATCCTGGACCTGGAGGAGATTTCCTGATCTGAATGAGGGTGAAAAATATCCAACTAAATATGACCGCCGTCATGATATGTCAATCGTTACAAATTATGAAGCCAGTAAGAAATGGAAATTCGGTGCTGTGTTTGTTTACGGTACGGGTAATGCCATTACATTACCTGAACGTTTCTATATAATAAACGGAGTGCTTACCCAGGAATACAGTAAACTGAATCAATATCGTATGAAAGCATACCATCGGATTGATTTTTCTGCTACGTATAATCCAATAGCAAAGAAGAAACGAAAAGTAACCGGCTATTGGGTGTTCAGTATTTATAATGCGTATAGCCGGTTAAATCCCTATTTCATTTATTTCGACCAGAGTGGCAGCCCCGCCACCGGCGATTTAAAAGTAGAAGCCAGACAGGTGTCTTTGTTTCCGATACTACCGGCAGTTACCTGGAATTTTAAGTTTTGATAATTTTAAGGTTATAGAAAAAGCACCAAAGCCAGCTTTCGCAGGCTTCAGGCTCAAATCTTATTAGAAATTTAATAGTTGTTTACAATTGTAACTTACTCTTCAAAAGAATCTCATCAAATTATATGTATATATTTTTTCATTCTTAATGATATTATTTAGAAATCATCCGTTTTTACTCTTAGAAAAATGAATGTTGAAAAATAGGAAATCGATTTCCCGGTATAATACTGAAAAATAGTTGGTAAAATCCTCTGTAAGTTAATCCTGTAAAGGGTTTGAAAGAAGTTTAGTGAAATCGGTTTCACTAAACTTTTTTTGTATATGAAAAAGCTAAAAAAAACGATGCTGGGCCTGCCATAGTTTATCCGTCATCCGATGGGGTAAACAAGCCGGTAAACAAAGGTTCAAATGCAAGGGATGCGGTATTTTGTTTACCCGGAACGATGCCGCACAGCGAATGGAAAATCGGTTTGTATGGTTTCGGAAATGGATACTCGAACGGCAGACTTATCAAACACTACAACGAGATAGTGGTTTGTCAAAAGATACGCTTCAGAAAGTATTTTATCATTTTCTCAACAAAGCTCCCATAACCCCAATTATACATCACGATAATATCTATTTGCGGGTAGATGCGACTTACTTTAAAAGGTTTTGTGTCGTCTGTTATCAGGATGATACGATTAGCTATACACAACTATTCAGATTTTCTGATGGGGAGCGATATACTGAGATTAAAGAAGATTTATTCAATCTGCTCTCCCTCGGGTTAGAGATAGCCAGTATTACTTGTGATGGCCACAAGGCCACGCTAAAGGCAGTTAAAAAAGTAATGCCTGCCGTAACTGTTCAACGATGCCTGGTGCATATTCAAAGAATGTGCCTGCTGTGGCTTACAGCCAATCCAACCTATGATGCAGGCAAAGAGTTAAGAGTAATAGTTTTAATGATTCATCGCATTAAAGAAAACAACGATAAACAATACTGGATACAATCTTTATTCGCCTGGGAAATCAAGTTTAAAGACTTTCTGAAAGAAAAATCATACAAAGTAGAAACAGGCAGATACTGGTATAAGCACCGATTAATCAGACGTTCTTTTTTTACAATGAAAAGAGCCTTACCCAATATGTTCAGCTATCTGGATGACGGCAACATACCAAAAACAACTAATGGCATTGAATCTTACTTTGGACATCTTAAAAACCATTTGGACCTACATAGAGGACTAACCAAAAACAACCGGATAAACTTCATCAAGTGGTATATCTACTTTAGGAATAAATCCAGGCTTTGAGTTTTTTTAGCCATAAAGCATACCGGCAATAAAACAAAGAAGCAGCCATTACTGACTGCTCTTTATTGCCGTATAAGCATTAATCTTATTGCTGGCAAGTTGCTCTCCAGCAGAGCCTGCTTCCTCTTCAGATTAACATTGCTAATAAAAGGATTTATAATGAAAAAATCACCAACTATTTTTCAGTACATTACCGATTTCCCTCAATCTTACAAATAAAAATACCGGGTCATTTACAGGACCCGGTTGCTTAAGCAAACAGT
The DNA here is from genome assembly GCA_031400855.1 of Chitinophagaceae bacterium. GTDB lineage: Bacteria > Bacteroidota > Bacteroidia > Chitinophagales > Chitinophagaceae > JJ008. Next base: position 12,860 of record JANNQR010000017.1, on the reverse strand, counting down.
ATTGATGTTACTTACTTGTAGAATCTTTTACAGATGGCCCCATTTTGTCATTCATTGGTGCTGCAGGTGGAGGTATTCCTCCCATCATTTGCATCATTTCATTCGCATCTACAAATGACCAATGTTCTACAACTTTACCTTCCTTAAACTTTGATACCTCTACTGAATGGCCGGTATGTGACTGACCTGCTTTCATGCCCCATTCAGGCATATCCTCTTTCGCAGTTGCACTTCCTTTCATCCAGGTCATTACATATTCGTCATCTGCCAACGTTTTTATAATATCATTTTTCATGTTTGTCATCATCTTTCCCATATTCGCAAAATATGCCTTTAGGCTGTCGAGACCTTTTATATCCCCTTTCGGTCCGGCATGATCTACTGCATCATCAGCAATATAATCGCCAATTTTGCTCCAATCATTGGTTTCAAACATTTTCATAATTGCATCATTGGCTTCCATATTTTTTTTGGCTTTGGCAGAAATTCCGCCTGCATCTTTTTTGTCAGTACAAGAAGTAAAAAATAAAAAGCATCCTGCCGACAGCATGAATAATAACTTTTTCATGTTGATTTTATTTGGTTTATAATTAAATGACAAAATCGAGTGAAACAATCAACTGCACAAACCAACGAAAATTCATGGGTGTATTTTTAAAAAATACGACTGTTAAGGTAAAAAACCTTAGGGGGTTTTTCAAAAAAAAATTATTGAGACTTAACAGCCTTCAACGGGTCTTCATAAATAAACCGTATCATAGCATTTTTTTGTTCATCAGAAGTAAGATATAGTTGGTAGCGTTTTTCACCTGCATTTACGATCATTAATGCGGTGTTCGGTGGAATGGTTCCAAGATTTTCACCTACCATAATCAGTTCCTGTTCGGTTTTCTTCAGGTCAATTTTTACTGTGATTGAAACTGGTTTTGCTCCCAGGCATTTGTTGGATACAACCGGCATATTATTTACGTACACGGAAATGGTGTCTCCGTCTATCTGCCCGTTATCATAGAAATCAATTCTAATAATACCAGTATCCACCCTGATCTCTTTTACTAACTCTGCTTTTCTTTTTGTCAGCGCAGGGGGAAGTTTAATCTCAGGCTTAAAAGTAGGCTTATCAAAACGTATCAGAATAATGCTGCCTGGATCGCAGGCAGTTTTCCCATCTACAGCTTTACCGGTATAAGTGCCTCTTATTTGTTCTTCTGGCCCATCTCCTTTATGATAGGTAAGGGTATAGTTTTTTACACAAACTGCACATGCGTCACTGATTTTGAAAGTGATGATTCCCATTTCCTGCATAAAAAAATTGGCACTGTCTTTTTTATAAACACCTTCAATACTTTCTTTTACATAGTTGAGAGAATCAGAAAAATGATAAACTGTCCCTGTTATTTTTGTTCCGGCTACTTGTAATTGCATTTCAATATTATAGACCGGGAAACAGGATCCCGGCGCCATTACCGTCGTTCCTTTCCAATAGCCATTGATATCCTGTGCCTTTGTAAAGCAGGAGAGTAATATAAAGCCAATCAAAAATATTTGTCGGTGCATTATTCAGGAAAAATAAATGAAAATACGGAAGGGGAGTAAAATATTACAGAAACGGCAACAAATTCATTCTCCTTTTGCAAGGTCGGATTATTTTGGTTTCTGATATCTAAACCGCACAACAGCGTTTTTCTTTTCAGTGGACGTAATCCGTACATCAAAACGTTGCTCGCCTGCTTCCACAATCATCAGGGAAGTATTAGGAGGGATCCTGCCAAGATTTTCTGCTACCATGGTAAGTTCATGGTCGGTATTGTCGTCATTAATTGTAAACTTAAGGATAAGTGGCGATGCCGTTAGCCTTTTCGAAGACATCATTAATTTATTGTCAAGATAGACAGAAATAGTATCATCATCTATTTCGCCATTATCATAAAGTTTTACTGTCACTTCAGAATTAGTTACTGTAAGTGTCTTCAGGAGTTCATTTGTCCGGGCCTGAAGAACAGCCGGTTTTGGAATTATTTCTACCGGGTTGGTTTTTACAACAGGAGGGGTATTTATTTTTTTTATTGTATCCTTTTTTGGTATGGTAACCGGAGGATTTATTTTTACAATCGGTGGGTTAGTAGTGGGGGTTTTTACAACCGGGTTTTTAACCGGAGGCACTACTGGTTTTGTTTTTACGGTATCTCTTTTTACTTTGGGCTTATTATATATTATTGGAGTGTTATTAACTTTATTACGAAGAAATGGTTCCACATAAAAATCTGAAGTAGTTACTTTTCTCAGGAAAACTTTTCCTCCGCCACAATCGCCCCAACTAAAGGGATTGGTCTTGCCCTTTACTTCTGGTTTGCCTAAAAAAGTGCCTTCCAGAAATTCTTCATTCCCTGATTTATCATAAAACAAATCATAATTCATAATACAGGCACCACCACCATCAATGTTCTTTATCTCAACTGTTTTGATTTCCCGTATTTTAAGGTTTTTTGAAGATTCATTATAACTTCCTGTCATAGTTGCTTTTCCATAAAATCGTACGTCGAGATATGAGTAGGAAACACCTGATGAAAAAGAAGTAGCAGGGACTTTAACCTGGAATTCTAATTTGTATTTTTCGCCCCTGTCTGTAACGAAATAACCCCGCCAGATGCCCGTGAGCTCCTGTGCTTGCAAACTAAGTTGGGAAACCAGCAACAAACAAGCTATAGCCGTAAAATGTTTTAAAAAATTTCTCAACATATCAGGAACAAAACTAATGAATAAGTTACTAATGAATAATTGAACTCCGGCAATAGTTTGTTAATTTTGCCCACTAAATTTATGAGAGGAGTTAAAATTTTATGATCAATATTACTTTACCCGATGGGGCGGTTCGGGAATATGAGCAGGGGACTACAGCCCTTGACATTGCGAAGTCTATTTCAGAAGGACTTGCCCGAAAAGTGCTGGCGGCAACAGTCAATGGACAGGTATGGGATGCAACAAGACCTATCCGGGAGGATGCATCATTAAAATTGCTGACCTGGAATGATGCGGAAGGAAAGAATACTTTCTGGCATTCATCTGCCCACCTGATGGCAGAAGCTGTTGAATCTACTTTCCCTGGCGTGAAGTTTTGGGTTGGGCCGGCATTGGAGAATGGTTTCTATTACGATATGGATCTGGGCGATAAAAAAATGAATGAAGAAGATTTATTCGCCTTAGAAAAAAAGATGAATGAATTGGCCAAAAAGAACAACAATTACGTAAGAAAAGAAGTGCCAAAAGATGAAGCGGTAAAATTCTTTACTGAAAAAGACGATCAATATAAATTAGACCTGCTTGGTAATCTGACTGATGGTGAAATTACTTTTTATACACAAGGAAGTTTTACAGACCTCTGCCGTGGGCCGCATATTCCCAATACTTCTTTTATTAAAGCCATAAAACTAACCAGCATTGCAGGAGCCTATTGGAAAGGGGATGAAAAAAATAAAATGCTGACAAGAGTGTATGGTATTACTTTTCCTGCGCAAAAAGAACTGGATGAGTATTTATTAATGCTCGAAGAAGCAAAGAAAAGAGATCACCGGAAGTTGGGAAAAGAATTGAGTATTTATACCATGGATGATGATGTAGGGCCGGGTCTGGTTTTATGGATGCCAAATGGAACGGTCATTATTGAAGAGTTGGAAAAACTCGCTAAAGAAACTGAACTGGCAGCCGGGTATAAAAGAGTAGTTACTCCACATATTGCTAAAGAAAGTATGTACCTGACCAGTGGTCACTTACCTTATTATGCAGATAGTATGTTTCCACCAATGGAGATGGATGGCGAGAAGTATTATCTGAGAGCAATGAACTGCCCGCATCATCATAAAATATATGATGCAGAACCAAAAAGTTATAAAGACCTTCCCTACAGGCTTGCTGAATACGGCACTTGTTACCGCTATGAACAAAGCGGAGAATTATTTGGGTTGATGAGGGTTCGTTGTTTGCATATGAATGATGCACATATCTATTGTACAAAAGAACAATTCTACGAAGAGTTCAAAGCAGTCAATGAATTGTACCTCAAGTATTTTAAGATATTTGGAATCGACAAATATGTTATGCGTCTTTCACTTCATTCGCCTGATAAATTGGGAAAGAAATATGTGGATCAACCGGAACTCTGGAAAGAAACCGAAACTTTGGTAAGAGATGTATTAATAAAAACGAATACACCGTTTATAGAAGTGCAGGACGAAGCTGCTTTTTACGGACCAAAGATTGATGTGCAGATATGGAGCATTATTGGCAGAGAATTTACATTGGCTACCAACCAGGTGGATTTTGCACAAAGCCGTAGTTTTAATTTGTCGTTTACCAATCAAAATAATGAGAAAGAAATTCCGCTGATTATTCACAGGGCACCATTGGGAACACATGAACGGTTCATTGGTTTTTTACTGGAACATTATGCAGGAAAATTTCCATTATGGCTTGCACCTGTACAAGTGAAAGTTTTACCCATTAGCGACAAATTTCTGGACTATGCAAAATTGGTTTCAGATAAATTAAAAAAATCAGATATTCGCAGTGAAGTAGATGACAGACACGAGAAAATAGGAAAGAAGATCCGGGACACAGAGTTACTGAAAGTTCCCTATATGCTGGTGGTGGGTGAGAAGGAAATGAATGAAAACCAGGTAGCTGTCAGAAGACAAGGAAAAGGAGATCTGGGTGTAAAGAGTGTGGATGATTTTCTAAATGAAGCGGTGATGGAAATCAAGGAACGAAGAGAAGAATAATCTATTCAACGCTTACTATTCAGAAATTGAGTATTTTTAAGGCTAGCCTCTGATCCCTGTAAAGAGGTTTTTAATAAACAAAAATATATACTCCCGCAGGGTGGGAGTTAACTAAAAAAAGTAAATGGCAGTACCACAAAAACCCGGAGGCGGGTTCAGCAGACCATCAGGCGGAGCATATAAACCCGGCGGTGGTGGTTTTAACAAAGGCGGTTTCAGGGGCAGGTTTGCTCCCCGCAAAGAAGCAGAGCATCGTATCAATCATCATATCAGGGTTCCACAGGTTCGATTAGTCGGCGAAAACATAGAACCTGGAATATTCGACACTTCTGCTGCCTTAAAATTGGCACAAGAACAGGGTCTTGACCTGGTAGAAATTTCTCCGACAGTTGATCCACCCGTTTGTAAGATCATTGACTATAATAAATTCCTGTACGATAAAAAACGGAAAGAAAAAGAAATGAAAGCCAAGAGCAAAGTCTCTGAGGTTAAAGAAATCCGTTTTACTCCCAATACAGACGATCATGATTTTGACTTTAAAGCCAAACATGCGGTTGAGTTTTTAAAAGATGGAAACAAAGTGAAAGCTTATGTACAGTTCAAAGGACGGGCTATCCAGTTCCAGGATAGGGGACAATTGCTCCTGTTGAAATTTGCAGAACGGTTAGCAGAAGTTGGCATTCTGGAAAGTATGCCCAAGATGGAAGGCAGAAGAATGCTGGCCATGTTTGCACCAAAGGGAAAGAAGAAAGGATAAATTAAAATTACTAATTATACAACCCATTCTGTTTAAGCAGAATGGGTTCTTTTTTGTTATAGTATCAACTAGTTCGTCACCCCATTTAAACCGTTTGTACAAAATCTTGTAGTATCGAACGCCAAACCACTCCTTTCCGTATCTTAGGCCACTAATAAAAAACGATGAATATGCAATTATCTTTTTCAAAAATTTCTCTTTTGTTTGTAACTGTATTTATTTCGGCGGCAATTATTGCACAACCACCCACCGGCACAAGACCACCCACCGATTCAACAAGAAGAACACCACCATCTGCCAGCACTGGTCCTAAGCCTTACAAAGAAGTAATTACATCCAAAGCCATTTCTGACGGAGGTTTGTTTTGGGTACACAGAGTAGAGGACAAATATTATTTTGAAATTCCTGATGAAATGATAGGAAGAGACATCTTGGTAGTATCAAGATTAGGCAAAGCACCGGCAGATGGCGATAGCTACGCTGGTGATGCGATCAATCAAAAAACAATCCGTTTTGATAAAGGCCCAAAGGATAAAATATTTTTGAAATTAGTATCCTTTCTGGAAACCGGTAGAGATAGTTCCGAAGGAATGTATAAAAACGTACTTAATAGCAACCTGCAGGCAATTGCCTCTGCTTTTGATGTAAAGGCATACTCAAAAGATTCAACCGGTAGTGTCATCGATGTTACTGATTACATTAGTGGCGATAACGACATTTTCTTTTTTAGTGCCAATTCTAAGCGTAGCCTGGGACTTACCGGGCCTCCACAAGCTGATAGATCTTATATCATTGGGTTAAAATCATTTCCAACAAATATTGAAATTAAAACGGTAAAATCTTATACGAGTACACCACCGGCTACTGGCGGTGGAACTGGTTTTCCCGGAGCTGGCGCAACTGGTCGTCCTGTAACATTTGAATTGAATACTTCTTTGGTTGTTTTGCCAAAAACACCAATGCAGCAACGGTATTTTGATGATAGAGTTGGTTATTTTACTACACAGACTATCACAGACTATGATCTGAATCCTCAAGGTGTTGACAAGTACAGGTTTATTGCCCGTTACCGTTTAGAGCCAAAAGATGCGGATATTGAAAAATACAAAAGAGGAGAGCTGGTAGAGCCTAAAAAGCAAATCGTTTATTACATAGATCCTACTACTCCCAAAAAATGGATTCCCTACCTGATTGCCGGTATCGACGATTGGCAGACCGCTTTTGAAAGTGCAGGTTTCAAAAATGCTATTGTTGGAAAAGTAGCTCCAACATATGAGCAAGACAGCACTTTCAGTTTGGAAGATGCCCGTCATAGTGCAGTTATATACAAACCATCTGATATAGCCAATGCAAGCGGACCCAATATTCATGATCCACGCAGTGGAGAGATAATGGAAAGCCATGTAAACTGGTATCATAATGTAATGAGCATTCTGCATGACTGGTATATGGTGCAAGCTGCAGCTGTAGATCCTGCTGCAAGAAAAATGGAATTTGATGATAAATTGATGGGTGAGTTGATTCGCTCTGTAAGTAGCCATGAAATTGGTCATACACTTGGGCTTCGACACAATTTCGGATCTTCTTCTACTACGCCGGTAGAAAAACTGAGAGATAAAGCCTGGGTAGAAGCCAATGGCCACACAGCATCAATAATGGACTATGCCCGTTTTAACTACGTGGCACAGCCGGAAGATAATATTTCGCAAATTGGATTGTTCCCCCGTATTGGCGAGTATGACAAATGGGCTATTGATTGGGGCTATCGTTGGTTTCCACAAGCAAAAACAAGCGATGCAGAGGTGGCACTTTTGAATAAATGGACAATTGAGAAAATAGAAAGTAACAAACGTCTTTGGTGGGGAGATGGTGAAAGCGGTCGGGGTGACCCTCGTAGCCAGACAGAAGACATCGGAGATAATTCTATGAAAGCAAGTAGCTATGGTATCAAAAATCTGCAACGAATCATCACTAATCTTCCTGAATGGACAAAGCAAACCAATAAAGACTTTACAGGACTTGCTACTATGTATGGTCAGGTTATGGGTCAGTTTGGTCGTTATATTGGGCATGTTGCCACAAATGTTGGCGGTATTCAGCGTACACCAAAAAGAGTAGAACAAAATGGTTCAGTATTTGAGTTTACTCCAAAAGCAACACAAAAGGAAGCAGTATCATGGATACAATCAAATGTATTTACTACTCCAGCATGGGTAATTCAGAAAAAAATCACTGGCTTAACCGGTCAATCACCATTGGCTACGATTGGTAATCTTCAGGAAAGAGCCCTGAGTGGATTGGTAAGTGCAAATACAATAAATAACCTGATTCGTTTTGAAACAGAAGATGCTGCAAATGCATACACAGCGACTGAATTGCTGAATGATGTTCGTAAATCAGTATTCTCTGAATTAGCTACCCGCAAGCCGATAGATATTTTCCGTCGTCAGTTGCAAAAATCGTTGACTGAAAGACTGATTACATTAATTACTCCTCCTGATGCTGCACAAGCCACACAGGCAGCTGCCTTTGGCGTTACATTAGGATTCTCCAAAACCGGAGATGGGTTGTCGTTAATTAAGGGACAGTTGAGAACATTGGCCACTGAAATCCGTATTGCTTCGGCAGCTTACCCGGATGCAGCCTCAAAAAATCACCTGATTGATCTTCAGGAAAGAATTAAAAATGCTCTTGAGCCTAAATAAGGCCTCAAGTATTAAATATTTCTAATTTAGAGGCTGTCTGATGGGCAGCCTCTTTTATTTGCAATAAATTGGTTATCAATAGTTTTTACAGCCATTTGATATTTTTAATGCAATTACGGGATTGAATAAAGCATTAAATTATTTTATCTCTTACATTGTTCCTTGCCTGTTTCAACCTACCTTTGCAATCCGTTTGAAAAAACGGTAGTTCTTCCAATTTATTGGAAAATTTCCTAAAGAGGTTCGAAAAAGGTCTCCCTGTGGAGAATGCCTCAAGGGTATAATTTTAAATACTGGGTAACATGCCTAAAGTAAAAACAAACTCCAGTGCCAAAAAACGCTTTAAAGTGACCGGCACCGGAAAGATCATGCATCAGAAAGCTTTCAAACGTCACATCCTGACGAAGAAATCCAAGAAACGTAAACGTAACATGCGGAAAGACGGAACTGTAGCGGACTCACATCTGCACTTTGTAAAACGCTTATTAAGGCTCAAGTGACAAGGTGCAAGGCACAAGACTAACTTGTTCCTTGAATTCTTGTACCTTTTTCAAACATTAAACTCTAACAATTTAAAATAATTATATGCCTCGTTCAAAAAATGCAGTGGCCTCTAAAGCCCGCCGCAAAAAAATATTAAAACAAGCCAAAGGTTTCTATGGCAAACGTAAGAATGTATTAACCGTAGCGAAGAACGTTGTTGAAAAAGGTATGACCTATATGTTTGTAGGCCGTAAGCTCAAGAAAAGAGAATACCGTACATTATGGATTGCCCGTATTAATGCAGCAGTTCGTGCAGAAGGAATGACCTATTCTGTCTTCATCAATAAACTACAGGCAAAAGGAATAGAGCTGGATAGAAAAGTATTGGCTGACCTGGCCATGAACAACCCGGAAACTTTCAAGAGCCTGGTTGATTCTGTAAAATAATTTCCCGCTGAGCAAAAAGAAAAGTCTTCATCCGAAAGGGCGAAGACTTTTTTTATTACAGGTGATTATTGACCAAATGCTTTCTTAATTTGTTCTGAAGCACAATCACCAAGGATTTTATTAAATTCATCAGCTTTCTTCTGGTCGTCTTTTACCTTATTCCAGGCTTCTACCTGTTTTATATTACAATCTTTCTGGGCATCAGCTCGTTTGGGATCAGCTGCATCCATTGCATTTGCTTTCTTTGAGCAATCACATACTTCCTGTCCAATCTGTGTACCGCTTTTACTTTTTCCGCAGGCAGATAGAAGTGAAATAGTTAAAATAAAAAGGAATACTTTTTTCATATTAGTTATGGGTTTTGTGTTGCGGGAAGATACTACAACTTATTATTGCAGGTAGTTATTAATTTATTGTAGAAAGTAGTTCTTTTTATCAGAAAGCCGCTATATATTGGTTAATCACCTGTCTGTATCCTTTTGAACGAAGTTTTATCCCAATAAAGTACAAAGGAGGCTTTTTCAAAATATTCAACATTAATGCCATCACCCTTCATTTTTATCTTTTTTATTTTTTCTCCATCAATTCCTTCAATGGTTGATTTTAGAATTGTGGATAGTGCAGCATCCATCATGATATCTTCTTCCCACAACTGAATCTTATCTGCACCCAGCAAAATAGCAATCCGATAATTGCTTTTTGTACTATCTGTTATTACGGCAGCCATATCCGCTTTACCGTCTGCATTAAAGTCACCTTTAGTCATGTAAGGATAGTTTGGGCTCTCTTTTCTTTTTGGACTGATAAAATAATCAAATGCCTCCTTTTTCCATTTGGCTTCGCTGTCGTTAAGCACATGCCATTTGTTTTCAAACTTGCCTTTTAATAATTCATTGACTTCTTCCTCGTCGGGTGATGTGTAGGTTGGCGGATCTTCTTTAGCAACAGGTATTGTCTTTCCTGTATCAACAGCTATTTTCTCTGTATCAGTTTTCGGGTTTACTTCATTTTCTTTAGTAGAATTTTGATTGCACGACAACAGCGAAACGGCTGCAATGAAGACAAGAAACTTCATGATAATAGTTTTGGTAGCCGGAAGTTAATATTTTTTGCCTCATAATTTCTCCAATCATATACTTTTGTGCCAGAAAATAATTACTGGCTAAATCTTTTGTTCTAAAAAATGACAAATTCTTACCACGACCTCGTAAAGCAGACATTTAAATTTCCTCAAGAAGGTATTGAAGTAGATGAAGGCAACCTGTATTTCAATGGTCTCGACCTCAATGCCCTCGCAGCTAAGTACGGTACTCCCATGAAGCTGACGTACCTGCCTAAAATCGGCATGCAGATTAAAAAGGCTAAGTTAATGTTTGCGAATGCATTTAAAAAGCACCGCTATGAAGGCAAGTACTTTTATTGTTACTGTACGAAGAGCTCCCATTTCAGTTTTGTTGTAGAAGAAGCATTAAAGAGTGATATTCATCTGGAGACTTCTTATGCTTACGACATTGAGATCATCAAAAAGTTGTATAGTAAAAAAAAGATCACTAAAGATATTCATATCATCTGCAATGGCTTTAAGCAAAAGGGTTATACAAGGCGTATCGCCAATTTGCTCAATTCCGGTTTTTCTAATGTTATTCCTGTATTGGATAATAAAGAAGAACTGAAAGACTATGCCGCTTCAGTAAAAGTACCGTTCAAATTAGGTATCCGGGTAGCGGCAGAAGAAGAACCGAATTTTCCCTTCTATACATCAAGGTTGGGTTTCCGTGCCAAAGACATCCTGGAATTTTATGTAGATAGAATAGAGGGATACGAAACCAAGTTCCAGTTAAAGATGCTGCACATCTTCCTGAATAAAGGCATCAAAGATGATATTTATTACTGGAGCGAACTGAACAAAGTTATCAACCTGTATTGCCAGTTAAAGAAAATTTGCCCTGAACTGGATTCTATTAATATCGGTGGCGGATTTCCTATCAAACATTCATTAGGTTTCGAATATGATTACCAGTTCATGATCAATGAAATTGTCCGTAATATAAAGACTGCCTGTAAAAAAGCAAAAGTGCCGATGCCGAATATCTATACTGAGTTTGGCAGTTATACAGTAGGAGAGAGTATGGCACATATCTATAAAGTAATTGCTGAAAAAATACAGAATGATAAGGAAACCTGGTATATGATTGATTCATCCTTTATTACCACCTTACCCGACACCTGGGGCATTGGAGAAAAATTTCTGATGTTACCGGTCAATAAATGGGACTCAGATTATCAACGGGTGGTGTTAGGCGGTATCACCTGCGACAGTCATGATTATTATGATTCAGAAGAACATATAAACGAAGTCTTTCTTCCTAAAACAAATGGAACTGATGGACCTTTGATTGTTGGATTTTTTCATACAGGCGCCTACCAGGATCAGATCAGTGGTTATGGCGGAATCAAACATTGTTTGATTCCTTCACCCAAGCATGTGATAGTTGGGCATGATAAAAATGGAAAATTAGTAGATTGGATCTATGCCAAGGAGCAAACAGCACAAAGTATGCTGAAGATATTGGGATATAAGTAAATAGTAAACATTGTTTATGTAAAAAGCCTTTTTGTTTTTGCAAAAAGGCTTTTTAAAAGATAGCTATTCAATCTATTTCGATTTTTATCCTCTTCCCCGGCTATATCTTCTCCACTCATCATACTCCCATTGACTATAACTAACCTTGGTTAAATACGACCTGTCCAGAAAAAACCGGTTATCAGATCCTTTCCAATACAAAAAACCATTTGGGCTGCGATGATAATACCTTCCATCTGAATACCGGTTCATCGTAAATCCTGGTGTAGGGCTGATAACAAGCGCCGCAGAAGAATAATAACGGGGCGGCGGTGCCGGAGTGTTTCGTACTGTTCTTTCTTGTTTGTGTTTTTCTTTTGTAGCCCAGACTTTGCTGGATTTGCAACTAATAGTCGTTGCTGCAATTGTAAAAATAAGTGTGGCAGAAAGGAGTTGCATTCTTTTCATAGTGTAACTTTTTAGTTAGAAATAGTGTTTGTTTTATCTGGAGTATTTATTCCCTGGTTCTTTTAGTTCTTACTGTGCCCGGACTGGCATTCCTTGCTACCGGCTCACTCTCAACTAAAATTGGTTTTACTTCTGTAAAAACAGGTGCAGATTTTGCTTTGTCATCATTAATTACAGAGTCAGTTATTACATTTGAGGTTTTAGCAGCAGGATAAATTTTAGCCAGATTATCCAAAGCCAGTGTTTTGCTGACAGTGTCTCTTCCCATAATTATATCAGTAGTCACCCAACCTTCTTTGTCAGTATCGTTATGATCAACATTAAGGAATCTTAATACTTTGGCAGTAGCCAAACTATCCTTAGCTTCAACCACACGGGGTGCAAACAGTTTGCTGGTATAATCTTTAGTTGCAGCGCAGCTGGCAGCCATTGCCACTATCAGCATCAAAATGACCGCTTGTACTATTCTTGTGGTTTGCATCGTTGAAGAAATTATTTTAGGGAATAAAAATTAATAACGATATCACTAACGTCCTAAACACGAAAATTAAAGTTCTTTGAAATATTGATAAATAAAGCGTTTGCGGCTAAAAAAGCATTCAAACGATTTGAAATTGTCCAAATTGGGCGATGAATACCGGAAAATATGTTTTTGCCCAGAT
>JANNQR010000016.1:0-135279 GCA_031400855.1 Chitinophagaceae bacterium | reverse complement strand
ATCGCTTGTACGTTGCAATGCATTAACAGCAAATTGCGATAGTGTTTTTTTTCCATAATTTAAAATTTAGGAACACAATATAACAATGATGAAGAAACTGCAGAAGAGAAACTCATTGCTGAAAGCAATGTTGGTTCAACTCGCAGATTGCCGCAAGTTTGGTACTCAATTTAATTCATTTTCAACAAATAACTGTTCCATCAAAACAAAAAACCCCTCGCTTTCACGAAGGGCTCTCTCTTAAAATCCTTTTTTCTTCCAGGTATTATTAGCCCGGTTCCATTCAGGTAGTTTATTATCAGGGTCCAGTATCACTTCAGTTATCTCACTGGTAGTTGGTACACCAAATTTATATTCTTTACTACGTTGCCAGATTTCTACCGGCAGATCAACTTTATATTCTTTTCCATTAGCTTCTTTTACCAAAACCGTAACAGGCATCGCCATTTTCTCCAGATTTTCTATGGTAATAGAACCACCATTTTCCGGTTTGCCATTATTTAAAGTTACATTCTTTACAACCTGGTCCAGTTTCCAGCTATTCAATACCCAGGCTCTCCAGAACCATCCCAGGTCTTCACCTGACACATTTTCCATGGTGTGAAAGAAATCCCAGGGTGTTGGATGTTTGAAAGCCCAGCGGGTAATATATTCACGGAATGCTGCTTCAAATCTTTCTTTACCAAGTACGGCATCTCTGAGTGCTGTCAGCATTTGCGCCGGTTTCGAATAGGCGGCTATGCCAAGATTCATCCCTTGCCCAATGGCATCAGGAACAGTATAAAGGCCATCCATCTTATCTCCGAATGTAAGTTTTACCATTCCTTCAGAGTTGGGGTCACCAAAAAAACTGGCTTCTTTGAATTCGCCTTTATTAAAAGCTTCGGTAGAGCCATCATTAATAAATGTATTGAAGCCTTCATCCATCCAGGCATATTTTCTTTCGTTACTTCCCACAATCATCGGGAACCAGGTGTGACCAAATTCATGGTCAGTAACACCCCACAAACCACTTCCTGTAGCTTCAGAACCACAGAATACGATGCCGGGATATTCCATGCCCCCTACAATACCGGCCACATTGGTAGCAGCAGGATAAGGATATTCAAACCACTTTTTTGAATAATGTTCAATACTTGCTTTTGTAAATTCAGTGGAACGATTCCATCCATCTTTTGAAATACTCTCTACCGGATATACACTGATGGCCATTGATTTTTTGCCACTGGCTAAATTAATTTTTGCTGCATCCTGCACAAAAGCACGGGAAGCTGCCCAGGCTACATCCCGGGTATTTTGAATTTTAAATTTCCAGGTAGTATTTGCTGACGATGGTCTTGAATTTTTTTGTGTAACTTCTTTATCGCTTCTTATCATTACGGTTTTATCGCTGGTTTTTGCAGAAGCCCATCTTTTCATTTGCTCCGCTGTATAGCATTCCTGCGGATTTTGTAACTCACCTGAGCCAACCAAAATTAAATTGGATGGTGCTGTAACAGAAAAATCAATATCGCCATATTCCAGGTAAAACTCTCCCTGCCCTATGTACGGTAGTGTATTCCATCCTTGTATATCATCATACACAGCCATCCGGGGAAACCATTGTGCCACTTCATATATCCAACCGTTTTTTGTTTCTAAACGACCCATTCTGTCTGAACCGTATTCAGGAACGGTAAATTCAAATTTAATGGACAACTTTATTTTTCCTCCGGTAGATTTTACAGCATCGGTTAACCATACCTGCATTCTAGTATCTGTAACAATGTATTTTGGTGTGAATGTTTTTCCATTCTGCACAATAGTAATTGATTTGATCACACCTCCATCGGTGAATTCAGCATTGGCCCATCTTCCACCAGATGCAGTTGTAGTTGCAGATGCACGGGAATCTTTTCGATAAATATTCTGATCCAGCTGCAACCATAAAAATTTTAAATTATCGGTGCTGTTGTTCGTATAAGAAATTTCTACATCACCACTTACACCATGTGTAGTAGTATCCAATGTGCAATTGATCTTATAATCGGCACGGTTTTGCCAATATCGTGGACCGGGTTCGCCACTGGCACTGCGAAATTCATTTCCGGGGTAGGGATAAAACTGCGGATTAAAAGCTTCTTTGTTGTCATATTTAGATTGGGCAAATAATCCAATAAACATCAATACACCTAAGAAACTAAGGACTGATTTCTTCATATTTTTTGTGTGTTTAGGGTTTGTAAGATAGGTTAAAGGGGAGAATAGTTGCTACCGTTGAAAAGGTATTTGCAATACTTTATATAAAAAGTGATTCAGCAACGGGTACACTGGCAGTTTTTCCTACATCAACCAGCCTGTCGCCAGAATGATCATATCCCATGATAAGATGATCGGCAGCTAACTTAAGATAAACATCAATCAACGAAAATTTACCAGCGAAGTTTGATTCTTCCATGATCCGGAAAATATCATATTCAAAAACAACCACACAGCTATACGCTTTTTCTGATAAAAGGGTTCTTGTTCCTCCCCTTGCGGGGGCAATTGAGCTTTGCGAAGGTTGGGAACGAAGTTCGAGGAGGGGGCCCTTTTCTTCCCCTGTTGTTGTATTTCTCCAGCCACAGAGACGGTTATCTTCATCAAACAAAAGATAACGGGACGTAGTACGGTCAGTAACGCCAAAAGAGATTAACGCATGGTTGTCTTGATGAAATACAAGCAGCTTGCTAATGTCAAGGTTGGTAAGAATATCCACATTACAGGTAACAAATCTTTCACCCGGATTAAATAAATCTTTTGCTTTCAATAAACCACCACCAGTATCCAGTAACTCCTCTCGTTCATCGCTGACTAATAGATTGCTTCCCCATCCATCATTTTCTACGATAGCTTCTTCTATTTGTTCAGCAAAATGATGAACATTTACGATTACATCTTTTATGCCCTGCTGTTGCAGGTATTCAATATTCCGTTGTAATAAAGATTTTCCATTCACCACAGCTAATGCTTTGGGATGGTTGTCTGTCCAGGGCTTAAATCTTGTGCCAAGTCCGGCACTGAATATCATTGCTTGCATACCCCCAGCCCCTAAAGGGGAGTTATTATCGTTACTGATCATCTTTATTCTTTAAAATAAAATTCCCTATAGTTTCCTGTACTACTTCTAAATTATTTTCAACCTGTTGATTGGTAAATCTTAGAACTATCAGCCCATCTTTTTCTAAGAGGGCTTGCCTTTCAGCATCTTTTAGTTTAACATCTGGTTGATTATGTATACTTCCATCAACTTCGATTATCAATTTGAGAGAGTGAGAATAGAAATCAAGAATATAAATTGAATAGGGATGTTGACAGCGAAATTTTATTCCGAAAGGTTTTGTTTTTAAATATCCCCACAAAATATTTTCTGCATGTGTGGCATTATTGCGTAATTCCCTTGCTCTTTGATAGAGAGGTTTAGCGGCTCCGTTATGCATTAGTCCATTCATGATGTGTTGCTTTAATATACGGAATGTTCATTGCTCCCCTTTAGGGGCTGGGGGTGTTAACGGATTCTGCCAGTTCTTTTCATCTTGTACAAAATGATTCAATTCAATTTTTACTTTGAACTTATTTTTCAAATGTCTTGCCATCGCATCGGCAGCATACACACTCCGGTGCTGGCCACCGGTACAACCAAAGCTTACCATCAAACTTTCAAAATCCCGTTTGATATATTCTTCTACGGAATTATCTACAATATCAAAAACACTATTCAAGAACTCAGGCATTTTGGTTTCTTGTTCCAGGAAATCTTTTACTTCTTTATCCCTGCCATTTTGTGTTTTCATGTTATCTACCCGGCCGGGGTTCAAAATTCCGCGGCAGTCAAAAACAAAACCGCCTCCATTACCGCTATCATCTGCCGGAAGCCCATTACGGTAAGAAAAGCTGCTTATTTTAACGATCAGGGGTGTTTGCTCTGTAGCCTGAGTGGGAGTAAACTGTTGAATGATCTCATCAGCTACACAGATATCTAATACTTTTTTGAATTCAGGAACAGATATCCCTAAGCTTTGATGTTGAAAAAAATCTTTCAGGTTTCTTAAGGCTAATGGTATGCTGGTTAAAAAATGTGCCTTTCGTTGAAATAATCCGCGGATACCATATGCTCCCAACACTTGCAGAAGTCTGATCAATACATAACCATTATACTGGCTCCGGAATATTGCTCTGTCAATTGGTTGTCCGGTAATGGCAGAAAAGCTATCCATATATCCTTCCAGTAAATCATTTTTCCATTCATCGGGAAGTTTAGCAATTGCCTGCCAGAGCAGCGATGCCACATCATATTGCGGGGCACCCTTCATGCCGCCCTGGTAATCTATAAAATGTACTTGGTTATCGTTCGTTACCATAATATTCCGGCTTTGAAAATCACGGAACATGAAATATTTATATTCGGAGTGGGTCAGGTAATTACTTAATGCTTCAAAATCATTGATCAGTTTTTGTTTGTCGTAGGGCTTGCGAAGCGGATCAAGAAAATAATATTTAAAATAAAGCAAATCAGCCATGATCGCTTCTTTTCCAAACTCTGTGTTCGTCAGGCAATGCGTATTATAATCCAAACCTTCATCACCTTTTACCTGCATCAATGCCAGTGCTTCGAGACTTTGTTGGTAAAGGCCATAAACTTCTTTGGTATATCCTTTTGATTCCAGATGATCAAGCAGCGAAACATTTCCAAGATCTTCCTGCAGATAAAAAAAACCATCATCACTGGTAGCTAATAAACCAGGAACGGCAAGTCCCTTTTTTGTGAATTGGGTAGTAAAGTAAATAAAGGTTTCATTTTCTTTATTATGAGCTCCGTATGTACCAATTACAGAATCATCTTTGCCATGAAGCCGGAAATAACGACGTTCACTTCCGCTAAGCGGAATTATATCAACTGATACAGGGTCTGCTCCTTTCCACTTTTTATATAAGGCAGATATCGATTCAACAAGGTGCTGCATAGCGCAAAAGTAGGTAACTGACTGCAATCCATTCTACTGACTAGCTAATGGCTCCGCCCGGATGATCTGATTGTAGAGCTTTCTCTGAAAACTAACGTTCGGACTGGCATTGGTTTTTTAAGCTAAATTTGTACAATTCCTTAAGTATATGAGTTACACTCCATCCAATAAAGTAAGAATTGTTACAGCGGCCAGTCTTTTTGATGGGCATGATGCAGCAATAAATATTATGCGCCGCATTATGCAAAGCAAAGGCGCTGAAATCATTCATCTTGGTCATAACCGTTCTGTAAAAGAAATAGTGGAAACGGCGATTGAAGAAGATGTTCAGGGTATTGCAATTACAAGTTACCAGGGCGGCCATGTGGAGTTTTTTAAATATATGAAAGACCTGCTAGTTGAGAATGGATGTGGCCATATCAAAATATTTGGCGGTGGTGGTGGCACTATTTTACCGGATGAAATAGATGAATTACATAAATATGGAATTACCCGGATTTATAGTCCGGATGATGGGCGGCACATGGGTCTGGAAGGAATGATTGAAGATGTGATAAAGAATTGCCTCCCCAACCCCTCCAAGAGAGGGGCTTTAGAACCTCAATGGAATGGAAAACTTCCATTAGATGAAGTGAAAGATGTGCGACGAATTGCAAGAGTAATATCATTAGCAGAAGAAGGGAAAGACTACTCTATACAGTTAAAAGAACTCATTGAGCTTTCGGAATCCAAGAACCCCCCAGCGGTGGGCAGGGGGGCTGTTCTCGGAATTACCGGAACCGGCGGCGCAGGCAAATCTTCGGTAACGGATGAAATTGTTCGTCGCTTCCTTAACAACTTTACCGATAAAACAATTGCTGTTATTTCAGTTGACCCATCCAAGAAGAAAACTGGTGGGGCTTTATTGGGTGACAGGATAAGAATGAATGCTATTTCTCATCCAAGAGCTTATATGAGAAGTTTAGCCACAAGAGAAGACAACAAGGCTTTGAGCAGTGCGGTACAGGAGGCAATTGATATCTGCAAATCCGCAGGATTTGATTTTATTATTCTTGAATCAGCTGGTGTGGGGCAAAGCGATGCTTCAATATTAGACTATTGTGATGTAAGTATGTATGTGATGACACCAGAGTATGGAGCCGCCTCACAATTGGAAAAAATCAACATGCTTGACTTTGCCGACCTTGTTTGCGTTAACAAGTTTGACAAAGCAGGCGCATTGGATGCTTTTGCCGATGTAAAAAAACAATACAAGAGAAATCATCAGTTATTTACAGCAAAGGATGAAGACCTGCCAATTGTTGGAACGATGGCGAGTAAATTCAATGATGAAGGAGTGAATCATTTGTTTGAATTATTGCTGAAGAAAATCGAAGCAAAAACAAAAACTACGTTTGGCGAATATCATTTTGCAGAAACCGCCAAAGTGGGGCAGGCCGTTATTCCTGCCAACAGGGTTCGGTACTTGTCAGAAATTTCAGAGAATAACCGGGGTTATGACCAGTTGGTAAAAGACCAGGCTGCCATTGCAACTAAGCTATATCAACTGCAGGGAGCTTTAGAAATTTTTAAACAATCGGGTTCTAAAACCCCTCCTGCGGAGGGGCTTGGGGAGGCTATTCAACAACAAATTACTTTTTACACCGACCAGCTTACTCCTGTTAGCCGTAAGCTAATTACTAACTGGCCGGAGAAAGTAAAACAATACAAGATGGATTTTTATGAATACACCGTCCGGGACAAAGTAATTAAGCAACCGATGATTACGAAAAGCCTGAGTGGTACAAAAATTCCGAAAGTTGTGTTACCAAAGTATAAAGACTGGGGCGACATTTTACAGTGGGAAGCACAAGAGAATGTACCGGGAAGTTTTCCTTTCACCGCAGGTGTGTTCCCATTAAAAAGAGAAGGCGAAGACCCGACAAGAATGTTTGCAGGTGAAGGCGGACCGGAAAGAACCAACCGAAGGTTTCATTATGTAAGTGTGGAGCAGCCGGCCAAACGTTTATCAACTGCGTTTGATTCAGTGACTCTATACGGAGAAGATCCTGATTCAAGGCCAGATATTTATGGTAAGGTTGGCAATAGCGGAGTAAGTATTGCAACAGTAGATGATGCAAAAAAACTCTACAGCGGTTTTGATTTGTGCGACCCGAAGACTTCTGTATCCATGACGATCAACGGTCCTGCACCAATGTTACTCGCATTTTTTATGAATGCGGCGATTGACCAGCAATGCGAAAAATATATTATCGCCAATAATTTACAAGATGAAGTAAATAAAATCATTAAAGCAAAATATAAAGCAGGAGAGTTACCTACATATGTTGGAACAGATGGGAAACCGGTGATTCCAAAAAATGGAGAGCTTCAAGGCGCTTTACCGATTGGTAATGATGGGCTAGGTCTTCGATTACTTGGTTTGTCAGGTGCTGATGTGTTACCAAAAGATGTGTATGAAAAAATAAAAGCTGAAGCATTAACCCAGGTTAGAGGTACCGTGCAGGCCGATATTTTAAAAGAAGACCAGGCGCAGAACACCTGTATCTTCTCCACCGAATTTGCATTGAAACTGATGGGAGATGTGCAGGAATATTTTATTAAAGAAAAAATTAGAAATTTTTATTCTGTATCTATCAGTGGTTATCATATAGCAGAAGCTGGTGCTAATCCAATTACACAATTAGCATTCACCTTATCAAATGGGTTTACTTACGTTGAATATTACCTGAGCCGGGGAATGAATATTGATGACTTTGCACCCAACCTTTCCTTCTTTTTCAGTAATGGCATGGATCCTGAGTACAGTGTAATCGGAAGAGTAGCCAGAAAGATCTGGGCAAAGGCCATGAAATATAAATACAAGGCTAACAAAAGAAGCCAGATGTTGAAATACCATATTCAGACATCGGGTAGAAGTTTACATGCACAGGAAATTGATTTCAACGATATCAGAACTACACTTCAGGCATTATATGCCATTTATGATAATTGCAATTCATTACACACCAATGCCTATGATGAAGCGATAACAACACCGACGGAAGAAAGTGTGAGACGGGCAATGGCGATTCAATTAATTATTAATAGAGAATTAGGAACTGCAAAAAATGAAAACCCCAACCAGGGTTCATTCCTGATAGAAGAGCTGACTGAACTGGTGGAAGAAGCTGTATTAATAGAATTTGACCGACTAACGGAAAGGGGCGGTGTGTTGGGAGCAATGGAAAGAATGTACCAACGAAATAAAATTCAGGAAGAGAGTTTGTTTTATGAACACCAGAAACATTCCGGCGAATTACCATTAATTGGCGTTAATACGTTTTTAAATAAAAAAGGCAGTCCAACTATTTTACCAACAGAAGTAATCCGGAGTACTACTGAAGAAAAAGAACAGCAAATACAAACTTTGCAGGCTTTTTGGAAACGAAATGAAAATAAATCAGCAGAAATGCTGCAACGCTTAAAAATGGTAGCAATTAACAATGGTAATCTTTTTGCCGAATTGATGGAAACTGTAAAGTATTGTTCTCTCGGACAGATCACTCATGCTCTCTACGAAGTAGGAGGACAGTACAGGAGAAACATGTAATCGCTTTTAGAAGTGTTGTCAAACTGTTAATGAAAATATTTTATTTTCATTTTCCCTTAATTTGCAAAACCGTCATTCCGTAATAAATTTTATGATGACTTTAAAAAAAGGATTTGTTTTTTTTATAATTTGCTTTACCGGTTTTATTGCCCGCACACAAAATATCGAGACAACTATTGCCCGGTATGCTACTGAATTTGGGCAGGAACGGAGCTATCTTCAATATGACAAATCTTCCTATACACCCGGAGAGACAATCTGGTTTAAAGCTTACCTGATGAAAGGGGTGACACCTGCAGACGAGAGTAAAATTTTTTATACTGACTGGACGGATGATGCCGGTAACCTGTTATTACATGGTGTGGCTCCTATTGTAGAGGCTACAAGCAATGGTCAATTTGATATTCCTGCCGGATATACCGGGAAGTACATTCATGTAAAAGCATATACAAAGTGGATGCTTAATTTCGATTCAACTTTTTTATATGAAAAAGATATTCGGATCATCAGTAAAAGCTCAACATCACCTGCTCCTGTAATCTCCCGGGTATCAACTTTACAATTCTTTCCCGAAGGTGGCGATGCGGTAGCTGGCTTATTAAATAAAATAGCTTTTAAAGCCAATGATCAATGGGGTAAGCCTGTAAATATAAAAGGATATATACAAAACAGCAAAGGGAAAAGAATTGATAGCCTGCGAACTCTTCATGACGGTATGGGATATTTTTTTCTGGTACCGGAGAAAGGAGAAAACTATTCCGCAAAATGGAAAGATGCAAACGGGGCCGAACACAGTACACCGTTGCCTGCTATCAAGCCTGCGGGAGTATCAATGAATGTAAAAGTGGATGGAACCAAAAGGATTTTTAATGTAACAGCCCCCATTGAAATAGCTACATCCATTGGTACAATACATATCATTGGAACTATAAACCAATTCCAGGCATTTAAATTTACAAAAGACATAACAACAGGATTTGCCAAAGCAATCATTCCTACACAGGATTTACCATCTGGTATTCTGACCATTACTGCATTTGATGGTTCATGGAATCCATTAGCAGAACGGATTACGTTTATCAATAATGATGAATACCGGTTTACTGCTGAAATGACAGTTGAACATTGGGGATTGAACAAGCGGGCAAGAAATGAGATCATGATCACTGTGCCTGATAGCCTGCAGGCAAATTTTGCTGTATCAGTAACTGATGCTGATATTGAAACGGATAGCAGCGATCACATTATCTCACATCTATTATTAACAAGTGAACTCAAAGGGCAGGTGTATAATCCTGCATATTATTTTTCAGCTAATAACAACACAATTGCACAACACCTCGACCTGGTCATGCTAACACATGGCTGGAGACGCTTTAAATGGGAAGAAGTAGTAAAAGGGAAATTGCCCGCAATTTTATATCCAAAGGACAGTATTCATCTCTCCTTATCGGGAAAAGTATATGGAGCCAGTCCTTCACAATTGAGAGAGAATGCGAGTATCATTCTGATTCTGAATCAAAAAAAACAAGGTCTTGAAAATAAAATGCTGATGCTACCGATCTCAGCAACAGGAACTTTTAATGATCCTAACTTTTTCCTGTTTGATACGGCCAGCATTTATTATAAACTTTCCAAAAGTATTGGTGATGCCCCTGTTAAATTTATGGAGAATCGTTTTCCAGCCCTCCGCACCCGAATTCCGGCAACTGGTATTTTTTATAATAAAACAGGTGATACAACGGGGTATAGTCGTCACTTCCGTTTATCTGATGAAACATTAAAACTATTCCAGGAGGCAGAAGGAAAGATCTTGGAAAATGTGATTATAAAAGCTAAATCGAAATCGCCGCTGGAAGTAATGGATGAAAAATATTCATCCGGTTTGTTTGCAGGAGGCGATGGCTACCAGTTTGACCTCGTAAATGATAAAACAAATTTTGCAGCCCGGAATATTTATGAATACCTGCAGGCTAAAGTAGCAGGCTTGCAAATAAATACAAACAGCGATCCGCCAAGTATGCTATGGCGTGGTGGTTCTCCACTGCTATTTTTAAATGAAACACAGGTAGATGGTGGATTAGTTTCTTCTATTACTGTTTCTGATATTGCTTATATCAAAGTTTTCCGGCCGCCATTTTTTAGTCCTTCAGGAGGCGGAGCAAATGGTGCCATTGCAATCTATACCCGCCGTGGCGGTGATGAAAAAGTTGAACCCGGTAAAGGATTGGCCAGCAATAAGGTAATCGGCTATACCCCCATCCGCCAGTTTTATTCTCCTAACTATAGCAGTTTTAGTTCTGAAAACGATAAAAGAGATCTTCGTACAACACTCTATTGGAATTCGCAGGTAACCACCACTGCTTCAAAAAATAAGGTGAAACTTACTTTTTATAATAATGATGTAAGCAAATCTTTCCGGGTGATTATTGAAGGGATAACATCAGATGGGCAAATGGTACATCTGGAGCAAATCTTGGAATAGTATGGCAGGCAAATGGCTTATTCCTCAATCGGCATCACTGATCTTTTTGCCAGTCGTATCAATTATAATCCATTTACCTTCTTTCAACACTTTGGCTGTTCCCTCCTCAAAGGAGCCTGCAAAACTAAACTTAAAGGGTATTATTTCTTTGCCCTTATTATCAATATAACCCCATTGACCATTTTTTTTAGCTGCGGCTAATCCTTCAGAAAATTTTGAGGCATTTTCATAAACCATCGGTATTATTACTTTGTCTTCTTTATCAAGGAATCCATAATTACTTCCATTGCTTACTATTGCCATATTATCGTGAAAAGACATCGCATCAGCATATTTGATGGTTATCACTAATTTGCCGGTACTATCGAGGAAACCCCATTTACCCTTTTGTTTTACAGCGGCCATGCCTTCTGAAAATTCAATAGCCTCATCATAAATAAGTGGCACTATCAGTTTCCCATCCTTATCAACAAATCCAATTTTATCATTTTTGCCAACCTTTGACAGTCCACAGACACAATTGTCTACAAAGTCGTAGGCTTTTGTCCATTCCTGTGCATTAACTGCCATAGAAAAAATCATAGCACTTATCAGTAAACTATATTTCATAGCAAAAGTTTTTAGATGAAAAAATATCTTTACATTTTGCAATATAGAATACAACAGGTGTATGAACTATGACTAAGAGCAGATTGACAGATGATTTTTGTTATCCCGGAATTTCAGTAATGAAAATCAAGTACGGCGGTATGGCCATAGAGATTATGAAACTGAATGGATACTCCCAATTTGTTATAAGAACTGAGGCAAATTTCCCGGTGACCTAATGAAGGGACACCTTCATCAATTAAAAGCGACATGATGATATCCAATGCTTTGTTGTGCCCATAGTCGCAACATTCACCATTAAAGTATCTTTTATTTTTACACTCGTCTTTGCTCCGGGTATGGCCCACATATCCTTCCGCCCCGGAGTTAGTCGCATGGCAAAGTGCACTTTTAAAACAATTTGAATCAGGAAATAGCAGTTTTCCCGGCTTTAATAAAAGTAAGGTATCGATCAAGGAAGTGTAATATTTTGTGTGGAAGGAGGTATATTTCTTAGCCACCGAATTAGCAAATAATGAAGGGTTTAATCTTGCCAGATTCAAAATATAAATCACATCTTTTTCAGCACTGGTCATGTAATTCGCCTTAGATGCGGTATTGCATTTTAAATATTTAGCATCATTCCATTCGCTGGAATAAGTGGCCAACGGTGAGATTAAATTGATAGAATTGGATTTTTTTTCGGAAGGTAAAAAGCAAACAAAAGCAAATACAGAGGCGATCAAATTTGTTGGCAATAGAAATTTCATGGCTTGATGTGGTATGTCATAATACGGGTGTTTTAGTTTTTTTATTGTATGAAATACTCTAAAAAAATGTGAAAAGCTTTTGCAGGTGCTGGTAATTAATCTAAACCTGCTACATACTTATACCGACAGTTCGGTAAAATAGTGATGGATGCTGATATGATTATCATGCAGTGATGTAAAAATGAATTCAGAAAGGCAAATACATATTTAGAAAATCCAGATAGGCAGAGTGGCTGATTCCAGTAAATCCACTCTATTTCTTGAAAAATACAGAAATGAACACATTGACAGTTGTTAATGGCAACAGGAAAGCATGGTGGCTGACTTCTACACTTGTATTTTCATTATCTTCACAACTTTAAAATATTACAGGAAGACCTGTGTCATTGAAATAATAACACATCATTTTGCGCTTTACAGAGTTTAATTTTCACCCCAACTTACTGGAGGGTATCGAAGCCTCTAATTATGAAAACGCTACACCTGTACAGGAACAGGTGATACCGCCAGTAATGGCCGGTAAAGATGTGATTGCATCTGCACAAACAGGTACCGGAAAAACAGCTGCTTTTTTGTTGCCTTTAATGAACAGACTACTGGAAAATCATGTAGACGGAAAAGTGGGAGCCTTAATCATTGTTCCCACCCGTGAATTGGCCATTCAAATCTCGCAGCACCTGGAAGGACTTTCTTATTTTACTCATCTGAGTTCAATCGCCATTTATGGAGGCACCGATGCTCAAAGTTTTGTTGCTGAGAAAAAAGCCTTGCAAATGGGTGCTGATATTCTTGTTTGTACACCCGGTAGGATGATTGCACATCTTAATATGGGCTATGTGAACCTGAAGGGTTTGCAGTTTTTAGTATTGGATGAGGCCGACCGTATGCTGGACATGGGTTTTCAGGATGATATTAATAAAATACTACAAACGCTTCCGTCAAAGCGTCAAAACTTATTGTTCTCAGCTACTATGCCGCAAAAGATAAGGCAACTGGCAAAAAAGATTTTACATGAACCGGTAGAAATTAATATCGCCATTTCCAAACCTCCGGAAAAGATCATTCAAAAAGCTTTTGTTGTGTACGAACAACAAAAATTACCACTGATAAAAAAACTATTAAAAGAAACTCCC
This sequence comes from Chitinophagaceae bacterium, assembly GCA_031400855.1. GTDB lineage: Bacteria > Bacteroidota > Bacteroidia > Chitinophagales > Chitinophagaceae > JJ008. Next base: position 121,729 of record JANNQR010000016.1, on the reverse strand, counting down.
TATAAAAACGCATTGATCTTTTGCAGCCGCAAACAAACGGTAAAACAATTGACCCGGGAATTAAAGCAGGGAGGTTTTAATATTGCAGAAATACATAGCGATCTTGAACAATCGGAAAGGGAAAGTGTACTGAGTGCATTTACTGCAGGTCGTATACCGGTGCTGGTAGCAACAGATATTTTGAGCCGGGGTATTGATATTGATACAATAGATGTGGTAATTAATTATGATGTACCCGGAGATGGCGAGGATTATGTTCATCGCATAGGCCGTACTGCAAGGGCCGAAGCAGATGGCGCAGCCTTTACGTTGATTGGTGAAAAAGAACAAAATAAATTTGCTGTTATTGAGCAACTTCTGGAGAAAGAAGTAGAAAAAGCTGTTGTGCCGGATGAATTAGGTCCAGCGCCTGCCTATCATCCAAGAACCCGTTCAGGACATGCTGGCAACAGAAGACCACAAAAAAAATTCCACCGGTCATCGCCGGATAGGAAAAGAAAATAAAATTTCATAAATTACAGGATGATTCTGAAGGCAATCATACATAAAAGCTGGTTGATGTTTGGGGTGTTAATGCTGCTGATAAGTTTTGGCTGTGCCAGGAAAATAACGGCAATGCAAGATCAATCTATGACCGGAAGTTATTCTGGTGATGAAAACAATTACCCGGAATTAGTAGTAATAGATACCTCAAGGGATAATTACCTGGTCAATAATTTGCCGGTAGTACCAGCAAAAGACACACCAGTAAAAGAAGAAAAGGAAAAAAATATTACTACTGAGATAACTAAATCTCCGGTCAATCCCATCTTAGGAAAATATGCAGCAGCTAACCGGCTCTATTTGACGATGATCGATTCGATGGCAAAAGTGATTATGGAATATCCGATACAGGATTCGGCAGGGCTGTCATTTGCAGAGAATTGGATAGGTACTCCCAATATGGGATTACGCCGCCCTAATTTTGTGATCATTCATCATACAGCAGGTAGTGATTGTAGCGACGTATTACAGGAATTTACAACTCCGGGTGGAAGAGAAGCCAGTGCTCATTATGTGATCTGTAAAGATGGTACAGTTCATCATATGTTAAATGATTTGCTAAGGTCTCATCATGCGGGGGATAGCAAGTGGGGCAATACTACGGATCTGAATTCCAGCAGCATTGGTATTGAATTGGACAATAACGGATACCAACCTTTTACAGCTGCACAAATTAATAGTTTAACAATTTTGCTGGAACGATTGAAAACAGCTTATAAAATTCCCGAAGCAAATTTTATTGGCCATAGTGACATTGCACCTGCTAGGAAAATGGATCCTAATTGGCGGTTTCCATGGAAGGAATTAAGCGAAAAGGGATTTGGACTATGGTGGAACGATACTTCAAATGTAGTGGTACCGGAAAATTTTGATTACATGATGGCATTACGGATTGTAGGGTATGATATTTCAACACCAGCTTCCGCTATTATGGCTTTTAAAAGACACTTCTTGCAGGATACAAAAAATGGTATGACACCGGCAGCTATTAAAGTCCTTTTTACATTATACAGGAAATTTGAATAGTACAATGGCTTAACCTGATCAGGTTGACATGTTTATAGTAAACAAGTAGTAAAATTCAGAATTTTTATTAATTCGGTTAATTACCGGAATATCTCATTCACATGAAAAATATTTTGCTATCTATTCTTTTAACTACAGGTATTTTGTATAGTTGTTCTCAAAGTAAATATGCAGTTACCAATAAAATCTATAAAAAGCAGGCAAAGGAATTTTCAAAACTTTTAGTTGAATATCCACTGAATGATTCTTCCGGATTACCTTATGCTGTTGATTGGGCAGGTACTACCAATCTTTCTATGCGCAGGGCGAATTTTGTCATCATTCATCATACAGCTCAGAATAGCTGTGAACAAACGCTTCAAACGTTTACCCAAACAAAAAATCCTGTCAGTGCCCATTATGTTATCTGTAAAGATGGTACAGTGCATCACATGCTGAATGATTTATTAAGAGCCCACCATGCAGGTGTAAGCAAGTGGGGAAATACAACCGATTTAAATTCATCAAGTATCGGAATTGAATTAGATAACAATGGCTTTGAAGTTTTTTCAGAAGCACAGATGAGCAGCCTGTTGATTTTATTGGAGAGATTGAAAAAGGCCTATAGCATACCTGCTTCTAATTTTATTGGGCATGGCGATATTGCGCCAACAAGAAAAAATGATCCTAATTGGAGATTTCCCTGGAAGTTATTATCAGAAAAAGGATTTGGTTATTGGTTTGATGATGCAAGGAATATTACTTTGCCAGACGGGTTCAATCATTTACAAGCATTACGTATTGTAGGATTTGATATTAAAGATACCAATGCTGCTATCATTGGTTTTAAACGACATTGGTTGCAGGATACTACCAAAGGATTGAATCCAGAACAGCTAAAAGTGTTGTATCAATTGAGTAAAAAATATCAGTGAAGTTCCCCGGCTGGTTCATGATCATCATATTTATGTCTGAGTTTTAATAACTCTTTCTTCATCTTAATCAGTATTTTTTGATGTACTGCTGATTTAATAAGATTTTTCTGTTCCTGTGGGTCCATTTTCAAATCATATAATTCCCATTCATTTACAGGGTAAAAATAAATCAACTTATATCGTTCACCTCTTACGCCGAGGTGTTGCAGTACAGTATGGTCGGCACCATATTCGTAAAAATGATAATAGAGATTATGACGGGGAATAATTTTTTGCTTACCCGTCGTGCTAGGTACTAAACTTAGTCCCTGCATAAAATCAGGAACTTTTATTCCTGCTGCATCCAGCATGGTTGGGGCATAGTCTATCGTCTGCGTCATATTGGTATTCACAGTGCCGGGTTTTATTTTTCCAGGCCATCTCATTAACATAGGTGCCTGCATGGAAACATCATACATCCATCGCTTGTCAAACCAGCCGTTTTCGCCAAGATACATTCCCTGGTCACCAGTGTACATTACCAATGTGTTATTGGTGAGTTTATTTTTATCCATATAATCTAAAACCCTTCCCACATTTTCATCTACAGAAGCTACACAGGCAAGATAGTCCTGCATATACCATTGGTATTTATATTTCAGCAACTCTTTCCCCCTGGGTTTTAGTTGTTGTAAAATCTTTCCTCTTTCTTCATATATTTTTTTAATAGCACTTCTGTCGGGTTCGGGTATCCGATTGAAGATGGAGTTGTAATAAACAATATCAATAGAATCAGGTTTTAGTTCGGGTATATCCATTAAATATTTTGGGTCAACTTTTAAATCACTGCACAGTTTCATGTCATGAAGTATGCTCATCGTCTGCAAACGCCAGGCGGTACCATGCCCGGCAGTGTCAAGATAAAGGGTTGAAGGCTCAGAAAATGTTTTGCTATGAAATTCCTGTATATATTTCAGTGGGGCTAAAAAATTTCGGTGCGGTGCTTTGTGATGTATATGTAAGACAAATGGTTTATTCATATCCCGGTTGTCTAACCATTTAATCGCCTCGTCGGTAATTACATCGGTGGCATAACCATGATAAGTGGAACTGTCTCCTTGCATGGAAATGATTCTTGGCTCAAAGTATAAACCTTGTCCAGGTAAAATTTTCCAGTAATCAAAACCAGTGGGATAAGAATGTAAATGCCATTTACCTACGATGGCAGTTTGATATCCATTTTGCTGAAAGATTTTTGGCATAGTGAGTTTGGAAGAATCAAAACGGGTACGGTTATTCTTCATTCCATTTTTATGCGAATGCTGTCCCGTTATCAATGTTGCTCTTACGGGACCGCAAATTGAGTTACTGACAAAATTCCGGCTAAACAAAACTCCTTCTTTTGCAAGGCGGTCAATATTAGGTGTCTTGATAAATTTTTTATTGTAAGCACTGATGGCATCTGCATCATGGTCATCACTCATAATGTAGATAATATTGGGCTTTTGTTGCCCATTACAGATTGTTGAAATAAAGAGTAAAAAAATTAATAACCTCATTTCAGTCAGAATTAAATGTTAATATACTTTAAAGCGGAGGTATTGAAAGATCATTTGCTTTCTCCAATACTGTTTCATCATCTGCTTTTCGGGTACGTATGGTCTTTACAGGCCATGCTTCCATGCCTGAATCAGGAAATTCATAGTCAAAAATTTCTTTGATTCCTTCATCCGTTAAATTTTCATCAAGCCATTCTGTTGCTAATTCTTTTGTAAGTATCAATGGCATACGCCGGCTATTATTGCCACCGTTATGAATTTTTGCCATCAGTGGATTTGCATCTCTTGTAATAACGGTAAATGTTCCGATTGCTTCACCGGTTTCTGCATCCGGAATAGGCGAGTAATTATATAACCCTGCAAAACAAAAAATGGGTACTCCCTTTAATTTAATAAAATAGGGTATTTTCTTTTTTAATCCTGCATCATGGTGTTCAAAAAATCCGGTAGTGAAAACAAGGCAACGTTGTTTTCTGATGCGGTGCCAGACAGAACGTTTGTCTTCAATTATTTTTTCGCTTCTGGCATTGGCCATACTGGTCCGGTAATCTTTTATTTTTTCTGGGGTGTTCATATAATCAGCAATCACTCCCCACTCAAATATTTTTATTTTATATGTTCCTTCTTTTACAACAACCGGCCACTTTGAGAAAGATTGTGCCACTTTATGATAAGTAGGTTCGAATTGAATATGATTATCAACGTTGATGTTCATAAAATCAGCAATCAGTTTAATGTTGCTGAAAAAACTCATGTCATAGCACATGGGATGAAGTTTTCTATTTCATCCAAATGTACTTCAGTTTGCTGGCCTTTCCATAGCAGTACAATGTACAATTCCCCATACCTTTCTTTTAATGTTACTTTTAATTTATCAGCAGGAGAAAATTTCCACCAGGAAAGTCGATGAAGCATATAATTGCTGATCTTCCTTTTAAAACCATCACCCGCCTTCCATTTTTTGGGTAATAGATTGATGTAGATCCTGTATCCTTTTGGTTGGCTGGCTGCATTGAATAGTTTCATCCGATGTTCTTCATTTGTGCTATCGTATAAAAACCGGTAAGGATCTTTCATCAGCAATCGCATATGCCGTTCTGCCCGTTCTTTGTCTATTTCATGGTGAGCATAGTGTGTAAATAACAGGGACTTATTTTCTGTCCACTCCCCAATTTGCAAACCCCTTTTATATTTTTGTCGTACAAAATACATGGGTTGTTTCAGCATGGCTTTCAATACTTGTGGATTCAATAATGTATATGGGTTCAGCATGTTATTTTATTTCATACAGTTCATTCCACCTTGTTGTAAATCGGTTGCTTCTTAGTTCCTGCCGCATTTTCCAGTTTCGTTTTAATCCTGAAGCCACATATTTTACAATATCATCCCTATGACTGAAGTTGATATTATCAACTGCTTCCATCAGGAAGCGATGATTATTCTGCGTATCGTTCATAAACAAATTTGCCTGTATTGAATTATCAGGAACTAATTTGCCGAGTATCACACCGGCTTTCAGATATTTTAATCCGGGTTCATATAATTTTTCAACTAACGGTAATGCATGATGAATCAGTTCGGCCGTATTAGCAGTCGCAATCGGAAAGTTGGTGTATTGATACCTCGACTGGGGATTGTATTCATACTTATCTTTTTTATAACCGTTAGTCACTACAAATACCTGGATGGATTTTGCCGCATAGAATTGACGGCGCAATTTTTCAGCAGCTCTTGATGTGTAGGTGGCTACGGCTTCTTTTATTTCGGGAAGATTAAAAACGGGTTTGCCAAACATTCTTGTTGTGGCAATCATTTTTTTTGTGTCAAGTGGTTCTTTCATGGGTATGCAGGGAATACCCCGGAGTTCTTTAATCAGCCTTGTTCCTACTACGCCGCCCAGGTTTTTGCGGGCCCACTCTTCGGGCATATTACGCAATTGCCAGCCATCATCAATACCAAGATGATGAAGTTTGATGGCATATTGGCGGCCTACACCCCAGATATCATCCACCATCGTTCGTTCCAATGCGTCCTTTATTTCATGGATGGATTGCAGTACCATCACTCCCTGCGATTTTACTTTTTCTTTTTTAGATAAGCGATTCGCCACTTTCGATAACACTTTACTTGGCGCTGCTCCAACAGTTACTTTGATACCGGTCCATTCTTCCACTGTTTCCTTGATTTCTTTACAGGCAACCTGCATACTTTTTTCGGGAACCATACTGAGATCCAGAAAAGCTTCATCCACGGAATAGACTTCCACCTGATCTTCGCCTACAAGACAACGCAACGTATCCATCACTCTCATGCTGAGGTCGCCATATAAGTTATAGTTACTGGAGAAAACGGCTACCTTATTTTTTTCAATGATCTCTCTATTCTGATAGTATGGTGCTGCCATACCCACACCAATTTTTTTTGCTTCATCGGTGCGGGAAATAATACAGCCATCATTGTTACTTAATACAACAACGGGTTTGTTATCCAGATCGGGCCGGAAAAGCCGTTCACAGGAACAATAAAAACTATTACAGTCAACGATTGCCTTCATTTTTTAAAGTGCTGATGAATTAACCCCGACGGTGGCTTTCGCCCCGTCGGCGGTTAAAAAAATTAGTATTCGATAATATACTTATTCAACTCTTTGTTTTCTAAAAATATAGAATGGGCATCCTCAAATGCTGCCACACTTCCAAAACGGGTTATTACTTTTTCTGTCGCCACCAGTGTATTGTCATTTCTTGTGATAACACCATACGAAGAATACTCCCATTGTCTGAAGTCTTTTACAAAGGCATGATGCTGTGCATTCCGGTGACAGTAATAAATCATAGAAGTAAGATAATTTTCATTATCTATCCATTTTCTTTCAAAAGGCGATTCAAACAAAGGCCCTGTCCGTTTGTGGGCTTTATTAATTGACTGGGCATACGAGTTAAAGAAGTGACCTAATTGTTTTGATGCATTCATCTTAAACATACCTTGCCCATCTTGTCTTGGTACTTCCACATCCTCTTTTATATATACCAGCAGGTGAAAATGATTTTTTAGCAAACAGTAGGCAAGAGTTTCCAGCACATCAGAACAATAAAATTTATACTGTTGCAGAAAGTAGTAGTAGTTTCTTTCTTCCTTAAAAAGATCTTCACCATTTACTCCCCGGTTATAGATGTGGAAGCACTGGCCCTCGATGAGTGGTTGAATATCCATAGTTTTTACTTAATATTTAGTTGTTTATTATTTAGCCGCCGTCAGGCCTGCCTGCCGGTAGGCAGGGTTTTCAACCGCTGACGGGGCTTCAACCGCTGACGGTGTTTCGCTTTCATACCTGATGAATTACATATGTAACAACTCCCCACATCAGGAAATCACTGAACTCGGCGAGATTAATTGTTTTATACCGGCTGTTTTCCGGGATCAAAAAGGCCGAAGAAAAATTTTTATGAAACCGGCGTACTAACAACTCTCCATTTAGTACAGCTACAATTATTTTCCCATTCACCAGTTTCACCGAACGGTCCACAATTAATACATCCGTATCGAAGATTCCTGCTTCCCGCATTGCATCTCCTTTCATCCGGAAAAAATAAGTGGCCGGTTTATTCCGGATCAGTTGTTCGTTCAGATCTATACCCCGCTCCATATAATCGTCCGCAGCAGCACCAAAGCCGGTGGCATTAGCTGTCTTCACTTCTTTTTGTGTGAACTGCTTCGAGCCTTTATAGGCCGCCCCATAAATTTCTTCCCCTTCCATAATCAATATTTTACGGGTATAAAGATGATAAAAATAATTTGGAATAACTAAATAAATTAGTAAATTTATGCTAAGAAAATGGGTAAGCATTCTCTGAAACTTAAATAAGATGGGTTATGGAAGCTATTATCAACACAATTCCCGGCTATCGGGTGTATGAGTATTTATTGGTGCTTAGTCCGCATGAAGAATTGTGGAACAGGATCATGAAAATAAAGGAAAATTTTGCCGACGAATTCAAATCTGATCATGCCCGATGGGGTAAGCCGCAAATAGCATTGGTAAACTTTACACAATATGAAATGATGGAAGAACGAATCCTTAACCGGCTGCGAATAGTGGCGATGGGCTATCCGCCTTTTAAAGTGGAGCTGAAAGACTTCGGCAGCTTTCCATCACATACCATATATATAAATGTAACGAGCAAATTACCCATTCAGAATCTGATAAAAGAAATTCGTACGGATGGACAGCGGCTGATGAAACTCAATGAGGATAACAAACCGCATTTTATCATGGAACCACATTTAACTATTGGTAGAAAACTAAAACCCTGGCAGTATGAAAAAGGATGGCTGGAATATAGTAACAGTCATTTTACCGGAAGATTTATTGCAGATACTATGACATTATTAAAAAGACCAGTCGGAGAATCCGATAGCTATCGGATGAAGTATCATATCACAGCGAAATTTGAATTTCAAAACTTGCCGGTTAGTACGAAGCAAGGGGAACTATTTGGATAAAAAGTTATCCTTGAGCAATGAAGGATAAAGTGGGATAGGTAACCCCGTCAGCGGTTAAAAGCCGTGACGGCGGATAGTGATGACATAAGGAGAATAAAGAGTAAGTGAGTAAATGGAAACCCCGTCAGCGGTTGAAAATCCTGACGGCGGTTTGAGTGAGAAAGAAATAACTCTTTGTTCTCCTTTTTTATTTGTAACAACCAAAAAAAAATAGTGATGTCAGAGAAATTGAGGCAGGACCATTTTAAAGTGGCAGCGAAACAACCGGAAGAAGGCGAACAGTATTTAGCAGGAAGAGGCGCACAGTTCAATACCAAAAACCGGTTCCTGAAAAATGAAAGTACAAGAGAACACATAGAAGGTATTGATGATTGGTCAGCATCGAATGTTTCAACGATCTACATGGAGCAGGAATCTAAAACGATTGTCAATAAAGTAGAGAGTAAAGATGTGGGCATGGGCTATAGTATGAACCCTTATGCCGGTTGTGAGCATGGCTGTATCTATTGCTATGCCCGAAACGTACATGAGTACTGGGGCTACAGTGCCGGGCTTGATTTCGAAAGGAAAATAATTATCAAGAAAAATGCACCGCAACTGCTACGCAAATTTTTAATGCACCCGAAGTGGGATGGTACACCGATCATGCTGAGTGGCAATACCGATTGTTATCAACCTGCCGAACAGAAATATCGCCTGACAAGAGGCTTGCTGGAAGTATGCAATGAATTTAATCAACCCGTTGGTATACTCACCAAAAATTCCTGGATATTGAAGGACAAAGATGTGTTGCAGGAAATGGCAAAGAAGAAATTAGTATCGGCAATGGTGTCTATTACTTCTTTCAATGAAGACCTGCGAAGAATAATGGAACCAAGAACTACGACTGCCAAACAAAAACTGAAAGTAATTAATGAACTAAGCAGTGCCGGTGTAAGAATGGGTATTATGATGGGGCCGATGATCCCCGGGCTAAACGAACATGAAATGCAACGCATTATGAAAGAAGCCGCAGATAAAGGTGCCACCTTCACAGCTTACACTTTCATTCGTTTGAATGGTGCTATCAAATTTTTATTTCACGACTGGCTATTTAAAAACTTTCCTGACCGGGCTGATAAAGTATGGCACCTGATAGAACAAAGTCATGGTGGAAAAGTAAATGATACCCGCTGGGGTGTTCGTATGCGGGGCGAAGGAAATATTGCAGAGATGGTAGCTCAGCAATATAAAAAATATGGAAAGTTGTATAACATGAATGCAGAAGAATGGAGTTTGGATACGAGCATTTTTAGAAGGCCGGGGGAGCAAGGGAAATTATTCTGATTCAAATTCCAGTAACACTTTGTCATTCTGAAAAAGTACTAAACTCTTATTATTCACTTCAAACCTATTCACTTTTTCCAACTGCTTTAAAAATGAATCTTCCGTCTGCTGTACTCCTTCACAATACATTTTCGTAGAAAAAATATTCTTAAAACTAATGGTATTGTCGTTGATACTAAAACTGCTTCCAAACGTATTACAACTGCCATTGCCACCGGCACTTTTCTTTTCGGGATTGAATTTGATAAAAGCTTTGGTATTCACTTCATCCACACAGGCATCTGTATGAATTTTCTTTAATGACCACTTGGTGTCATAGATAGAAGTGGGCGGGATAGTTTTTTCCCTGCCTGCCGGACAGGCAGGTTTTTTCATTACAAAAGCGGATAATACGATAAAAGCACCTGCACTGATAAATGTGATTAGTTTCATGTCTTAATGTTTTTATTAACATAAGTCAGATGCAATGGCACTACTAATTTCAGAACAGATATGTATATAGAAATGTTAAAGATGGATGAAAAAAATCCTGGCACAAAAAAACCCCTGTAGAAACAGGGGTCGTAACCAAAACTAACTGCTTATGAGAAAATTTTCAAGGGCTTTATAATTTTATGCTGAGGTAACTTTATAATTTAAACTTCCAAAAAAACCGCCTTCTCTTTCCTCTTGTTCGGTAATAACAAACTCTTCTTTATAGGTGGAAAACCTGAATTTATTTATCTGTTCTTTATGTTGCTTTATTTTTTTGATTGATTCATTTAAACACTTGGTTATTGACTTTTTCATATTAGTTGCGTTTTACTATATCTGTATTTTCAATTTCCATGCCATTAGGGAAGTGGGGATTTTCTTTTGGATTTAAGGCGGTAAAAACCAACTATCGAAGTAGTTCCAATAAAAAGGAAATAAAATATGGGGAATAATTGCTACACTTTTACATAAATCTTCTTCTTATCCATCCAGTAGCAGATGGCCCACATAAAAGTGATAACGCAGAGGGCATAGGCCAACGAACCATTTTCTTTGGCACCAGGAATATGAATCAATACTTTTTTATACAGCCAGTTCCAGGGATTCACACCATCACCAAGCTTAATAAGTGCAAGTCCTTTCGGTAAAAAAGCACTCAGTGCAAAAACTAACAACGCATTTTTGCCAAACACATCAAAGAAACGGGTAAGTCCACCACGAATATTATTAACCTCAATCATATAGATCATGGTCGCAATAGTAATACTGGCGAGACCAGTAGTATAAATAGTGTAAGAACTGGTCCATATTTATTTGTTGATAGGAAAAACCATGTCCCAACAAAAACCAGTTACAAATAAAGCGATACCAATAGAAAAAAGCCCTGTCAGCATTGGGTACATACCAGTTGCAGGTAGATTGTTTTTTTGCAGGTTTACTGCTTGTTCAGGCACTTTACTTTTCTTCTGTATATAATCGCCAACAAGTTAACCGAAGATCACCTGCATAATAGCAGACATTGTACTCATCAATCCTTCCGGGTCAAATGGAATGCCTTCTCCTTTCTACATATGTGCTTCTCCAAATATCGCTTTATCAATCGCAGTACCAAACCAACCTTTCAAACTAAAGGGATCAGCAGTATTGCCAGTGTAGCAAAGCACCCAATAAAGCAATAATAAAAGGGAACCAACATAGAATGCTTTCCTTGCTTTAAAATAATAAACGATAACGGATGCAAAAAAATAAAAGAGAGCAATACGCTGCAAAACGCCAAATATTCTAACACCTTTTATTGTTTCAATGATATTACCGGCTTTGTCTTTTGAATAATCAAGCCAGGTAAAACTTTTAAATATCGTTTCTTTATGAAATTCTGTTGCTCCTTCTGCAAGCCTGTTCACTTCTGTTACAAATGGCCACCAATTCAAAAACAAACCAATCAGGAAAATAATCGCTGTATCGCTTTACTATTGAAGAATTATTTGAACAGAAAATGGGTGATATGGATTTGCCCGGCTGGACCAATAATTATATTTATGATGAATTTCACCCCGACCCTGTTTATGATAATTCGAGGTTGGTTCAGGAGGATTTATTTCATGATATATTCCGGAAGGAGGAATTATTTTGCGAATTACAATATGTAAAGGAAGGATTTGTTTTTAATAACACGGAATACAAAGACTATAAACCATATTTTGAAATGATGAGCCGGTTTAAGTCGTTGTTTGATGAAATAGAACTGGTGGAGTTTAATGTAACAAACTGCAGCGTATCTACGCCAAATTACGAGGTACACGGAAATTATGAGGCAAAGGCGAACAGTGGGACGAATGAAGTTATTTTTAGAGGTAATTTTAAAGTAGAATTACTTTTTTCTGAACTAGGATATTGGGACATGAAAAGTATACAGATTGAAGGATTTAATCCTGAATAAAAATTATTTTAAAAATTGTTCAATAAAAATTTGGCACTTTCAAAAAAATAAATTCATCTTTGCACTCGCAAAATAAAAATATGCAACGCATACTATCACATATTGAAAACGTAAATTGGTTTAGTCCCAAAGGTCATTATACCAGTTGTGGGGCATGTATGCTGCAAGAATAAGTTTAAAAACGAATTCGATGAAATACAGGCCCCGCAAGAGATTGCGGGGTTTTTTATTATCTCCCTCTCCACTTGTGGAGAGGGTCGGGGTGAGGTCAAAATAGTTGGGATTAGTTTGTGTAATTTGAAATAAAATGAATCTATAACAAAACAAAAAATAAAAACTGGTGAAACAATTACGACATAAACGATTTAAAGCAAATATGAATGATAAACTATCATCAGGCAGTTGCTATTGGTATGCGCAAGCTGAAAAAAGTATTGTACCCATAGGAAATGAAAATAGTTATAAACGACCGTGGTATATCCATACGTAGGTACAAAATGTACTTAAACGAATGAAGCCCGGCCGCAAAAAACGACCGGGCTTTTTTATACCGGTAATTGATAAAAGAAAACAAAGGAAGGTATGTGATGAAATTTTTACTGGTAGTACTGGCAATTCATTTTGTAATTGAGTTGGTCAGAACAAAAAGAAAAGACAATAAAATCAACAAAGCTGAAATGATGAAAAATAATGTTCGTCATCCGGCAGAAAATGAGTTGAGATAGATAATTGCAGAAAGGAGGAAACAAGTGATCCCGGTGAGATGCAACTGGGACACTTTTTCTAAAAGTTCTTTGAGAGGAAATATAGTAGCATTCCGATTGGTCGGATACTTCATCTGGAATGAAGAGGCTGCAGGTTCGAATCCTGTCTACTATACTTTGATGAGTCGTTCGTCTAATTGTTTAGGATATCACACTTTCTATGTGTTGATATGGGTTCGTAATCTGTGCGACTTACTATCGGTTCGTTGGTGTAACGGCTAATCCGCCGCGGCGGATCTATCTCTTGCTATGAGTTCTCCCGATAGCTATCGGGATCATACGAACCGCTTGATATGCCGGATGGTGTAATGGTTAACAAATCACACTTTGACTGTGATATTCTCATTTCTCCCGCCTGAGGCAGGAGAAGTCCGGTGACAAGAAAAAATGTTGGCTTTACCTGCCTGCCGGCAGGCAGGGCTTATCTGGTAAAGCGTCACATTGTGAATGTGAGGAACAGGGTTCGAGCCCCGGAGTCAACCAGCAAGAATAATACGGCCGGGTGTATTGGTAACATGTTTGTCTCCCTTTCTTTCTGAAAGGAAAATAGCAGATGAATGTTTTCAGTTCGAATCTGAAGGTCGTACCAATGATGGCTTATCCCGATTAAAATCGGGAAGTACGCTGATTCCGCCGCGGCGGTTGATAGTTTGAATCTATCAGTCATCACATAACTGGTTCGTAGCTCAATGGCAGAGCCCCCGGCTTTTAACCGGGGGGTTCAGGGTTCGATTCCCTGCGGGCCAACACCTCACCCTTGCCCTCTCCACGGATGGAGAGGAGAGAATGGGATGAAAAGCTCAATGGTTGAGCAGCGGTTTGTTAAGCCGTTGGTTGAAAGTTCGAATCTTTCTTCATCCGCAAAACCCCCGACGCGGTTGCAATCCTATCGGTGGGTTTAATAAAAATGTTTGTTGATGAGTGAATTCGATGATGAGGAACAGTGATCAGTCAATACTCATCACAAACAAACGGACGAATAGCTCCAATGGTAGAGCACTGCGTTGAAGCCGCAGCCGTACAGGTTCTCCCGATAGCTATCGGGACTGTTTCGTCCACAAAATGAATTTAAAAATACCCGAAAGGGAAAACAATGGAACAACAACAATGGAGAAAATTAAACGGGCAACTGATTCAACAACCGATTGAAGACCAAGTGACAGCCGTATTGATGGGGGAAAAAGAAATGGGACATGAAATGAAAGTATGTATCGGTACCGATAGCCAGGTTAAGGGAAAGGTCACTGAATTCGCTACCGTTATTGTTTTCATCAGGAAAGGAAAAGGTGGTTTTATGTATATACACAATGAAACCAGCAAACAAAAAATGAGTATCAAACAACGGATGCTGACCGAAGTGGCAAAGAGTATTGACGTGGCTTATAAGCTATGCAATATTTTTTCACGGTACAGTGTGGATATGGAAGTACATGCCGACATCAACACAAACCCATCATTCAAAAGTAATGATGCGTTGAAAGAAGCCATGGGCTATATCATGAGGATGCCTGTCCGACCGGGTCATCCGGGCGGAGGATTTGCTTTTAAAGCCAAACCACATGCTTTTGCCAGTTCCAGTTGTGCGAATAAAGTAGTTCAATAAATTTTTTATGGATAATTTAAATTATTTAAAACCGTCATTACAAAAGCGTCAGAAACGGCGGGATAAAAGATTGGATGAAGAGCTGATCGAATGTTACCGTCGTGGCTGGAAAACAAAGCAAATGAAGGGTTATAAGGATAGAGTGAAGCGAAACTTGTATGAGAATGCAAAGCAAAAGGAAAGCATGAAATTTAAACATGGAGGTGGTACCCGGTCGTTTAATGATAACTTAGAGCCGCTTCAACGATTCCTTACAAGCAATGTTGGTAAGAACTGGAACAAGCTGCACTCTGAATTGTGTAGCCATTTGAATAAAAACACTGTTTCGGGATTGCATGTATTTAACCACTTGTATGATTTTGTTTATGAGAAAGTAGTGATAGAAGGAAAAAAAGTATATCATATGAAATGGGGAAAATATAGTGAGTTACGTAGTTCGGAAAGATTTCCTAAATTCTACGTTAGTCCAAAAACAGGCCAGTTGATGAAAGCAAAATTGATTACAAATAAAGAGTTGAAGAAATTATGGCAAAGCTAAAAATAACAGGAAAAGAATTAAGGGCTATCGGCTTTCCGGAAGGACCGGTGATAAGCGTAGCCATGCATGTGATGCAAAAAGAATATAAACATTATTCCAGAGAACAAGCATTTGAAATATTAAAAGATGTATTGAGTAGACCGGAAAATTTCATCATACATGAAACCCTCGCTGCCATAGCTATAAAACTGATTGCAAAACCAGAGTCTGAAATCCCTCCTGCGGAGGGACTTAGGGAGGCCGGAATTCACTTCAATGTATTCGGACAGGAACACATCGAAGAAGGTGCCATGCACCAGATGTACACCGCTGCAAAATTACCAATAGCAGTGGTCGGTGCATTGATGCCCGATGCACATAGCGGATATGGATTGCCGATTGGTGGTGTGCTGGCAACCGACAATGCTGTTATTCCTTATGGAGTAGGTGTGGATATTGGTTGCCGTATGTGCTTAAGCATTTTTGATATTGACCCGAAAGAGTTAACTCAAAGAGAAAGTTATTTCGCAAGGGAAATTAATGAAGCTACGTTGTTTGGTAGCGGACAACAATTTGACAATGCAGAAAATCATGAAGTAATGGAGAATGAATTGTTTTTTCAGTTACCATTATTAAAAAATCTGCATGGAAGAGCATGGAAGCAATTAGGTTCTAGTGGAAGTGGTAATCACTTTGTGGAGTTTGGCGCCGTTGAAATTGCAGAAAAAGATGATGTGCTGGACATTGATGCAGGAAATTATGTGGGATTATTATCTCACTCCGGTTCCCGTACATTGGGTGCCAACATTGCTAACCACTATACAAAAATTGCTATCAGTAAACGACGTTTACCGCATGATGCAAAAAACCTGGCTTGGTTAACATTGGATGAAGAAGAAGGAATGGAGTATTGGTTGGCTATGAACTTAGCTGGTGATTATGCAGCGGCTTGTCACCATATCATTCATGCAAAGATTGCAAGGCAGTTGGGACGTAAACCATTAACCACTGTAGAGAACCACCACAACTTTGCCTGGAAAGAAAAATGGGAAGGAAAAGAAGTGATTGTACACCGTAAGGGAGCAACACCTGCCGGTAAAGATGTGCTGGGAATTATCCCCGACTCCATGACCGCCGATGGATTTATAGTGAAAGGAAAAGGTGAAGTAGCATCCGTTAATTCAGCATCGCATGGCGCTGGAAGAAAGATGAGCCGTACAAGAGCCATTGCATCTGTTACTGATAAACAATTCAAAGACGAACTGAAAAAGTTTGGTGTAAAATTGCTGGGTGGTGGATTAGATGAATCACCATTTGCTTATAAGGATATTAAGGTGGTGATGCAATCACAAAAAGCATTGGTGGATGTAATAGGAAAGTTTACGCCGAAGATTGTAAAAATGGATGGAGCTAAACATAAGAGTTGGGGTAAGAAAAGAGAACAGGAAGTGGAAGGAGATTAGGCATTTATTGGATTAACCAAGACAAAAGCACTTGTCAATAATGAGCTGGTGCTTTTTAAACAAAGCAGGTTATTGACTTTTTTTAACAAACCTTACCATGGCACTACTCCCTTCTGTGCTCGAGAGATATGCATCATAACGTTTATCACCAACGATGGCAAGCATATAAGAAGTGTTTGGTGGAATGGCACCTAGGTTTTCTGCCACCATTATTAATTCATTGGTATCATTTAATTCACTTACTGCTAATTTAATACTGTATGCATTTCCAGTTAAACGGATATGCTGAAATAATAATTTTTCATTCAGGAAAAGCGAAATGGAATCGCCGTCTATTTCTGCATTATCATAAAACCGGAGCTCCAATGAATCACCGGTTAATGGAATTTCTTTGATCAATACTTTTTTACGGCTGATAAATTTTTCTTCAATCGTGGTAATTTTTACCGGTTCACTGATAACAACAACTGGTTTTGGAATTTCCTCAGGTGTCTCGTTTTTTGCTACCGGGGGTTCAATTATTTTTTTTGGAGGTACCGAAATGGCTACCTCTTTTTCTTTGGGGATGGTAAGTACAGTTTCTTCCTTAGTTATCAGCAATTCTGAAAGGTGGCCAATACTATCGATCATTTCGGGGTCATTAGCCCCAACGGTGTAATTATCGATAATAAAATCCCATTCGTCTTCAAATACAGGGTTGCCAATTTTATCAAGATGCACATCACCTGTTGGGTTGGCCTCGGTTTCTTTTTTGGCCGATTTACCATCCAGCATCATTTTACCTCCGCCGGGGCAATTGAAATCAGCCCGGGTGAGCATCGGTATTTTTCCCGGTGTGGAAATGCTGAAACGTCCGGATTTTTCTTCAATCAGGCGGTCATCCCACCAAACTGCACTATTAGTTTCAGAGTCAAAATATCCTTTGATGCTGTAACGACGGTAATTACCGGCCGATTCATAATAATAGGAAGTCCCGGTAAGGCTGTCACCTGTCTGGATAATCTTAACTTCTACCTTTTGCCGGTTAATCTTTCCTTTCCAGGCACCCGTTATCATTTGTGCATTCATCTTGCTGAAAACAAAGAAAGACAGGAAAAAAAATAGAAAAAATGTGGAAATCCGGGACGTTTTCATGGAGTAAAGACAGTTTAATATCACTAACGGTTTTCAGGATATATTATTTTCTGTGGAAAAGTTGCTGCCCTGAAAAAAAATCCTAACTTTCACCCCGAATACTCTTCTGTAAAGGGGGTGTTATATTATTAAATCAACCAAACTGTGTTTATGAAGAAATTATACTTTCTGGTATTTTCGTTACTGTTGTTAACGGGATATGCAGCCCAAAGTCAATGTAACAATCCTTCTGCTTTTGGAACTATAGCAGCGCCAACAAGTCCTACTCCCATAACAATTACTACCTGTGCTTTTGCCGGGGAATATAGTACCGTTACCGGTTGTGTTGCCGGTTCAACTTATCAATTTGCAGCTACTGGTGGAGCAGGAAATTACCTGACTATACGCCAGGGCACGCCGGGTGGTGCAGTACTTGGTTTCGGTTTTTCACCTGTTAGTGTGGTTTGCACCGTTTCTGGTTCGCTCTACCTGCATTATAATACAAACGCTGCATGCGGAACTGATGCTTCCTGCCATACAGGAACGGTTGCTTGCACAAGTTGTTCATCCAGTGCACCGGTTAATGATCTCTGTACAGGAGCTCTTCCGATTGCTTGCGCCGGTTCAGTAACCGGTACCACCGTTGGCGCAACAATAGATGCCGTGCCTACCTGTGTAACAACTTTAAATACAGCACCGGGCGTCTGGTACACATTTGTCGGCAATGGACAGTCAACAACTTTAAACACATGCACCGGTACAACTTATGATTCAAAAATCGGCGTATTCAGCGGCACCTGTGCTGCACTTGTTTGTGTAACCGGTAATGATGATTTCTGCGGACTACAGTCACAAGTAACTTTTACAGCAACACTTGGAACAACCTATTATGTTTTGGTAACGGGCTTCGGATCGGCCACCGGCGCATTTACTTTAACCCGAACCTGTGCTTCTGCAATACCAAATGATCTCTGTACCGGTGCTCTTCCACTTGGCTGTGGTGCAACCGTAACCGGCACAACGGTAGGGGCAACGATAGATGCTGCTACTCCTACATGTGTTACTACTTTAAATACAGCGCCTGGTGTATGGTACACTTTTGTTGGAAACGGAGCCGCTAATACATTAACAACGTGTGTTGGCACTGCTTATGATATTAAAATCGGTGTATTTACCGGAACCTGTGCAGCCCTGGTTTGTGTTACAGGCAATGACGATTTCTGTGGATTACAATCACAGGTAACGTTTGCCACAACACTTGGTACAACTTATTATGTTATAATTACAGGATTCGGTGCAGCAACAGGTGCATTTACATTAACAAGAACCAGTGCTGCACTTCCAAATGATGTTTGTACAGGCGCCATCAATATTAATTGCGGCCAGACTATTACAGGTTCTACTGCCTGTGGCGCTACAATAGATGCAGTTGGTACCTGTGTTACTGCCTTAGGTACAGCACCCGGTCTCTGGTATAGATTTACAGGCGATGGTTCCCCGGTTACCATGAGCCTTTGTGGTTCTTCTTACGATACAAAAATTGGAGTATTTACCGGCACTTGCGCAGCTCTTGTTTGCATTACCGGAAATGATGATTTCTGTGGTTTGCAATCACAGGCTACATTCAATACAAATGCCGGGGTTACTTATTATGTATTGGTAACCGGCTTTAGTACTGCAACCGGAAACTTTACATTAACCCGAACCTGTGCACCAGCTTGTGCCGGTGTTCCTTCACCCGGATCAATAACTCCGGCTACTTCTACGGTATGTATCGGTTCATCCGTAACATTAACTTGTAGCGGTTATTCAGCCAATACCGGCCTTACTTTCCAATGGAGCTCAGCCCCTGCAGCAGCAGGACCTTATACAACAATAGGAGGGGCAACCAGCAATGTTTACACATTTGTTGCTGCTGCTACTGCTTATTATACTTGTACAGTTACTTGTACAAGCGCAGGAGGTGGGTCTAGTACAACTGCTCCACCGGTGGTAGTGAATGTTAGTAACATCCAATTTACAAGTGCGGCTATCACGCCGTCAACAGTTTGTTCAGCGGGTTCTTCTGTAACGGTAACGGGTACAGTAACGGGAGGTCTTAATTTAGGAAATTATACATATACTCTAACTGGGCCGGGTACAATCGGAGCACCGGTAGCTTCAGGACCGAATAACTCAAGCGTTAGTTTTAACGTAACAAATATCCCTGCAGGTGCCCAGGTTTATACCCTGACAGCGATGGATCCTGTTCCTTGTTCAAGGAGTACAACTCTTAACCTGACTGTTAACCTGACACCAGTTGTTACGCTTGTTCCTGCCAGTGCAACTATTTGTAATGGCAATATTCAAGCTATCACAGGAAATGTAACTACAGGTGCCGGAACTTATACGTATAGTCCGGTTACAGCATTATTCCTTGATGCGGGAGCTACAACAACTCCTTATACAGGAACAGCTTTGACAAGTGGTACAATTGTTTATGCAAGACCGTCTGTTACTACAACCTATACGGCTACTGTAACAAGTGCCCAGGGTTGCTCCAGTACAACACCAATAACAATTACGGTTAATCAACTGCCTACTATAACTGTTCAACCAGTAGCTCTTGCTGCTCCTTTATGTCCGGGCTTTAATGTAACATATACAGTTACGGCTACAGGTACAGGCCTTACTTACCAATGGCGCAGAAATACTGTTCCTCTTGTAGATGGTGGACTGCCAAACTTATCTTCTATTTCCGGAGCAACTACCGCTTCATTAACTATCACCAATGTTGGCGCTGCCAATGCAGGAACATATGATGTGGTAGTTTCAGGAACCTGTCCGCCGCCGGTTACTTCAATTGGTGTTGTGTTAGTCGTGGCTTCTGCTCCTACTATTACTACGCAACCAGCCAATGCATCTGTTTGTTCCTTATTACCACCACCAACCGTTCTTCTCAATAATACAACAGCTACATTCAGTGTGGTTGCTACCGGAGTGCCTCTTCCTACGCTTTATCAATGGCAGGTAAGCACTGATGCAGGTGCTACATGGAATAACCTTGCAAATTCAGCGTCGGGTGCAGCAAGTCCTTCCTATACCAATGTTTTCACAGCCACAATGACTATCGGCAATGTACCTGTTTCATTAAATGGTTATCGTTACCGGGTTATTATTACAAATACTTGCGGACAAACAATTACTACCAATGGTGCAGCAACCCTGACTGTCAACACAAGTCCGGTTGTAGTGGCAACAGACTTGTTCAACCAGAGAATTTGTTTAAGTGATACATTGGTTCCTTTGGTTGGAACACCTACTGGTGGTGCCTGGAGTGGTATTGGAGTATCGGGATTCAACTTTGTTCCACCTGCAACAGCAATAGGAACGTTTGTACTAACGTATACCTATACTAATCCTGCAGGTTGTACAGTTAGAGATACATCAGCTGTTAAGGTAATCGATTGTCCGGAGCGTCTCAGGGAACTGACGGATCCAGGAGCTGTTATTATATTCCCCAATCCGAATAACGGGCAATTTAGAGTAAGACTGAGGAGTACTTTGTATAATTATCTTGGTATCAGGGTTTATAATGCAATTGGCGAATTAATGATTGGTAAATCTGTAGAAGACCCGATTACGAATCGGGGAACACTGGTTACTCCAACTTACACTGGACTAAGATATTTAAGTGAAATACCGATTGATTTATCACATCTTGCTAATGGAACCTATCTTGTTGTGATCTATTACGATGATGGAGTAAGAACTTCGAAGAAAGGCTTCCTGGTTGTGGTACAGAAATAAGAAAGATGATTCAATAATATCAATACAAAGCCCTGGCTGTAAATGCCGGGGCTTTTTTCTTTTCGTCAATAATTTATCTTTAAGCAACTATGCAATCATCTTTACTTGCTGTAATTCTCAGGAAGAACCAACAGCAATTTCACCCTGTTGTTTTATTTGATCCGTCAAAGGATAAACTGCTGTCACTTGACTTTACATCCAAGAACACAGAATTGCCGAATGATATTTTAAGTGATACAAAAAGTTTTACAGAATGGATTAATAAACAACTAACTGCTGCAAATGCCCGATATGGCATTGGAGGATATGCAGAACATCGCACGGTGTACGATATCAGTAAAGTTTTTGATGCAGACAAATCCGGCGAAGAACCAAGGCGTCTGCACCTGGGAACTGATATCTGGGGTAAACCACACACCCGGGTAATGGCCCCATTAAATGGTATCGTTCACAGTTTTGCTTTTAATAACCGCTTTGGTGATTATGGGGCAACGATTATTCTTTCTCATAAACTGGAAGACATTAGTTTTTATACATTGTATGGCCACCTGGGATTAAGTTCAATAAAAAATATTCAGGTAGGTGATCGGGTAGAAAAGGGGGATGTGTTTTCTGAATTTGGTATTCCCGCTGAGAATGGTAGCTGGCCACCACATCTGCATTTTCAGTTGATTGAAAATATAGGAGACTGGAATGGAGATTATCCCGGTGTATGCAAATTCTCCGAAAAAGAAAAATGGCTGGCTAATTGCCCTGACCCCGATATTATTTTGCAATTGAATAAATACCTGTAATTGAAAACCCCGTATAACGGGGTTTTCAATTATTTCTTTATGAGTTTAAAGGCATGCCTCCATTGATTGCTGATAAAACCCGGAATACACCATAGAATGCTAAGCGGTTCGATTGCTCTTGCAGCTTCAACCTTACCCATGTCTTCCACTTCCCAACCAAAGGATGCAAGAATGCTTTTTACTATTGTTTTAGCTCCATCATCATTTCCGCATATAAACATAGTAGGTGGTCCATCATTAAAAGAAGGCTTGTACATGAGTTCACTGCCGACACAACTAAAGGCTTTTACAACTTTCGCATCAAAAATCCGGCCCTGGATTTGTTCCATCAGGCTTTCATTGTAAGTAGTAAAGAACGGCAGAACTCCATTTACTGGCGGAACATTATCCGTTATGGGATTAGTGACATCAATTACAATTTTGCCGGGAAAATTCTGGGTACCTGCCAACTCTATTGCTTCAAGGGCTTTTGAACCTTTTACAGCCAGCACAATCACTTCGCCGTAGATAACTGCATCATTAAAATAGCCAATGCTGCCGGCTGGATTATTAATCCGCCAGCTTATTACATCCTGGCTTGAAACATTCCTGGTGCCAAGCATTACTTCATGACCTTCTTTCAAAAATGCCGTGGCAAGTGTTTGTCCTACTTTGGCTGACCCGATAACTCCGATTTTCATAACAGATAGTTTTTATTGATTAATAATTAGCTTTACAAACCAGCTTGAAATTTTTCATCCTAAAATTACACGGTTGCGGTTGAAATATGTCATTAAAGATTCGTTGTGTCACTTTAAATAAATAATTTTCACAATAAATATTCAATTTAAAAAATTCATGTCCAATCCCAATCTTACAAATGATAAACAAAACCTGACGGCAGCAGATAAGGAATTTGAAAATAATATCCGCCCTTCGCAGATAGCTGATTTCTCCGGCCAGGAGCAAATTATTGAAAACCTTAAAATTTTTATTAAAGCTGCAAAAATGCGGGGTGAAGCATTGGACCATGTTTTATTTCATGGCCCCCCCGGATTGGGTAAAACAACCTTGTCAAGAATTGTGGCCAATGAACTCGGTGTTAATATAAAAGAAACTTCGGGGCCTGTAATAGAAAAGGCGGGTGATCTGGCCGGTTTGTTGACAAGTCTCGAAACAAATGATGTATTATTCATTGATGAAATTCACCGGCTTAGTACAGTGGTGGAAGAATATCTCTATGCAGCGATGGAAGATTATCGCATAGATATCATGATTGATAGCGGACCGAATGCCCGCAGTATACAACTGAACCTGAACCCTTTTACATTGATTGGGGCTACTACACGAAGTGGATTGCTTTCAGCTCCGTTATTGTCAAGATTTGCTATAAAATCAAGATTGGAATATTATAAGGCGGCTATACTGAATAAAATTATAGAAAGATCAGCCGGGATATTAGGGACTAAAATTTCAAAAGATGCAATTGAAGAAATAGGCAGAAGAAGCAGGGGTACCCCCAGAATTTCAAATGGCTTATTAAGAAGGGTAAGGGATTTTGCGCAGGTATTAAATGACGGGCAAATTGATTTCGGCATTACTCAACATGCTTTAAATGCTTTAAAAGTGGATGAACATGGCCTGGATGATATGGATAACAGGATACTTTCCACTATCATTGATAAATTTAAAGGCGGGCCGGTAGGCATCACAACCATTGCTACTGCTGTAGGAGAAGAAGCCGGTACGTTGGAAGAAGTCTATGAACCGTTTCTGATACAAGAAGGATTTTTGCAACGAACACCCAGAGGAAGAGAAGCGACGGCTAAAGCTTATGAGCACCTGGGCAGGAAACCGGCATCGGGTAATGCAGGAACTTTGTTTGAAGGCTGATAACAACAGATGGTATAAAAAGTATAAAGGGTATATAAAGTATTTCGGTCATTTTATATACCCTTTATACTTATAAACTTACAAACTACTCCTGCACCACAAGCCTGAATCCGTTACCATGTATATTAACGATCTCGATCTTTTCATCATCCTTTAGATATTTACGGAGCTTGGCAATGTAAACATCCATACTACGGCCGTTAAAATAGGTATCGCTTCCCCAGATTTTCTTTAATGCCTGTTCCCTTGGCAACAGATCATTCAGGTATTCGGCCAGCATTTTCAGCAGCTCATTTTCTTTGGGAGATAATGTTTGAGTAATGCCATTATGAATCAACTGACGCAGTTTTGGATTAAAGTGATAAGTTGATAAATCAAACTCTTTGTTTTCACTTTCTTTATTCTGCTCTTCATTCCTTTTCAGGATGGCTTTAATTTTCAGCAACAGCACTTCGCTGTCAAAAGGCTTGGTGATGTAGTCATCAGCACCGAGTTTGTAACCCTGAATTACATCTTCTTTCATGGTTTTGGCACTCAGGAAAAACAAAGGAATATCCGGATCTACATCCCTTATTTCTTCTGCCAGTGTAAATCCGTCCATATTGGGCATCATTACATCAAGAAGGCAAAGGTCAAATTTTTCCCGTTGAAAAGCGGCCAGACCGAGGCGGCCATCTCTTTCAAGGATTACTTCATAATCGTTTAGTTCAAGATAATTCTTTAATACACTTCCGAGGTTTGGGTCATCTTCGCAAAGTAAAATCTGGGGTTTCTTAGTATCCATTTTCTGGTGGTTTTATTATTGGTGACAAATAAAGTTAAAGCATTTCAGGGGTTAAAGAATACAGGATGAATATTTTGTTAAAACATCTTTGTTTCAACCTGGTAGCTCTATTTCAAGCTTAATTATATAAAAACTGTGCCATGCATGCTTTTTAAGGAGATTTCATGGCTTTTTTTATCTATTGGAATGAATGATGCTATTTTTTGATAGATAACCCTTTTGTGGAAAAAGGTTATACGTAGGAATTCCGGCGAGCAACGAAGAGTTCACCAGCAAATAAAACTTTTCATTTAACTTTCAGCAAATTTATTCAGATGGCAGATCATGCTAAATTTCTTGAAGCAGTTAAAGCAGGGTACACATTCAAAGGCGAATCTTTCAAAATAGGGTCTGCTATGCTTGAAGGCACAGTAGTTACAGGTGCAGATGTATTGATCCCTTTTAAAACACTGAACCGGCATGGATTAATAGCCGGTGCAACAGGCACAGGAAAAACAAAAACATTACAGGTGCTGGCCGAAGGATTAAGCGATGCAAGTATTCCAGTATTAATGATGGATATCAAAGGCGACCTGAGCGGTATAGCTGCTGCCGGTATCTCCAATGAAAAGATTGCAGACCGTTGTCAAAAGTTAAGCATTGAATTCAAACCCACCGCCTACCCCGTAGACTTGCTGACACTAAGTAATCAGAAAGGGGCAAGGCTGAGAGCTACCGTCAGCGAATTTGGTCCGGTGTTACTTTCCAAAATTTTGGGATTGAATGATACACAAGGAGGTTTTGTTGCGATGATATTTAAATACTGCGATGATAGTAAACTTCCTTTGCTCGATTTAAAAGACTTTATTAAAGTATTGCAATTTGTAAGCGATGAAGGAAAGGCAGAAATGGAAAAAGAATATGGGAAAATCTCTACAACCTCTACCGGAACTATTCTTCGTAAAGTGATTGAATTACAACAGCAGGGCGCCGATGTTTTTTTTGGAGAAAAAAGCTTTGAAGTTGATGATCTTATGCGTATCAATGAGGAAGGGAAGGGAATGATTTCCATCGTCAGGGTAACAGACCTGCAGGACAGGCCAAAACTTTTTTCGACTTTCATGTTGCAGTTACTGGCAGAATTATATGCAAGTTGTCCCGAGGAAGGCGATATGGACAAACCAAAACTGGTGATGATTATTGATGAGGCTCTTCTTATTTTTCAGGAAGCAAATGATGCATTACTGCAACAGATAGAAACGATCATTAAACTTATCCGTTCAAAAGGGATTGGTATTTATTTCTGCACCCAAAATCCGATGGATGTACCGGCATCTGTGCTGGCGCAATTGGGATTGAAAGTACAACATGCTTTAAGGGCTTTTACTGCTGCCGACAGAAAAACAATAAAACAAGCTGCAGATAATTATCCTGAAACAGCGTTTTATAAAACAGAAGACCTGATCACTCAATTGGGAACGGGTGAAGCATTGGTAACAATACTGAATGAAAAAGGAATTCCCACACCATTAGTTCATTGTATGCTTCGGGCACCACAAAGCCGGATGGATATTTTGACAGATGCGGAAATAGATACATTGGTGAGTCATTCAAAAATTGCTGCCAAGTATAATGAAGTGATTGATACTAAAAGTGCTTATGAAATTTTGACGGAGAAATTAGAAGAGGCGGGCAAAAGGGATGAAGAAAAAAAGGAGGATGAAGCAAAAGAAAAAGCTGAAAAGAAAACACCGGCAAAGAAGGAGAAAGGTTTTTTTGATGACCCTACAGTTAAAAGCATGACAAGAACAGCCGGCAATTCTATTATAAGAACATTATTAGGCGTATTAGGATTGGGTGGAAGAAGCCGCAGTAAGAAGAGTCTATTTTAATTTTATCCAACCACCGGCGTCCATTTCAATCTCATTTTCAGCCTGAAGGAATTCTAAAACCTTCCAGGCTTTTTCTTTTTTAATACCTGTAAGTTTCAGCAACAGGTCTTTGGTATGCAGCGATTCATATTTCACAATGTTAATGATACGGTGATGCAGCGATTCAAATTCTTCTTTGCTTAATTTAGTAGCCTTTTGCCGCAGGCAATTATCACAAATACCGCAGGAGCGGATATTGTTATCGCCAAAGTAAGCTCCAATGATCCGGCTACGGCATTCTGTTACTTCTTTTACATAGCTTACCATTTCATTCATCTTTCGCTGAAACTGTTCTTTTCTTTTATTGTACATCACTACGTTTATGGTAATTTCTTCCGCTTTAATCCGGTTGCGGAGATAGAACAAGTGCGGTGAATCTTTTTGAGGTTGGTATTCAATAATGCCGAAACGGTGCAGGTCTGCTAATTGTTTTTTTACTAACTCCACGTCTTTTTTCATCAGGCTGGCCATCATGCGTTCAGAAATGGAAGCTGGCTGGTCGAAAATTCCTTCATAGGCCCTGAGCATTGTTTTAATCACCGGTTCCAGTTGTGGATGAGCTGTTTCAAATTCTTCCAGGTAATTTTTACTCGATTTAAACATGGCTGATGATGGCATAAATACCTGCTCATTAAATGTCAGCCAGCCTTCCTGTTCCAATGCTTTTAATGCATAAAGAGAAATGTGACTGGTCAATTTGAACTTTCTCAAAAAATCGGCAATATCAAAATCATAATATTCACCTTCACCGGTGCCGGTAGGAATTTGTAAATAATTTGCCACGCATTGATATACATTTCTTATATCAGCAAGCGAAGGAAAACGTAATGTTGCCAGTTCTTCTAATTCATATAAATCTTTTTCATCGTATAATAATACGGCATATGATGTTTTTCCATCTCTGCCGGCCCGGCCTGCTTCCTGGTAATAATTTTCCAGACAATCCGGAACATCTGCATGTATAACATTTCTTACATCCGGTTTGTCTATCCCCATTCCAAAAGCATTGGTACAAACAATTACTCTTGTTTTATTATTGATCCATGCTTCCTGCCGCTTGCTTCGTTCTTCCTGTACAATACCGGCATTATAAAAATCAGCGGATATGTTTTGTAGTTGCAGCAACTCACTGATCTCTTTTGTTCTTTTCCTGCTTTTGCAATAGATAATACTTGTTCCCGGAACTTTTCTGAGTATCTCAATAATCTTATTGATCTTGGAATCAACTTTGAAACTGCTGTAAGAAAGATTAGCTCTTTCGAATGACTGCCGGAAAACAACGAAGCTATTGAGTAAATCTTCGGATTGTGGAGTTTGCCCCCCTCTCCACGAAGTGGAGAGGGGTTGGGGGTGAGGGTTTAGTTTCTCACATATATCAATTTGCACATCAGGAGTAGCAGAAGCGGTTAATGCAAGGATAGGAACACCTGGTAATTCTTCCCGTAACGCCGCAATCCGCAAATAAGGCGGACGAAAATCATAACCCCACTGTGAGATACAATGGGCTTCATCCACTGCAATCAGCGTAATATTTAATCCGGGTAAATATTCTTTAAATAAATTGGTTTCCAATCGTTCGGGAGACACATAGAGGAATTTGCAATTACTCGCTGAGGCTACTTTAAAAGTATTGATCACTTCTTTGCGGCTCATCCCGGAGAAAATTGCAAATGCAGTGATGCCTTTCTTCCGTAAATTTTCTACCTGGTCTTTCATCAATGCAATCAAAGGAGAAATCACCAGGCAAATACCTTCCGATGCCATTGCGGGAACCTGATAGCATAATGATTTGCCACCACCCGTAGGCATCAATGCCAGTGTGTCTTTACCTTCCAGTACGGCATTGATAATATCTTCCTGCAATGGACGGAATTCATCAAAGCCCCAGTATTGTTTTAATATAGTTTGAATTGCTTTCAACGATCCAGAGCAAATTTACTGCTGACAAATTACTGCTTTGCTGTTACTTTTCCGTTTTCCTGAAAACAATCATTTCTACCCGGCGATTCATAGCCCTGCCTTGTGGCGAATTATTGCTGGCTACCGGTTTCGACTTACCAAAAGGATGTATTTTAATAGAAGCAGCAGTAACTATATTACTTTGAAGCAACCATCGACGGATACTTTCACACCGATCAAGACTCAATGCAAGATTTCGGCTGTCACTCCCAATTGAATCGGTATGTCCTTCCACATACATACTGTCAATCAATTCATGGGTATTGTTTCCGGTAAAATATTTTTCCAGCAGCTTTAGTGCCGTTGGTTTCAGGTTGGCTTTGTTGAAATCAAAAAAAATATCACCCAATTTTAAAGTATCAGATTTTGATGGTGGTGGCGGGGGCTCTGTTATTTGGGTCATATAATTGCTGTCTTCATTTGTAAATACAATGGCTAATTCACCTCTTCCATATAAAGAATAGTCCATTTCCTTGTGCCGGAAGTTGTAATGATAAATTTCTTCTTTATTCTTTAAAAAATCAGGGCAGGTAGTTTCCCTGATATCTTCGGGTATTAATTGAAAATTATCAAGCACCAATGAGACCGTTTGGGTGCCAATCAGTTTCTTTTTTGAACCAATCGTATCTTCTTCTATAAATGTGCCAAAGGTGAGATACTTTTCTGTGCCATCGGCAACGAAACTGTATTCAAACCGGTAGAACTTACTTTCAGGTATTTTATTCAGCAAAATAATTTTGTCCGGCTTCTGATTTTTTGAGAAAACCCTTTTGGGTACATAAAATTTTTCTCCTACACAAATACCCGGTTTTAGAATCAGCTTTGGATTGAGCTTAGCAGAAATCATGCCTTTAAAAGTAAAGCGATGACCTTTTTGTAAACTACAGGGTAGTATCGTTCCGATAACAGGAGTAAAATCTTTATAGCCAAGCCAGTTATAAAATATGCCAAATGAATTGCTGCCGAATTGTTTTGTAGTTGTTTCCTGACCCGGTAGACTTTCATTGCTTAACATCTGTGCTTTTACATCTTTCAGGTAAAACCATCCCTCTACACCACATTCAGCAGTATATTCAGTGCAGGTGTTTACATCCTCGAAGCCGCCATTCAATAATAGATTTGTTTGTGAGGAGACAAAAGTAAATTGTAACAGGCAGGCCGTAACCAGTACTCTTGTTTTATTCAGCAAAAAACATTCAGCCATATTGTTTCTTTCAATCAGGGCGATGAAAATAAAATTAATTACGGAAAGAAATGATTTCGTTTAGTTAAAATGATGGCCGGTTTACTAAACAACTTTTTTAATAAACAACCGGACAGAGTTTATCGCAAGCACCACATCACTCATACCCATTACTAATGCACCAAAAGTGGGTGTAAGAAAACCAAAAGCGGCAACGGGAATTGCCACAATATTATAAGCGAAAGCCCAAAAAAGGTTTTGTTTAATGGTGATATAGGTATGTTTTCCCAAACCAAGAGCAGTCGGCAGATTTTTTAATCCATGATTCATCAATATTACCTGGGCAGATTGTACCGCTATTTGCGAAGCATCATTCATAGAAATACCGATCGTAGCTTTTGCCAGCGCCGGTGCATCATTGATGCCGTCGCCAACCATAGCAGTGGGTGCTTTGGCACTCAGTTCTGTAATTTTATTTAGTTTTTGCTCTGGCGTTTGTTCAGCAATCACTGTATCTATTCCCACTTGATTTGCCAGTTCTTTACATGTAGTCAAACGGTCACCACTTAACAATATGGTTTCAATGCCTTTGTTCTGCAAATAATCTATCACCGATTTAGCTTCGGGCCTTATTTCATCTTTTACATCAATCCACCCAAGCAGTGTATCATTTTTGATGATGTAAACATTATGTGTTTCGTCAGTTGTCATTTTTTCTGCAACTTTGAAAGAACCTGCCCACCAGATATTGCCTTCTGCATCCTCTGCATTCATGCCGAAGCCTTTTACTTCTTCAATTTTCTTCCATTTGATTTCTTCTTTTGTCTTCTCCGAAGGAGTCCTTGGGGACCACTCAGTTGTAATGGATTTTGCAATTGGATGATTAGAATATTTTTCTAAAGAGTATGCTATTTTCTTAAACTTCGATTCTTCATTATTTAGCGAAGCGAAATTTGAAATAATAAACTTTCCTGTTGTCAGTGTTCCCGTTTTGTCAAATACTACCTGCCGTATATCTTTAAAAGTTTCAAGGCTGGTAGCATTACGAAACAAGATTCCGGTTTTAGCAGCACGGCCAAGGCCAACCGCAATGGCAGCTGGTGTGGCTAATCCCATTGCACAGGGGCAGGCAATGACCAGCACTGCAATGCTTCGCATTAAGGCTGGCGTAAAATCTTCAAGTACTATCCAGTTAACAATTAAAGTCAATACGGCTATACCCAGCACTATCGGAATAAATATGGCACTTATTTTATCAGCCAATAGTTGTACCGGCGGTTTTTCTCCCTGTGCCTGTTTCACCATATTGATAATGCCTGATAAAACCGTATCACCTCCAACCGCTGTTACCTGTGCCTTTACCGTTCCGTCACTGATTACACTTCCGCCAATCAGTTTGTCTTTAGCTACTTTATGGATTGGTGCACTTTCGCCGGTTACAATAGCTTCATTTACCTGCGCATCACCCCAAAGTATTTTACAGTCAATAGGTATCTGTTCTCCACTTTTAATGAGTATCAGATCTCCGACTCTCAAATTTGTATTCTCTACCGGAAAAATTTGTTCTTTATGCTCATCATCAAAAGCAATCATATTGGCCATTACCTTTTGTGACTTCACCAATTTGTTCAATGCTCTTTGTGTGGAAGCAATAGATGTATCTTCCAGATAATTACCTAAAAAAACCAATGTGATGATGGTGGCGGCTGTTTCATAGAACATATACTGCTCTGCCTGCCCGGTTAATGAGCCATATAAACTGTAGAAGAATGCTGCCGTAGCCCCGACAGCTATCAATACATTCATATTCGGCATACGGTTGCGGATACTTTTCAAGGCACTCTTACCAAAGAAGCTCATCCCGACCAGGTAAACCGGAATGGTCAATGCCAGTTGCACCCAATGGTTCATCAACCAGTGAATATGTACACGGGGAATCATGTGCAGCATCAGCAATAAAGTAAACGGCAAACAAAACCAGAATCGTTGCAAATGCGTAGAAAGAAATTTTACATGTGCACTTTTATCATGTTGATGCCCTTTGGCATCAGCATCTACCACTTTATAACCAAGATCGAGAATGCCTTTACTGATCTTTTCATTGGTGACAGCAAAATCTGTATCAAATAGTACATCTCCCGTCGCAAAATTCACTTTCACATTCTTCATACCTTGTTTCTCCAGGTATTTATTAATGTTAAGTGCACAGGTAGTGCAATCCATCCCTTCCACTTTCCATTGAACTGTTTCCATGCTGCAAAGTTACCCAAACTAACAAAGCCCCTTTTCCGACAAGGGAAATATGTTTACAACATGGTTGCTATAACACTTTAAATTTGCAGCATGGTTTGGGAATTTTCATTAGATAGTATCAACGAGGTTGCAAAAGAATTCTGGAAAGCTGCAACAGGCAAAACGGTATTTGCTTTTCATGGACAGATGGGGGCTGGCAAAACGACTTTCATCCATGCATTATGCGATGTAAAAGGAGTGAAGGATGTGGTGGGCAGCCCTACTTTCTCTATCATTAATGAATATGAATATGTCCCGATAGCTATCGGGAGTGAAGGAACCAGGAAGCCTCTTTTTCACATGGACTTATACCGGATAAAAGATGAAGAGGAAGCGCAGCGGGCGGGTGTAGAAGATGTATTATTCAGTGGCAATATCTGCCTGGTGGAATGGCCTGAAAAAGCTCCCGGAATCTTTCCGGATGATTCTGTTCATGTATTTATAGAACTGGTTGATGATAAAACGAGGCATCTGAAAATTTCTAATATTTAAGTACATTTGAAGTAATACGGGCAGTTTCAGCTTTAGTTGACTCGAAACCCGGAACTACTAACTCGCAACTTTTCTAATGAGCCAGCAAAAGCCTAAAATAAGTACTTCTTTCAGCTACGAAACATTAGAGGAAACATTAGATATAAAGCCGAAGGCAGAAGGCATGATGATCGGTATTCCCAAAGAAATAGCTTTTCAGGAAAACCGGGTTGGTCTTACACCGGATGCAGTGAGTGTATTAATCAGTAACGGGCATCAGGTAATAATTGAGCACAATGCCGGTGAAGCATCTCATTTCCGGGATAAAGATTACAGCGAAGCCGGTGCAAAGATTGTGTATGACCGGGAAAGTGTTTTTAAAGCTCCGTTATTGGTGAAAAGTGCTCCCATCATTGATGAAGATCTGGATCTGCTGCAATTAAATCAGGTAATCATTTCTCCTATTCATCTTTCTGTAATGAAAGCAGAAATTTTGGAAAAGATGATGGGAAAAAAGATAACTGCTATTTCTTTTGAAAACCTGAAAGACGATAGCGATTCTTATCCTATCGTTCGCAGTATGAGTGAAATTGCTGGTAGCGCAGTCATGCTGATTGCCGGACAATATCTCGGTTCCGCTAATCATGGTAAAGGCGTTTTACTGGGAGGAATTTCTGGTATTGCCCCAACAAAAGTGATTATCATTGGTGCCGGCATAGTGGGTGAGTATGCTGCCAGAGCGGCACTGGCATTAGGCGCATCAGTAAAAGTTTTTGATAATAGTGTATATCGGTTGAAGCGTTTACAAAATAATGTTGGTCAGCGGATGTGGACCTCTGTAATAGAACCAA
The DNA here is from genome assembly GCA_031400855.1 of Chitinophagaceae bacterium. Lineage (GTDB taxonomy): Bacteria > Bacteroidota > Bacteroidia > Chitinophagales > Chitinophagaceae > JJ008. The sequence goes on along the minus strand of JANNQR010000016.1, from coordinate 88,101 downwards.
GGTTGTTGTCCAAGCAACTTAAAACCTGTGAAGTGGCCGTTGGTGCTTTAGGTTCTCAAACCGGCAGAACGCCCATGGTGGTAGGAGAAGAAATGGTGAGTAATATGCGGCCGGGTTCTGTTATCATTGATGTTAGTATTGACCGGGGCGGTTGTTTTGAAACTTCAGAGATCACTTCGCATGAGCATCCTATTTTTATGAAATATGGGGTAATCCATTATTGCGTACCTAATATTCCTTCGGGTTTTTCCCGTACAGCTTCCCAGGCTATCAGTAATGTGTTGATGCCATTACTTTTGGAAGCAGGGGAGGAAGGGGGATTTGAAAAACTGCTCTGGCATCGTATCCATCTTCGTAGTGGTATCTATCTTTTTAAAGGTTCACTAACCAATTTTTATCTGAGCCAGCGGTTCGATTTAAAATACACGGATTTGAATTTGCTGATTGCAAGCCAGCGATGAACCGTTTGTCCCGATTTTTTGGAGGCCTCCGGCTGACCGGCTAACTATTAGTGAATGAGGTAGATAAATTATACCGATACGACATTAAAAGCATGTCCTTCAGTCATACCTGTTGTCTATCGGTATTAATACCTCTGGCAAGGATATTAATTTAAAGTCTATTTGGCATTACCTATTCGGCTCATTTTTTATGTATATTTGAGCCGAATAAATTCATTAATTGGCTCAATATGCTTTATAACTGGCAACAAAAAGACTGGCCCGATTTTACTTACAGCCTTACCAGGGTCGAAGACCTGCTTTTTCATTTTGCTGAAAGAACAGGGCATGTTTCTGGTATACTTAAAACAATTTCTGAAGAAACACAATTAGAAACGGTTATTAATTTAATGGTTGCAGAGGCTGTTAAAACATCTGAAATAGAAGGGGAGTTTGTAAGCCGGAAAGATGTGCTGTCTTCCATTAGGAAAAACCTGGGCTTAACTAAAACACCTGTTGCCGTTAAAGATAAAAGGGCGGTGGGTGTAAGTAATTTGATGATTGATGTTAGGAAAACGTTTAAAGAATTACTAACCGATAAAAAAATATTTGAGTGGCACAAGATGCTGATGGGGGATGATCATACTGATATAGTAACTGGCAACTGGAGAAAGCATAAAGAACCAATGCAGGTAGTGTCTGGGGCTATTGGAAAACAAAAAGTACATTTTGAAGCTCCACCTTCTGAGAAAGTACCCGGAGAGATGAAACAATTTATCCGTTGGTTTAATGATACAGCACCAGGTGGAAAAAAGGAAATTAAAAAAGCCCCGCTTCGTGCTGCGATAGCCCATCTGTATTTTGAAAGTATCCATCCATTTGAAGACGGTAATGGAAGGATTGGCAGGGCTATTGCAGAAAAAGCATTGTCACAAAGTATTGGCAGACCTGTTATGCTTAGTTTGTCTAAAACGATTGAAGCAGCAAAAAAAACTTACTACACAGCTTTACAAAAAGCTTCTTTATCGAACGAAATTACTAACTGGATATATTATTTTGTAAAAGTTGTGGTGGATGCACAGTTGCAGGCAGAAGAAGAAATTGAGTTTACATTGAAGAAGGCAAAATTCTTTGATAGGTATAAAAATTTATTGAATGAAAGGCAGCTTATCATTATAAAAAGGATGCTGGAAGAAGGGGCGGATGGCTTTAAAGGGGGAATGAATGCAAGAAAATATGTAAGCCTTACTAAAACATCAAAAGCAACGGCAACAAGGGATTTGCAATTTCTTTTAGGGAATAAAATATTAATTGCTTTTGGTGGTGGTAGAAGTACCGGGTATCAGGTGAACATATAAGTGTCACTGAATTTGCTGATTGCTCACTAACGAAGAAGCATTAAGTATGACAAAATCTTTTTCAATCTTTTTGGAAAAATTCCGGCACATCACTTCTGCCGGGAATTATATTCCTGAAATTGACGGGTTAAGGTTTATTGCCATTTTTTGGGTGGTCGTATGGATGCATTTACCAACAGTTATAAATAATAATCTTTTTGAGGGTAAACTGATTAATGATTCTTATTTCGCATCTGTTATATTGGAAGGCGGTCATGGGGTTTCTTTTTTTTTTATGATCAGTGGGTTTATATTGGCGTTACCATTTATCAAAGAAAAAATAGTTGATGGGAAAGCTGTTTCGTTAAAAAAATATTACCTGCGAAGACTTACCCGGTTAGAGCCGCCCTACCTTGCAGCACTTCTACTTTCATTTATATTACTTCTCATTGTAAAAGGGGAATCGTTTATTGACTTATTACCTCATCTGGGTGCATCCGCTCTTTATTTGCATAACATTATATACAATGATTCTTCATCGGTACTTAGTGTAGCCTGGTCATTGGAAGTACAGTTTTATTTACTGACCCCGTTTTTCTGCTTTATTTATTTAGTAAAGAATAGAGTGATCAGACGATTCATACTTATCCTGTTGATATTGATTTCAGGAGTTTATGCCTATTATTCTTTGTGGCAATTGCCAACTATACTTACAAAATTTCTTTGCTATTTCTTTTCGGGTATGTTGCTGGCTGATTTGTATTCCGCCGGGCACCAGCTGAAATTTAATAATCGTATCGGTATGATTGCAGGTAGTGTCATCTTACTTGGATTACCTTTTATTAATTCAGTTCATTCGTTATGGTTTTTTCTATTAAAGCTTTTTTTAATGATTGCTGTTTTTTACCTGGTGCTTTTTAATGCAGGATTAAAAAAGCTAATAAGTGGACAGCTAATAACAATAATTGGTGGCATGTGTTATTCTATCTACCTGTTGCATTTACTGATTATGTCGGGTGTATCAAAGGGAATTTTGGAATTGCCGTTATTAAATGGTGTTATGGGAATTGTTGTGTATGCAATAGTATTGATTTCAGCAGTATTAATTTTCAGTGCCATTTTTTACCGGTTTATCGAACAGCCGTGTATGAGGAGGGATTGGTATAAAAAGGTATTTAATAGGAAAAAGACCTGAAATCGCCTTTATATTTTACTGACCATCCTATATTCAGTATATCAGTCATTCTTTTAAAATATATTTTTTTTCCTCGTAGTTATTAGCCTACATTTATTATAAACTTAAAATAAGTAGTATGAAAAAATTATTATTCGGACTTGCACTATTAGCATTTGTAGGCTGCGGTCAAAAAAAATGGACGAAGGAAGATGCTAAAAAGAAATGTATAGCGGATGCCAATAAAGACAATGAATCAAAAGACATACCAGATGATCTTAAAAATAAGATCTGCGATTGCTGGGCTGATAAAGCTGTTGTCAACTATAAATCTGCAGCAGCAGCCGATAAGGATTCTAGTAGCACTGCTTTTAAAGAAATGGGATTCAGTTGTATGTGGAATAAAGAAATTGTGGGGCCAATGTTTAGAAATGAATTTAAAGGGAAAGCAGAATTAGAAGGGTTAGGGGATGCTAATATTAATAAAATAGCCGATTGTGCTGCTGAGAAAGTAATTGCCAGATTTAAATCGTTGGCAGAATTGCAAAAAAGTGAAGATGCCTGGGAAAAAATCGGAGAAGATTGTGCAAACGAAATAATTTGGAATAAAGGAACTCTTAAAATGATGATTCTTGAACAATTCAAAAAGGAAGAGGATATGCAAACCGTTGAGATCGGTGCCCGCAATAAAATTGCGGATTGTGTAGCTGATAAAATGTTATCTAAATACAAGTCATTTTCTGAGGCTAAAATGGATGATAGTGAGGTTGAGGAGTTATCCAGAACTTGCGTTTTAGAAGTTCTCGGTGAAGGTGGGGGAGAGTAAAATACTGACTAAAATGCTTATAAAAAAAGCTGGTCATTAAAAAATAAGTTAATTGAATTTTTATAGCCCTGTCGTAGACAGGGCTATCTCATTTATAATCCGAAATAGAAAGTTGCCGGGTGCAAAAGCTGTATTCCACTTCATCATTACTACTCACCACCACTAATCTGTTTTTACAGTAATCATTAATCAACCGTTGGTATAATTCAATTCCTTCTGCATCCAGGTTGGTACAGGGCTCATCCAGTAAAACAATAGCTGTATCAGAAAAAATACATTGCGCCATCTTCACCCGTTGTTTCATACCAGATGAGTAATAACGGATTTGTTTGTTTACAGCTTTTTCCAAACCTAAAGTTGTAATGATAAAGTCAAGGCTAATGCCGGATAGCAAAGGTTTGAATTTACTGTGAAAATTTAAAAACTCCTTCAGTGTCATTTCTTCCACCACTTCTAAATACGGTGCACAAATTGAAACCTGTTGATAAATTTCTTCATTCTTCTTTTCCTTGTTCAATATTCGATATTCAATTCTTCCTTCATTCATATACATACCCCCACTTAAAGCCTGTAATAAGGTACTCTTTCCTGAACCATTAGGCCCGGTGATGGCATACGATTGACCTGCTTCAAATGTATAGTTTAAATGACGGAAGATCCAGTCACGGTTAAACCGCTTACCGGCATCAGACAGGGAGATCGTCATCGGTGCTGCCTTTGGTAAAACGTTTGATGATTCCTCTTCCGCTTTCACGGATGAAAGTTACAATTTCATCCCGTTCATCGGTGGCGGGCATTTCCTCTTCAATAAATTCCACAGCCTGGCTGGTATTCATGCCTTTATTATAAAGTACTCTGTAGATGTCAAGAATATGATTGATGCGTTCGATGCTGAAACCACGACGTTTTAAGCCAACAGAATTTACACCTGCATAACTTAAAGGATTACGTCCGGCTTTGATAAAGGGAGGAACATCTTTTGTTACCAATGATCCACCTGCAACAAATGTATGACCACCAATTTTTACAAATTGGTGTACCGCACACATACCGGCTAAAATACTCCAATCGCCAATCGTAACATGCCCTGCTACCTGGGTATTGTTACTGACAATAACATTATCACCCACCAGGCAGTCATGGGCAAAGTGAGAATAAGCCATGATCAAACAGTTATTCCCGATCACCGTTTTTTCTCTGTCGGCTGTTCCCCGGTTTACAGTTACAAATTCTCTGATGGTGGTATTATCACCAATAACTACTGTAGAGTATTCACCATGAAATTTCAGATCCTGCGGTACGGCAGCTATTACAGCACCGGGAAAAATGCGGCAGTTCTTACCAATTCTGGCCCCTTCCATAATGGTTACATTTGAACCGATCCAGGTGCCGTCACCAATCTCCACATCCTGGTGAATGACTGTAAATGGATCAATCTTTACATTGGTCGCCAACTTTGCGTTAGGATGAATATATGTAAGTGGATGTATCATGTGAAAAATTAAAAATTTCCCCTTATAAATAGCAGGGGCGGGCAAAGTTAGCAGATACAGCTAAAAACAACCGTTTTTTTGAGAGATAGGTTGTTAAAATCTGGGGTAAAACAAGGTAAATTAAAGTTGCAACATCAAAATACGGGTAAAAATTGTAAATTTACACTTGTCATGCACAATCCTCCGGACATATTAGCCCTGGCTTATAAGCAAAACCTGATGCAGGATCAACTCGTTTTGCTGCAGGAAAGGGAACAACAAATTCCCGGTTCGGTCAATTATACGATCAACCGGTATAACCGTAATCCGCAATGGAATATTGAAGATACCGGCATGTTGGTCTATCATTTTACTAAAAGCGAACCCAAAGAAAATTACCTGGAGCTGCGGTTTTGTGTTAGTGGTAATGTCTATTGCCGTAAAAAAAATACGGAGTGTGACATGTGCCAGTTCAATGCTTCTAAAACCTGTTTGGAAAGAGTGGATAGTGTGGATGTGGTGAGTTTTAAATTTTCACCGGCTCATCTCAGCCAGTTTGTAAAGCCAAGAAAAGGCAATACAGTGTTGACGGATGATATTCTGAATTTTGAACACCGTTCTTCCTTTTCCAAAATCCTGCCATTATGTGGTAAAACAAGGATGGTATTGGAAGGTGTTTTAAATCATACTTACAGCGACAGCCTGGAAAATATTTACATCAATGCCCAAACACAGATGCTGTTATTATACAGCCTTGACTGTATGCTGGGCGAAAAAGAAATTGATGTAGTGAACTGCAAATTCCTGGCAAATGAATTAGACAGGGAAAAAATCGTAAAAGCAAGAGAAATTTTACTGCAGCATATTGGTGAGCCTATCACTATTAAGGAACTCAGCCGCAAAGTAGCCATCAATGAATGTTACCTGAAAAAAGGATTCAAAGAATTATTCGGCACAACGATTTTTGATTTTTATCAAAGCCAGCGGATGGAACATGCCAAATATCTGTTATATGAAAAAGGATTAAGTGTAACCGAAGTTTCTATGTTGCTTGGCTATTCTTCCATCTCGCATTTCTCCACTGCATTCAAAAAACACACCGGACTGAAGCCTTGTGAGTTGCTGCTTCGGTAATTTTTTATCACTTCGCATTTCTATGTGTATCTTCTATGTTTCTATCTTCCTATGTGGTTCAATAAGTCTTTTTTAACCCCGGGTCTGTCATTATAATATAATCACCCAGGTTACTGAATTTATCCCAATCAGGATTAGCAAAAGAGCTATCACTGAAACAACTGATGTTTAAAATTTTTAGTCTGCTATTTCTTTTTTGTAATTGTTCGGCAGTACCCAGCTTTTCATCGCAATGAAAGCGACCGACCATATGAAATATTTTTTCGTCTTTATGTTTCCGCCAGTAATTATAAATACTGTAAGCCATACCGGCATCCCAAAGGCTCTGACTGTAAAAAATTTTTGCATTACCGGTACCGGGGCTTCCACCTTTCATAAATTCCATAAACTTTTCCCGGTATGCGCCGGTAGCCGTATCATAAGGCAGTGGTGGCAAAAAACGTTTCGATGCTTTCGGCAAACTGTCTAAGGATTTCATTCCTTTCCGGCCTACCATATTTACATAGCGTCTTGGTGGATTAGCGGCAATCACTGCCAGCTTATTTTGTTTGGCAATTTCTACTGCCGGTTTGTAATCTCTATAATTACTCCAGGCCCTTGCTTCTTTTATAAATCGGTCTTCGCTGATAAAACCGGCGAGATATTCATTCAGCACTAACTGGCAATCGCTTTCAAACATTTCCATACTCAACGCCAGCTTACTGCCATACTGTTTTTGTAAAGCATTGAATATTTCTTTTTCCATATAATGCCCTGCACTGTCGTTATGTTCTTCTCCAAAAAACAATACATCGGCATCTTTACAATCCATAGCAATCTGTTCAGCGGTTGTTAATTGTTTGGTGTGGGTATTATAAATTTTATAGTGTTTTTCTATACCTGTTTGCGAAAAGCAGGAAAAGCAAATGAATAACGCAGCACAAAGGAAAAAGGGTTTCATCAGTAATTTTTTAATAATGTAAAGCTAAAGGTTTGCAGCCATGCTCCGGGTGAACTATTGTTGCGATAATAAATTGGTCGCTTTTATGTTATTATACTTGTTCACGGATTATTTTTGCAGTCAATGAAAATATGCGGTTATATACTGGCTTTTTACCTGATCCTGCTATCGGCGATTCCTTGCTGTTCCTTTGATGATTGTCCGGAGGATAAAACAGACCTGTCCGCCGGTGCAGAACAAACAACCAATCATGAAACGGATGATGAAGATTGCGGTAGTTGCTCCCCATTTTTCAGTTGCGATGGCTGCGCTACTGCCACCGTTGATTTTCAACCAACCAATTTTGATATAGTTTCTTTACAGGATTCTCCTGTTTATACCTCTTATTTAGAAATATCTCTCCCAAGGGTTGATTATGATTTCTGGCAGCCGCCCAAATTGGTTTGAAGACTTTTTTTCAGACGGGAAAATCTTATTTACAGAATTCAACCAAATAATAAATGAACAAGATATGTTTAACATTGGGGGTACTGTTGTATACCTCCGCCCTATTCGCACAAAACAGTTTCAAAGCGGTTATCAAATGTGCCCATCATAAAGAGCCGCTATCAGGTGCCACGGTTTCAATTCCGGTATTGAATCAAACCGCAATAGCCGATAGTAACGGAACAGTAACGATAAATAATATTCCATCAGGAAAGTATCAGGTTAAGGTCACTTATGTGGGCAGGCCAGATATGGAGAAAGAATTTTCTTTCCCTCTATCATCTGCAGAAGCAATTGATATTTTTTTAGAAGAATCCGAAGAACATGAGGAAGAGGAAGTGGTCATCCAATCTACCCGAAGTTCAAGAACCATTCAGGACATTCCAACAAGAGTAGAGTTTATCGCCGGAGAAGAACTGGATGAAAAAGCCAATATGAAACCCGGTGATATCAGAATGGTATTGACAGAAAGTACGGGCATACAAACGCAACAAACTTCTGCTACCTCTGCCAATGCATCCATCCGCATACAGGGATTGGACGGACGATACACCCAAACATTGAAAGATGGCTTTCCATTATATGCCGGATTTAGCAGCGGCTTAGGATTATTACAAACTCCTCCATTGGATCTGAAACAATTTGAAGTGATAAAAGGATCGGCTTCTACTTTATATGGTGGTGGTGCAATAGCAGGATTAGTGAACCTGATTTCTAAAACACCAAAAGAGGAAAGGGAACTTAAGTTTCATGTTGACGTAACTTCTGCAGGTGGATTAAACACCAGCGGTTTTTATGGAAAGAAATTTGGTAAAACAGGACTCACCGTATTTGCATCCCGCAACAGTAATGCAGCTTATGATCCAGCTGATATTGGTTTATCCGCCATACCAAAATTTGAACGTTACACAGTCAATCCAAAACTGTTTGTGTTCTTAACTCCCAAGACTACGATGACTGTCGGTGCCAATATCACAACAGAAAAAAGAACCGGTGGTGATATGAATTATATCAAAGGGACTAATCCATCCGGTTTTTATGAATTGAATAATACCGACCGCTACAGCACACAGTTTAGCATCGAACATCATTTTGGTAAATGCAGCCATTTTACTTTTAAAAATAGCCTTAATCGATTTCAAAGAGCCATCACATCTCCCGGATATGGTTTTAACGGCACACAGAACGGAACATTCACCGAAGCAACCTATGCTTATCATGGCGATAAAACAGAATGGATTACCGGGCTAAATCTGCTGACCGATGATTTTAAAGAAACACAATTGACTGCTACACCTTTGCGAAATTATCAGCAACTAACGGTGGGGGCATTTGTACAGAACACATTAAAAGTAAACGAGAAATTTAATCTGGAAACCGGGTTGCGGGGAGATTATGTAAAGGATTATGGTTTTGCTTTTCTGCCACGGCTCTCTGCCTTGTTCAAATTCAATTCCAAACTTTCTTCCCGCATCGGCGGCGGATTGGGATATAAAACACCCACCATTTTTGCTGAAGAAAGTGAAAGGCTGCAATATAAAAATGTGTTGCCCGTAGATGAAGATGTAAATAAAATGGAACGCAGCTATGGGGTGAATGCAGATATCAACTACAAAACAAAGTTTGCAGATGGTGAAGTGAATTTCAGTATCAACCATCTTTTCTTTTATACCCGCATTACCGATCCGCTATTGCTGCAACCCAATGGATTTAATTACAGGTTCAATACCATTGACGGGTATATTGACAGCCGGGGCATGGAAACAAACATCAAAGTTGGGTATAGCGATTTCAAATTGTTTTTAGGTTATACGTTTACACTTGCCGAACTGCACCAGGGAAATAGCAAGAGTGAAAATTTTCTGACACCCAGGCACCGTCTCAATTCTGTATTGATGTATGAAGTGCATGAAAAATGGAAAGTGGGGTTGGAGGGATATTATTTCAGCAAACAAAAACTGAGTGATGGAACCAACGGCAAGCCATACTGGATAACCGGATTCATGGTAGAAAAACTATGGGAGAAATTTTCTTTGTATATCAATTTTGAAAATTTTCTGGATACAAGGCAAACACGGTTTGGAAGTATTTATACGGGCAGCATTAATAGCCCCGTTTTCAAAGATATTTATGCACCGCTGGATGGATTTGTAGTAAACGGCGGTATTAAATTAAAATTATAATCAAAACAACCCTACCCCACCCTCTCCACTAAGTGGAGAGGGTGGGGTGAGGTTGTATATTTGCCACATGCAGAAATGGTTCGTCATAGCATTACTTGCAGCTGCAACATTTGTTTCTGTCTCCTTCACTCAACGGGAGGACAAAATAAGTGCTGCCAAACTTCGAAAACTATATTCGCAATCACCCGACAAATGGCCGGCACCCACTATTGATGCAGGAGTACAGTGGAAGGAGTTGGGCATGCTCCCTGAAAGCCCGGTAGAAAAATATAAAGACTCGCTACAACCCATCATCGAATTGGGAAAAGCTTTATTCTTCGATACAAGACTCAGCGGCTCCGGAAAAATAAGTTGTGCCACCTGCCACCAGCCGGAGTTAAACTGGACAGACGGAAAAGAAAGATCTATCGGTCATGAAGGGGCGATGAACAAAAGAAATTCACCCACCATTCAGAATACATGGTTTTATAATAAGTTATTCTGGGATGGAAGAAGTAACAGTCTCGCCGATCAGGCATTTGCTCCCATCAACAGTGAATCAGAAATGCACAACGAAATGCATGAAGTGATGCGGACGGTAAGTAAAATAAAAGGATACCGGGATTTGTTTAATAAAGCATTTGGAGATGATGAGGTTAATCCGCAAAGGCTCACCCTTGCCATTGCCATTTTTGAGAAAACAATTGTAAGCCGCAAAAGTCGTTTCGATGAATTTTTAGCAGGAAATAAAAAAGCATTAAGTAATGAAGAACTAAGGGGGCTTCATTTATTTCGTACGAAAGCACGGTGCATGAATTGTCATCATGGCTCCCTTTTTTCAGACAATTTATTTCACCGAAACAATATCACTTTTATGTACGATGATGATGGTTTGTATAAAGTAACCCATAAAGAAGAGGATTTGCGAAAATTCAAGACCCCGTCTTTGCGGGATGTATCCAGAACCGGACCGTGGATGCATAATGGGAAAATGAACAGCCTTGAACATATCATCAGCCTTTACAGTACAGCTAAGTTTCCTCCGGGAGAAGCATCTTCGCATATAAAAAACCTGGGACTAAGCGGAAAAGAACAAAAAGATCTGCTTGTTTTTCTGAAAACTATTTCTGCGGCCCCGCTGGACTTCACTAAACCAGTTCTTCCACAGTAATTCCTCTTTTTCTCCTTCTTCTCTGTGCGATATGTATTAAATTTCCCCTAAAAAACTATCTTTGCTCTCCAAACATTTATAACCAGAAAAAACATAAACATGAAAAAAGTATTTCTTACGCTTATCGTTGTCGCAGTTCTTGGATTTATTGCCAATGCACAACCACCTGAGGGTGATGCAAAACCAGGCGATTGGTATGGTGAAAAGGTAAATCCTGAAGGGGCCGTTGCAATAAACGATGTGGCGCTTAAACTGGCCGACAGCCCTGAAATGGTGGAAACAAAAATTAAAGCAAAGATCTTAGAAGTGTGCCCCAATAAAGGCTGCTGGTTAAAACTTGAGTTGGCAGATGGCAAAACTGCCATTGTGAAAATGAAAGAATATGGATTTTTTCTTCCACTTGCGGCAAAGGGAAAAACAGTAGTGATAGATGGAGAAATTAAAATAAAGACAACGTCTGTTTCAGAGTTGAGACATTATGCAGAAGATGCTAAGAAATCAAAAGAAGAAATAGCCGCTATTACCCAGCCCAAAAAAGAAGTTTCGGTATTGGCGAAAGGAATTGTGGTGGTAGAATAAATCGGGTTCAAACTTTTTAACAGTTGTCCCGTCTTTAGGCGGGACATTTTTTTTGCAGCAATACTGCCGGAAAAACTGTCAGGAATAATTATTAATGTTGTTATATGAAGAGTTTCCTGCTTCTTTTTCTGTTAGTTATTTCTTTTGTTTCTTTTTCTCAGATAAAAAAGAGTAAGATTGGTAATAGCTTCGGCGACAAAGAAAAGTACTTCTCAGTAAATTTTTTTTCTGTAGCTGAACCCCAGTTTGCTATTGGCCCTTCATTTGGCAACCGGTTTACTGAGCGGAGTGAGTATTTTCTGGAACTGGCCTATGTGGCTAAAACACCATTTTACGACTGGCGGAATTTTGAAAGGCTCCGCGGTACAAGGTTGATATTGCAATACCGGTATCATTTCTTGCAGCAATGGCGGCCGCTTATAAATCTTGGCAGCGGGTACCGAAAGATGAGAGAAAAACACCAGCCTTTCATTGGTGTTGAATTCAGGCTAAAACCAATTTCATTCACTACTACCGGCAATTTTATTAATTCCACAGTTATCGATACACTTTATGGCTACTCCTTCAGCGCAAATGCTTTTACGTACGGCGGAGCTTTAATATTTGGGCAAACCTTTAACCTGTCTGCAAATGAAAAATGGAAATTGGAGCTAACAGTGGGAATAGGGGCAAAACAGCGAAATGTAAAACTGAAAACAGTTCCTTCCGGGTATAAAGTACTGCCCATGGAAAGAGTTGCTTTCCAGACTCCGCTATTACAGGAAGAAGCCGGCGGAGCGCTGATACCACTTGCAATCCGGTTAAGGTATGTACTTGATTAACTTATCATTTCTTGGAGTTATAAGATTACTTTTCCTCTTTGCGTAAAACGGTTTTCCGCATCCGTAATAGTTATTTATTCCGACCGCCTCAATTTTGCGGCAAATAAATAAAATGTTTCGAAGATTTATACTACTGTTAGGATTTGTGGCAACGATGATACCAGCTATCTGCCAGGAAAAGAACAAACCATTTCATGATGACTCCACCTACGCCACTCATAAATATCTACCGGATATTACCGTAGTAGGCCGCAACAGCAAAAGCGATTACCAGCAAATGCCGGAAGTGGTGGGTACATCTATTTATGCAGGAAAAAAAAATGCACTCATTGTTTTAGATAATGTTCAGGGAAATGTTGTAACAAACACTATGCGACAGGTGATGGCAAAAATCCCGGGTATACATATCTGGGAAAGTGACCCAAGCGGTATTCAAATCGGTATAGCGGCAAGAGGATTAAGCCCAAACAGAAGTTGGGAGTTTAATATTCGTCAGAATGGATATGATATTGCTGCCGATCCTTTTGGTTATCCCGAAGCATATTATAATCCACAGTTGCAGGCAGTACAAAGAATCGAAGTGGTACGGGGGCAGGGTTCATTGCAATACGGTCCGCAATTTGGTGGCCTGGTTAATTATATTCTTCGAAACGGAAGTGAGATAAAGAAAAAGTTTGAGATCGAGACGCAACAAACTGTTGGAGCGAATGGCTTGTTCAATAGCTATAATGCCATTGGGGGAAAAACAAAAAAGGTTCATTACTACTCTTTTTTTGATCATCGTAACGGAAATGGCTGGAGAGAAAACAGCCGTTACTACACCAATGCCGCTTTCGGCACAATGACATACTTTTTAAATCCGAAACTTTCTGTAGCAGCTGAAATAATGCATTCACATATCCGCAGCCAGCAACCAGGGGGTTTAACAGATGTGCAATTACAGATGAACCTGCCTGCCGGACAGGCAGGTGCCCAACAAAGTTTTCGCAGCCGCAACTGGTTTGATATAAAATGGACAACCCCAGCCGTTATTTTCAATTATAAAATAAACGAAACGGCTAAATGGAATACAAAACTCTTTGCCACTATTGGTAACAGAAATAGTGCGGGCTTTTTACAATCCATTACTATCAAAGACAGTATCAATCCTGCTACGGGAAATTATAACAACCGCACTCTATTGGCAGATGAATACCGCAATTATGGAATGGAAAGCCGCATTATCACCGATTTTAATTTAGGTAAAATGACAAACACTTTTTCCGGGGGTGTTCGATTCTATACAGGAAGTACATACCGTAAGGCTGATGGAATAGGAAGTACCCGAACAGATTATGATATGACAGTAAAAGGCATTTATCCCAGGGAAATTTCATTCTGGTCAAACAATGCAGCTTTATTTGCTGAAAATATATTTCGTATTACGGAGAAAATATTATTGATACCAGGTATTCGCTACGAGTGGCTGGAAGGTAAAGCGTCAGGAAGAAATGGTTATACTGCCAACGGGTCAGCAATATTGTTTCAAAACATCATCCGCAGCCGTAGTTTTTTGCTTGCAGGTATTGGGGCAGAATACCATCTAACAGGAACAACGGAATTCTATGCTAACTTTTCACAGGCTTACAGGCCTATACAATTTGCCAATTTGCAGGCGCCACCCACTACAGATGTGGTAGATCAGGATCTGAAAGATTCAAAAGGATATAATTTAGATATTGGTTACCGCGGAAAAATAAAAGACTTCCTGCAATTTGATATCAGCAGTTTTTATTTGCAGTATAATAACCGGATAGGAACGATTACAGTTGCCGGCACACCTACATACCGGTTGATAACAAACGTTGGTAACAGTACCAGTAAAGGATTGGAATTATATACAGAATTCAATGCATTCCGTGCCTTTTCAAAAAAGAAGAGTGCTGATATTATTGTATTTGCTTCTTATGGATATACGGATGCTGTGTATTCAGGTAATCATAAAGATGCAGCTACAAAAGGAAAGAAACTGGAGAATGCACCACAACATATATTACGTACGGGTCTGACAGCAGGGTATAAAAGAATCACTTTCACAACACAAATCAGTTATACAGCTAAAACGTTTAGCGATGCGAATAACACCATAACGCCTTCAACAAATGGTAACAATGGTTTAATACCAGCTTATACTGTAATTGATCTATCAGCAAACTGTAAGTTTTCAAAAAACCTCAATATGAAAACCGGCATTAATAACCTGGGCAACCTGATTTATTTTACCCGCCGTGCCGGAGGATATCCCGGCCCCGGTGCATTACCTGCTGATGGAAGAACTTTCTTTGTAAGTATAGGTGCGAAGTTTTGATGAATAAAAATTATTCTGTTAAGCCTTTCTGCTAATAAAAGGCTTTCTTGTTTTACAGAATTAATTTTTTATATGACTTAAATCAGTGGTGAATATGATTGAGTAACAAAACCCCGTCATTTTTTTGTCAAAGAAATTTTATTCATCATTTCATGACATAGTTGTGATAAAACTTCATGATTGCTGAAGAACCTTTGCAGCCGAATTGATAAAATCATGAACCGGCTCTCTACCATTTTATTTTTATTGATACTTTCTCTCACCTCCGTTGCACAGTTGGATACCGGGTTTAATGCAAACCGCACATTGGATGAAATTGTAATTACCGGAACAAGAACAGAAAGGAAACTAAGCAATGTAGCGGTGCCAACATCAGTTATCAGTAACAAAACAATTAAGCTATCGGGTTCTTTAAGGCTTAATGATATTTTACAGGAACAAACCGGACTTTTCATCACCAGCGGCACTGGAAGCAATGCGGTTGGTGGTGGTGTATTTGGCAACGGCGTTCAGTTGCAGGGCCTGTCACCCGATCATACATTAATATTATTAGATGGCGAACCACTAATAGGCAGACAAGGCGGTGTGATGGATCTATCAAGATTTGCCGTAGGCAATATCCGCAAAATCGAAATGGTTAAAGGACCATCCTCCAGTTTATATGGCAGCGATGCGATGGGTGGTGTTATTAATATCATCACCGATCCATTGACGGGTAATAATTTTAACGCCGGTATACGATCAGGTTCTTTTTTAAATACAGATATATATGCGTCAGGAAATAAGATTGATAAAAAGTTATCCATCTATTATTTTTTAAACAGGAATAGCAGCAATGGGTACGATCTCGATAAAAATACGTTGGAAAAAACACTAGACCCTTATTACAATTATACCGGTCAGCTAAAACTTACTTATTGCTTTACCCCCAAAACAAAATTGATGGTCAACAGCCGGGGCTTTTATGGAATGCAACAAAGCCGCTATGCCATTAACAGCCCCACCTTGAATATTGACGGTAATGGCAAGACAAATGATTTCTTCATCAACCCCGTTTTCACACACCGTTTCAATAATCAGTTGCAATCGAATCTCCGCTTCATGGTTAGCGGTTATCAGTTTAAACAACAACTGGATAGTATTGGCAATGAAAAACAATATTATTTTGACCAGTTTCGCCAGGGCTTTTACCGGGCAGAGAACCAAACAGATTATTCCTGGAATGAAAAAAATACCTTGTCAGTTGGTGCCGGCTTTACCTTGCAAACAGTTAATACCACCCGGTATAGTAAAGAGCAACAACAACAGATGTTGCATGCCTTTGCACAGCATGAATGGAAGGGAATTAAAAACTTAACACTCATCTCCGGATTGCGTTACGATTATAATACAGATTTTGCTGCACGCCTTAGTCCAAAACTGGCAGCACATTATATAATAAATGATAAAATAAAATTAACTGGTTCCTATGGTGCCGGTTTTAAAGCACCGGACTTCCGTCAGTTGTACCTGAATTTTACCAACAATGCAGCTGAAGGCTATAGCATTTATGGTAGTAATGAATTCTCTATGCCATTGTTGCAACAGCAGCAAAACATGGGTTTAATTGCAATTATTTTACCAGCCGCAGATCTTATCACCAAATTACAACCCGAAATTTCAAAAGGCTTTAATCTTGGTGCACAACTGCAATTTTTTACATCATTAAAAATAGATGTCAATCTTTTCCGGAATGATGTAAGCAATCTCATCAATTATATTCCCATTGCAACACACCCTAATGGCACTTCTGTTTTCAGTTATATCAATGTAAACCGTGCCTATACACAAGGTGCAGAAATGAATATCAGCTATAAGATTGGCAATCTTTCAATGAATGGGGGTTACCAGTTTTTACAAACAGCCGATAAAGATGAATTACAAAAAGTGAACAATAAAAAAGTGTATGGGAGAGATGAAGTAAATGGTTCAGCAAGATTAATGACCCGTGAAGATTATAGTGGCTTACTTAACAGGAGTAAACATATGGCCAATTTCCGGTTGTTCTGGGAAGAAAAAAGTAGCAAATGGAATGCATCACTTCGTTTTATTTATCGCAGCCGGTTTGGTGTTGCCGACAGAGATGGCAATGGTTTCGCCAATATGAAAGAAGAATATGCTCCAGCTATGTTACAGGCAAACATGACGCTTGGTTATCAGTTAAGCCGCTCATTCAGTTTGCAGGGAGGAATTAATAATTTATTTAACCAGGTAAATGCAAGGTATATGTCCAACATTCCCGGCATCAACTGGTTTACAGGGTTACATTATTCATTTAAAAAATAAAACAAATAGAGATGAAAAAGAACAATGGATTTTTAATCGCAGTACTCGCCGTACTTTTTGTAAGTTGTCAAAAAGATGATACTCCGGCACCATCACCGGCAGTGGTCAACAGCAAAGACTTTCTGGTGAATGGCAGTGCCACGGGCGGTAATTATAATTTTTTCAAATTTGAAACAGCATCAGAACTACCTGCATCCGATTCAGCCACAAACAAATGGGATTTCGCCATGCGTTTTGAAACGTTTATTATAAACAGCAATGCCAGTGGCCCGGGTAATGCCGGTGTGCAGATAATAGATCAGCCTTTTGATGCAGTTACAACGGCTCCCGCCACCGGTTATAAATATGATACAGCAGCATCACAAAAAGCCATCAGGGGTGCGGATTGGTATATTTATAATCCCGCTACCAGGTCATTTGCTCCCATTGCAGGAAAAACATTTGTATTTCGTACCGCCACAGGTAAGTATGCAAAACTGGAAGTACTTTCAGCAGACCCCGCAGATGATCTGGGCAATATTGTAGTACCACCAACAAGACCAACGAAGATTAAATACAGAATCAGAGTAGCGTACCAGGACAACGGAACGGTTAATTTTTAGTTAGCCAGCGTCCCGTTCTTTGGGCATCGTCCCTTGCGTCGCACTATTGCACTGAAGTAATTCTGTTCAGCAAATACAGGTGAGAAGCTGTCATCACCGACAGCTTCTTTTCATTCTGTACTTATTTCTTAAAATTTTGTGTGCTTTCGTGGCCAATATGTATTCAACCTGCGCAGCAGGTATATTGGTATTTAATTCTGTATTAGTCTGAGCTAATCTGTGTAATCTGTGGCCAAGTGTATTCCCTGCCAGGCAGGTTTTATTTGTACTCAATTCAGTACTAAGCTTGTCGAAGTATCTGTGGCATAAGTGACCAATCTGTATTCATCTGCGTAAATCTGCGTTCATCTGTGGCTAAACCGGCTGTTTATTTTCCTTAACTTCGCCACCATTTTAAAACGGCTATGGCAGCGAAATACAAAGAATTTTCAGGACTAAATCTACCGGCTTTCGAGGCAGAATTACTCGCCAAATGGGCGGAGAACCAGGCATTTGAGAAAAGTGTGTTACTACGGGAAGGCGACACACCATTTGTATTTTATGAAGGCCCGCCCAGTGCCAATGGCTTGCCCGGCATCCACCACGTTATTTCCAGAACCTTGAAGGATTTGGTATGCCGCTACAAAACCATGAAAGGGTTCCAGGTAAAAAGAAAAGGCGGCTGGGATACGCATGGCTTACCGATTGAACTCGGTGTAGAAAAAGAACTCGGCATCACCAAAGAAGATATTGGTAAAAAAATTTCCGTTGAAGAATACAATCAGAAATGCAGGGAAGCAGTATTAAGATATAAAGACAAGTGGGATGATATTACCCGTAAGATGGGTTATTGGGTTGACCTGAATGACCCGTATATCACTTACAAGAATGAATATATCGAATCGGTGTGGTGGATATTAAGTGAGTTGTATAAAAAAGGATTACTGTATGAAAGTGTAAGCATTCAGCCATATTCACCTGCAGCGGGAACAGGGTTAAGTTCACATGAATTGAACCAGCCCGGAACATATAAAGATGTGAAGGATACAAGTGCGGTAGCGATGTTCTTATTGTCGATTGCTGATACTTTAATGGCGGGTGGAAAACCAGTTGACGCATTAAAGAAGTTCAATGATATTTTAAATGCTGATAAAAACGTTGATGATGTTTTCTTCTTGGCATGGACCACTACTCCATGGACTTTACCATCCAATCTCGGTCTAACGGTAGGACCCAATATTGATTACGTATTAATAAAAACATTTAATCCTTATCTCCATAATTCTATTAATGCCGTTTTAGCTAAAGCATTAGTTACGAAATATTTTAAACCAGAAGGTGAGAACGGTGACTTTGAAAATTATACAGCAGAAACGAAATTGATACCTTGGAAAATTTTGGGGGAGTTTAAAGGGAAAGAATTAGAAGGAATAGCATACGAACAACTTCTTCCATACGAAGCCAACTCATTAAAAGCAATCCAGGAAATAACTCCGGATGCTAAACCATTCAGGGTGTTGGTAGATACATTCGTTACAACTGAAGATGGTACAGGTATCGTTCATACAGCCCCTGCCTTTGGTGCAGATGACTATAAGGTAGGAAAGAAATACAAAATCGGCATACTGACGATGGTGGATAGAGAAGGAAAATTTGTAGAGGGCCTCGGCGAGTTCAGCAATCGTTATGTAAAGAATTATAAAGACGACCCGAACTATGTTGATGTAAATGTTGATATCGCTGTAAAACTGAAAAAAGAAAACCGGGCATTTAAAGTAGAAAAATACGAACACAATTATCCGCATTGCTGGAGAACTGATAAACCCATTCTTTACTATCCATTAGATGCATGGTTCATCAAAACCACGGCAGTAAAAGAAAGAATGGTAGAATTAAATAAAACCATTAACTGGAAACCAAAATCAACCGGCGAAGGCCGCTTTGGTAATTGGTTAGAGAATGTGGTGGATTGGAATCTGAGCCGTTCAAGATTTTGGGGCACACCTTTACCCATCTGGATAACAGAAGATGGAGAAGAAAAAATTTGTATCGGATCTATTAAAGAATTGCAGGAAGAATTAAAGAAATCCTTTGACAGCGGAGTCTCAAAAGTCCCTCCTGCGGAGGGATTTAGGGAGGCTTTAGATCTTCACAAGCCTTATGTTGATGATATTATTTTGGTAAGTCCTTCAGGCAAACCAATGAAACGGGTTTCTGATTTAATTGATGTGTGGTTTGATAGTGGTGCCATGCCTTATGCTCAACTACATTTTCCATTTGAAAACAAAGAGCTGTTTGCAGAAATGTATCCTGCCGATTATATAGCAGAAGGTGTTGACCAAACAAGAGGCTGGTTTTATACGCTTCATGCTATCAGTTGTATGATACAGGATAGCCTAAACGAGGTAATGAAAGATGTTCCAGCTTGGACATCTAAAATCCCCCCTTCGGGGGGTGGGGGGGCTGGAGTGGCGTACAAAACCTGTGTATCAAACGGATTGGTGCTGGATAAGAACGGCAACAAAATGAGTAAACGATTGGGCAATGTAGTTGACCCGTTCAAAACCATTGAAACCTTTGGGGCTGATGCAACAAGATGGTACCTCGTTACCAACGCATCGCCATGGGACAATATGAAGTTTGACCTCGATGGCATTAAAGAAGTACAACGTAAGTTTTTCGGAACACTTTATAATACCTATCAATTCTTTGCTCTCTATTCCAACGTAGATGGATTTGCTTTCAAAGAAGCATACATCCCGTTGGCAGAACGTCCTGAGATTGATCGTTGGATTCTTTCATCACTTAATACGGTAGTAAAGAAAGCCAACGCTTACATGGATGATTACGAACCAACACAAGCTGGCCGTGTAATAGAAGATTTTGTAGATGAGCATTTAAGCAATTGGTATGTTCGTCTTTGCCGCCGCAGGTTTTGGAAAGGTGAATATGAACTGGATAAAATCTGTGCTTATCAAACCTTATATGAATGTCTGGAAACAATCACCCGATTGATAGCACCTATAGCTCCTTTCTTCAGTGATATTGTTTTCCAAAACCTGAATGCAGTAACAGGAAGATTCACTAATAAGGACGGTACGAAAGTAGAGTCTGTCCATCATGTCAGCTATCCATCAATAGAGGAAAACCAAAATCCTCCGCCATTCGGCGGAGTGGGGGGGGCTTCCCTTTCAGGCAGGGGGGCCATTGATGAAGCATTAGAAGAAAGAATGCAATTAGCACAAGATGCTTCTTCCTTAATATTATCGCTTCGCAAAAAAACGAACCTGAAAGTTCGGCAGCCGCTACAAAAAGTATTGATACCGGTACTAAGTGCTTCTATGAAAGAGCAATTGCAATTGGTGGAAGACCTGATTAAGGCCGAAGTGAATATAAAAGAAATTGAATACCTGAATCCCCATAATACCTTCATCAGCAAAAAAATCAAACCCAACTTTGTTGCCCTTGGTAAAAAATTGGGTGCAAAGATGAAAGCGGTGTCTGCTGCATTAGCACAATTCACCCAGGAAGACATTGCCCTGTTAGAAAAAGAAGGACAATATAATTTGTCAGTTGATGGCGAACCAGTAATGTTGCAGATTACAGATGTGGATATCAGCAGTGAGGATATTCCGGGCTGGACGGTGGCCAATAAGGGTAGTCTGACCGTGGCATTGGATGTTACAATTACACCAGATCTGGAAGCAGAAGGGAATGCAAGGGAGTTTGTAAATCGTATACAGAAAATCCGGAAAGACAGCAATTTTGAACTTACTGACCGCATAGAAGTTAAAGTATCAGCAAACGGAGAATTAAAAGATTCTTTGGCTCAGTTTAAAACCTATATTTGCGCCGAAATTCTGGCAGACAAACTGGAGTTTTTGCCTGAAATACAGGCTGGAACTGAGATCGAAATAAACGATGTTTCGCTAAATATAATTGTTTTAAAAAAAGGGTAAATTATGGCTATTCAGAAAAAAAAGGCACCAAAAAAGACCGCCAAACCCGCCCCAAAAAAGGCTGTTGCCAAACCTGCACGTCCGTCAGGCGGGAAAGCAGTAGTTAAGAAAACTATTAAGAAATCTGTACCTAAAAAAGTGGCGCCCAAAAAGACGCCCCCGAAACCTGTGGCAAAGAAACCAGCACCAAAAGCAGTAGCTAAACCTGTGGCAAAGCCTGCCCGTCCGGTAGGCGGGCCTGCACCAAAAGCGATCGTAAAACCTGAAGCTCCGGTTCAAAAACCGGTACCACCAAAAGTGAACAAACCTGGTACGGTAGATCCAAAGTCGTTAGTATCTATTAAACAAAAGGTAAAACCCGTGATTAAAAAGGAGCCGCAAAGATCTTCAAAAGTCATCATACCAAAAACGACAACGAAAAGCTCAGTGAAATATGAACCTGAGTTTACAAAATCAGTATTGGATCAGAAAATGCCGCTACCAACGGGCCCAACTATGCGTTATTCTGATAATGATCTGGTTGAATTCCGGGAGATTATTCAGAAAAAATTAGACGCCGCTAAAAAGGAGCTTACCTACCTGCAAGGATTAATTACCCGTAAGGAAGAAAGTGGTGATATGGATGAAGGACGCTACATGACAATGGAAGATGGCAGCGTAAGCATGGAAAGAGAGCAATTGAGTCAAATGGCAAGCCGTCAGATTACTTTCATCGATCACCTGGAAAAAGCCATGATGAGAATTGAAAATAAAACCTATGGTATTTGCAGGGTAACTGGCAACCTGATAGATAAAGCAAGATTAAGAGCTGTGCCACATGCTACATTGAGCATTGAAGCCAAACAGATGATGAATAAGTAATGGTATTTGAGTAGATAAGTAAATAGGGTATATAAAGTGATCGCAATACTTTATATACCCTATTTACTTTAATTAGCTTGCAAGCTTACTTCTTTTTCCCTTTCAAAAATACCTGGAACCCCAGGCCAAGTACAAATCCATGATTCGTAAACTTGGTAGTAGTTTCATTTTCTCCACGGGAATCAATGGTGCCATCATTACCGTCATCTCTGAGGGTTGTTCTTTTGAAAGTGTTCTTATTATAAGAGTAATTATATCCAATAAAAAAATCTAATCCCGCATTCTCCCCCATCATTTTAGTAAGACCTGCAGAAAAATTAGCATTCGCAAAAAAGCCACCGGTGGAATTTCCTGAATAAGTCTGCTTGTAAGCACTTGCCCCGGAACCACCATAAAAAAATCCCTCTGTTTTCAGGTTACTGATTCCGGCATTTAAACTAAACTGCCCGAAAGGGAGCAAACTTTTGTTGCCAGAAAAGTAATTCCTTACAAAACCGCCTAAACCAAAATTAAACCCATTGGATTGATCACTCTGGTAAGTGCTGCCATTCTGTTCATAGGTGGTTTTTTGGCCATTGGGATTTATATTAAGCGTAGCCCCAATGGCTGTTTTTTCAGAAATAAACCACCCGATAGAGGGTGTAATGCTGACGCCATAACTGGTAACTTTTGAATTATTATTCCCGATAGAAGCAACCGAAATATCGGCATTACCTGAATTAAAAAAAATACTTGCAACTGATGCGCCAACCATTTTTTCCCCCCGTCCGAACGGTCCATCCGGGCGGGCCTTATTAAACTGAGCGGAAGCTGTAATACCAGACAGGATTAAAAAACCTGCCAAAATGCCTTTTGTAAAACGCATAAAATTGAATTGGATAAGCAACAAATATAAACGTTCGGCAAAACCCGGCAATGACTGTTTTTTTTGGGACAAAACCCTTTTGTTTATTTTTTTTCATTTACTTTTATATTATCTTGGTGGAAACGGAAATTCCATTTACTTTTAAACCGAAACTAATTAACAGCCAAATCAAACTTGTATGAGAAAGTTCAAACTCCTTTCGCTTTTATTATTAGCTATTGCATTTATTACTATTAATTGTACTAAAGAAGGTCCAGAAGGTCCTGCTGGTGCTACTGGCGCACAAGGCCCCGGAGGCCCAACTGGTGGCACAGGCCCTGGTGGTCCTGTTGGTCCAGGTGGTCCTGCTGGTCCTACTGGTGCTACTGGTCCGCAAGGCCCTCCCGGCACTGCTAATGTTATCTATTCATCATGGTTAACTGTTGGTAATTCATTACCACAACCAACACCAGTTGCTGATTCCAACTTTACCGATTATGGTCTTTGTAAAAAATGGTACAGAGCTGCTCCAAGTGTAACCACGGCTATTCTTGACAATGGTCTTGTTCTTTCCTACTGGAGAGTTACCACTGTTATTTATTCAACAATACCTTACACATTCCCTGTTGGCGCATCTACTTATTATCTGGGGGCAATCCCACAAGCGACCGCTGCCCCGGGTTTAACAACAGGAGGCAGAATAATCTATTTCACTTCCATTTTCGGTGGCGGCGCCGGTTGGACTCCAAATTCCGGAGCTGAAACAAGATATGTTATCATTCCGGGAGTTGTTGCAGGTGGCAGGTCTGCTGGTGTGGGTGGTACAAACTATACCGCTGATCAGGTAAGGGCTATGTCTTACGAACAAGTATGCCGGACATTTAATATTCCTGCATCAGGAGAAGGATGGAAGTAAGCAATTACAATTAAGTCTGAAATAATTTATACATTGACCGTTCCGATAAATTCGGAACGGTTTTTATTTTGTATAGCATAAGTTACCTTGCAGCATAAAATTTTTATCAATGAGAGCCACTATACTTCTTACTTTATTAATTTTTTATTCATTCATATCAGTAGCCCAACCCCGCATCATTTCAGGCCCCATGCTTGGCCCGGTAGAGCTAAGAGATGCAAAAGTGTGGATGGAAGTTTCTCCGGAAGTAAAAACGGTATCGTTGCAATATTATAAAAAGGCCCGCCCGGATGACCCGGTCGGACGGGGAGATGCCAGGAAAGCAAAAACGATCTTTTATAAAGGAGAATTAGGGAATGATTTTAATCCTTTATCATTTACTATAGGCGGACTTGATTTTAATGCCACCTATGAATATAAAATATCAGTTAATGGAATAGTAACGGCTAAGGGAGGGCAATTCACCACCAAAGACCTTTGGCAATGGCGCAAGCAGCCTCCGGAATTTAGTTTTCTGGCAGGTGGATGTGCTTATGTAAATGAACCAATATATGACCGCCCGGGTAAACCTTACGGAGGCGATTCTTCCATATTTGAAAGCATGGCCAGAGAAAAAGCAGCATTCATGATTTGGACAGGTGATGCCTGGTATACCAGAGATGTGGATTATTACAGCGAATGGGGTTTGAGGTACAGGGCCAGCCATGATAGGAGCATACCGATTGTACAGAATTTTCTTAAAGCAATGCCGCAATATGCTATTTGGGATGATCATGATTATGGCCCAAACGACATTGGCAAAAATTATATTTTAAAAGAAAGCAGCCGTGATATCTGGAAAAAATATTGGTGCAATCCTTCTTATGGCGAAAACGGACAAGGCACTTATACCATGACAACCTGGGGTGATGCAGATGTTTTTTTAACTGACGACCGTTGGTGGCGAAGTGACGATAGAATGAAAGACAGCCTTTATGGATTTCCCAATTATGAAAAGCAGATGTTGGGCGAACAGCAGATGGAATGGCTGAAGAATTCATTGCTATATAGCAGTGCTACGTTTAAAATAATCGTTCTTGGAAGCCAGGTTTTGAATCCTGTATCCCCGTTTGATAAGTGGTCGAGATTTCCTGCTGAATATGAGGAAATGATGGATTTTCTGAAAGAGTATAAAATCAATGGAGTGTTATTTTTAACCGGCGACCGGCACCACAGCGAAATAATAAAAGTGGACAGACCCGGCACTTATCCGCTATATGATATTACGGTTTCACCACTTACATCCGGCACCCACAAATTTGGCGGTTCCGAAAAAAATAACCCGTACCGGGTATTAGGTATTGATGAAAAACAGAATTACGGCAGATTTTCTTTTAGTGGAATAAGGGGCAGCCGTAAACTACTGGTAGAATATTTAGGAATAAAAGGAGAGAAGCTTGGTGAATGGAGTATCACAGAAAAAGAATTAAAAACACAATAAATTAATAAGCATGAAAGGAGTTATTTTTTCTTTATGTATCATCTTTAGCGGATTAATGGCTTGTAAAGACAAGAAAAAAGAAGATGGGACAACCACCGTAGTTGAGCCAAAAACCGAATCATCTGTATCCGATCCTGCAAAAGATTCTACGGAAATAAGAAAAGTAATTACGGAGTTTTACAACTGGTACACCAGAAATGATACAAAATTTCAAGAGTATGATTTATACAGCGGTATCAAAAAGAAAGATGCACCACCCTATAAAATAAACTGGGAAGAGGTAACAAAATACCAGGATTTCATCCGCACTTCTGTGCCACAGTTAGGCGAAGAGTTTTTTGCCAACCAAAAGAAAATGCTGCAGCAATGTGATTCTGCTTTTAAAGCAGATGTGACAGACGAACTTCCTTACGGGTTTGATTATGACTGGTACACCAACAGCCAGGAAGATCCACAATACCTGCTGGATGAAATAAATAAAAACAAACCCTGGCCAATAAACATAGAAGGCTCAACTGCTTTTGTAGAAGTAAAAGGGGAGTTTGAAAACAACGGTAAAAAGGAACTTTCCACTTTCGTTTCCCTGTATATGAAAAAAGAAAACGGGCAATGGAAAATTGCTAAAATCGGACTTGATTAATTGAAAGAGTATGACAATTTATTTCGGGTATCAAAAAGCACAGGTAATACAGGCATTGCGTTATCACTTTATAAGCCGTCGTGAAATAAAGCTGATGATAATACTGGTTAATGTTTTCGCCGGGTTAGCTATTGTTTTATTTTTTGCAAAAAAAGTGCAGCCAATGGCTTTTTTAATGAGCTCTTTTTTATGGATCGTGTTGATGATCAGTTTTTGGTTTGTACTGCCCTGGTTAGTCTATCGAAAGGCAGTTACGTTCAAACATGAATTTAGTATGAACTTTGAAGAGGATACTTTTACCCTCAGCCATGAAAAGGGATCCAAATCATGGCAATGGACAGATTTAAAAAACTATTTAGAAAGTCCGAATTTCTTTCATTTATATTTTGACAGCCGGTCTTTTTTCCTGGTACCCAAAAGCGGATGTAAAGACACTGATGAAGTGTTTGAATTAAGGAAACTCATTAAAAGCAAAGTAAAGAAAGGATAGAAGCATGTGAAAATAGTTGCTAAAGAATATTTATTAGCTGGTAGAATCTGACTATAAGTTCATCATTTGGGTAACTCAGATTCCTTTTACCATGAGGTAATGTGGAATGGTAACCTCAGTAAATTCATCGCCGGAAACTTTATAGCCCATTTTTTCATAAAACCCGATTGCGTTTTTCCTGGCATTCATAATTAATTTTTTGTAACCACGGTCACGGGCAATATTTTCAGCGAAGCTCATTAATACTTTACCAATACCTTTTCCCTGTAAATCATTTAGTACAGCCATTTGCCGCAACCGTACAGTTATTGGATCTGCCTCTACCAGCATACAGCAACCAAGCATTTCATCATCATCAAAAGCACCGATAAGAATATTATTTTTTTCCTGTTCCAGTTCCAGTGGAGTAAAATTCAGGCCCAAGGGTTTGCGCAGAATATCATCACGGAGTTTTACCATTTGCCGGTATTCATGACTGCCATGATCGATAATTTTCAACGCCATAACCAGTGTGTTAGTTTCAGATAACATCTCCGAAGGGAGTCCTTTGGACAAATTACAAAGAACTTACTAAATAGCCAACGGTTTTGCCTCTTAATTTCAATTTGATAAATCCGATTATTACCTTCCTTTTTGCTTCGTTTTCAGCCGATTGGAATAAAAAGGGAAAAATCCAGCTTTTAGATGCTGATTAGTTCAAAAAGTATATTTTTGCTTCAATAAACAAAACTTAAAGAACATGTCAGAAATTGCATCAAAAGTTAAAAAGATTATCGTAGACAAACTGGGCGTAGACGAATCAGAGGTAACAGATACTGCTTCATTTACCAATGATCTGGGCGCAGATTCATTAGATACGGTGGAACTTATCATGGAGTTTGAAAAAGAATTCAATCTCTCCATTCCCGATGAGCAAGCTGAGACCATTACCACAGTTGGTCAGGCTATTGCTTACCTTGATGAGCATGCCAAATAATAATTGGAATGCCCCGCTTCTGGCGGGGGAATAATTTTACTCCGCCTTCTTAATCCGATTCTCTTCGGATTGAAGGCGGTTGATTTTTTATTTTGGTAAAATATTTTTAAGATAAATAAAGCATGGAATTAAAACGAGTCGTTGTAACAGGAATGGGAGCCCTTACTCCACTTGGCAATAATATTGATGATTACTGGAATGGATTAATTAATGGTGTGCCCGGTGCAGATATGATCACTTTATTTGATGCAGCAAAGTTTCGTACCAAATTTGCCTGTGAAATAAAGGGGTTTGAACCATTAAATTTTTTTGATAGAAAAGAGGCCCGCAAGCTTGATCGGTTTACCCAATTGGCATTGATCGTAAGTGATCAGGCAATGACTGATGCCGGATTAAATAAAGAAAATATTAACCCTGACAGGGTGGGGGTTGTTTTTGCCAGTGGTATTGGTGGTATCACCACTTTTCAACATGAAATAGAAGATTTTGCAAAAGGTGATGGTACTCCCCGGTTCAATCCTTTCTTTATTCCTAAAATGATTTTAGACATTGCTGCAGGTCAAATCAGCATCCGTCATAATCTTCGTGGGCCCAATTTTGCCGTAGTAAGTGCCTGTGCAAGCAGTACAAATGCCATCATGGATGCATTTAATCTCATCCGCCTTGGAAAAGCAGATATCATTCTCTCAGGTGGAAGTGAGGCTGTTATTAATGAAGCCGGTGTTGGCGGATTTAATGCCATGAAAGCGATGAGCGAAAGAAATGATGATCCAAAAACTGCCAGCCGCCCTTACGATAAAGACAGAGATGGGTTCGTAATCGGAGAGGGTGCCGGTATGTTGGTGCTGGAAGAACTGGAACATGCAAAAGCCAGAGGGGCTAAGATCTATTGCGAAGTCGCCGGTTGTGGCGCTACAGCAGATGCTTATCATATTACTGCACCTCATCCCGAAGGCTTAGGTGCTAAAAATGTAATGTTGGTTGCTTTAGATGATGCAGGTATGAAACCGGATGATATCGATTATATCAATACACATGGTACGTCTACGCCAATTGGTGATGGTGCAGAAGTAAAAGCCATCACCGCTGTGTTTGGTGAATATGCCTATCAGTTAAATATCAGTGCCACTAAATCAATGACAGGCCATTGTCTTGGTGCGGCTGGTGTACTGGAAGCGATTGCCAGCATCAAAGCAGTCATACATGATCATGTGCCGCCAACGATCAATCATTTTACTGACGATCCTGAACTGGACCCTCAACTCAATTTTACGTTTAATAAATCACAGGAACGGGTTGTCAGGGCCGCTTTAAGCAACACATTTGGTTTTGGTGGACACAATGCCTGTGTGATAATAAAGAAATACATGGTTAATTAGTTCATTGGTTAATTCGTATGTTTCCGAAGCCGGGCATAATCTCAGAAAAGCAAACGAATTCTGTACTGTGCAGAAGCCACTAATAAACTAATCAACCAGTTAACTAATTAACTAATTTTTCGTAGCTTAACGCCTGTGGATTTTTTTAAATTTTTTTCCGGTAAATATTCAGGTTCCTCCATTAAAAAAGAACTCAAAAATATTCTTGGCTTTAAGCCGGGGAATATATCATTATATAAGACGTCCCTGACTCATCGATCCATCAGAGAGGGAGCAGATGAAAATAATGAAAGACTGGAATATCTTGGTGATGCAGTGCTAAGCGCCTTAATAGCCGATTATCTTTTTAAGCGATACCCATATAAAGAAGAAGGCTTTTTAACGGAGATGCGCAGTAAAATGGTTAATCGTCAACAGTTAAATGATATTGCTGTACGAATGGGACTAAAAAAAATTACCCTTTACAATAAATTGGACGGATCATTAAAAGCAAGCCAGATATTTGGGAACACGTTGGAAGCATTAGTAGGGGCTGTTTATCTTGATCAGGGATATAAAAAAGCTGCCAAATGGGTACTGGAGGCTATTATTCAGCCTCATATGTTTATGGACGACCTGGAAAACCTGGAAATCAACCATAAGAACCGGCTTTATGGCTGGGCCAATAAAAACGGAAAAGTATTGGAGTTTGAAACACTGAATGAAAAACTGGAGAACGGCCGCCGCTTGTTTACCGTGGCAGCTGTATTAAATGGAAAAAATATTGCCGAAGGGAAAGCCTTTAATAAAAAAGACGCTTCGCAAATAGCAGCACAAACTGCAGTAGAAAAGCTCGGTATTGTAAATCCGGATTCAATAGGAGAGGAGATGTAATACCTGTCAGTGATGATTATTAACTGTATTGCTGATTCTGCCAGCAAGTCATAATTACTTCGCTAAAATTTTATGATGCGTTACCTGCTTTTATCAGTAATTATTGTTTTTAGTTTTATTGCCTGCAGGCAATCCGTAAAAGGAGAAAATGGGGTAACCTATAAATCTGCTGTGCAGTACAATGATTATATCATAAATCGCCAGACTAAGTTAGTAAAACAAGTTTTAGAGATTAACAAAATCGCTGATCAAAGCCTTGATTCTGCCGGATCTTTTTTGAATAAATCAGTAAATGATGCAAAAAAAATGATTGCTGAAATACGAGGGATGCCAGCTTACAAGGGAGACTCTGCCTTGCGGGATGCAGCAGCAAAAATGTTTGCTTTTTATATAGATCTTTTTGAAAATGACTATTTGCATGTTTTTCACATTTTAAAAAAAGGGAAAGAAAATATTTCAGCTGAAGACAAAGAAGAATTTAATAGAATTATTGAAAGTATAAATAAAAAAGAGGAAGGCCTTGAAAAGGCATTTCATCATGCCCAGAAAAATTTTGCAGAAAAAAACAGGATGAAATTGATTCAGAATAAAGCTCAGCAGGATATTGAATAAAGAGTTTGATAAAAACAGATAATCATTAAATGACTATCTTCTTTCCTCCAAAGGAGTCCTTACGGACATGCATAATTCAATCAATACCCCATTTGTATGCTTGGGGTGCAAAAAGCAAACGAGTTTATTATCGGCACCGGGTTTTGGTTTTTCATTGAGCAACACAAAGCCTTCATTTTTTAACCGCTCCATTTCGGCTTCTATATCGGTCACATCAAAAGCTATATGATGCAGCCCCTCGCCTTTTTTTTCTATAAAACGGGCAATAACCCCATCGGGGTCTGTGCTTTCCAATAGCTCGATTTTAGTTGTTCCTTGTTTAAAAAAAGCGGTGTTCACTTTTTCGGTTTCTACCAATTCGGTCTTATAGCAGGGACTATTCAACAGTTTTTCAAATAATGAAATAGCTGTATCAAGACTTTTAACAGCAATCCCTATATGTTCAACTTTATGCATAACAACGCTTTGAAAATCAGGCTTTCGAATTCGGAAAAATCGATCGCAAGACCGAAATTACCCCTTTCTAATAGAACCTTTTGGGCTAATTTTGTGTTTAAAGAAACAAATAACCAGTAGTAAAAATTTATGTTGAATTTCCCTATTTACCTCGACCATAATGCCACTACACCTTGCGACCCGAGGGTGGTAGAGGCGATGATACCTTACTTTACCAATAATTTTGGTAATGCAGCCAGTCGTAATCATCCATTTGGCTGGGCGGCTGAAGAAGCAGTAGATTATGCAAGAGAGCAGGTTGCAAAATTGATTGGTGCCGAGCCTAAAGAAATCATTTTTACCTCAGGTGCTACAGAAGGTGATAACCTTGCCATTAAAGGGGTTTTCGAAATGTATGCCAGCAAAGGCAATCATATCATCACCTGCAATATTGAGCATAAAGCAGTTTTGGATACCTGCAAGCATATTGAAAAAGAAGGGGGTGAAGTAACGTACCTGAAAGTAAAAGATAATGGGTTGGTAGATCTGTCTGAATTAGAAGCTGCCATCAGACCAACAACGATATTGATAGCCATTATGTATGCCAATAATGAAATTGGTACCGTTAATCCCATCAGAGAGATCAGTGCCATTGCGAGAAAGCATGGGGTGTTGGTATTCAGCGATGCAGTGCAGGCAGTTGGTAAAATACCGGTTGATGTAAATAAAGATGGGATAGACCTGATGGCTTTTACGGCACATAAAATGTACGGTCCTAAAGGTGTGGGTGCATTGTATGTTCGTCGCAAAAATCCAAGAGTAAAAGTAACAGCCCAGATGGATGGTGGTGGCCACGAAAGAGGTATGAGAAGCGGTACTTTAAACGTACCAGGAATAGTAGGATTTGGCAAAGCCTGTGAAATCTGTTTAACCGAAATGGAAGAGGAAACAATACGGGTAAGTAAACTAAGGGATAAATTACAGACCGAATTAATGAAAATAGAAGAGAGTTATCTGAATGGGGATAAAGAACATAAACTGCCACATGTAACTAACATTTCTTTTAAATATGTGGAAGGAGAAGGTTTATTGATGGGATTTAATAAAAATATTGCCCTATCATCAGGTTCTGCTTGTACCTCAGCATCCCTGGAGCCTTCGTATGTATTAAAAGCATTGGGCCTGGGCGATGATCTGGCACACAGTTCGCTACGTTTTGGATTGGGAAGATTTACAACAGAAGAGCAAATTGATTACACAGTAGAGCAAGTAACGAATACAGTTAACAAATTAAGAGAAATGAGTCCGCTGTGGGAAATGTATAAAGAGGGGATTGATATGAATAGTATAGAATGGGCACATCATTAATGAAGTAAATAAGGTATATAAAGTACCAGGTAAAAAGACTTTATATACTAATTACAATAAAAATTTAAACTTAAGAAAATGTCATACAGCGAAAAAGTAATCGACCATTATCAGAATCCAAAGAATGTAGGAACATTGGATAAAAGCAAATCAAATGTTGGTACCGGACTTGTTGGTGCACCTGAGTGTGGCGACGTAATGAGGCTACAAATAGAAGTGGATGAAGCTGGTCTTATTAAAGATGCCAAGTTTAAAACATTTGGTTGCGGTTCTGCAATAGCTTCTTCTTCATTAGCAACCGAGTGGTTGAAGGGAAAATCTATTGATGAAGCCATTACAATTGACAATATGGATATTGTGGAGGAATTAAATCTTCCCCCGGTAAAAATCCACTGTTCTGTACTTGCCGAAGATGCCATCAAAGCTGCCATCAATGATTATCGCCAGAAGAATGGACTGGAAGTATTGAAATTTAATGAAAGTGTAGTTCATTAAAGCCCCCTCCAAACTTCCCTGCAAAGCAAGATTTAAAACCTGTAAGACTTAAATTTCGAATGGAAAAGGAAACAGACACAATATCGGAGATCAAGAACCCTCCTTCGGAGGGCAGGGAGGCCTTATCTAACGCAATATATCTAAGCGATACAGCCAAAGTAAAAATTCATCAGCTGATGAAAGATGCCGGAGTTAATGCGGACAGTTCTTATTTTGTTCGGGTAGGCGTTGTTGGTGGTGGATGTTCAGGTCTTAGTTATAAACTGGATTTTGATAACGAATCAAAACCGATGGATCAGGTGTTTGAAGACAATGGCATCAAAGTAGTGACTGATCTGAAGAGCTTTTTATACCTGGTTAATACGACATTGGATTTTTCTGATGGATTAAATGGCAAAGGATTTTATTTCAGTAATCCTAATGCCAGCCGCACCTGCGGTTGCGGTGAGAGCTTTGCCGTATAAAATTATATCCGAACTTGAAAAATAAGAAGACCTTTCATGTAGCATGAAGGGCTTTTTTATGTGGGAAACAAACTTTACCAAGGCATCATCCTTCATCAAGTGGAAAGACGTTTTAGATTTTAGGGTTCTCTTGTTTCTTGTCACTTGATCCTTGTGCCTTTTATTACTTATTTTGCATACAATCTATGTGGTCCATTTGTAAAAAAGAGCTTCGTCAATTTTTCAGCAGTCTTACCGGCTATATTGCCATTATTGTTTTTTTGCTGGTAAATGGATTGGTGCTTTTTGTTTTTGACGACAATATCTTCGATTTTGGTTATGCCACCCTTGACCGCTTTTTTCAATTAGCTCCATGGATTCTTTTATTATTGATTCCTGCCATTACCATGCGCAGTTTCGCCGAAGAGTTTAAAACAGGTACGTATGAAATATTACAGACCCGTCCGTTGAGCCGCTGGCAGATCATCGGTGGTAAATACTTCGGTAGTCTGATTGTTGTATTGATTGCCCTGCTCCCCACTGTTATTTATATTTTTTCTATTCAGCGTCTTTCTTCCAACGAAGGATTGGATATGGGTGCCACCATCGGTTCTTATATTGGTTTGTTTTTCCTGGTGGCAGTGTTTACCGCTATCAGCATTTGTTGCAGCAGCTTTACCAATAATGCCGTGGTTGCTTTTATTGTGAGCTTGATAGGTTGCGCATTGTTATATTATGGATTTAGTGCCATTAGTAAATTACCGGCTTTCAATAACGGGCCGGATTATTATGTGGAAATGATAGGGATTGATTTCCATTACCGCAGCATCAGCCGGGGATTGATTGATACAAGAGATGTGATTTATTTTGCTTCAATGATATTTCTTTTTTTAACGATAACGAACCGGAATTTATTAAAACGGTAACCTCAACCCTTCTCCATAAAATGGAGAAGGGAGAATGGAAAATATGAATTTGATTAATAAAATATTTGCTTCAAAATTCTGGTGGCTGTTGCTGCTGGTGGTTTTGTTTGTGGTTAATTACCTCGCATCTGCTTTTCATGCCCGGTTTGATCTGACAAAAGAGAAAAGGTATACACTGAGTAAGGCAACAAAAGATTTGTTGAAAAACCTGGATGATGATGTGCAGATAGATGTTTTTTTGAAAGGTGAATTCCCATCAGGTTTTCGAAAATTAGCTAACAATACGGAAGAGTTTTTGAGATTATTGAAGGATCGGAACAGTTCTAAAATAAGTTATCGTTTTGTTTCTCCACTAGATGAATTACCAGGTGGAAAACTATGGGGTGATTCGTTGGCGAATATGGGTGCACCGAATATTAACCTGACTGTTCAGAATAAAACAGGCCAAAGCAGTAATATTATTTTCCCTACAGCACTCGTAAGATACAAAGGGAAACAAGCTTTAGTCAATTTGTTTCCAGGCGCAAGCCGGAAAATATCTCAGGATGAGTTAAACTTAGCTGAAGCACTGATGGAATATCAGTTTTTAAAAACGCTTGATAAACTTACTCAGACGAAAAAAACAGGAATTGCTTATGCAGTTGGTAATGGGGAACCGGTAGATGGACGAACCTACAAACTAAGAACAGCATTTCAGGGTGAATACGATTTCAGGGCATTTGATATAAATGCACAAATTAGAATACCTGATAGTGTTAGCATTCTTCTGATTGTTAAACCATCAGTGCAGTTTACAGATGACCAGAAGCTTAAAATAGATCAGTTTGTAATGAATGGCGGTAAACTATTGTGTTTTATAGATAATTTATATGCGGAAATGGACAGTTTTGCATTAAAACCCGAAACAATAGCATTTGATAGAAATCTTAATTTAACCGATTTATTTTTTAGATACGGTGCCAGAATTAATACTGATCTGGTAATGGACTTAAGATGTGATGTAAATTATTTACAAGTTGGAGGTACCCCTGAACAACCACAAAATGAATTTCTTCCCTGGAATTATTTTCCTTTTGTAGCATCACCGGAATTAAAGACTTTAATCAAAACACCCGGATACATAGGATTACAGTTTGCCAATTCAATTGATACGATAAATGTTGCAGGTGTTTCAAAAACACCGCTATTAGTTACATCACCTAATTCGAGAATTATCAGTACTCCTGCACTGATAAGCCTGAATGAAAACAAGACATTACCGGAAGACGATAAGTTTAACCGAAACGCAGTTCCAGTTGCAATGTTGTTGGAAGGAAAGTTTACATCCCTGTACAACAATCGTTTACCAAAATCACAGATAGACAGCTTTGCGACCAAGGGTGTTAGTTACAAGAGATCCTCAGAGCAAAATAAAATGATTATAGTAGCTGACGGAGATATGGTTCTTAATGAATTTGCTCCCGATATTACGGAAGATGGTGAACTGGATTCTGATTCCCCGCCTAAGCCAATAGAAATGGGATGGAATAAGTACACATTTGTAGAATACTTATTGGAAAACGAAGCAGGAAAATATTTTGTTCCTGTTGCTAACAAAGATTTTCTGCTTAATTGTGTTGAATACCTCGTCAATAAACCAGGTATCAGCGAAACAAGGAATAAAGACATTGTTTTGCGTTTATTGGATTCTAAAAAGGTTAAAGAGCAAAAAACTACCTGGCAGTTCGTTAATATCGGATTACCCATTTTTTTGGTATTACTGTTTGGATGGATTTACCAGCAAATGAGAAAGAGGAAATATGCCGCATAATTCATTTGTGCTTTTGAATCCTATGCCTTGTGCCTTCCACTTATCTTTGCAAACATTATAAATTTCCCAGATGTCAAGAGACCAGATAACCTACCTCGTTTTTGGAATTGTATTAATCGCTTCCCTTGTAATTGATTTGGGGCTGTTAAGCAAGAAAAATAAAAAAGTAACCATCCGTCAGGCATTGTACCAGACATTTTTCTGGGTGGGTCTGGCCCTTGCTTTCTGTGTATTTATGTGGATAGAAAACGGGCAGAAGCCTGCATTGGAATACCTGAGTGCCTACCTGATGGAGTGGAGCCTTAGCATTGACAATATTTTTGTTTTCATCCTTATATTTTCTGCTTTTGGTGTCAAAGAAAAAAATTATGGCCGTGTATTGCTGGCAGGTATTTTAATGGCGATTATTTTCAGAATTATTTTTATAACGGTAGGAGTAGCATTGGTAGAAAAATTTCACTGGGTGCTTTATATTTTCGGGGTCTTTCTGGTTTATACAGGGTACAAAATGTTTACAGCAAGCGATGATGAAGAATTTAAACCAGAAGAAAGCAAAGTGTATAAATGGATGAAAAGAATTTTGCCATTGGTGCCACATGATGGTGATGGGAAATATTCCGTGAGGATCGACGGGAAGAAATTTTACACCAGCCTGTTTGTGGTGGTAATAATGCTGGCTGCTATTGATTTGGTTTTTGCATTGGATTCAATTCCGGCAGTAATGGGAATAGTAGACACTAAAACACCCGGATATGAAGATACCGCCAGGTTAGTTATTTATACTTCCAATATTTTTGCGGTGCTCGGATTAAGGTCACTATTCTTTTTGCTCCGGGGAGCTGTTAGTAAATTTGATTACCTGCAACAGGGTATCGCCATTGTGCTGGTGTTTATCGGTATTAAGATGCTGGCAGAACATTGGGTTAATCAGTGGGTAGATAAACAAACACAGGTATTTATTTCCCTGGGGGTAATACTCGTTTTTATTTCAGGCTCCATTTTTTATTCCATCTTTATGAAAAAGGAAGGTGTTCCTGAAGATGTAACAGACGAAAGCCAGTAATCATATCAATCTTTAATTGAGCTATCCTATCAGTCATATTACCCGTATCATTCATGCTACAGGAATTGTTGCAGACGATACACTCATTGAACATCTTTTACTTGACAGCCGTAAAATCTATTCACCTACATCTTCTTTATTCTTTGCTATTACTGGCCACAGGAGGGATGGTCACCAGTTTATACCGGAGTTATATAAAAGAGGAATAAGAAATTTTGTTGTCAGTCAGCAAATTGAAGCCGGTGATTACCCGGGATCTACTTTTCTATTGGTAAATAATACTCTGGATGCTTTACAGCAATTGGCAGCATACCATCGCCAGCAATTCAATATGCCCGTTATAGGTATTACCGGCAGCAACGGTAAAACAATTGTGAAAGAATGGCTGTACCAGTTGTTGCAGGAAGATTACAATATTATACGAAGCCCTAAAAGTTATAACTCACAAATAGGTGTGCCGCTAAGTGTATGGCAAATGAATGAGCACCACACCTTAGCCATTTTTGAAGCAGGCATTTCGCAGCAAGGCGAAATGCAGCAGCTTGAAAAAGTAATCCGTCCGTCGATTGGCGTGTTAACAAATATCGGGGAAGCGCATAGCGAAGGGTTTATTGATGATGATCATAAGTTCAGGGAAAAACTTACCCTTTTTAAAAACAGCGATGTTCTTATTGGAAAAGAAACTGATTTTGTCCTTCGTTCCGGCGTACGGGATATCCTTGATATGTTTAACGAATCGCTTCAGATAATATCCTGGGGAGAAAATGAAAGTGCAAATGAATTTATACTTGGGTTGGTTGAAAAAAAAGATACTCATTCGACATTTATTATTGGAACTCAAAAAATTGAAATTCCTTTTTCAGATGATGCTTCCATCGAAAACGCAATCACCTGTTATTGTGTACTTCGGAAGTTAAATATAGCCCCTGAAGTTATTGCACAAAGAATGCTACGCCTGCAACCGGTAAATATGCGGCTGGAATTGAAGAAAGGAACGAATAATTGTTCCCTGATCAATGACAGCTATAGTGCTGATCTTAGTTCGTTGGAAATAGCACTCAACTTTCTTGATCAGCAAAGTGCAGGAGCTGCAAAAACGGTCATCCTTTCCGATTTTTTGCAAAGTTCAGTTCCGGATGATCAACTTTATGAAACTGTATTACAAAGCCTGGTGCAGCATCAGGTAAAACGATTCATTGGTATCGGCGACAGAATTTCAACAGGCACAAGAAATTATTTATTGGAAAGTGAGAATATATTAAATGTAGAGTTGTTTACCGACACAGCAGCTTTTGTAAAACATTTCAGACCATCTCAGTTTAAAGATGAGATTATATTAATTAAAGGGGCAAGAATATTTGCTTTTGAACAAATAGTACAGTTGCTCGAACAAAAAGTGCACCAGACATTGCTCGAGATCAACCTGAATGCTGTTACACATAACTATAAAGAATATCAGAAACTATTGAATCCTGCTACAAAAATAATGGCGATGGTGAAAGCCTTTGCTTATGGTAGTGGCGGGGCAGAAATAGCCGGAATTCTACAATATCACAAAGTCGATTATCTCGGGGTGGCGTATGCAGATGAAGGTGTTGAGTTGCGAAAAACGGGTATTACAATACCCATTATGGTAATGAACCCCGAAGAAAATGCTTTTGAAGCCATCATTGAAAATAATCTTGAGCCTGAAATATATTCTTTTGAAATATTACAATCTTTCGACAGGTATTTGCAACAATCGGGATTGCAGCAATACCCGGTACATATTGAAATTGAAACGGGGATGAACCGCCTGGGCTTTGCAACCGGTGATATTCAAAAATTATGCAAGTCTTTACTGTCAACATCATCGTTTAAAGTGCAATCAGTTTTTACTCACCTCGCTGCCAGCGAAGACCCGGCGGCAGATGAATTTAGCATGCAACAGTTTCAGCTTTTCAGTAATGCTGCTAATGAACTGGAGAAAAAACTAGGTTATACTTTTATAAAACATATTGCTAATTCAGCAGCTGCGATGCGTCATCCGGATCTGCAGATGGATATGATACGTTTGGGTATCGGTCTTTATGGAGTTGACAGTTCAAACTCCGGCAAACTGAATTTAGAAACTGTTGCTACATTGAAATCAACGATAGCACAGATAAAGAAATTGAATAAAGGCGAATCGGTAAGCTATAATCGAAAAGGTAAAATAGAAAGAGAAACTATTGTTGCTACGATCCGTCTTGGCTATGCCGATGGCTATCCAAGACGTTTAGGGAATGGCATCGGAAAAGTATGGTTAAAAGGTAAACTGGCACCTGTTATCGGCACTATATGTATGGATATGTTCATGGTTGATGTAACGGGTATAGATGATGTACAGGCAGGAGATGAGGTTGTCATTTTCGGGAAGGAGCTTCCGGTAGTTACATTAGCAAAATGGGCAGACACCATCCCATATGAAATAATGACAGGCATTTCTCAACGGGTTAAAAGGGTGTATTATGAAGAATAAGGATAAGGCTTCTCGCTGCAAGCTGCTCGACAACACTATTAAAAGTAATCAATACCATTTTCGATATTAAAAATTTTAAAGAACTCCGTATCTGGCAAAAAGGAATGGATATTGCAGTAAATTGTTTCAACCTGACCGCTGCATTTCCGAAAGAAGAGAAATTTGGTCTTTCACTTCAGATAACGAAATGTGGGGTTTCAATACCATCAAATATCGCTGAAGGGAGTAGCCGGAAAAGTGAAAAAGAGTATGCAAGATTTATAGAGATATCACTTGGTTCGGCATACGAATTATACCGATACGACATTAAAAGCATGTCCTTCAGTCATACCTCTTGTCTATCGGTATTAATACCTCTGGCAAGGATATTAATTTAAAGTCTATTTGGTATTAGAAACTCAATTACTTATAGCACAAAGAGTAAATTTCGGCAATCAGGAACTTTTGAATAAAACGATTGCTGATGTTAATGATGAGCAAAAAATGCTCATGGGTTTTGGAAATAAACTAAATCAGTAGTTAAAATATAGTTACAGGAAATCAGCGAGAAGCAGGCGCCGAGCGGCATGCAGCTTTCTTCTTATATTTGTTGCAATTATGAAGAAATTGAAACTAAAACATGTTGTTTTTATCATAGCTGTAATCATTTTGATTGATCAGGCCTTGAAGATCTGGATCAAAACCAGCTATCCTACCGGTGAAGTGGACAGGGTGATGGGTATGGATTGGTTTCGCCTGCATTTTATCGAAAACCCCGGTATGGCCTGGGGTTGGAAATTTGGTAATGAGACTGGTAAAATGATTTTGACACTTTTCCGTCTTGCCGCAGTCATTTTCGGAACATGGTACCTTGGCAGAATTGTTAAGCAGCAATATAAAAGAGGCTTTATCATTTGTGCTGCTCTTATTTATGCAGGAGCATTGGGCAATCTGATTGATAGTATGTTTTACGGAATGATTTTCGACAAAGGGTTAAAGTATGATCCTGCAATCAGCGATTATCTTCAGTATTCAGGAGTTGCAGATTTTTCTTCCGGTGGTTATTCATCATTTCTGCACGGTAGTGTAGTTGATATGTTGTATTTCCCCATGTTCAGCGGGCATTTTCCTTCCTGGTTCCCTTTTGTGGGCGGAGATGAGTTTGAGTTTTTCAGTGCGATCTTTAATGTAGCAGATGCGTCTATCTCAGTTGGTGTTATTACACTTCTTTTATTTCAAAAAAGATTTTTTAAAAAGAATGCCACTGATGAAACTCATGCTGTAATTGAAACAAATTCCGGTGTAAGCGACAAAGCTCAGATTTCTTAAAGCTTTCAGATTTATTTATTGATTATATTTTAGTACAGTTTTTTGAATTGTATTGACAGCAATTTTTACACGTAGAAAATATAGACTTGCAGGGAGTAATTCAGTATTATTAATTGACAATCGATTTATACCTGCTGATATCTCAACGGATAATCGCTTTATTGTTTTACCGGTACCATCAATCAATTCCACCACTGCTTTCCCTTTTTGCCCGGTAGCTATTTCAAACACAAGTTCATTTTTGAACGGATTAATTACTGAAACAAAAGATAACTCATTCTTAGCTGCCAATAGCGAAATCGTTTTGGAATAGGATGTCTTGCCTGCATTATTTTTCATTCTTATGCGGTAAAATGTTTTAATCGAAAGCGGCACTGGATCAATAAAGTAGTAAATGCTTTGTTCACTTGAATAGTCATTATAGCTATTGACAGTACCAATGGCATAAAAATTTATTCCATCTATACTTTTTTCCACTTCAAAAAGTAATGGTTCATCTTCTCCTGTTGTGATCCATCTTAAAGCTGCTCTTTCATTGGTTATTTGACCAGTGAAAGAAATGAGCTGAGTTGCAAGCGGGGGCCCGCATGAAATAACGGTAATTCTGATGATATTACCACCATCTGTAAACTGGCAATTTACATCTGATAGATTTGCAAGTGTTGTAGCCACTACAAGCCTGTATCTGTCACCACTATTTGCCAATCGGGTTTGAGATGGCGGGATGGTATAACTGACCACATATTCCCAGGCTGTTCCATTCCAGAATGGAGCAGCAGGACCAGCAGGTGCTGTCTCATCAGTCCAGCTGGCACCTCCATTTGTACTTCGTTGCCATTTATAATAGGTATAGTTATTAAAAAATGATCGTACCGTATCCCGGATCGTCAATATATTACTATCACAAACAATAGGATTTAGCGATGGGGAATATTTCATTTCTGGAGAACAGGTAACTACTGATATATCATCCAATGCCCAGTCATTACCACCACCACCGGGAGCATTATTGTAAAACCGCATGGTAAAACTGGTTTGAGTCGGGCCGGTAAGAAAAGTAAAACCTTTTTTTACCCATTGACCATTATAGGGTAGATCACCCGAAGTATAATGCCGTACTCCATCCAGCGCAATAGCAAGATTGGGACGAACACCAGAAGAGTCACCCGGTCCTGAAGGAATATAACCTGCACCACTTGCCCCAACGCCGTTTGAATCACAACCACATTTGGAACAGATATTCCGCATCCAGCAGGAAATTTCATAATAGGTATTGGCACATAATCCGCTGATGGTATGATTAAATGCAGAGTCAATCCTATAAGCTGCATTTACTATTAGCATATAGCCACCTGTTCGACCTCCTGTTGTATCGGTAGCCGGATTTCCCAGCGTTGGACTAGCAGCACCCGTATGGTCACCAATAATATCCCAGAGTGTGAAAACCCTGTGTGTGGTAGGCGTTGCAGAACAACTTCCATCAGGCTTTGGCCATGCATTAGAAGTAGAATATACTCCACCACTTGTATTATTTGCTATTCCATAGTAATAGTCTTGTGGAGAATTACAAGTAAACGTATTATAAGTATAACCAACAGGAACGTTAGCTGAAGTTCCCCTGTTTCTTGTATTACCACTGCCAAAGGTTCCGTTTGTTTCTGTGCCCAGGGCATTTACGCCGATAACATTGGAGCAGATGCCATAATTAGTATAAACCATAACAGGACTTGAAGGAAAAGTAAATGTTGTAACTGCCGGGGGGGCTGTAGTGTATGTAACCGTTCCTCCACCGGTATTGATCATTGTATTAAAAGCAGCGGTAACCTGAACCCGGTAACTGGCTACTAAAATGCAGGTACTATTATAAAATGATGGTTTGTGCCCATTGTTATTTCTAATTCTTCCACGACGATATACCGAAGCAGGCTGATCTGTCTGCCGGTAACCAAGGTTCATAGTTATATTTGATCCGATTATCCATCCTTCATCATTCGAAGCATCAAAAAGGAGATCAGTAAATGATTTATAGGTCTTTCCTTCATTAGTTAATATTTTTAATGAGCCGGGAATATAGGTTGTACCGGCAGGAACAACATCAGTAAACCGGCAACTATCAAATGAAGCTGCTCTTACAACCACAGACGCCCTGATTTCAAGTATATCATTTGTTTCAACTGTTCCACCAGTTGGTTTGCTGATATTAATAAAACTTTTTCCCAAATCAATCTGAGGTACAGGAGCTGCCGGATGTGTCACACAAATATTGAAACCCGCATTACTGGTAAGTACGGCACCCCCTGCAGAATATACTCTTATATAATAGGTACTATTTCTTGCCAATGTGGTTATTGTAATACTCGTTGTTCCACAAGCTACAGAGGTGAATCCGGCACAGGTTCCGGAAAACAATTGTACCCTTGGACCGGAAGTATTCAGGTTTGATCCGATACTGCTTAATGATATGGTGTGATCAGTAGAGGTAGTTACAAAACGATACCAAACATCATCATCAGCGTTTCCGGTACAGGGAGCAACAGGTATTCCTGAGTTGGTAGCATTTTGTACTGTGCCGCCGGTGTTTATACAGGAACTATTGGAAGTAAGTAAAACAGATGCAGCACAATTATCATTGGCTGGTTGTGCAAAGGCTCCGGTAGAAAAAATTATTACAGAAATAAAAAATACAATAGTCCTGAATGCACCAGTAAGAGTTGGTAAAAATAGTTTCATAGTCAGATATTAGTTTTCACAAAATTGGATTTAGGGTGTTCTACTCTGGTCGGACTTGTGAAAATAAAATTAGATTAACCAAAAACCAATGTCAATAGGAGTTTATGCTGAAATCTATGAATAATCTCCTGCGGATTTTCCATGTAAAATCACCATTGACATAGCCTCATTCAGTTATTATCTTTATAATTCTATCCAACTCTATGAAAAAAACTTACTTCTCAATTTCTGTTCTGTTGATATTATTAACACAGATTACCAGGGCACAGGTAGTAGATTCTACACTCATCCTTTTTAATATTGATACAGTAGCAAAGAATCTGGGCTATCCCTGGGAAATTACCTATGGCCCTGATGATTCTTTATGGATAACAGAGGCCAGAGGTTATCGAGTTGTAAGAATAAGTGCAGCAAGAAATCAATCTCAAA
Source organism: Chitinophagaceae bacterium (assembly GCA_031400855.1). Taxonomy (GTDB): domain Bacteria; phylum Bacteroidota; class Bacteroidia; order Chitinophagales; family Chitinophagaceae; genus JJ008. Next base: position 43,769 of record JANNQR010000016.1, on the reverse strand, counting down.
AAGATGCAGAACCACAACAAGTATTAAAAATTCCATTGGGTGCAGGAGAAATAAATTTTGACCGGGCATCCAATCGTTGGCCACAAGGAGGAATGCAGGGGTTGGTTATTCATCCGGAGTTTATGACCGACATCAATAAAAGATGGATCTATCTTTCTTATGTATATAAAAAGCAAACTTGCCCGAATGGTAGTAGTGGAGCTCCTTGTATCTTCAGAACAAAAATTGTTCGATGCCGTTTTTATTTTACTGCTGACCCGGGCAATCCAAGTCTGCCGCTAAAAGATACGCTGACTATCATGGATACAGTAATTTCCAATTTGCCGGGTAGTAATGATCATAATTCCGGAAGATTAACGATCAGCCCTTTTCTGGAAGGGCCGGGTAATAAATACAAACTTTATTATACAATTGGTGATATGGGTGCAGGACAGTTTAATAATGACACAAGAACTAACTATGCTCAGATAATTGATACCTGTGAAGGGAAAATATTACGGTTTAATACGGAGCCCGATGCAGATATTTCCTTCGGAGTTGTTCATGATTATAACACCTGGAGGCAGTGGATACCCAATGACAACCCCTATAACCACAGCGTTGTCGCTTTTAATATGCTTAAAACCCCTGTGTATAGTTTTGGACATCGTAATGCGCAGGGCATCGTATGGGGAAATGTAAATGGAACCTGGCGGTTGTATAGTTCAGAACATGGCGATAAGTCAGATGATGAGATCAATACTATTTTGCCCTCCACTAATTATGGGTGGCCAAAAGTTGCAGGCATGGCGGCAGATAATAATTATTCTTCCTTAGATGCTTTTGCTAATAATGATTTCCTGGCATCGCAACCTGTCAATTATGACGAGAGTGTATGGGCAATTACCAATAATATGCAACGGCCATTATTTGCCACGTTTAACTGGGCTGCATCTGCTATTCCTGCTAATGGAACTAATATTTTTACCTGGGGTACTATTGCACCATCCAGTATTGATCTTTACCAGGGAAATATTCCTGGTTGGAAGAATTCATTAATGGTTTCTTCATTAAAGTATGGCATGTACCGATTGAAGTTAAAATCAACAGGTGATTATATTGACAGTGCTTCTTCCACAAATGTTGTTGATACATTTCCGTTACTGCATAGTTGGAGGGTGAGAGATGTTGCTTTTAATCCAAATCCAAACAGTGGTGTATTTTGGGTAGTGATAGATAGTACAGGTTCTACATCCGGGCCAACCGGTGGTTTCAATGGCAGCAGTACCCCAACAAAAGATGGAGGGAAAGTTTTACGGTTGAGTTATAAAAATCAGATTACACTTCCGTTAGATAATAATCCTGGAAGCAGGCCGCCTATCGTAAAAGATCTGGTTCAGATTTTTCCCAACCCGGTTGTCAGTAGTATTAATATACATGGAAAAAAGGAACTGCGTAAACCATTACTGGTACAGATATGTGATATAAACGGCCTTGTGTTGAAAGAAGGAACCAGCTACCGGAATGATTTTACAATAGATGTTTCTTCTCTCAAACCCGGCACTTACCTGTTAAAACTATATAACGGTATTGGTATGGAAGTGCAGATAGAGAAATTCATTAAACTGTAATTGGAGGAAGTTAAAAAATCAAAAAATTGGAAAGCCCCTACCAGTTGGCGGGGGCTTTTTTAGAGATATGATCAGGGGTTAAATAAAAATTTATTCATGGCTGGATTTGCCAGTCATTTATTTAAGCATTTTGCCTGCTTTGAGAAATGTAACGTAATGCGGCTGTCATACTTGAGTTGACCATTGATAAAACCTGAGCAGGACCCGATGCTTTATTCTCAGAAAGAACGGCTTTTAAATAAGGTGACTGGTTGAATTGGTTGACTGCAATCTTCTGATGAGATGATTTCATTTCTGATGCTGAAAAATCATTAACGGATGGACTGTTACTTTTCATAGATAGGGCTTTAGTTTTTATAAAGGGTTGGATTTAATACTATGTTAAGGTAGAAACAAAACTTTCTTTTTGCAAACTTTATAGAAAAATTATTTCAAAAACACTTACTTTTTTCCCAAACTAGTGGTTTTACGATATACAAAGTCATGAATTAAAGCTTATAATTTGCCAACCATCTTTTCCGGCTTTACCCATTCATCAAACTGATCTGGTGTAAGATAGCCTAGCTTTACGGCCATTTCTTTTAAGGTAGTACCTTGTTTATGTGCTTTCTGTGCGATCTCAGCTGCTTTGTAATATCCAATCCTGGTATTCAAAGCTGTTACCAGCATCAGGCTGTTGTCAACATGTTTTTTAATGTTAGCTTCAATTGGTGCAAGTCCGATTGCACATCTATCATTAAAAGAAATACATCCATCACCAATTAATCTTGCGCTGTGCAGGAAGTTATAGATCATCAAGGGTTTAAATACATTTAATTCAAAATGACCGGATGCACCACCAATACTAATAGCCACATCATTTCCCATTACTTGCGCAGCTATCATGGTTAGTGCTTCACATTGCGTTGGATTTACTTTACCCGGCATGATGGAAGACCCGGGTTCATTATCCGGAATAAAAATTTCTCCTATTCCACTTCTGGGGCCGGATGATAACATTCTTATATCATTGGCAATCTTCATCAAACTGACAGCCACCGTTTTTAATGCACCATGTGCCTCTACAATGGCATCATGTGCTGCAAGAGCTTCAAATTTATTGGCCGCAGTTACAAAAGGGAGACCGGTTAATGCAGCTATGTGTTTGGCCACTTTTTTTGCATAATCCGGTGGAGTGTTAATGCCTGTGCCCACGGCTGTACCACCAAGTGCCAGCTCACTTAAATGTGCCAGTGAATTTTTTATCGCTTTTAATCCATGATCTAATTGAGAGACATAGCCACTGAATTCCTGGCCAACCGTCAGTGGCGTAGCGTCCATAAAATGGGTGCGGCCGATCTTCACCACTTTCATATACTGCTTGCTCTTCTTCGCCAGTGTATCTCTCAGTTTCTTTATTCCCGGAATTGTGGTTTCCACCAATATTTTATAGGCAGCAATGTGCATGGCAGTGGGAAACGTATCATTTGAAGATTGTGATTTGTTGACATCATCATTTGGGTGAAGAAATTTTTCTTTATCCGTCAGCTTGCCACCTTTTAATACATGGCCACGATAAGCGATCACTTCATTCACATTCATATTGCTTTGAGTACCGCTGCCTGTTTGCCAAACTACCAAGGGGAAATAATCATTCAATTTTTCCTTCAAAATCTCATCACAAACTTTACCTATCAGAAGTGATTTATTTTTTGCTAACACACCAGCTTCCTGGTTGGTAATAGCGGCAGCTTTTTTCAGGTAAGCAAATGCCGCAATAATTTCTTTCGGCATTTTATTAATATCCCGGGCAATTTTAAAATTGTCAATACTGCGTTGGGTTTGTGCACCATAATAGGCATCTGCGGGAACCTTTACCTCACCCATTGTGTCTTTTTCTATTCTGTATTCCATATAGTGGTTTGTCGGTTTATTTGATGCGGCAAAGGTAGGTCAGCAAAGTCGCTGACTGAAATTTAAGGGTAATAATTCTTTTACTTTAAAAGTCCATTTCCCGGCAGTAAATTGCTGCTATGATGAAGTTTTTTTTACCTTTCCTTTTGCTTGCTGCTTGCACTGTCAATGGACAGCGGCAAACGGAGAATATTATTATTATTACCACAGATGGCTTTCGCTGGCAGGAAGTCTTTAAAGGGATGGATTCTGCTATTGCCAACAATTCAAAGAATGAGATTTGGGTTGCCGTGATGGGACCTGATACAACGGTAGGGGGTGAGTTGAATCCGATAGCTATCGGATCGAAATGCAATTATATCAACAGAAATTTGCTCAAACATTTGCTAAACTGATGGGCTATTTGTATATAGCTGATCACCCGGTTGCTGATGAAATACATTATGTTTTTAATCCCGATAGCTATCGGAAGAAAAAATAATTGCATGAAGATATATTTGTTTGCTTTACTATTTTTTTCATGGCTTGATGTTATCGGACAAGCTAATTTTGAATCACCCAAACCATCAAAACAACAATTGGCCTGGCATGAAACAGAATTTTATCTTTTCCTGCATTTTGGCCCTAATACATTTACGGATAAAGAATGGGGTGATGGTAAAGAACCCGAAACAATTTTTAACCCAACACAATTAGATTGTCGTCAGTGGTGTAATACAGCTAAAGCCGCCGGGGCAAAGGGGATTATCATCACCGCCAAGCACCACGATGGTTTTTGTTTGTGGCCAAGTAATTTTTCTAAACACACTGTAAGAGAAAGTAAATGGAAGGAGGGCAAAGGAGATGTATTAAGAGAATTATCACAGGCTTGCAAAGAGGCGGGATTAAAGTTCGGCGTTTATCTTTCGCCATGGGATAGAAACCATCCTGACTATGGAACCGAAAAATATAATACGGTGTTTGCCGGTATGATGAAAGAAATTTTTCAAAACTATGGCCCCATCTGGGAGATGTGGTGGGATGGTGCTAATGGTGAAGGCCCGAATGGAAAAAAGCAAGACTATGACTGGAAACGTTTTGAAAAAATTGTAAAACAATATTCACCAAAAACAGTTGTGTTCAGTGATATTGGCCCCGATATTCGTTGGGTAGGAAATGAAAACGGTATTGCCGGAGACCCTAACTGGAACTTTTTAGAAATAGATGGATTTAAAAGAGGAGAAGGTGCGCCGCCAACAGATACATTGAATCAGGGAAATTATTATGGAAAAAGATGGATACCTGCGGAGTGTGATGTCAGTATTCGTCCGGGATGGTTTTGGCATACTAATGAAGATAATAAAGTAAAAACGCCGCAACAATTGTTTGCTATTTATTTAAAGTCTGTAGGAAGAGGTGCAAATCTGTTATTGAATGTGCCACCTGACGACAGGGGCTTGATTACCGACAAAGATGCAGCCGCCTTATTGGGATTTAAAAAATTGCGGGATGATAATTTTAATGACAATATCGCAAAGGCGGCCAATATATATTACCAGTTTGCTCCGCAGAATATTACATTCAGTAAAGTGGATACCAGCGGAGTATTTGGCACTAATATCCAGAATTTTATTGTGAAGTTTAATGAGAAAACAAAGATCAATTGTATTGTATTGAAAGAAGCCATTCAATTTAGCCAATCCATCCGGAAATTTAATATCGTTTTTTATAAAGACGGTAAAAATAGCGGAGAAATAAAAGGCACCAGTGTGGGTAGAAAAAGGATCCTTACTTTTCCTGCTAAAAGTATTACTTCGTTCCGGGTTTACCTGGAAGATGCAAAGGGTACTGATAATATAAGTAGTGTATCAGCTTATCTGATAGATGAGAAACTGATAGAGAAGTAATTATTTTCCGATAAATACAGCTTTTCGTTTTTCCAGAAAAGCGGTTGTACCTTCTTTCATATCTTCTGTGGAAAAGGCATTGCCAAATTCCTCTATTTCTACGGCATAGCCATCTTTGTTTTCATCATATACTGCATTGGCAGCTTTGATGCAACCGGCAACAGCTAGTGGTGCTTTTGAATTAATGATTTCGAGAATTTTTTTGGTATGATCTAATAATGTTTCACTTGTAGTAACATAATTCACCAATCCCAATTGCTTTGCTTCATTGGCATCAATAAGATGAGCAGACATCAGCAGTTCCATTGCTTTGCCTTTTCCGATTAGTTGAACCAAACGTTGCGTGCCTCCATAGCCGGGTATCAAACCAAGATTTACTTCAGGTTGTCCAAATTTTGCATTTTCTGATGCCACCCGAAAGTGACAACTCATGGCCAATTCACAACCGCCGCCGAGGGCAAAACCATTAACCGCAGCTACAATTGGTTTTGGTGAATTTTCAATTCTTGCAAATGTATCTTGTCCTTTTTTGGCAAGGGCCATTGCTTCTTCTTTGTTTAATCCGCCAAATTCTGAAATGTCGGCACCGGCTACAAAAGCTTTTGGACCGGCACCGGTGATGATAACTGATTTGATTTCCGCATGACTTAAAACGATATCCAGTGCTTTATTCAATTCTTCAAATACTGTTTTATTTAGTGCATTAAGTTTATCAGGCCGGTTGATGGTGATAGTGCAGATACCGTGTTCCAAAGTTTTAAGCAATGTTTGATAACTCATATTTAATTTTTATAGTTTGAAGATAGTATATCATTTTCTACTGCTGTTGCTGCATCTCCATAAACTTCCGATAAGAGTTATCGGAAATCCCGGGGTTATACACCTGGTAAGTAAAAACAGGTGTTAGTGTTTCATCTATTGATTTAGGAGAATCGTTTTCAATAATTACCGATACTTCCAGTGTATGTTCAGATGCACCTTTGTAGGTACCTTTTACCGGTGTGCAATCTGTAAAGCTTCTGCCGATAGCGAGACGTACATGCTGATCGCTGGCTATACAATTGTTAGTAGGGTCGTAGCCAAGCCAGCCATGAAAAGGAATATAAGCCTCCACCCATGCATGGGTAGCACCTTCGCCACGCAACTCATGATTTTTTGGACAGATATAGCCGCTTACATACCTTGCCGGAACACCTACCATTCGCAACATTACTAATAACACATGAGCAAAATCCTGGCATACTCCGGCTTTTAGTTTCCATATTTCATCCACCTTTGTTTCCACATTGGTGATGCCTTTACGATATTCAAAATTATCAAACACATAGGCACACATTTCCTTTGCTATTACAAAAGGAGTGGTGTCTTTATTTTTTAATGAATTAACTACAGCGGTAATTTCTTCTTTTGCTTCAAAGTTTTCCAACAACATAAAGTCCATGTATGGAAACTGATCACAGATGACTGTAAGGTTTTCCCATTGCTCTGCGGGATTAGTATCATTGAGCGGCCACCGGGCTTCATGGGTAATTACTTCTATAATGGATTCAATCATTAATTGTTTGTGCGGACGTATAATAGAAAAAATGCCAATCTTATTACCGAAGTAATCTGTAAATACTTCCACAGACGGCTGATGAGTAATCAGCAGCTCATGTATTTTTACTTCCTGCTGAACATCATCTATCGGAAAAAGCATTACCTGGTTGGCACTGTCAATAACCTGGGAGGGGTAGGTGTATCGGGTGATATGTTTTATACGGTATTCAGGCATGGGTGCAAAGTTGCGGCAATTCAGGAATTACCAAAATAATATTGATTAAAAGCAGCAGCTATTTCAAAAAATTCGCTGCGGGTATGTTTTAAAAATTGTTGAAGTCCTTCACTATCGGATAGTTTTACATCACTGTATTTTACATCATTCATAGCCCGGCCAATTAAAAACTCCAGCTCTTTATAACTTTCCGGCAGGCTTTCTGTTTCCAACCTTTCAAAGTATCGCAACAGTTGTTTAAGGCAATAAGAAATGGAATGAGGAAAATTTTCGTTGTAAATAATCTGGTCAAGCACAAAATCAGTCTGAAAATTTCCCCGGTGTGTTTTTAAATATAACTCGTAGCCGGAAAGAGAATAAAGCAAGTATCGCAATGCCGGCACTTCTACCTTTTGTTGCAGGTTATAATTCAGTTCTGTCAATTTTATATGCAGCATATCTGCAGAAAGAATTCCCCGTTCAAGAAATTTTCCAATATTCAGGTAATTAAATGCTTCGCCACGGGCCATGGTAATATCCACCGTGCCATGATAGAGCATACCATGGTTGATTAAAGAATCTACCGCCGATACCGGATCGCCAAATTTAATCTGCGATTGTATTTTTTCATTTCGTATCAGGTGATAATAATCATTGAGGCATTGCCACACTTCTTTGGTAATATGGTCTTGTACTGCCCTTGCATTTTCCCTGGCCTGGGTAATGTTATTGAATACGGATGCACCATTTGAACGATCAAGCAGCAAATGTTCTAAAACTTTTGGTGAATTATTTCCAAGTTGTTTTTTTAGGTCAGCAGAAGCATCACTGTACGTAACTAACAAAGGTTGCCAGCTAAAATCTTTCACCTCATCCTGCGATGAAATATAATTGGTACGGAGTAGCCGGAGCATACCATTCGTACGTTCCATATAACGGGCCATCCAGAAAACAGAATCAGCAACTCGGCTCAGCATAGTTTCTTTCAGTTAAAATTTTATTTTTTGTTTACAGCAATAGTGCTACTATGATCTTCGTTGCGAACTTGTTCTGTTATTCTTTTCTTTTGGCAAAAGGAAGGAATAATCACTCTTGTACGTCCGGTAACTCTATTCATTATGTTGAACCCCTTAGGGGTTCCAAATACATTCTTCCTTATCATTCTCAGGGTTTCACCCGGAGCTATGCAAATTTTACTCCTTCGGATTAAGCCACCTCACAGAAAATCATTTCTTTAAAGAACTTATATACTACTAAATGAATCATTGACCTAAGTCTCCCTTTAGGGGACAGGGGCTCCCAACACCCATGTATCCTTACTGCCACCACCCTGTGATGAATTAACTACCAATGAACCTTCTTTCAATGCAACTCTAGTTAATCCTCCCGGAACTATATCAATTCCATCAGGTCCATATAAGGCATAAGGCCTTAAATCAACACGTCGGGGTTGCAACACTCCATTTATATAACAAGGAGCAGATGATAAACTGATAATAGGTTGTGCGATAAAACTTCGTGGGTCTTCTTCAATAGCTATTTTAAATGCATCCATTTCTTTTTCTGTGGCGGCACTGCCAATCAACATTCCATATCCGCCGGACTCGTTGGTTTTTTTAATCACCATTGTATCCATATTCTCAAAAATTAATTTTCTATTTTCAGCTTCGCCTAATTGATAAGTAGGTACATTTTTCAGAATCGGTTCTTCATTCAGGTAATATTGTATCATCGCCGGTACATAAGAATACACCGCTTTATCATCTGCCACGCCATTGCCCATTGCATTTACAATAGCCACATGCCCTGTACGGTAAGCACCGTATAGGCCCGGCACACCCAGTATACTATCCTGTCGAAAAACCAGCGGATCAATATAATCATCATCAACCCTGCGGTATATAACATCTACTTGTTTTAATCCGGTAGTTGTTTTCATATACACTTTATGATTATCAACCACCAGGTCGCTGCCTTCTACTAATTCAATTCCCATTAACCTTGCTAATGTGGTATGCTCAAAATAAGCTGAGTTATAAATGCCGGGTGTTAGTAATACAACTGTTGGGGTACTATTTTGCCGGTTAGCTATTGCAACAAGGTTTTTTAAAAGAAGATCTGGATAATCTTTTACAGAACGAACATTATTTTTCGGCAATAAGTCTGGAAAAATACGATAAGTAATACTGCGGTTCTCCAGCATATAAGAAACACCGGATGGAGTACGTAAATTATCTTCCAGTACATAATAAGTTCCGTCATGGTCACGGATAAGATCAATGCCAGAAATATGCGTATAAATATCAAAGGGTACATTTACATTCACCATCTGGCGCACAAAATTGGGGCAGGAGTAAATGAGTTTAGCCGGAACAATTCTATCTTTAATAATAAACTGCTGATGATAAATATCTTTCAGAAAAATATTTAATGCTTTTAACCGTTGATTGATGCCTGCTTCAATATGTTTCCACTCGGCTGCTTCCAATATGCGGGGAATGATATCAAAAGGGAAAATTTTTTCAACCCCTTCGCCGCTACTATACACGGTGAAGGTGATGCCCTGGCTCATAAAGAGTTTCTTTGCCAGTTCATCTTTATGTGTCATTTCTTCGGCAGATAAATTCTGGATAGCCGACACAAAATTCTGGTAAGGGGGACGAATGCCCCCAGCCGTAAACATCTCATCCCACACACGGGGCTGCTCAATATAATCGGCCAATAAAGAATGTTCCTCCATACGTAAATGAATTTACGAAAGAATGAATTAAGGGATTAAATTTTTTTAGAAACAATCTTTACTGTTGGTGAGGTGTTTAAAAACTACGGTGTTCTTTCACCCATGCTTTAATATACTCACTGATTTGAGAAGTAGGTGTGCCGGGTGCAAATAGTTTCCCAACTCCCAATTCATGCAGTGTTTTCATATCATCTTCGGGAATGATACCGCCACCCGTCAACAGCACATCATTCATTCCTTTTTCTTTCATCAGTGCAATTACTTTAGGAAAGATTGTATTGTGGGCGCCGGACAAAATACTGATGCCAATAGCATCTACATCTTCCTGTAAGGCAGCATTCACTACCATTTCAGGGGTTTGGCGAAGGCCGGTATAGATGACTTCCATGCCGGCATCCCGCAGGGCCGTAGCAATAACTTTTGCACCACGGTCGTGGCCATCCAGTCCTACTTTGGCAACTAATACTCTTACGGGTCTGTTCATGTGGCAATTGTGTATTGCGAAAGTAAGGAAAGTGCAGGTATGCTTACCGGGAGAACTTTTTCTTCTCTTCCTTCAATCCATCAACAGCTAATCGCAAACCTATTGAATCAATATTTTCAAAGAAGATGATTTTATTACCATGCTGACGGGAGAATTTGTTGTTGACCGAATCAATGACAGTTACTTTTTCAAAATGCTGAAATACTTCATCATCTTTATCGGGCATTTGTTTGCCAATGAAGATGAGATTTTTCATCCATAAACGGTCTGGTATCCAGAGAATAAAAGAGCCATTATCACTTATCACTTTGTTTTTTAAATATTCATTGTTACTATAAAACTTCAACGAACCGGCTTGTCCATAATTTCTGCAATAAATAATACTGCTGTTTTTTGTTGAGTCCGGAAGGGTGTTGAAGAATTTCTCTGTCTTTACTGTTAATTCCTTCCACCCCAGCATATCTGCAAAATCTTGCGGAAGGGGATGATTTTTTTGATCTTCCCATGTATGTTCGATGCCGATTTTTTCATAGAAGGCCGCCAGCTTTTCCGGTTTCCAGATGGGCAACAGAATTGGCATTATCATGTAATTAATGCCAATAATTAGTATAGCAAGGGTATAACGTATCCATTTTCTTCTTTCAGATAAATACTCCCAGGCCACCCCGCCAGCCGCCAGCAGCATAGGATAAGCACCCAAGGCATAATAACTTTTGGCATTTCCAAAAACCAATAATGTAATAACGGATAAGTAAATAATGCCGATAATGCGATATTCCTTTTTTCTGAACACCCATATCAAACCTGCTATCCAAACCATTACCACCGGCAATAACATCATGAGCTGGTCAACTAGAAAACCTGCCTTATCATTGTACTTCAATTGTGTTTGCTGTAGTTCTTTCATGTGGTGTACCAGCGGCCAGTTGTGCCAATATTGCCATAGAATATTGGGCGTAATAATCAGTAAAGCAAGCCCGGCAGCCAGCCAGGTTTTTTTCTTTGTCAATATTATTCTGTATGATGAAAGCAACAGACCAATAACGATAGCAATGGCCATAAACAAAACAGAATACTTTCCCCACCAGCCTACTGCTAAACTTACCGCCAAATAATATATAAATTTTTGATTGTTGGAATTGATAAACCGGATGAGAAAGTAAATGGATAAGGTCCAGAAAAATATATCAAGGAAATTGGGCTGAAATAAATAATGTATACGGATATAAGCTCCGCTGATGATGCCAAGCCCGGTAATGAATTGAGCAAAAAGCTTGCCGCCCATTTCAGCGGCAATCAAACAGGTAATGACGACGGTTGCAGCCCCGAAGAGACAGGGCCATAGTTTTATCCATGTTTCTGAGCCGCCAAACCAGGATGAAATCATGCCAAGCCATGAAAGAAGAGGTGGATTTTCTAAATAGCCCAAATCAAAATGAAGCCCCTGCTGATAATATAAATATTCATCCCGCTGCAGTTCATACAATGCATCCTGCTGGAATAGCGGCAATAAAAATTTGATCGTAGCTAATAGTAAGATCAGCGGCCAGTAGGCTTCGGCTCTTTTCGTCATGGCAGTAAGTTAATGTGATAAAACGAAAAGAATCAACAGAATGTTACATTACAGACACTGCGTATTCAAAAACTTTAATGTAGCCCGGTTGTAGTCGCTGTACATCTGGTGGTCGCCTACAGCAAGATCTATTTGCTCTATCAGCGTTAGCTTTTGTGAAATAGTAAGACTGTTAAGCTCCGGAAAGGAGGTCGGATTAGCTTGGTAGGCAGTAATCAGCGCATCTGAAAATCCAATAAAGTAATTTTTGCTGGTCAGGTAGCTTTTGCTTTTTAATTCATTAAAAAGGGAAATTGATTTGGCAGTTGTAATATCACCTTTCCTGGCAAAACGTTCAGGATACAACGGACTATGTTCCTGAATATAATACTTACTGCAAATGCCACGGTTGGTTAATGTTTGAGAATTGGTCAATGCATTTGCATTTCCGGTAGGCCCTACATTTTCGTTATTATCAAATCTTGCCATGCAAAACTGTAAAGGTGTAACGGATAATGCTGCTATCGGTGCACCCGAAGGGGCACAATAGCTGACACCGGCTTTATAACTAAACAGGGATGATAAATAGGAAGAAAAATTTCCGCCATTACTCATGCCAACCGAGTAGCGCAGTTTACTTCGGTTTGTTACACCCCGGGTATAAAAAACATCTGTAATTATTTTGATGTTGGCATAATCCACATTTGTTACAGAATCATACGGGGTAGTTGCCCATCTTATTTTGCCATCACCATTCACATCAATACCGGTGGTGGATTCCTCAGCTTCTGTAACAATTACTCCGAAATTATCTGTCACCAGATCTTTAATGAGCTGTTGGTATTCGTAACTATTTACAAAATGCTGTGCTGTACCGCCGGAACCATGAAGTAATAAAACAAATCCTTTATGTCCTGGTGGAAAAAAATAATAAACGGGTTTCAGTCTGTCTCTTCCCATTATTTGTTCTAAAGTGAGATTTACAGGGTTAATATTTTTAATGCTACCGGAGAAATTTACATTTTTAGCTGGCATAATGAACCATGTATGCCATTCATCTTTTCCATTTAACAAAGAAGCATCGGTGCTGCTCCAGGTATCAAACAACTGGCTGGTTGAATAAGCGGTGCTAAAAAGGTGGACGGTGTCACCAATTTTGTATTTGCCACTACCATAACCATTATTTACAGTTACAACAGCACTATCAACAGGGGTGGTATTGGGAGGAATTGTTGAACCATCTTTCTTGCAGGCGAAAAAAAAAGTTAAACAAATCAGTGGTAGTAAATTTCTCATAAGTTGTTCTGACTGTATAAAATTGTAATCGTTTAATGGTTATACAAACAGGTTGATTGCTTTATTTATTCTGGCAGTTGTTTCTTCTTTTCCCAGCAATTCTGCGATATTAAATACCGGCGGACCAAATTTTCCACCCACCAGCATAATGCGGAAGGGAAGTTGCAGTTCACCAGGTTTGATAGCTTTCTCAACAGCCAGCTCTTTAAAACTATTTTCTAACGCAAGGGCATTCCATTCGCCGACCGATTGTAATTTTTCTGAGTAGGCAATAAAAAAATTCTTTTTATCATCATTCCATTTTGGCTTCACTGCATCTACATCCAATGTTTCCGGGGCTTTGAAAAAGAAAGAAGATTGGTTTACAAAATCAGAAAGCAATACGCAACGATCTTTCACTAATTCAATTACTTTATGCAGTAAGGCATCGTTGTTAACTGTAATATCATTTTGTACAAGCAGGGTTTTGACTCCCGACTCAAGACCCCCGACTCCCGACTGCTTGATCCATTCATGGTTGAACCACTTCGCTTTTTCATAATCAAACTTTGCCCCGGCACTATGCACCCGTTCCATGGAGAATTTCTGGATCAATTCTTCTTTGGAAAAAATTTCCTGTTCGGTACCATCATTCCAACCCAATAAAGCCAGCAGGTTGATGAATGCTTCAGGTAAAAATCCTTTTTCCTTAAATCCTTCTGTCAGTTCATTTGTCTTTGGGTCGGTCCAGTTCATGGCAAAAACCGGGAAGCCAAATTTGGCACCATCTCTTTTACTCAACTTTCCATTTGGCCCGAGTATCAATGGGAAATGAGCCCACTTTGGCATATTCTCTAATCCAAATAAATATTTCCATAGCAGAATATGTACCGGTGCAGAAGGCAGCCATTCTTCGCCACGAAAAGCATGACTGATTTTCATTAAGTAATCATCAACAACAACGGCTAAATGATAAGTTGGCATACCATCAGCTTTCAGCAAAACTTTATCATCCACCAATGAGGAATCAAAATGTACTTCTCCCCGGATCATATCTATGAAAGAAATGTTTTCATGGTCCGGCATTTTAATCCGGATTACATGGCGGGTTTCCAATTTTAGTAAAGTGTTTACCTCTTCAGGAGATAGTGTCAACGAATTCCGCATTTTCAAACGGACAGTATGATCATATTGTGGGGAATGATTTTCTGCTGATTTCAAATCATGTCTCATTTTTTCTAACTCTTCAGTAGTGTCGAATGCATAATAAGCATGACCATCATTTACAAGTTTCTCTGCATACTGCCGGTAGCTTGCTTTTCGTTCACTCTGTCGGTAAGGGCCATATTCTCCACCATGTTGTACACTTTCATCAGGTTCGAGCCCACACCATTTTAATGTTTCAAAAATATATTCTTCCGCTCCGGCTACATAGCGGCTTTGGTCGGTATCTTCTATCCTCACTAAAAAATCTCCGCCATATTTTTTGGCAAAAAGGTAATTATATAAAACAGTTCTTACTCCACCCAGATGCAAACCACCTGTAGGACTTGGGGCAAAACGAACTCTTACTTTTTTGCTCATAATGTTGTAAAGATAAAGCATGAAGGCACAAGGCGCAACTGACAAGGTTCAAGAGAACCCTATTATCAAAGTTTTATTAAAAGGTGTTAGGTTCGTAATATAACACCTAAGAGAACTCTATTACTGGAATGTCATTTTGCATAGCACGACTCTTGTACCTTGTCTTCTTGTACCTTGTCAGTTGTACCTTGTATTCTTGTACCTTGTGCCTTTTATATTTATGAAATATTTTGTCAAAACTCCCTGGTGGATGAAGAAGTTGTATCCATCCCGTTTATGGAAGGTTGATACAAATGAAAAGATTGTTTACCTCACTTTCGATGATGGGCCGCATCCGGTTGCCACGCCATTTGTATTGGATGAGTTGAAGAAGTACAATGCAAAAGCAACTTTTTTTTGTCTTGGAAAAAATGTCGTTGATTATCCGGTCATTTATAAACGAATTTTGGAAGAAGAGCACAGTGCAGGTAATCATACACAAAATCACCTGAATGGATGGAAAACAACAACCCATGACTACCTGGTGGATGTAAGTGAGGCAGCATCAACTATCAACACTGACTTATTCAGGCCACCATATGGAAAAATAAAACGATTACAGGCAAAGGGAATCAGTAATGCCATGAATAACAAATCAGCTAAAATTGTCATGTGGGATGTATTAAGTGGCGATTTTGACGAATCCTTGTCTAAGGAAAACTGTCTGGAAAATGTAATTAGTAAAACAAAACCAGGTTCAATTATTGTTTTTCATGATAGCCAAAAGGCTTTTCCCCGATTAAAATACACCTTGCCTCTTTTTCTTCAACTATTTGCCGGGAAGGGGTTCATTTTTAAGTCACTTTAAGCTTAAAAAGGGGTGGAGATGGTTTAAAAAGTTAGGGCCTGGGTAGAAACCCTGGCCCGTTTTTAATCCGTACCCTATGAAAACTGGTTTAAAGGTATAATAATTTTTTAATTACGGCAAAGTAATTTGACGTGAAATCCCGTTTATGGTAAGTATGGCCTTGTTGTCACAAATACCTGCTCCAAAATCCAGAATTGCCACCCATCTGCTGTTATTAGGATTTGGCAGATTGACCCTTGTTGTTCTGATCTTGCCTTTAACTATCCACTGGCACGTTAATCGTCTCAGAAGAGGCTCAGTAATAGCTGATTCCCAACGAACAAGCAGGTTGCCTCTTTTTACGAATCCATTTGCTGAACCTTCAATTTTAAATGCATCATCTTTGGGAAAATCAGGTGTTGCTAATCCTTCAACCTGTGTAATTGTTTTGTTGCTATTCCATTCAATAAAGTTGCCGTCAGTCTTGGTTAGTTTACCATCAATAACCTCCACTTTAAACTTTCTGGCAATGTTTGCTGGTGGCACAGGAGCATTGGCTATGTTTGTTATTTTATGCGTTCCTTCCACATGTATACCATCTACATAAAATCCATCAAATGTAGTAGTAGCTATTGCACCCGGATAAATCAGGCGATTTGTATATTCAGTAATAATTTTTCCTTTTCGTACCCTTCCATCAGGGCCGGTGCAACCAATGTTCCCAAAATTAATAGTCACAATTGCCGGGAAAAATGAAGGGGTTGAATGGGTAATTGTAATTGTAAAACAACGAGGTGTTGGCGTTAAAGTATCAGGGCGCCCATAAAATACACCTGATCCTGCAACTCCTACATCATTACTTGCGCCCATGGCGTCATCAAAAAACTCATTGAAGGTACTTTCGGCATCGGCAGCAGCCTCACCAGCTGCTTTTGATACTTCTTCTTCCTGGGCATCTGATCCAGTTTGGCTTTTTTCCTTTTGGCAGGAAGTAACCATCAGAAGGAATAAAAATGAAATAAGCGTAACCAGTTGAGAAAGATTGATTCTGGGTTTCATAAATTATAATTTATTGAGGGGCAACTAGAAAACGTTTGTAAGATGGCTATTATTGGACGAAGTTTAACGGATTTTTATAAATTTTTACTGAGATTTGTCCAAATAAGATTTCAGGATAATGTTGATAGATACACATTCACATATTTACCTGGCAGAATTTGATTTTGATAGGCTTGAAATGCTTGAAAGAGCTGAAAAAGAAGGGATTAGAAAAATTTTGTTACCGGCTATTGATTCTACTACTCATGAGATGATGCTGAGATTAGAAGACAACAATCCTAAGATGTGTTTGAGTATGATGGGACTGCATCCCTGCTCAGTTAAGGAAAACTACAAGGATGAGCTGAAAATTGTAAGAAATTATCTTGAAAAAAGGACTTTTAAAGCGGTAGGAGAAATTGGTCTTGATTTTTACTGGGATAAAACGTTTACAGATCAACAATATGCTGCATTCCATGAACAAATTGAATGGGCTCAGCATTTTGACCTGCCGATTGTCATTCATTCCCGTAATTCAACGGATGAATGTATCAATGTAGTTGCCGAACATCAGAAGGCCTGCCTGCCGGACAGGCAGGGTAAATTAAAGGGGGTGTTTCATTGTTTCTCTGGTGATGCAGATCAGGCGAGGCAGGTTATTGATCTTGGATTTTACCTTGGGATAGGAGGGGTGATTACATTTAAGAATTCAGGATTAGATAAAGTGATGGAAACTATTAGCCTTGAAAATATTGTCTTAGAAACTGATGCACCTTATCTGGCTCCGGTTCCATTCAGGGGTAAAAGAAATGAGCCTTCTTATTTGAAATATATGGTAGAAAAATTATCAACTATTAAGAATATTAGTAGTGAGGAAGTGGCTTCTATTACTACTGTAAATGCTGAAAAATTATTCGGTTTCTGAAAATTGAACCGTTACTTTTGCAACCCTTTAAGGAGACTTGTCCGAGTGGTTGAAGGAGCACGCCTGGAAAGTGTGTATACGGGAAACTGTATCGAGGGTTCGAATCCCTCAGTCTCCGCAACTAACCCGAGCTGTTTTTTTGCAGTATCGGGTTTTTTTACCAGTTATTCGCCTGATCAGGGTTTAATCTTTCGGAAAAATCAATCGGTTGATGTTCTTTCCAATCGGGGTCATACTTTACAAACCAGGAAATCCAGAGGCTGCGGCTGAAACGCATCAGCCAGGGCTGTAGTAAAATCAATACACCTGCATTTACACCCATCCAGATAAAAAAACGATTATCATTGACCGATAAACCAATTGTCAACGCCCATAAGCCTAAACTAAGTAAACTAAAAATAACTGTAATGCCATAACTAACATAGCTGGTGCCATAATAAAACCCAACTTCGATTTCGCTGGCTTGTTTGCAAACAATACATTCCTTGTTCATCACCATATTTTTTTTAAAACTGATAGTAGTTGGATGCTGAAATAATTTTCCATCCCGGCACCGGGGACAGCGACAACTAACTACGGAAGCAAAATAACCACGGCTCACTTTTTTTTCTGTCATCTTATTAATTGGATATGTATTGTTGGATGATCGTTTTTAATTGGGAGACTTGCAAGACACTTGATTGTCGCCAGAGAGACTTGCCATTTTGAAATAGTATCAGCGTTGGTACACTTTGCACATTGTATGCATTAGCAGCAGCCGGACTTTTATCGATATCAATTTTGAGTATGCGAACCGTATCACCCATTTGCTGATGTAATTGTTCCAGAACCGGTTTCATCATTTTACAGGGGCCACACCACTCTGCCGTAAAATCAACCAGTACCGGCGTACTGCCATTGATAATTTCGTTAAATGTCTCTCTTTTATTACTTGTTGTCTGCATTTTTTTCTCGTTTAAACATGCTGAATAACAATCCACCCATTAAAGCACCATACGCTGTACTATTATGCCACTTTGAAGTAATAGCACAGGTGCCGCTGCTACAGCCGATCTGCAGCCAATATAAATAACCACCGATGGCACCTAAAACTATTCCCGCAATCAACAACTTGTTATTTAGTACCCAGCTCTTCATATTCGATCATTTCTTTTGTTGAGGAATCTTGTTTTCCAGGAGAGGTATAACAACCTCCGCTTGCACAACATACCCCGTCTGTTAATAAGGAGAGGGTAGTAAAAAAGGATCCAACTATCATTCCAAATACCTGTCCTGACTCAATAGAGGAATACAAAATTAAGCCACCCAGACCAACCTGTACGAATTTTAATGATGTCCATCCTGATTTAAGCCTGTTTAGTAAATTCATTCTATTTAAACAACTGATAGGAGACAAAGTTGAAGTAATTGAAATTCAGGTATCGTGACAAGAGTTACAAAAAAAGAACGGTTGCCTTAAAAAACCTTTAATCTTTAATAATATTGAATCTTACATAGAGCCTTTTAAAATCTTATTCCAGTATAACCAGGGTAAAATATATTTTTTCAGGATCCACATGGTCCAGCGGGGCTTACTCTGGTCAAAAGGAAATGTTTCTTTGGGCGTATTGTCATAATCAAATTCAGCTAAAATTAATTTTCCATACCCTACTACAATCGGGCAACTGCTATACCCATTATATTTTGCAGAAAGTTCTTTATTATTCATCATTGAAAGCAGGTTCTGAACCAGCACAGGTGCTTGTTTTCTTACGGCAGCTCCTGTTTTACCATTGGGAGTACTGGTAGCATCTCCCAATCCAAATATATTTTTATAGCGATTGTGCTGCAACGTGTATTTATCAACATCAACCCATCCTTTATCATTCGCTAATGAACTTTTAGCAATAAAGTCCGGTGCACTTTGTGGTGGGGTAACATGGAGCATATCAAAATGCTTTGTTACCTCAGTCGTATTTCCATTTTCATCCGTTACTTTATAGGTTGCCATTTTGTTTGGTCCATCAACTGCAATCAGATCATGACGGTAATTCATGTGCACCTGCAGTTTGTCTGCCACTTTTTGGAGTTGGACTGCATATTTTTTTATCCCGAATATTACTTTGCCGGCAGTGCAGAATTCAACATTTATTTTTCCCATTAATTCATGTTTTCTGAAATAATCTGCAGCGAGATAAGTAATTTTTTGTGGGGCGCCACCACATTTTAGGGCGGTAGAAGGACTGGTAAACATAGCAGTCATTCCCGGTTTCATATTTTTGATACAGTCAAAAGTGTAAGGGGCCAGGTCAAATGAGTAATTACTGGTAACATTATTTTTGCCTAGAGTTTCTGGCAATCCTTTAACTAAATGCCAGTTTAATTGAATTCCCGGAGCTACTACCAAATAATCATATGTATATGTATTTCCTTCTTTAGTTGTAAGACGGTTCTGTTCCGGTTCAAATGATATAACTGCATCTTTAATCCATTTTGCTTTTGATGGAATTACAGTTGATTCATTTCTGATCGTATCATCAATATTAAATGTGCCGCCACCAACCAATGTCCAAGCTGGCTGATAGTAGTGTTTTTCGGAAGGCTCAATAATAGCGATATCTAAAATCGGATTTTTTTTAAACAACTTTGCAGCTACAGAAATGCCTGCATTGCCCCCGCCTACGATTATGATTTGATGTTTGAATGACATGATAATGATTTTATGTTGCTAAGGTATAAGGGAATGATTCTTGCTGGAGTGATATTAGTCACTCTGCAAGGGTAACGGCAAATAATCTGCTTAACTCTTGTTGAGAAATGATTTAGATCATCCTGATGACTGACCAACTTCATTGACGAAAAATTATTATCTCCATTGAAAACGGAAGCATAACATGGGCAAACAAATTATACTATCTATATTTCTAAACTAGTCCTATAGATTCCTGTATAATGCTTGCCTGTCCCGAAAGTCGGGAATGTAGCAGCCGTTTAGGCCAACGATCCCGATAGCTATCGGGAGGACTATTACGGATGCATAATCGGTATTATTCTATGTTTTTAACTACACTAATGTGGCAGGTTGTCTTTGAATTTACCATACACCCAGGTACCGGCAATAGCACTTAATAAAGTTACAATGATAACCGTTGCTCCGGTTCCTATCTGCGCAAACAGCGGACCCGGGCATGCTCCGGTAATGGCCCAGCCAAATCCAAATAACAATCCGCCATAAATTTGCCCTTTATTAAATTTTTTGGATTCCAATTTTATAGGTTCTCCATCAATTGATTTTACATTAAATTTTTTGATTAACAGAACACTGATAATGCCTGTTACCACAGCTGAACCTATTACGCCATACATATGAAAGCTCTGAAGGCGAAACATTTCCTGGATACGAAACCAGGAAATTACTTCTGCTTTTACGAGTATGATTCCGAATACTATTCCAGCAACAGCATATTTGATATTTGCCACTAATGGTTTATCCAGTTCTGAACTGTTAACACACATGGCATTTTGAGAACGGACTTCAAAATCAGTATTTGCTGTTTTTGATACGAAAGGTATTTTATTGGGTGTAATATCTTGTGATGCCATAAAGTAAAAGTTAGAGTTTTAAAATGTATGGTAGAATGAGGTTGGCCATAATAAAACCACCGGCCATAAAGCAACAGGTAGCAACCAATGAGGGCCATTGCAGATTACTCAATCCCATGATAGCATGTCCGCTGGTACAACCGCCGGCATACCTTGTTCCAAAGCCTACGAGGAAACCACCAGCGACCATCATTATAAAACCCCTAGCAGTAAGTAGTTGGGGCCATGAAAATAATTCTGCCGGAACAATTCCATTGTAATTGGTGATGCCATAGGTTGTTAGTTCCTGCGAAAGTTTTGGATTGACCAACATGGGTTCGGGATTGGAAAGTAACTGAGCTGCAATAATGCCACCTACCAGAACACCAACAACAAAAAACAGATTCCATATTTCTTTTTTCCAGTCATACTTAAAAAAAGGAATATTCGCTGGAATACAGGAAGCACAAATGTGACGTAAGGACGAAGAAATACCAAAGGTTTTATTGCCCAATATAAGAAGTGCAGGAACCGCAAGACCAATTAGTGGGCCAGCTACATACCAGGGCCAGGGTTGCTTTATCCATTCTAACATAAATAGTTCATTTTAGATTTGCAAAGGTGAATGAGAATACAAAGTTATAGAGTGATAATTGTCACAAGTAGTGAACTATAAACCTTTTTTGGCCAGGATAGGCTGATAAGGGCCGTATTTATGTTGTGTTTCTGAAAAGCCATCTGTGTATGGACCAAAAGGGTGGTCAAACGGTTTTTTGGAAACATCCGGCCAGTCTTTGCTTTTATCTTTTGTTGGTCTGGGTTGGCTGTTTACAAAGGCAGCCACATCCCATGCCTCTTCATTGGTAAGTTTTGGATTACTGTGTGAAGCAATATTGAATGGCATATTATTTTTTATATAACCTGCAAAACTGCTTAGCCGGAATAACCCTGCTCCATCATTATAACTGTGTTCACCCCAAAGAGGGGGATATAAATAACTGATTCTATTAAAGGTCAATTGACCTTCACCATTCCGGCCATGACAACTTTGGCATTGAGCTAAATAAATAATTTTACCTTTTCCAGGATCTGCGGCACGATCCATAAAAGGTAATTTTTCAATTCCGCTTCCAAAAGGCTTCTTGTTTTTTTCTACACCCTGCCCGATCCATTTTATATAAGCATAAATAGCTTTGTATTCTTTACTATTACTATCAGGTGCACTGCCATTTAAACTTCGTTCAAAGCAATCACTCACCCGTTTATAAACAGATTCAATGGCACCACTTCTATCCCTGTATTTCGGATAAGTAGAATAAACTGCACTGTAATTATTGCCCCAGTTCTTTCTGCCAGCGTTTAAATGGCAGTTCTGGCAATTCATACCATTTGAAATTTGCGAAACAGATCCATTTGGGCCAAAATAGCCGGAGGTGTTGGTGATAATATCCTGACCATAAATAACCATGTCTCTTTCTTCTCCTTCTAATACAAAATCAGTAAATAAACTGGGTGGAACCCAGGTACTGTCTGTTAAAGAATAAGATAAATTGTTATTATCGGAATGCTGAAGTGATTTAATAATTTCAGACAAAGTAATAAAGGTAATAACCATTACAATCAGTACCAGTTGCCAGTTTGATTTTATATTCTTCCTGATATTCATTTCATAAATTACCTGAATTCATAAGTTGTGCCTTGCAGCTGCGTCAATAAAGTATTGGGCTGATCCGTTGCTGTGGCTCTCCTTTCCAATTTCGGAGAAACAGGTGAATGAATAGCCAGGTAGTCTTCTATTACTTTATGCATTAATACACCTGAACGTTTTGGATTTTTTACTTTTTCTATCCGGCAAAGCGTATCATCCGGATCTCCTTCTCTTTCACAGGCTACGATGCTGTATTCTTTATTCAAATCAACAGGTTCGCCTTTTACTTTTATCCAATTCACTCTTTTTCCAAACTCATTTCCGATGGTGAAATTTACTTCCATACCGGCAAAGCGGACAAACCAACCGCCAAATCGTTTGGATGGGTCTTTAGCAAAAGCATTTTGTAATTCTTTTTCTTGCCAGTCCCACAATTGTTTACCGGTAATCAATCCTGTTTTTGCTTCGCTATCTACAGGGAGCATGTTCCATAAAAATTCTTTAGTGATGTCCGCTTTCCCTTTTACCGGATCAACAGCTAATGGCTGGCAAAAACGGAACCCATTACTTAACGCAATATCTGTTTTGAATTTCCAGTGAATGGCATCAGTAATCAGGTTATCCATCGGAGTTTCCATCACAAAATACCGGACTAATGGGGTAGTAGTAGTTCCTATTACTTTTGATAGTTGTTCTTTGAAAGGAGCTGATGCCTGGTTAACCAGCGACTGTAATTTTTTATCAGCAGGATATTTTGCCGGGTCCACATCAAGCAACTGATACTTGTAACTTTTGATTTTTCCATTCTCCACTTCTATATCCAGTTTTCCAAGAAAAGAACCAAAAGCGCCGCATTCTACTACTTTGCAATATTTTCCTTCAATTGGGACTCTTACCCGTTCATGTGTATCGGCACCTAAAATAAAATCAGCTCCCTGCACAGCAGGATTGTTTGCCAATCCCACCTGTTGTGCCAATCCCATATGTGTTACAATGAAAATAATACCGCATCCTTCTACTTCTTTCAACAGCTTAATATATTTTGCCACGTTGAAATCAGCATGTTCAAAACGGATACCTTCACTATAAGCGGGGGATTGACGTTTAGGAATAAGATGGTCAGTATAGCCAACAAACCCAATTTTAGTTCCTGCAATATATTTCACCCAATATGGCGGATAGATTAATTCACCATTATCCGCATCAGTTGTTTTATGCCACATATTGGCACAAATTTTTGCCGCCGTTGCATGCCCCATATCATACAGCATCTTCTTTTTCTTATATACTACTTCCCAGTTGCCCGGAAGGATCAGGTCATAATTAAAATCATTTAATAAGGGAATCAACGCTTCACCTTCTGTTAAGGAAGCAACTGCACTTCCATGAAAATAATCGCCACCATCAATTAATAATGTATTGGCAGGATTTTTTTTTCTGAAATGGTTGATCATGGTTTTTAGCACCGCCAGGCCACCTCTCTTTCTATATACCCCTTTTCCATTTTCCCAGAAAAATTCATCATGGGTATTCAGTTGTGCATGAATATCAGAAGTATATAAAATAGTAAAGTTGCCGGAATTGATACTTTCGCTTTTTCCCCCTTCATTCGTAGTAGCCGGAATTGCTGAAGCAACACCTGCCAACGATGTGCCAATTCCGGCCAGTGCAGCTTTCTTCAAAAAATTGCGTCGTGAATCTTTTAATTCATTTTCCGGTGATAAATGCATAGAATTTATTTATACGATGAAGTTAAAAGTCTTTATTGGAGTGTATTTGTAAACAAATAACCCGGTAATAATAATCAAAAACCACCTTTTATATAGCTCCAGCCTTTTTCCTGCCGGTTTATTATTTCAACGATTGCCGATTTTACAAAACCTGATTCCTGAATGATACTTTCTTTTGAAATTTTTCTTTCTGCCATTGTATTTTCACAGGCTAAGAATACAACTCCTTTTGATTTGAAGTAGCCGATTCTTTCCTGTTGGGTGGTTTTACCCAGAACAAGAAATTCAATACCCGGGCCATTAGCCACGACTTCAATTGCCACACTATCATTCCAGGCATTCTTCAGGTTTTTTATGTTATTCATTAATCCCTTCCAAACCAGTGTGTCGTTACTACTGATCTGAATTACTACACGATGGGTTGCTGTTACACTTTGCGCAAATAATTGAAGTGTAACAAATAAAAAAGAAAAAGCTATAAGTAGTTTCTTGTTCATAAACAGGGGTTAAGGATAACAAATTACAGCTTGTTTTTTAAACTCGTCCATGGCCCGCCATTATATACTTCTAATCCTGCTGATTTCAAAATGGCTTTAGCCATACTGCTTCTGGCTCCACTGCGGCATACGGTAATTACAGGCTTATTGATTTTTTTCAATTCGGAATCTTTAATACGGATATTATCCATCGGAAAATTTTTCGATCTATTTATATGCCCGGTTTTGTATTCAGTGGTGGAACGGACATCTACGATGATAGCCCCGTTGCTGACGAGTTCTTTAAAGTTAACTGAAGATCTGCCGAATAATATTTTTAAGAAACTCAACATAGTTGATCAGTTTAATAGAGTTTGCATATCGCCAAGACCACCGCCATTGTACACATCTGCTATTCCATTTTGTTTTAAAATACTTACCGCCATTCCGCTTCGGTTACCACTACGGCAATAAAGTACTACCGGTCTGTTGAAGGATTTGAATTCTTCCACTTTATATGGAACTTCTTCCAGCGGAATATTTTTGGCACCGGGTATATGGGTTGCTTCAAATTCCCAGGCATTGCGTACATCTACCACAATTGTAGATGGATTCTTTATCAGGTCTTTTAAAATTTCCATTGACATATGTTATTTTTTATAAAATGTATTAAAAACCAGGAGTAGAAACTCCCGGTATTATCTTAACCATTAAGCTATCAAACAGTTTTTATAATAAAGTAGTTGGGCACACATAGTCACTTACGTTGAACTTGCCGCTTTCTTTAATGGCTTTAAAACCACTTTTTACATCCACCAGATTATCATAGCCTCTTGCACGGAGAATGGAATTAAAGATCATGGAACGGTACCCGCCGGCACAATGCACATAGTAGGTTTTGTCCTTATCAATTTTGGCCATACTGTCGTTGATGAAATCTAAAGGGGCATTTTCGGCATCAACAATATGTTCGCTCAGGTATTCACTTTCTTTACGAACATCTAATATGTTTGCATTTTCTTTACTCATGATGGCGGATAATTCATCAGGACTGATTGAGATAATGTGATCAATTTCTTTTCCCGCATCTTTCCAGAATTTGAATCCTCCTTTCAAATAGCCGATGGTATAATCATATCCTACCCTTGCCAGTCTTGTAATCACTTCTTCTTCACGGCCTTCATCTGTTACCAATAAAATTTCTTGTTTGATATCCGGTATCATAGCACCAACCCAGGGGGCAAAACTTCCATCAATACCGATATTAATAGAGTTAGGTACAAAGCCTTTTGCAAATGTTTGCGGGTCTCTTGTATCCAGTATCAAAGCACCTGTCTCGTTTGCAGCAGCCTCAAATGCATCAGGACTTAAAGCATGCTGCCCTCTTTCGAGTACCTTATCTATACTTTCATAGCCTTGTATATTCAGCATCACATTCAACGGGAAGTAAGCAGGCGGTGCTACCAATCCTGTTGTTACTTCTTTGATGAATTCTTCTTTGGTCATATCAGCACGGAGTGCATAGTTTGTTTGTTTTTGATGGCCCAATGTGTCCGTTGTTTCCTTACTCATATTTTTGCCACAAGCACTGCCAGCACCATGTGCAGGGTAAACAATAATATCATCAGCTAAGGGCATAATTTTATTACGTAATGAATCGAACAGATAGCCTGCTAATTTATCCTGTGTTAAATCAGTCACTAACTTTTGTGCCAGGTCGGGACGACCTACATCTCCAATAAACAATGTATCGCCTGAGAATAAGGCTACATCTTTTCCATTCTCATCCTTCAAAAGGTAAGAGGTGCTTTCCATCGTATGACCGGGAGTATGCAACACTTTTAATGTCACATTACCTACTTTTAATTCTTCACCATCTTTAGCTATATGTGCTTCAAATTCAGGTTTTGCATTCGGTCCGTAAATAATAGGAGCTCCTGTTTTTTTGCTCAGGTCTAAGTGACCACTTACAAAATCAGCATGAAAATGAGTTTCAAGAACGTATTTAATTTTTGCATTGTTTCGTTGGGCCTTCTGAATATAAGGCTCCACTTCACGCAGCGGGTCAATAACAACAGCTTCTCCATTGCTTTCAATGTAGTAAGCACCTTGTGCTAAGCAGCCAGTATAAATTTGTTCAACTATCATTTTTTTTAAATTTAGAATACAAATATCGCCTGGCTAATAATTATAAACAGTGACTTGAGTCACCACTAATGAGATCCTGCGCCAGGGAAGAATAATTCCTTGACAATGATGTAAATGCCCATTACTAACACAAACCAACCAAATCCTTTTTTAAGTTTGTCGCCATCTATTTTTTTGCTTAAAGCATCACCTATAAAGATTCCGGCAATAGCCAATGCAGAAACAGTTAGCAATAACTTCCAGTCCATTGAATAATTGGTTAAATCTCCGGTGAAGCCAATTAAAGATTTGGCACCAATAATGAGTAAAGAGGTGCCTACCGCTTGTTTCATTGGCAATTTGCTTAAGATTACCAAAGCAGGTATAATGAGAAATCCCCCCCCAGCACCCACCAATCCGGTTAAAATCCCCACTACAGCACCTTCGATTAATATCAGCGGATAATTAAAGTTTTGAATTCCATTTTCTGCGCCTATTGTTTTCTTTTTATTTCTGATCATGGATATAGAAGCAAAAACCATCAGGATAGCAAACAAAATCATCATCAGGATGCTTTTGGTAATAATAAAATCCCCGATGGTAACCACTTCTTTCGGTATGGCAGGAACGATGAATTTACGGGTGGCAAATACAGCCACTATAGATGGGATGCCGAATATTAGTGCAGTTTTTAAATTAACCTGTCCTTGTTTATATTTTGGAAATGCTCCAACAAGGCTTGACAAACCTACAATGAATAAAGAATAGGCTGTTGCTATTACTGGCTCAACTTTGAAAAGATAAACCAGTACAGGAACTGTAAGAATAGAACCACCACCACCAATAAGGCCAAGTGAGATACCAATGACAAGAGAAGCGATATAGCCGATGATTTCCATTCAAAAAAAATTTATACAAGATTAGACCAAAGACCTTGCTCAAAATGTGACAGAAATCACAGCAGCATCAACACCTGTTATATAAGCTCAATCATATTGCGGTGAAGCTTTACCAGGTTTCTCTGTTCCATTTTTTTCAAAAGCCTTGATATTACCTCTCTTGAACTATTCAAATCATCGGCAATCTGCTGGTGCGAAACTTCCACTGTCTTTTTTCCTGTTTTATCGGCAGATCGTTTCAGGTAAAATTCAAGTCGTTCATCCATATTGTGGAAAGCAATATGATCAACTACTGATAGCAATTCATCAAACCGGCTGCGGTAAGTTTGAATAACGAACTGGTACCAGCTTTTATATTTATTCATCAGGTCATCCATTAGCTGAACAGGAATCATCAGTACTTCAGTGTCTTCTTCTGCCTTTGCCATTATTTCGCTGGTTTCTGATTGAATAGCGCAGATCATGGATACGGCACAGGCCTGACCGGGTTCGAGGTAGTACATCAGGAACTCACCACCATCCTGGTTTTCCCTGTATATTTTTATCCGCCCTTCGAGTACCAGTGCAGTGGACTTAATGTATTGTCCGGTTCGCATGATAATGTCTCCGGCATTATAGCTTCTTTGCACAGCTTCTTTTTCTATGATTTCGATTAGTCCGGGTTCAAATTGGGGGAAAAGTTGTTTCCAGTTCATTTCATAAAGTTAAGGTTCTAAAATTTTCTCCATCTGTATACTGCGGCTTCCTTTAATCAACAAATATGTGTTTTCAAAATGTTGTTGCTGTAACCAGTCTTTTGCTTCTGCTGCATTGGTAAACGATGTGTAAGGGTGTTCGAACTTTAAAAAATCACCCCCTACCAATACTACTGCTTTCCATTTCCCCTGATTGATAGCATCAACGATGCCTTTGTGTTCATCAAGACTTTCTTCTCCAAGCTCGGCCATGCCACCAAGCATCAGTACTTTATTATCAGCCGGTAATCTTAAAAAGTTTTCAATAGCCAGTTTCATACTGCTGGGATTAGCATTGTATGCATCCAGTATTATTTTATTCGTTCCGATTTCTACTAACTGCGAACGGCTGTTGGAAGGGCTGTAATTTTCAATGGCCCCTTTTATTTCCTGTTCTTTTACTTTAAAGAATTGGCTAACCGTTACAGCAGCCAATACATTGGGAAGATTATATTCTCCCACCAGTTGAGTATGAATGGTTATCGGATCCTTGCCTGAAGTTATTCCTACTTCCAGGTAAGGATCGCTTTTATTAATCTTTCCAATTACATGAGCATCTTCCCGGGTTCCATATTTAATTATTCCACTGATCCCTTTACTCATTCCCTGCAGGTAATCATCATCCCACATTACAAAGGCAGTTCCTTTATTACTTCGTAAATAATCAAATAGTTCTCCTTTCCCTTTTCTTACACCTTCCACACCGCCAAACCCTTCTAAGTGAGCTTTACCGCAATTAGTGATTAAGCCGTGAGTAGGCAGCGCATATTCACAATAGGAGGCAATTTCCCTCTGATGGTTGGCTCCCATTTCTAATACTGCTAATTCTGCATCGTCTTTTATTTTTAAAATAGTAAGCGGAATACCGATATGATTGTTAAGATTCCCTTCTGTTGTATAAGTTTTGAAAGTAGTAGAAAGTGCTGCATGAACCAGTTCCTTGGTAGTTGTTTTGCCATTACTGCCTGTAATAGCAATAATGGGAATCGTAAATTGCTCCCTGTGGTATTTTGCTAACTGCTGCAGTGCGGTAAGCACATTATCTACTAAAACAGTTTTTCCAAATACAGCATATTGCTCTTCATCAATCACTGCATAAACAGCTCCGGCATCAATGGCTTTTTGTACAAATGTATTGCCGTTAAAATTTTCTCCCTTCAGGGCAAAGAAAAGATCACCTTCTTTAAGTTTTCTTGTATCAGTCTGTACGGAGGGATACTGTTTGTAAATATTGTATAGCTGCTCAATTGACATATAACAAAAGTAGCCCTTCGTCTGTTTTTATACCATCTTGATTTACTATTTAGTCCGACCTGTCCCGATTTTTCGGGAAGGACTAAGGGTAAATCTTAGAAGGTACTTGCCTATCGGCAGGCAGGTTATGCCGATAGAAAAGAAGTTGGACTAAAATATTTGTTATATCGGTATTAGGTGGAAATTGGGTGATAAGCTGATAAAAAAACCCTCCGGAAGACGGAGGGTTTAAAGAATTTATAAGTTGCAATTAACGTTTTTGTCTTCTGGTTTTATAGTGCTGACCGGTTTTTCTGCCGTTTCCTTCAGGACTTCCCATCCTGGTCATCGCACATCGGAAACCAAGTGTACTTAAAGCCTGCTCTTCTTCTAAAAAACGGCGACTTCCGGGTGTAAGCCAATAAGCCCTGTCGTTCCAGCTACCACCCTTGTATACTCTGGATTTATCACTGACAAGAGTAGTTTGGCCATACCCGTAGCTTGCCTGAGATAAAGTGTCACCATCAAGAAAGTTAATTACATTACCTCTCTGGTAGTTTCTACGGTTTTTACTTTCTTCATCTGTAACATCCACCATTTTAACCTTGCCTACACTATCAATTTCAGCCTCTCCGTTGCTATTTTTATAGAGCTTCTGGAATTTGTTACCACGGAAAGGAGCCGGCATATCATCAAAGTCAATAGTTGATAAAGGGCGATATACATCCTCTACCCACTCACTCACATTTCCCGCCATATTATATATACCAAAACCATTGGGGAAGAATGATTTGACAGGAGCAGTGTAGAAAGCCCGGTCATTCAAACCACCAGCCACTCCCGCATTATCACCTGAGCCTCTTTTAAAATTGGCCAGAAACTGACCCTGCCAGCTGCCATGTCTTGTATCACGAAGACCGTTGACATTCTGTGCCCAGGGGTAAATTTGTTTATTGGATTGTAATTCCTCACCTCTTTTCCCTTCTTTTACGCTTGGGCGGGGATTTTGATTAATTAATCCATATGCGGCATATTCCCACTCTGCTTCAAAAGGCAGTCGGTAATCAGGTAATAAAACACCAGATTCCATAGTGGCAGTCATAACTTTCGGTTCGCCCTTCTTGGTTTTAATTTTACCCGGAGGAGCAGTATACAAACCGAGTAAATATGATTTAGTTGTAAAATTATTTTCTCCCTGCTGGGCACCGGGCTTCAGGTTTGCCTTATTGACAAAGCCTTTATCCTTTAATGCTATTTCATTTACCCTGTCACCTCTCCAAAGACAGAAATCATGTGCTTGTCTCCAGTTTACACCTACTACAGGATAATCATTAAATCCCGGATGACGGAAATAAAACTCAACAAGAGGTTCGTTATAACTTAACTCACTTCTCCATACCAATGTATCTGGCAAAGCAGCTTCTATGATTTTAAGATTTTCCGGGTCAGAAGGGTCAAAAACTTTTGAAAGCCAATGGATGTATTCACGATAGTGAACATTGGCAACTTCAGATTTATCGATATAAAAAGATGGAACTGATACACGGCGGGGAATATTATTCCAGTCGCCCATTACATCTTCTTCAGTTTGACCCATGGTAAACGTACCACCCTGAACAAATACTAAGCCTGGCCCAAGACCCTGTTCTTTTACCTTGGAAACATTGTAACCACCCTGATTTTTATCATTGTAGTTCCAGCCGGTTACATCCGACTTTGCTTGCTTTTTCTTGAATAGGCCACCGTTTTTACAGGATGCTAAAAGCACCACACAGGATACCAGAATTGTTAAGTTTTTCATTGTTTTTTGCATAAACCTTTGAATTGGAATAAATTTAACGCCGGATGAGGTAAAAATATTGCACAACAATAAGTTTTTACCAAATGATCCCGGTAGTTGTCGGGAGCGAATATAAACACTTTCATGATAAACATAAACGAAGAATTACGCTTTTTCAATGGGAAAATTTCATAAAACAGTTGGTTTAAAGATATGAGGATGAACCGTTTTTTGATGTTAGCAGGATTGTTTTTTGGTTGTTCCTTCGGGGCTATGGCACAGCGTACTTATGTTTCCAGCTCTGTGCTTGCCAGTAATAACTGGTTTAAGCTGAGTGTTAAGGTTTCAGGAGTTTATAAAATGGATGTTCCTTTTCTAAACGCAATGGGTGTAAATACCAGTAATTTGAATGCTAATTCCGTTCGGCTTTTCGGAAATGGCGGAAAAATGCTGGCCGAAGCCAACGCCGGTTTGTGGGCAGATGATTTACAGGAAAATGCCATACAAGTAGTTGACGGGGGTGATGGTATAATAAATGGCACTGATTATATCATTTTTTATGCCAACGGTCCGGATGAATGGATAAAAGATTCCACCAACCTCCGGTTTTTTCACCGCAAAAATGTATTTAATGATAAAGCATATTATTTTTTAAGTGTGGGTGGAACGGGTAAAAGAATTTCCAATACGCTGTTAGTTACTTCACCCAATCTTACTGTCACCGGTTTTTCAGAAAGATATTTTCATGAATTAGACACCGTTAATTTTCTTGCGGGAAGCAAAGAATGGTATGGTGAAGAATTGTCAGCATTACCTGGCAGAACATTGACAAGAAATTTTATCATCAATTTTCCAAACATATCAAATAATGCCCCTGTAATACTGCAAACAAATTGTGTGGCTCGTTCGGTAGGAGTGAGCAGCCGTTTTGATATACGGATTAATAATCAACCTTCCGGGCAGATAACCATCAACTCAGTCGGCGGCGGACAGTATGATTTATTTGGTCAGCCTGGAAATGGATTGTCCGGGGCTATTGCTTCTCAAAATAATATTGATGTCAGCTACACTTATATTCCCGGAAGTTTTAATGCACAAGGCTGGCTGAACTGGTTTGAAATTTTTACCCGCAGGAATATTTCATTGAACGGAGTTGACCAGTTATTATTCCGGGATTGGCTGAGTGTTGGAAATAATAGTAGTGAGTTTGTTGTAAGTAATGCAACTGCTGCCACGCAGGTTTGGGATATTACGGATCCTTTAAATCCTTTGCGGATGCAGGGAACTCTTTCAGGGAGTGAGTTTCGGTTTGTAAACAATTGTTCAAGGTTAAGAGAGTATGTGGCGTTTAATCCAACTAACTTTTTGATGCCTGTTACCATTGGAAAAATCTCTAACCAGGATTTACATAATGCTGCTGCAACAGATTTCATAATTATTTCTCATCCTGCTTTTTTATCGCAGGCTCAACGATTAGCACAATTGCATCAGCAGCAAAATGGTTTGAGAACAGTGGTGGTAACTACAGAGCAAGTGTTTAACGAATTTGGCAGCGGCAGCCCGGATCCAACTTCGATCAGGGATTTTGTAAAAATGTATTATGATAAGTTTGGAGCAAGTGCTGCAAATAAGCCGAAATATTTGTTGTTATTTGGAGATGCTTCATTTGATTATAAAGACAGGATTGCCAACAACACCAACCTTGTTCCATCGTATCAAAACAATTTTGCATTAGATCCCCTTTCATCTTACACATCGGATGACTTCTTTGGTTTCCTTGACAACAATGAAGACATTAATTCAGGATTGGTAAATAACCTGCTTGATATTGGTATAGGCAGAATCCCTGCAAAGAATATGGAAGAAGCAAAAAATTTTGTTGACAAAGTTGCTGCCTATTTTGCTCCACAAAGTTTAGGGCCATGGAGAAACAACCTCACCTTTATTGCAGACGATGAGGATAACAATCTGCACTTGCAGGATGCTGAAATAATAACGACGACTTCTGCCTCAGCAGGCCCGGTATTTAATCAGCAAAAAATATATCTGGATGCTTTTCGCCAGGAGAGTGGGGCAGGTGGTAGCAGCTACCCGCAGGCAATACAGGCAAGTAATAATCAGATTTATAATGGCACCTTAATCTGGAACTATAACGGTCATGGTGGGGCGGTAAGATTGGCAGAAGAAACAATTCTTGATCTGGCAATGGTGAACAACTGGAATAATCCCAACCGCTTGCCATTATTTATTACTGCCACCTGTGATTTTGCACCTTATGATAATCCAAACATTAATTCAATCGGTGAAAATATTTTACTTCGGCCAAAAACTGGCGCTATCGGTTTGATGACAACCACAAGAGTGGTGTTTGCTTTCAGCAACCGCATCATGAATAATAATTATCTGCAATTTGCTTTGCAACCTGATGCAAATGGTAAATACAAAACATTGGGCGATGCTATAAAAGAAGCAAAAAATTTTACTTACCAAACTTCGGGTGATGTAACGAATAATCGAAAATTTACGTTGCTTGGTGACCCGGCTCTGACTTTAGCTTTCCCAACGCTAAGGGTAAGGGCTGCAAAAGTCAATGGTATCCCCGTAGCAACTGCAGATACACTCAGCTCTACTGAGAAGATTGTAATAGAAGGAGAAGTTATAGATTTATCAGGCAATGTACTGACCAATTTTAATGGCAATGTTTATCCCACTGTTTTTGATAAACCACAAACTATAACCACTCTTGCAAACGATGCAGGTAGTTCCATTACTAATTTTCAATCGCAAACCAATATTTTATTTAAAGGCAAAGCATCAGTAGCAAATGGAAGATTTTCTTTCACTTTTAAAGTGCCAAAAGATATCAATTACCAGTTTGGTAATGGTAAGCTCAGTTTGTATGCAGAAGACGGAGTAAAAGATGCAAATGGCTTTTTTACCAACTTCGTTATTGGTGGCACAGGTAATACTATTGGCGGCGATAATACCGGACCGGAAATAAAGCCTTACCTCAATGATGAATTATTTGCGAATGGCGGCATCACCAATCAAAACCCGGTACTGCTTGTAAAACTGGCAGACTCATCTGGCATTAATACAGTGGGTACAGGTATTGGTCATGATATTGTAGCGACATTGGATAATGACAACCGTAAATACTTTATCCTGAATGATTTTTACGAAGGCGATTTGAACAGTTATCAGAAAGGAGTCGTTCGTTTTCAGCTACCGGAATTAGAAGCAGGCCCTCACACATTAAAAATAAAAGCATGGGATGTGCTGAATAATTCTAACGAAGCGATTCTGGATTTTACAGTTGCCAAAGACGAAGAACTGGAATTAAGCCATGTATTGAACTACCCCAACCCATTTACCACCAGCACCAATTTCTTTTTTGAGCATAATAAACCCGGACAACCATTGCAGGTGCAGTTGCAGATAATGACCATTACCGGCCGCAAAGTAAAATCATTCAGCCGGGTAATTAGCACCGATGGAAACCGTTCCGCCGAAATTCAGTGGGATGGCAAAGATGATTATGGTGATAAACTGGGCCGGGGTGTTTACCTCTACAAACTCCGTGTCACTGCTCCTGATAATAAGAAAAAAGAAGTGATTGAGAAACTGGTGATTCTGTGATTCTTTCCGCTTGTATAACTTCCTTTTCTAATTAAGAACCAACCCTCTTTTTTTGTCGTATGTAAGCTGTTAAAACTAACTATATGCGCCAAATTTACTTTCTGATTACGGCTCTGTTTCTATCTTCAACAGCTTTTGCCCAACAAGGCTCAATCCATGGAAATATTAATGATGCTGATTTAAAAGTTCCGATAAGAGGGGCCAGTGTAAACATTGCCGGTAATAAAGGTGATAACTCCGATATGTTTGGAATGTTCAATATTCCCGGTATCTCTCCCGGTCAATATGAAATGACGGTTTCCCATATTGGTTACAGAACAGAAATTATCAATATAGAAGTAAAACCTGATTTACTTTCTTCCGTAAATGTGAACCTGAAAAAAAGTAATCTTGATTTATCAGAAGTAAAAGTAAAAAGCAAAAAAAGCAGTGCATTAAACACCATCAGTTCGGTGGATATAAAATTAAGGCCTGTAAATACCTCACAGGATGTTCTGAGAATTGTCCCTGGTTTATTTATTGCTCAGCATGCCGGTGGTGGCAAAGCCGAACAAATATTTTTACGGGGCTTTGATATTGACCACGGAACAGACATCAGCATCTCCGTTGATGGAATGCCGGTAAATATGGTAAGCCATGCACATGGACAGGGTTATGCTGATTTGCATTTTCTTATTCCTGAAACAGTTGAAAAAGTAAATTTTGATAAAGGCCCTTACAACGCAGGCAAAGGAAATCTGGCAACGGCAGCCTATGTTGATTTCAGCACCAAAGATTTTCTCGAAAATAACAGTATCAAATTAGAAGCCGGTCAGTTTAATACACAACGGGCATTTGGACAGTTCAAGATTTTTAATAAGCAAACAGAAAAGAGCAGGCAACAGTTTTATGTGGCTTCGGAATATTCAACGACAGATGGCTACTTTGAAAGCCCACAGAATTTTCACCGCCTGAATGTGATGGGAAAATACAGTGCCTGGTTTAGTAATCAGTCTCAACTCACCATTCTTGCTTCTACTTTCGACAGCAAGTGGAATGCATCGGGACAAGTGCCTGACAGGGCAGTGCAGGCAGGCATCATTGGACGCTTTGGTGCAATAGATAACCAGGAAGGCGGTCATACCAGCCGTACCAATGTTACTGTGAAATACAATCATCAAAGAAAGAGTGGCTGGAAAGCAACCGACCAGGTTTATTTCAGTCGCTATAAGTTTAACCTCTATTCAAATTTTACATTCTTTCTCGATGACCCGATTGGTGGTGATATGGTTAACCAACGGGAAGCAAGAAATATTTTTGGTTTCAGCACCACAGAATCTAAATCCTATTTAATCGGCAATAAAAAAGCAACAACAGAATTTGGTGCCGGCTTTAGAATGGATGATATAAGCGATATTGAATTAGCAAAAGCTCCCAACAGAATTTTTCAAGAAAGTATTCAGAAAGGCGATGTAAAAGAGTTTAATGGCTACCTGTATGTAAATCAGGATGTGGAATTAAGTGATAAATGGAACCTGAATGCTTCTGTTCGGTATGATAATTTTAAGTTTCAGTATAAAGATAAATTAGCCGGTGCTACTGAATTCAGCAAGCAAAAAAGAGGAATCGTAAGTCCTAAATTAAACATCAGCTATGCACCCAATCAAAAAGTGAAGCTGTATTTGAACAATGGCTTTGGTTTTCATTCCAATGATACAAGAGTGATATTGATGAATGGTGCAGAAGAAATTTTGCCCAGAGTATTTGGAACAGATCTCGGTTTAATCATCAAGCCAAATAAAAACCTGATCTTGAAAACAGCCCTGTGGCATTTGTATTCTCAACAGGAGTTTGTGTATGTGGGTGATGCCGGTGTAGTAGAACCAAGCGGCAAAACAAGAAGAATGGGTGTAGATGTATCTGCCCGTTATCAATTTAATAAATGGTTATACGGTGATATAGATATTAATGTAACGAAGGCAAGAGCTATCGGCGAAGCAAAAGGTGAAAACTTTGTCCCGTTGGCTCCATCGTTCACCAGCATTGGAGGTATAACCGCAAGAGCACCTAATGGGTTTAGTGGTTCATTGCGTTATCGTTT
This sequence comes from Chitinophagaceae bacterium, assembly GCA_031400855.1. Classification (GTDB taxonomy): domain Bacteria; phylum Bacteroidota; class Bacteroidia; order Chitinophagales; family Chitinophagaceae; genus JJ008. Next base: position 6,296 of record JANNQR010000016.1, on the reverse strand, counting down.
TATTGGTGAAAGACCAGCGAATGAGGATAATTCAATTAGTGCCGAAGGATATTTATTGCTGGATATGGTAGCCGCTTACCGGATTAAAAAATTTGAATTTCATATCTCCGTAGAAAATATGCTGAACCGTGAATGGAGAGAGGCTCAATTTGATACTGAATCAAGATTAAAGTTTGAAGTAAACCCTGTTTCTGAAATTCATTACACCCCCGGAACCCCATCATTTGTAAAAGCGGGTATTAGTTTTAATTTTTAGAAGGTTTCTCCTATAATTTATTTTCTTTAAAAGGTCTTGCATAATGACCTTTTTTTTATTTCCGGCAATCTGTTAATTAAAAGCTCCCGTATATGAATAGGTTGGTGTATCCAGCTTTTAAAACAAAACTAAAATAGTGGTTATGAGAAAAACTCGACTTCGCCGGCTAGCAAAACAATCTTTGTTACCGGTATTTCTTCTTTTATCACAGGTAATTTTTGCCTCCAGTCACCGGGAAGCTCCGTTGATTTCCAACGATCCGCTGGCAGATAATACAGATCTGTATGCCTTCCGTAGTCCGGATGATCCGACTACAGTTACCATTATTGCAAATTATATCCCCTTCCAGTTACCTGAAGGAGGTCCTAACTATTACACGTTTGGTACCGACATCCGTTACGAAATTCATATCAAGAATAAAACAACCACACCGGGGGATGATATTACTTATCGCTTCACTTTTACACAGGTAAACCAGGACCCCACCACTTTTTTCAACATTCGTCTTGGTCAGCAAAACATCAAGACAAATTATGTTTGTGAAAAAAGCACCAATGGTGGTACAAGTTTTACAACGATTGTTGCAAATGGCACGGTGCCACCGGCTAATATCGGCCCCCGTTCAATAACCACTGCTGGTTTAGGATTAGGAGCTGCTAATTACAATGCGTTAGTGCAAAGTGCTATTACTACGGCCACCACTACAGAAAAAATTTATTGTGGTCCTGCAGACGATCCTTTCTTTGTTGACCTGGCCGGTGCGTTTGATGTAGGTAATTTCCGTCCCGAAGGAAACAGTACCAACCCAACAAAAGATGGATTGGCAAGATATAATGTACACAGCATTGCAATTAAAGTTCCTATCAGTTTATTGCAAAAAGATGGTAAAGATGTTTCTCAAGCTGCCAACATTCTTGATGGTGATTATGTAATTGGTGTATGGGCATCTGCCAGCCGCCGCCAGATTAAAACATTGGGTGCAAATGGTATCCCAACTTATTCAGGAAATTTTGTACAGGTATCGAGGCTTGGTATGCCGCTTACAAACGAAGCAGTAATTCCGGTCGGGAGTAAAGACAAATGGAATGCAACCACACCTTATAACAATAATGATCTCCAATTTGCCCCGTTCTTCAACAATCCTGAACTGGCCTTGTATATGGACAGCTCGCAGTTTGGCGGCGCTGTTCCTTCACTAAATGATTTAAGGATTCAAACCCGTTCACTCGGTACCTATGATTTTAGAAACGGCAAACCAGGTTTGTATGTATTAAAAGGTTCACCGGCATTAGCAGGTTCTGCATTAGACGATGCCATTTTCGGAACTATACTTTTGCCCAATGCAACAAGCCCCCGTGCTGTTGACCTTCTTCCGATATTTTATACAGGCGTTCCAAACCTTGCTCCTTATCAGTTAGCAACCGGAAAAAACAATAATGTGCTGGCCGCAGGAAAACCTTTTATCAATAATTTTTTACCTACGCTGGGTGATATGCTGCGGTTGAATATGGCTGTACCAATTACACCAAGAACAGATCCGAAGTTCAGTTCTCTTGGTATTATTCAAGCCGCAGTATTGGGATTAACAGACCCTGCATACAATGGCTCTACCATGCTGCAGTTTATTCCTAACATGGATGGATTTCCAAATGGAAGAAGATTGGAAGATGATGTAACAACCATTGAATTGCAAGCGGTAGGTGGTGTAGCATTAGCTGCAATCGGTTTATGGTATGATGATTTTACCGGAACAGGAAGTCCTGTTACTAATAAGCTGGTTCGTACGATCAGTTTTAAATCAGGACCTACACAAAATGATACGACGTTCCGTACAACATTCCCTTATGTGCAGAATCCGTGGAGAGGATTTGATTATACTTTAAAACCAAGGTTCTGATAAAATCATCTATTTAAAAATTTCTAATAACTGTATTATGAAAAAAATTATAAATATCTCAACGCTTCTATTAGCAGTTATGTTTGGCCTGCAGCAAACAACGATGGCTTCATCGCACCGGGAAGCTCCATTAATCTCCAACGATCCGTTGGCTGATAATACCGACCTGTATGCTTTTAAAAGCCCGACAGACGCAGAAAAAATAATTCTCATCGCCAATTATATTCCGTTTGAGCATCCGGCTGGTGGTCCCAACTGGTATTCATTCGGTACTAATATCCGTTACGAAATTCATATAGATAATAAAACAACCACAATCGGTGATGATATTATTTATCGGTTCACTTTTCAGCAAACCAATGAGGATGCTACTACATTTTTCAACATCCGCTTAGGCAAAGAAAACCTGAAGACAACCTACACTTGTGAAAGAAGTATGAACGGTGGCAGCACTTTTACCGTAATTAAAACTGCTGGCAAAGTGCCTCCAACAGATATAGGACCCCGTTCTATTCAATCTGGTGTGGGTTTAAATTCTCCAACCTATGAGGCATTGGTACAATCATCAATCACAACTGCAACGACAGGCGAAAGAATTTTTTGTGGTCCTGTTGATGATCCATTCTTTGTTGACCTCGGTGGTGCATTTGATGTGGGTGGTTTCCGCACCGCAGCGCAAGGTGCAAGAGATGGGTTAGCAAAATTTAACTGCCACTCAATCGTAATAGAAGTTCCTGTTTCCACTTTACAAAAAGATGGAAAAACAGTTGCGATGGCGGCTAATATTCTCGATGGCGATTATACAATTGGAGTATGGGCTTCAGCCAGTCGTCCGCAAATGACAACATTAAGTACTACTGGCGACGCACCAACTGTATCAGGAAACTGGGTACAGGTGTCAAGATTGGGTATGCCTTTAACGAATGAGGTTGTAATTCCTCTTGGTAACAAAGACATCTGGAACGGTACCAATCCATACAGTGGCGACGGAGCTTTTGTTCCTTTCTTCAACAACCCTGAGCTTGCTTTATATATGGATAATTCACAGTTCGGTGGTGCGGTTCCGGGATTAGCCCCGCTTCGTATTCAATCAAATTCTTTGGGTGCTTTTGATTTCAGAAATGGGAAACCGGGCCTGTGGCCTTTAAAAGGTTCACCGGCTGTGGCAGGTACTGCATTGGATGATGCGATTTTCGGAACCATTCTTCTGCCAAACAATTCAAGCCCCCGTGCGGTGGATATTCTGCCGATATTTTATACCGGGGTTCCTAATCTGCGACCTTATCAACTGGCAACAGGTAAAGGTGGTAATTTATTAGCTACCGGTAAACCCTGGGTAAACAATTTCTTACCAACATTAAGCGATGCGCTAAGACTAAATATGGCGGTCCCTGCTACACCAAGAACAGACCCTAAATTCAGCTCACTCGGTTTGGTGCAGGCAGCAGTGTTAGGATTAACAGACCCTGCTTATAATACAAATGCAAATCTGCAATTTATCCCTAATATGGATGGCTTCCCTAACGGAAGAAGACTTGAAGATGATGTTACCACTATCGAATTGCAGGCAGTAGGTGGAGTGGCATTAGCTGCTATTGGATTATGGTATGATGATTTTGCTGGAGGCAGCCCCGTTACCCCAAACTTGTTAAGCGTATTGACATTTAATGCAGGGGTTACACGAAATGATACAGCGTTTAAAACAAGTTTTCCTTTTGTACAAAATCCGTGGAGAGGTTTTACAGGTAATAGTTATTCAGCACATGAAAACATAACACTGGGACTTACTTTACCCGAAGGTTCTTTGTTAGCTTATCCTAATCCATTCCAAACATCCGTAACCTTCCATTATAAAATGTCTGCACCTGGCGATGTAAAAATTCAATTTTCAAATGTATCCGGGCAAGTAGTGGATGAAATAAGTCAGGGAAGCAGACCAGCAGGATTGCATTATGTAACAGTTAGTGAAGCAAGACTTGCATCCGGTATTTATTTCGCCAGGTTGTTTGTAAATGGAAAAGCATACAAAGCAGTACAAGTATTAAAAACACAATAATCAATTATGCAGGGGGATAAATACCTGTTTCCCTGCTAATTTTCTTTAACCAACTATACCAAAAAACAGTATTATGAAAAAGAATTATTTCCAACAACAATTATTACTGCTCTTTGTGGCATTGGTCACACTGGCTATGATGAACTGCAGTTGTAAATCAAAAGCTGCGGATAATAATAGCTCTGCAACCATATCAAACGATCTTTCTATTCCGGCACTCTTTGAAAGAAAAGGCGAACTGGCAAAAGCAGAAGAATGGCAGAAGACAAAACAAAAAGTGGCAGAACTAAATCAGAAAATTGCTAAACAATCAAATGATGTAAAGTCAAGATTGCAGATAGCGGTGATTTATATGTCGGAAGCAAGAATAACAGGGGAGCATCCTTATTATTATCCGGCTATTACAAAAATTTTAGACGGAGTGCTGGCTTTAGATAGTAAGAATTTTGAAGCTCATGTTTACAAGGCATCCGTAAAAATGTCGCAGCACCAGTTTACTGAAGCAAAAGCCCTTGCTGAAAAGGCAAAAAATATTAACCCCGATAATGCATATATATATGGAGTGCTGGTGGATGCGAATGTGGAATTGGGTAACTATGAAGAGGCGGTTAAAATGTCTGATAAGATGCAGGCATTAAAACCCTCGTTAGAATCTTATTCAAGGGCATCATACCTGCGGGAAATTTATGGCGATTACCCAGGTGCTATTGAAGCAATGAAAATGGCGGTGCAAGCAGGACTTCCGGGTTCAGAGCCCTATTGCTGGAGCAAAAAAACATTGGCTCACCTCTATGAAAAAACAGGAAAATGGAGTGAGGCGGAAAAAGAGTACCAGGATATTCTTGCCATACGGCCCAGTTATGCATTTGCCCTGGAAGGGCTGGCGAAAGTTGAAAAAGCCAGAAAAAACTATCCAAAAGCTCTTAACCTGCTGAAACAAGCATCTGATATAATGCCGGAGTTTTCTTTTCATGAGGAGATGGCAGATATCTATGAATTACAGGGAGAAAGCCAAAAGGCCAGGGATAAATACCTGGAGGTAATAACTATGCTGGGTGAAGATGAGAAATCGGGTCACACCGTATCCTTAGAATTATGCCGTCTTTACTCACAAACAGGTATGTATGACCAGGCTATTGAGCAAGGCATGAAAGAATATCAGCAGCGGCCGTTGAATATTGATGTTAATCAGGCACTTGCATGGGCAAATTTCAAGAAAAATGAAACTGAAAAAGCCCGGAATTACATAAAAGTGGCTCTTAAAACAGGCTCAAAAGACCCCGAACTACTTGAAAAAGCAACTACTATTGGTAAAGCAGGGTAGTTTTTATTCATTACTTTATGATTATGGCCACATTTTTTATTAAAAAATACAATAAAAAAATGACTAAATCGTTCAAAGTACCGATGTTGACAAAATCCCCGGATCAGTGATATTGGAACTGTCAACCACCCCCTATAAACCTCTAAAAATTTTAGATTTTTTTGTTTCCGATAAAATTCTCTATTTTAGTTTTCTTTTTAATCAAAAATTCTATATTTACACCATTATTAAAAACTTTATAATGAGACCAACTGCTTTAAAACTAACTGCTGCGTTCCTGCTCTTTTGTGGTTTATCATCTGCTGTAAAAGCCCAGGTTCAGCCAATCAACGTTGTAACAACTGCTGTTCCCTTTCTTCGTATTTCACCCGATGCCCGTGCCGGTGGTATGGGAGATGTAGGCATTGCCACATCACCGGATGCTTATGCTGGTTTATGGAATGCCGGAAAAGTTGCCTTTAATACAAGCACTGGTGGTGTAGGCGCAACTTACACTCCGTGGCTGAAAGACCTGGTAAGTGATGTATATCTTGCTAACCTGGCAGGTTATTACAAATTTGCAGACAACCAGGCTATATACGGATCGCTCCGTTATTTCAGCCTTGGTAATATTACATTTACAGACAATCTTGGAAATGACATTTCCAAAGGCCGTCCCCGTGAATTTGGAATCGATATCGGATACTCCCGCAAACTGAATGCAAAGAACGGAATTGGTATTGCATTAAAGTATATCAACTCAGATCTTGCCAATGGTTTCACT
>JANNQR010000015.1:0-39924 GCA_031400855.1 Chitinophagaceae bacterium | reverse complement strand
CTGGAAGATAATTATAACCATGAGTTTGATAATTATAAACGTATTGCTGCAAAAGTTCTTGACCCGGCAATATTAAGAAATCAGGAAACTGATGACGGACAAATTTTAAGAAGCAATGACAATCCTTCTCTTATTACTTATGATGCTAAGGAATTAAAAGAACTTGGTTTTCATACTTTGCAGATGAATGGTTCACGACGTTCAAAAATATTGTTGCTTGAAAACATGAAAAATAGCGGGGTAGAATTATTGAAATATCTTCAGGATGTTTATCATTTGAAATAAATTATTTATGGAAGTACATGCACATTCTCACAGCCCCCGTAAAAAATGGACCCATTATCTATGGGAATTTTTAATATTGTTTCTCGCTGTGTTCTGCGGTTTTTTGGCAGAGTATAAGTTGGAGCATATGATAGAGCATCAGCGGGAAAAGGAATATGCCAGGGCATTGTATGATGAGCTTTATGCCGACTCTATTGTATTTGCCAATAAAATAAACGGAAGACTGGGAAAAGAAAAAGATTGTGATTACCTAGTCAGATATTTCAGAGATAGCTCATTAACAAATTTACCAAAAGACTTTTACCCGGCTTATACTGTTGTAATGTATTTAATCACCAGCTACACATTTGAGCCGAAGGACGGAGTGCTGAATCAACTCAAAGGTTCGGGTTCACTCAGGTATTTTAAAAGTGCATACCTGCAAAAATTATTTGGCGAAATCAGTGTTTACATAAACAATGTTCGTGACAGAAACGATCAGGAATACCAGTACTTTGCCAGTCCCATAAAGCAATTTGATTTAAAACACTACGACTTTGGCTGGATGAATGAATTGAGAAAGCAGGATGAAAACGGGTATAATATGGATCTTATTGCCCGGTACCGTGCAGGCTATACCTTCATTAAGGCTGATATATTAAACCTTCCTTCTTTTAACAGGGGCGAGGTAATAAATATGATATTGTTTTATAAACAGATGCTGGTATCAACCCGAACCCTGGCTATGAAAGATTACATGACAGCCAATCAAAAATTATTGAAAGAACTGCGTAAAGAATATAATTTGAAATAAATTGTTTTATGGAAGTACATGCCCACACCCATCCAGCCTCAGGCGGGACCAGAAAAAAATGGACCCACTATTTCTGGGAGTTTTTAATGTTGTTCCTTGCTGTGTTCTGCGGATTTTTAGCAGAGTATCAGTTGGAACATAAAATCGAAAAGGACAGGGAGAAAAAATACATTGCATCCATGGTGGATGACCTGAAAAGGGATACGGCAAATTTTAAATTCGTAATCGCAAGAGGCAGAGAAACCATGTTTTCCATTGACACGTTGATTTCACTACTTGGATCTGCTGATAGAGAATCGAAGACTTCTGCCATGTATTATTATGCAAGGAAAACAACAATCACAAGTTTCCCCTTTGAGATATTTGACAGGACTTATTCACAAATGAAAAGTTCCGGAAACCTGAGGCTGCTACATAGGCAAGCCATTGCAGATAGTATTACTTCTTATTATTATGATGTTAACTTTCTGTCGTCACAACAGGATTTTGTCAATAAATTACTGATGGAATATATAAAAAATGTGTCTGTCGTTTTTGATGCATCAGTATTTCACAAAATGTATAAAGATGCAGGCCTGTCTGAAAACTATGCATTGAAAACAAAAAGTTTCATAATACCGGATGCGCCAAAAGATAACCCTCCTTTAGCCGACAATAGCAAAAATGCCATCCATGCACTGGTGGGCTCTATGCATTATATGTATGGAAGACTGGTGAGAGTAAACGGCATTGCCATTGGAGAAAATGAAAAAGCCCTCCGCTTAATACAATTGTTGGAAAAGAAATATCATCTGAAATAAACATTTATGGAAGTACATGCCCACACCCACACCGCCCGAAAAAAATGGACCCATTATTTCTGGGAGTTTTTAATGCTGTTCCTGGCTGTGTTCTGCGGGTTTCTTGCCGAGTATAAACTGGAACATGTAATAGAACACCAGAAGGAGAAAGAATATATAGTTTCAATGATCGATGACCTGAAAAAGGATACAAGCAATTTTAATCTTGTCATTTCTGATTTCATGACTCAGCAACAACGGCTCAACAATCTGCTCGTCGATTTTGACAGCAACCGGTTCCATCATTCTGTTCACTGGGAAACCGGGTTTGTTGCTTCTGTAAAATCAGGCTATAGGGATTTCTATTATACAGACCGGACGCTGCAGCAGCTTAAAAACGCTGGTGGCCTGCGGCTCATCCGGAGCAAGGCAGCTGCGGCTGGTATTGTGGATTACGATGCTGCTATAAAAGATTATTACATGGAAGAAAAATTCCTTTCAGATGCCCAATGGAGATATATTGAAACGGTTGACAACATGTGGAGCTACCGTGAAATGTTTAAAGATATGGGTATATCACATTGGAGGGAAAGATCTAACCAACCGGTTTTAAAAAACTACTGGACCACCATCAACGCCGCGTCTTTCGAATATTTGTATAATAAAATTTCTGTCTTTACTTCTTTTTTTGGACAAATAACAGCCCAGTTAACCAGAACAAAACAACAAGCGGTTGATCTAATCGGGGTATTAAAAAAAGAATACGAACTTAAATAATAAATTATGGAAGTACATGCACATACTCATACACCAAGAAAAAAATGGACCCACTATTTCTGGGAGTTTTTAATGTTGTTCCTCGCTGTGTTCTGCGGTTTTTTGGCAGAGTATCAACTGGAACATAAAATTGAAAGAGACAGGGGGAAACAGTATATGAAATCTATGGTGGAAGACCTGGGAGCTGACACTGTTATGCTCCAACGCAATATCAAACAACGTCAGGAAAAGATCATGATGATAGATTCGCTGGTAATCCTTTTAGGCAGTCCTTCTGTAAATGAAAGAGGAAATGATATATATTATTTCGGCCGAAGCATTTCACCGCCCACTAATGTTTTTCCTAACGATGGGACGATACAACAATTAAAAAGCTCCGGCAATCTCCGTTTGATACGTAACAGTACAATTTCTAACGGCATTATGGCATACGACCAGAAAATGAGAAATGTATTATTTGAAATGGTTGATGAAGTGGAAATAAGAGCAGAATACAGGATCCTGGCAAGGAAACTTTTTAAAACAAACGTATTTCATGAAATGATCTCAACTGAAAAGATCGGTATTCCCAAAAATAATCCGGCTTTATATTCAAAAGATGCAGATCTGCTTAATGAATTTATTGGAGCACTTCAATACTTTAAAAGAGTACACCAGGCTCAGCTGATCCTATCAGGTCAATTATTAATACAAGCACAAATCTTATTGAAAAATATTATAAAAGGATATCACCTTTCCGAAGGGACTCCTTTGGAGAAATAAAAAATTATTTTGAATGTTGAATGATATATTTTGAATTTCATTTAGCATTCAAAATAATAAACAATAGAAGTAGATGCCCATACCGCACGCAAAAAATGCCTGCCGGTCAGGCAGGGACCCATTATTTCTGAAAATTTTGAATATTGTTTCTTGCGGGATTCAGCCGCATAAACTTCCCCGTGGAAAATAATTCGTCATTTCCCCGCTGATTTTTTTAAATTTACATATCGGGAGTTTAATTCCCAATCTGTAAATGCTGCACAAAAGAGATCTACAGGCGTCTGCAAAAGACTTACTGAAAAATTTTAAAGCCCTTGCCATTGTTGGGCCCCGGCAAAGCGGCAAAACAACACTGGCCAAAATGCTGGCACCCCGTAAGCCTTATGTGTCATTTGAAAACCCTGACACCCGGTATCTTTTTGAGTCAGATCCCCGTGGCTTCCTTTCAGCTTACCGCAACGGGGCCATATTTGATGAGGCACAATATGTACCCAAGCTGTTTAATTACCTGCAGCAGATATTGGATGAATCACCGGCAAATGGCCGGTTCATTCTTACCGGTTCCAATAATTTTTTATTAGTAGAAAAAATTTCACAGTCGCTGGCGGGTAGAATTGTGTACACGGATCTCCTGCCTTTTTCTATAAAAGAAATTTTACGGATACAAAACTTTGATACCAGCCCTGACAACCTGATTTTTCATGGCGGCTATCCGGGCATTGTATATGAGGGCAGAAAAAGGTTGCCCTGGTTTCAATCGTATGTAAGAAATTATATAGAACGGGATGTGCGGTTATTAAAAAACATAACTAATTATTCCCTCTTTCAAAAGTTCATCAGCCTTTGTGCAGGCCGGATAGGCCAGCAGCTCAATCTTACTAATCTGGGCAATGAATGCGGGGTGGACCACAAAACCATTCAATCATGGATTGGTGTTTTGCAAGCCAGCTTTATCATACACTTGCTGCCGCCTTATTATAAAAATTTTAATAAGCGGATTACTAAAAGTCACAAACTATATTTTTATGATACCGGCCTTGCCTGTTACCTGCTGGGCATTCAGCAAAAGGAGCAACTTCATCTGCACCCCTTCCGCGGGGCATTATTTGAAAACATGATGCTTATGGAATTGCTGAAAACCCGTTTCAATAAAGCTCTGCGAAGTAACCTGTATTATTTCCGGGATAATTCAGGCCATGAAATAGATGTATTGATAGATGAGGGGGAAAAAATTATTCCGGTAGAAATTAAAGCTTCACAAACCATTGCTCCGGGCTTTTTTAAAGGGCTTGAATTTTGGGAAAAACTTACCGGAAACAAAGAAGGGTATATTGTTTACGGGGGCTCAGAAAATAATACAGTGAATAAGAAAAAAATTATTGGCTGGAAAGATGTGAGCCGTATATAAAATATTTATTCCTTGTTTCGTTTATAAATTTCCTTTATCACGAATAATTAAAATTACTAAAACTGATTTATGGAAGTACATGCCCACACCCACACTGCCCGAAAAAAATGGACACATTATTTCTGGGAATTCCTGATGTTATTTCTTGCTGTTACACTTGGCTTCCTGGTAGAAAACAAAAGAGAACATTATATAGAAAAGATAAGGGTAAAAGAATTTGCCCGAACGCTTGCCAATGATTTATCCCGTGATACGGCTAACATGACCTATATCATCGAACGCATTAACCTTCAGATCAAAAATACAGACAGCCTGTCGATGTACCTGAAAAGCCATCCACCGCATGAAATCCGCAATATCGATCTTTTTACCTTTACTGTTTTGGACCGGTACCCGGCGTACCGGTGGAGCCGGTCCACCCTGGAACAAATTAAAAATTCGGGAAGCTTGCGCTATTTTGATGATAGTATGGTGTACTATATCTCCTCCTACGATGCACTTTCCCGGCACATGGATGAAGACCACCGCAACGATGAGGAAATGGCTAACCGGTGCTCCGCATCAAAAGACAAGATCATTGACCAAAGCTATCCCAATGAGCTGGCGGAAGGACTTTACAAGCATTTTGATTCGCTGATTAAAACAAATTATTACCGGGACCTGGCTGCCCGGGATACAACACCTTTGCTATCAAGCGACAGCATTTCCCTGAAAATATTTCTCAATGAAAAACTGAATATCCGGAGAAACCTGGCCATCAGGGCAAACAACGAGTTGGCATCATTAATAACACAGGGCCGAATATTGATTGACCGGCTGAAAAGGAAGTATCATTTGAAATAAATCATTTATGGAAGTACATGCACACACCCATACGCCACGAAAAAAGTGGACCCATTATTTTTGGGAGTTTTTAATGTTGTTCCTCGCTGTATTCTGCGGCTTTTTAGCAGAGAACCAACGGGAGCATATGATAGAACATAAAAGAGAAAAGAAATTCATGGCATCGCTGATCTATGATCTGCGGCAGGATACAGCATCGCTGAACAGCAGTTTGAAAGAAGTGAACTATTCCCGGTCTTTGCAGGACAGCGTATTACTGTTTCTGAATAGTTTTTCTCCCAAAGATTATTTACCTCCGGATTTTAAGTATAATATCACTTGGTCGTTAAACAGGTTTAGTATTGTGTTTAATGATGTTACAGCCATGCAGCTTAAAAATGCTGGTAACCTCAGGTTAATCAGAAACCAGGAAACAATCCGAAAAATTTCAGCATATTGGACCGAACAGGAAAATATGAAAATTGCATTGGAAAGATATCTTGAATATAGGAATCGCTGCCGGGAATTTAACGAGAAACTTTTCGACTTTGCCGAATTTGAACTTGCAGAAGATAGTCTTATTAAAATGCCGGAAAGGGGAATGAAAATAATACGTAAAGACCCGGCATTATGGGCGGAATTTAAAAATAATTTTGCGCATTGCAGAATTACAACCGGATCGGTGTTATATCATCTTAATAAGCAAATGGAATTGGCAGATGAATTAATACAGGTGCTGGTAAAGGAATATCATCTGCAATAAGGAAGTTATAAACCCAATATTTTAAATAAATCATTATGGAAGTACATGCCCACACCCATACCGCCCGAAAAAAATGGACCCATTATTTCTGGGAGTTTTTAATGTTATTTCTCGCTGTGACACTTGGGTTTTTAGTAGAAAACCAGCGGGAGCATTATGTTGAAGGCATTCGTGAAAAAAAATATATACAATCTTTAGTTGCTGATTTGATGTCCGACACCACAAATTTTAGTAATGGCCTGAAAAGAAAGAGAAGTGCCATCCGGGCTTTTGATTCATCCATCCAATTGTTGAAAAATTATAACAGCACTGAGGAAACCAACCAAAAATTATATTCCCTGGTGCGACTAAACAATCCGTCAGTTCAGAAAATTAAAATTAATTATACCGCTTTTGATCAGATGCGGACTTCCGGCAACCTGAGACTGATACGCAGCCAGAATATTATTGACAGTATTAATACATATTATTTCCTTGCAAGAGATATTGAACGGGTAAACGATATACAGGAAGATCGGTTCATAGCAAAGACGGAATTTGAAGGAAAAGTATTTGATGGCGTAGTTTTTCAAAACATGATGGATGTAGAAGAATTCAAACTTAAACCCCCTTCCGGAAATCCTTTGTTGGTTACTTCGGATAAGGCGGTACTGAATGAATTTATTGTAAGAACTCATTACCTTATTTCCATTATGCTTTTTTCAGAAGAGGATGTAAAAATTCAGCAAAACAAGGCAATCAGGCTGATTAATTTATTAGCGACAGAATATAATATCAAATTAAATTAAATATGGAAACTCATCATCACACACATACACCCCGAAAAAAATGGACCCATTATTTCTGGGAGTTCCTAATGCTGTTCCTCGCTGTGTTCTGCGGGTTCCTGGCAGAGAACCAGCGGGAGCATTATATTGAAAAGCAAAGAGCAAAAGAATTTGCCAAAACCCTGGTAGAAGATCTAAAGGCCGATACACTGAACCTGAACTATACAATACACTTGTATGACAGCCTGAGCAGGAACATTGATACGTTCCGTCAATTGTTAAGAGCAAAAAATGTAAATGAAATTCCGGGAGGGAAAATTTATTATTATGGAGATGGGGCACTTAGTGGTTACAGGATGCCCTTTAATACCACCACCATTGAACAGTTAAAAAGTTCAGGCAGCCTGAGGTATTTTTCTGAATCACTGCGTAACCTGGTTTCGAAATATGATATGCGAACAGAGGCTTTTAACCTGCGGCAAAACAATGAACCTTTATTTAGTATTGAAACAATGAACTATGCCAATAAAATATTTGACAAAGATATAATGGAGCAGCTTTATAATATCCAATCACCGGATTTACTGAGGCAGTTTATATCGGTTGATTTTGAACTGTTGAATAACGATCCGAAACTTCTTAAAGAATATGCAAATAATTGCTTTGGTCGTCAAAATAACTGGAGAAGCAGAATTACCGGCAGCCTTATTCCCTTAAAACAACTGGCCACTGAGTTAATGATTGCTTTAAAAGAAAAATATAATTTTCAATAACATGGAAGTACATGCCCACACCCATACCGCCCGAAAAAAATGGACCCACTATTTCTGGGAGTTTTTAATGTTGTTCCTTGCTGTGTTCTGCGGATTCCTGGCAGAAAACATACGTGAACACAGCGTAGAGCACCGGCGGGAGAAACAATTTATCCAATCGCTTATCAGGGATGTAGAGATGGATATTACCCGGCTTCATGCTATAATTGATAACAGGGATGAGCGGATAGTTAACCTGGACTCGTTGATAGTATTAGTTAACCGTACTGACGCAGCAGCTTACAGTCGGTATATTTATCATCATAATTCATATGCCACCCGTATGACCTTCCGTTTTTATTCCAATGACGGCACTATGCAGCAGTTAAAAAATGCGGGCAACCTGCGGCTGATAAGAAAACAACAGGTAAGCGACAGTATTATGTCCTATGACCTGGCATCGAGATTAATGGTACAGTCGGGTAATTGGGAGGAAGAGATGATGGAAACCTACCGGGTCCTTGCTGCAGAAATTTTTAACGGCATTGAACTGGAAAAAACCCGGGATGAGGATAATAATGTTATCCGGCTTGATTATGATCCGCCGCTTAAAGACAACAAAGAGGCCATTTTCAAACTTACTTACCGTGTTCACATGCTTAAGAATTTTAACAGGAGTAACCGCAAAGCAAACAGGGACCTTTTGCAAAAAGCAGTGAATTTAATAACCCTGTTGAAGAAAGAGTATCACCTGAAATAAATTATTTATGGAAGTACATGCCCACACACTCCGAAAAAAATATATCATGAGAAAAATAATAGTTATTTGTCTTTCAAGCCTCACTGTCCTTCATATCCATGCGCAAACAGTTTATTTTCCTGATGCAGATTGGCAAACAAAAAAGCCTGAAGAACTGAAAATGAATAAACCCTTACTGGATAGTGCAGTAGCCCTTGCCTTAAGAAGTGAAAACAAAGTTGACAGAGATTTACGCATTGCCAACCTGAAATCATACGCCAATGAACCAGAATACAAAATAATCGGTCCGATGAAACAAAGAGGCGGCCCGGCCGGGCTTGTTATTAAAAACGGGTACATCGTAGCCCAATGGGGCGATGTAAACCGGGTGGATATGACTTTTAGTGTAACCAAAAGTTATCTTTCTACCATGGCAGGTTTAGCTATTGATAGTGGATTGATAAAAGCTGTTACAGATAACGTAGGTAATTATGTTTGGGATGGTTCTTTTGAAGGTGCACACAATTCAACAATTACCTGGGAGCATTTATTAACCCAGTCATCCGATTGGTCGGGCAGTCTTTTTGGATTGCATGACTGGGCCGACCGTCCACCGAAAGATGGGGGTATCGATGATTGGAAAAACAGAAAGCTGATGGAGCCGGGTACTGTTTACGAATACAATGATGTGCGGGTAAATCTGTTGTCTTATTCTTTGTTACAGGTATGGCGAAAACCTTTACCGGTGGTGCTGAAAGAAAAAATCATGGACCCTATCGGTGCTTCCACCACCTGGCGTTGGTTTGGTTACGATAATTCATTTGTGAATATGGATGGCCTGATGATGCAATCCGTTAGCGGAGGCGGGCATCATGGAGGCGGTATATTTATCAATACACTCGACCATGCAAGGTTTGGCTTATTGTTTTTAAGAAATGGAAAATGGAAAAATCAACAACTGTTATCTGAAAAATGGATCACTGCTGCACAACAACCTTCCCTTGCCAAAAAAAATTATGGTTATTTGTGGTGGTTAAATACTGACCAGGGATGGAAAGGAATTTCGCCGAAAGTTTATTACGCCGCAGGTTATGGTGGTAATTATATTATTGTAGATAAAGAACATGATTTGGTAGTAGTTACCCGATGGATGGCCGATGATAAAATTGGAGAGGTATTAGGTTTGATTGTAAAATCGAGTGAAGCAAAATAATATGGAAGATGATTAAAAAAGATAAATAAACTTGAGAAGAAATAAATCAACATCATGAAAAAAATATTAATCCTTTTTTGTTTTATTGCAAGCATACAAACTGTCATTGCTCAAAAACCCCGTGCAAGAGATATTGGAATTCCCTTTGATGGCACACCGGGAAAATTCAATGCTATTACCGATGTAAAAGGTGTGGAAGTAGGTTACAGCACCATCATTTCCGGAACAGGAAAAAATATAAGAGGCAAAGGTCCGGTGCGGACTGGTGTTACGGCCATTTTACCAAGAGGCAGAATAAACAATCCGGTGTATGCCAACTGGTACACATTGAATGGCAATGGTGAAATGACCGGCACCACCTGGATAACAGAGTCAGGTTTTCTGGAAGGCCCGATTATGATAACCAATACCAACAGTGTGGGTGTGGTAAGAGATGCGGTATTAAAATGGTATGTAAAAAAAGGTTGGTACAAAGAAGATTTCTGGTACACCTATCCTGTTGTTGCAGAAACCTATGATGGCTTTTTAAATGACATTTATGGCTTTCATGTAAAAGAAGAAAATGCGTATGAAGCATTGGACAGTGCAAAGAGTGGATTGATAAAAGAAGGTAATGTAGGCGGCGGCACCGGTATGATGTGCCTTGGATTTAAAGGCGGCACCGGCACTGCTTCAAGAGTTATAAAAATTAAAGACTCCACTTATACCATTGGGGTATTGGTACAATCCAATTTTGGAAGTAAAAATAATTTTTCGATTGCCGGAGTACCTGTTGGCAGAGAATTGAAGGACACGATGAATTACGAATTTAAAGCACCACCATCTTATCAACCCGGTGATGGTTCTATTTTTGTAGTGCTGGCAACAGATGCTCCTTTGTTACCACACCAGTTAAAAAGAATAGCTGCAAGAATTGCTTTGGGTGTGGGCAAAGTTGGCGGACGGGGAGAAAATGGCTCCGGTGATATTTTCATTGCTTTCTCAACGGCTAATCCATCTGCTTTTCAACGGGAAGATTTTACAAAACTGGATGAACTGCCGAATGATTTAATCAATCCATTATTTAACGGAACGGTACAGGCAGTGGAAGAAGCCATCATTAATGCGATGGTGGTTGCTGAAACGATGGAAGGAATAAATGGCAACAAAGCGTATGGGCTGCCGCATAAATTGGTGATGGATGTGTTGAAGAAATATAACCGGGTAAAATAAACTTACTGTCCCCAAAAACTATTTTATGCAGCTAAAAAAATTTTATTACCACAACCTCGGTTACTGGTTTCTATTTTTTATTATACTTGTAGCTGCTGGTTTTTACACAACCTATTTCAACAGAATATTTGAACCTACTCCGGCAGTTATACATATCCACTTTGTATTGATGGCCTTGTGGCTGATGATGCTGATTGCCCAACCTTTCCTGATAAAGTATAAAAAACTTAAATGGCACAGGCTGTTGGGTAAAGTAAGTTATATATTGGTTCCGCTGTTGCTACTAACAGCATTTTTATTAATCCGGAATGAGTATTACAGAAACATTGAAGGATTGAATGAGCAAGTGGCAAAAGGGTTAAAACAATATAGCCCAGCTGAAATCTTACAACAGGCTGCAGCAGCCCCTATTGGACTGTTTTATTTTATCTGGTTTTTGGTATTCTATTTTTTGGCCGTAAAGAACCGGCGTAAAACACCCCGACATGCAAGATATATGCTGGCAACCGCCCTCACACTTACCGGGCCAACCGTTGACAGAATATTGGGTATTCATTTACATATTGAAACCATTGCAGGTATTTCTTCTTTTATACTTTCGTTTTTAATTATTGATATAGCACTGGCTGCATTATTATATCTTGACTATAAGAATAAAAAAGAAACAAAAACCATCTGGACCTGCCTGGTAATTTATACAGTCGGGCAATTGCTATATTATATTTTACCAACATTTGACTGTTGGTCCGTTTTTATGAAATATATTATGTTGCCAAAACCATAATAAATAATGAAAAAAATAATAACCCTCTTTTGTTTTATTGCAAGCATGCAAATTGGTTTTGCACAAAATCAGATGATTCAAAGCATTAGCATGGAAATGGATGTACTACTGCAAAAAATTGCTTCTGAAAAAGACGATTATAAACGAATTGATTTAATTGCCAGTATCTATTCAACCAGAGTCGAAATTAATCCGAATTGGGTTATAGAAACAGCTCAAAAACTTCTTAAACAATCGCAGAACAATAAAGATATAATTGGAGAAGCAGGAGCGTTAAGTTTGTTTGGACAGGGGTATCGCTTAGCTGGGAATAACATTAAAGGATTGGACTATCATCATAAAGCATTGGTATTGGCAGAGAAAAGCGGCGACCAATCAGTATTGGCACTTATCAAAAATCAAATGGGTAATATTTATAAAGACCGGGAAGACAATACCAAGGCAATTGGTATTTATTTATCAGCTTTAGAGCATGCTACAAAAGGAAAAAATAATATAATTCTAAGTGCTGCTTTGTGGAACCTGGGTGCTGTTTATCTTTCTGCAAATAAATTAGATTCATCCTTAATGTATTCACAAAGGGCTTATGAGCTTTGCTTGCAAATAAATTTTAAAAATAATCTGGCATACATACTTGCAAATTTAGGCAGCGTTCAAAGTAAGTTGGGGAATGCACCGCTTGCAATTGCTTATTATAACATGGCAGGGATAGAGGCTTTGAAAATTGAGTCAATCCGATATATGAATTTGGCATACATGGGGCTAGCCCAACATTACTATAATGTTAATCAAAACGATTCCAGTTTAGTTTATGCAAAAAAAGCAATAGCTGTGGTAGATAGTACTATCTTTTTTTACTTAAGTAATAAACCTGCAAAGCTGGTAACCGATATTTATGAAAACAGCAATTGCGATAGTACTTCGAAATATTCAAAAATATACCGAGTAGCAAATGACAGTTTGTATAGTGTAAAAGCAAATCAGCAAATACAATTAATGACCTTTGAAGAAGATCTGCGGCAGCAGGAAGTAGCCGTAGAAAAAATAAAAGGAGAAGAACAACGCAAACAAAACATTCAATACGCATTATTAGGCCTGGGTATTATCACATTTGTCATTTTATTTTTAGCACTCAGCCGCAGGCATATCACCAATACAAAAGTTATCCAGTTTCTTGGAGTAATAGCTTTGTTGGTGGTATTTGAATTTTTAAATCTATTACTCCATCCTTTTTTAGAACGCATCACTCATCATTCGCCGGTGCTGATGTTACTGGCATTGGTATGTATTGCTGCGTTATTAGTTCCACTGCATCATAAATTAGAAAAATGGGCTACACATAAATTGGTGGAGAAGAATAAAGCGATACGGCTAGCCAGTGCTAAGAAAACGATCCGATTACTATTGGATGAGGAATTGGAAAAGCCGTGAAATGCCCGGCAAAGGCATCAATTCCAGATTTTACATTTTTTGCTAAAAATGGAATTGAATTCCATTTTTTACATATTTTTACAAAAATGGAATTAATATGGTCTCCCGTTTAATACTGCCGGAAGCAAAACAGGCACTGACACAATTCCGGGCACTATGCATTACAGGCCCCAGGCAAAGTGGAAAAACCACATTAAGCAAACTGCTGTTTAAAGACAAGCCCTATGTAAACTTTGAAAATCCGTCTGTACAACATGAGGCAGAATTAAACCCTGAAGCATTTTTAAAAAAATATAAAACAGGTGCTGTGTTTGATGAAGTTCAGCGGGTGCCACACATCTTTCGTTACCTGCAGGAAATATTAGACAACAATACCAAACGGGGGCAGTTCATTCTTACAGGTTCTAATAATTTTTTATTACAGGAGCAGGTATCGCAATCGCTGGCGGGCAGAGCGGGTTATCTTTCGTTATTACCATTTAGTTATGCCGAATTGGTAAACGCAAAGCTGGCGGGCAAAGATGTAAATAAACATATTCTCACCGGTGGCTATCCTGAAATATGGAATGAGCAGCTACAGCCTGGTACATGGCTTAACAGTTATGTGCAAACCTATGTGCAAAGAGATGTAAGGCTGTTAAGAAACATTACCAACCTTGCAGCATTTAACAAGTTTATTTATTTATGCGCCAACTATGCAGGGCAAATTTTAAATAGAGATGAACTGGCAAAACAAACGGGGGTTGACACCAAAACAATTTTAGCCTGGCTCGGTTTATTAGAAAACAGCTACATCATTTACCTGTTGCAACCATGGTATAATAACATGAATAAGCGAATTGTAAAAAGCTCCAAACTCTATTTTTATGATACTGGTTTGCTTTGCCATTTGCTCGGTATTAAAAGCAGTACTGCTTTACAAAAACATACAGCCTACGGAAGCATTTTTGAAAATTGGATAATAACGGAAATAAGAAAAAATAATTTTAACGCCGGCTTACATGATGGCATGTATTATTTCAGGGATACTGTAGGCAATGAAGTGGATTTAGTTGCTGAATGGGGTGGAGAGCCGATAGCAATAGAAATAAAAGCAGGCACTAAAGCAGACAACAATATGCTGCGAGGGTTAAAATATTGGCAAAAACTACAACCCAAAAGCAATTGTATTTTAATTAATGGCGGGAACAAGAATGTTATAATAACTGAAACAATGAATGTGCTGCCATGGACAGAAGTAATAAATCTATGATAGATACGGCTGGCCAGTGCTAAGAAAACAATTGAAGAATTGGAAAAGAAGTAACCCGATAAAAAGACTAATTTAGTTTTTCATAAATTTCCATTAACCACTACAACGCCTCATGCCTGAAACCCGCCAGTTAGCCGCTATCATGTTCACCGATATTTCGGGCTACACCGCTTTAATGGGAAATGATGAACAAAAAGCTTACGATATTTTAAGAAAAAACAGGGCGCTGCAAAAACCCATCATTGAAGAATACAATGGCAGGTGGATTAAAGAACTGGGCGATGGTGTATTGGCCAGCTTTAATACAGTTTCAGATGCGCTGAATGCTGCGTTTAAAATTCAGCAGGAATGTAATACTGCAAAAGATTTTCAGTTAAGCATCGGTATTCACCAGGGAGAAATTATTTTAGAAGATGGAGATATTTTTGGTGATGCAGTAAATGTAGCTTCCCGCATACAATCACTCGGTGTTCCCGGCTCTGTGCTGTTCTCAAAAAAAGTAAAAGATGAGATTCATAATAAAACAGAATTTCAAACAGTTTCCCTTGGCAATTTTGAATTTAAAAATGTAGAAGAACCACTGGAAATTTTTGCCTTATCCAATCCCGGTTTTGTAGTTCCCCGAAAAGAAGAGATGAAAGGAAAATTAAAAACACCAGCTGCAAAAAATAAAAAACCAATTTATATTATTGCAACAGTAGCCTTACTGCTACTGGCTGCTGTATTTATTTTTAGAAAATCAATTTTTCCAACAAAGAATGCGGCTATAAAATCACTGGCCATTCTCCCTTTTGTTAATACATTGAAAGACTCCACTATTTCATACTTATCAGATGGTATTCCGGAAAACCTTATCAACCGTTTTTCAAAAATAGCCGGAGTGAAAGTGTTTGCCCGTTCCGCTACATTTGAACTGCCAGATTCTGCCAAAAAAATTGAAAGCCTGCGCAAGGTGTTGAATGCAGATGTAGTGCTGACCGGAAGACTTTCTAAATCATCAACCGGTTACACGTTGAATTGTGAGTTGGTAGATGCTGCTAACAAAAACCAATTATGGGGAAATAGTTTTGAACTTACTCCTGATGATATTGCAAGTGTAGAAGATGAAATCGTTGCTTCTCTTTTGAATCCGCTGGAGATAAGCTCCGCCGATGGCAAAACAATCAACCAGGATAAGAAAAAAGTAAACCCTGCAGCCTACGCCGAATACTTAAAAGGACGTTACCTCAGTTATGGTTCTACGCCTGCAGAATCAGAACAGGCCATTTCACATTTTCGCCAGGCCATCAGCATTGACCCAAAATATGCATTGGCCTATGCAGCCATAGCCAATGAAAAGATAACGCAGTCCATATTCTCCAATGCCGGCAACCAGGAAATAATGAATGAAGGAAGAACATCGTTGGAAGCAGCCAAAGCATTAGACCCAACCCTTCCGGAAATTTATACCACGGAAGGTGCATTAAAATTTTATTATGAACATGATTGGAAGGGTGCCATAAACTCTTACAAAAAAGCGTTGGCCCTTGACCCCAATAATGCCATCATTTATATCCGCTACTCTGCTACACTGGCAGACGTAGGACAAACCAAAGAAGCGTTGCCACTGGCAGATAAAGCAGTAGAACTTGACCCCATTTCTATTTCCAGCCTGCATAACCTTGGTTGGGTAAATTTATTGGCAGGTAATTATCAAAAAGGTATTGACGCATTTGCTAAGTCTGTAGAATTACATCCCACTTTTACCTGGGGGTATATTAAGCAGGCATTTGGATACATTGCCCTGAAACAATACGACAGGGCACTGCAAGAAACCAATAAAGCCGAAGCGTTATTGAAAGATGGCTGGGGTTCTGAATTAATCCAGGCAGCTATAATTGCTAATTATCAAACTGCCGGCAACAAAGCTAAAGCTGATAGCCTCATCAATCGTTTCCTCGATTATGCATCAAAAAATACAGTGAAAGACCCTTATGCACTAGCCTGTGTTTACAGAATGAAAAAGGACTATAAGAAGGCACTGGAGTGGGAAGAAAAAACAGTACAGCAGCGTTCACCATCAGCTTATATTTTAGCCGTACCCTTTCAATATATGGGTGATGAAGATTTTTATAAAAGCGAGGGACATCAGAAAATTTTGCGGCAAATGGGTGCTATAAAATAATCGTGGCGGCGGAAAAGAAAAACTCAGGGTTTTTAGAAGGCCAACTAAAATTAAAACGCTGTTGTATCTTTATACTATGCCTGACAAAGCAAAACCAATATTCAATAAACGCATCTTTTGGGATGTGGTGTTTGAAAACATTGATTACGATGCCAAAGCCAATTTTGTAATAGAACGGGTTTTTGAACGGGGCGATGTAGACGACATTCGCAATTGCCGCCGCTACTATGGCGATGAAAAAGTGACCACCGCTTTGCTGAATGCAAAATTTTTACCCGAAACTGCCATGTACCTGGCAAGTGCTGTAATTAACAGGCCACTAAAAGATTTTAGATGCTACACCTTAAGACAGTCGAACCCCGGGCTTTTTCCATATTAGAACAGTTGATGAAAATGCCCGAATTACAGGGGTTTTCATTAGTTGGCGGCACAGCATTGTCACTATTATATGGACACCGTATGTCTGTTGACCTTGATTTGTTCTCCACCAAGCCATTTGAAAATGCAGATATTATTAATTCTTTTGAAAAAAAGTTTAAAGGCTCATTTGTTAACCGGTCAACAAGTCCCCGTTTTGGAATTTTTGGTTTTATTGATGAAGTAAAAATTGACATTATCCGCCATCCTCATCCATTAATACGACCTGAAATAAATCCAGAAGGCATACGAATGTTTTCTACTGAAGATATTATTGCTATGAAAGTGCAGGCCATTTTGGGAAGGGGTAAAAAGAAAGATTTTTGGGACATCGCAGAACTGCTGCAACACTTCTCCATAAAAGATTTTATACAATTTCATAAAGAAAAATATAGTACCCAAAATTTATTAATCACCGTACCGCAAGCCATTACTTATTTTGCAGATGCGGAAGAAAGCGAAGACCCGATTAGTTTAAAGAAACAAACCTGGGAAACGGTACAGGCTTTTATTAAAAAAAAAGTGAGTGACTATTTAAAGTAACGCTATCCAGTTTTTACACAGTTGCTTATTATTTATTTCGTAGTAGCATAAATTAGTGAGGAAGAATAAACAGATACGCATCGGCATTGCCAGAAAAACGATTCGATTATTATCAGCGGAGGAGTTGGAAAAATATTTATACCGATATGGTTATCTTTAATCTGTCATTAATAAAAGGCAAATTTCCGTTTCAAGAACCAAATCAATATCCCCGAAGAATGGTATTTGAAATACTAAATGGGGTGATTACTGTTGACAATGGAGCTTTCACAACTAAGAAGGCAGGTAACGTTTGATACTGACCTGCAAAAAAAAGAAAATTATGAAACAAAAAAATATATTCATCCTGCTGTTATTGGTTCCTACTTTTTTATTTGCGCAGGTTGACAGTACCGACATCATCGTACAAAATATGATGAAGCAGCAAAAAATTGTGGGCCTATCGCTGGCTGTAATTAAAAACGGAAAAGCAGTAGCAAATAAAGGATATGGCCTTGCCAATATAGAATTAAATGTACCTGTAAATGCTGAAACGGTGATTCGGCTGGGGTCTGTAAGCAAGCAGTTTTTTCCGGTAGCTATTATGAAATTAATGGAAGAAGGAAAAATCAGCATTGAAGATTCTATTCATAAATTCTTTCCGGATGCACCTGAAACATGGAGACCGATTCAAGTAAAACATCTTATGTCCCACTCATCTGGTTTAAAAAGAGAAAGCCCGGCTTATGATAATTTTAAAATGATAACTGACCTGGAAATAATAAAAGCAGCCTATCCCCTGGCGCTAGATTTTAAAACAGGAGAAAAATATCAGTACTGCAACGTTGGTTATTATATACTGGCACAAATCATTACACAGGTTAGTGGCAGGAGTTGGGATAAATATATTCAGGAACAATTATTTGTTCCGGCAGAAATGAACAATAGTTATATGACGGAATTCTACCCCATTATTCCCAACCGTGCTAGCGGTTACATGTACCGAAAAGATACGTTGGTGAATTCCACTGCCATGTTTGCCATCAGGCCCAGCGGCGGATTTTTATCTACCAGCTCAGATATGATTAAATGGGATAAAGTATTACAGGAGAAAAATATTATTCTCAAAAAAGAAAATTGGGAAAAGCTTTGGAAGCCGTTTATTAAAACTTCTGATAAGCCGGAATCAAAATCCTATTATGGATTTGCCTGGGTAATTGACGAATATAAAGGACATAAAACTATTTCGCATGGAGGAGCTAATATTGGGTTCAGGGCTTATTACACAAGATTCATCAACGATAATTTATCCATCATTATTTTAACAAATACAGACGAAGCCAACCCGGTAGCCATCTCAAATGCATTGGCCGATTATTATTTCAGGAATTAAATAATTAGTTCTGACATTCCAAAATATTTACAGTTATGAAAAAATTGCTGTTTCTTTTTTTAATACCTATTCAAGTCAATGCTCAACATTTTACTGCAAAAGAAATTGCTGGCTGGGAAATACAATCCAAAAACGTAACTATCATCCGTGACAACTGGGGCATCCCCCACATCTATGGAAAAACAGATGCCGATGCTGTATTCGGTTTGCTCTATGCCCAATGCGAAGATGATTTTAAACGGGTGGAGATGAACTACATTGAAAAACTGGGAAGAATGAGTGAAGTAAAAGGTGAAAGTTCGTTGCAGGATGATTTATATATTAAACTCATTATTGATTCTGCGGAAGCCGTGGCCGATTATAAAAAAAGTCCGATATGGTTACAAAAGCTATTGAATGCTTATGCGGATGGTATTAATTATTACCTGTATAAACATCCGGAAGTAAAGCCGGCTTTACTCACCCGTTTCAAACCATGGTATCAATTATTATGGACAGATGGAAGCATCGGCGCCATTAGCACAGGTGATGTAACGGGAAACGATGTGAAAAGTTTTTACCTTGGTGCGGCAGTACCAACCGTGGCTAAAACAAAAGATATTTTTGATGAGCAAAATACGGGTTCCAATGGTTTTGCTATTGCTCCTTCCAAAACTGAATCAGGCAATGCTATTTTATATATCAACCCCCATGTTACATTTTACTTTCGGCCAGAGGTGCATATGATAAGTAATGAAGGGCTGAATGTGTATGGTGCCGTTACCTGGGGACAAATGTTCATTTATCAGGGCTTTAATGAATACTGCGGCTGGATGCATACCAGCAGCAATGTAGATGTGGCAGATATGTACAAAGAAAAAATTGTGAAGAAGGATAACGGGATTTTTTATGAGTATGAAAAAAAATTAAAGCCAGTAACACAAAAGCTAATTACCCTCCAGTATAAAAAAGATGATGTTCTGCAGAAAAAAGTCATTACTGCTTATTACACTCATCATGGCCCCATCATGGCCAACCGCAACGGCCAATGGATAAGTGTAAGAGGTTATAACCGTTCGTTGAAAAGTTTAATGCAAAGTTATTTGCGTACCAAAACAAAGGGGCTGGAAGATTATAAAAAAAATATGGCAATGCATGCCAACACCTCTAACAACACCGTGTTTGCCGACAACAAAGGAAATATTGCTTACTGGCATGGAGATTATGTTCCAAGAAGAGATAAAAAAATAAATTGGAGCAATCCTGTAGATGGTACTACAGCTGCCACCGAATGGAAAGGTTTGCATACATTGGATGAAATAGTGCATGTATATAACCCGGCTACCGGATGGATACAGAATTGCAACTCCTCTGCTTTTACTGTTTCCGGAAGCAGCAGTCCTAAAAAAGAAAATTTTCCTAATTACATGGCACCAGATGGAGAAAATTTTCGTGGCATCAATGCCGCAAGAGTGTTAAGTGCAGAGAATAAATTTACTATTGATAAAACAATTGCTGCCGGGTACGACAGAAAATTATCAGCAATGGAAATATTGATTCCTGCCTTGGTAAGTTCATTTGAAAAAAATGTTTTGGTTACTGATTCATTGTATACACAATTAGCAGAGCCCATTCAAACATTAAAAAAATGGGATTACTTCTCTGACGAAAATTCAGTAGCAACAACGCTGGCTATTGAATGGGCAGAAAAACTTACCGCCTCTATTCGCAGAATATATATAGATGAAGGATGGGATGACCAGGTAACCTTGGTAAAAAAGTTTGCTGCTACCGCCACCAAAAACGAATTGCTTCCTCCACTTCTGGCTGTAATAAAAGAATTAAAAAACAAATTCGGCAAATGGGAAATACCATGGGGCGACATCAACCGCTATCAACGCATCTCCAGCGATATTGCACAAAAATACCGGGACGACCAGCCCAGTTTTCCTGTTGGGTTTGCTTCTGCTTCGTGGGGACAGTTGCCTTCTTATACCAGCCGTTCTTACACCGGCACTAATAAAAGATACGGCTATCATGGCAACAGTTTTATTTGTGCTGTGGAATTTGGCAAACGTATAAAAGCTAAATCATTACTGGCCGGTGGTAATAGTGGCAATCCTTCTTCCAAAAATTTTACCGACCAACTGGAGATGTACACCAAAGGCCAGTTCAAGGATGTATTGTTTTATAAGGAAGATGTGTTGAAACATGTGGAAAGAACCTATCACCCCGGAGAATAAAATTATAAGGCTTGAACAAAAACCGGCCAAAAATTTCTATCTTTTGCCCGATATGAATACTCCTAAAAAAAATCAATCCAACCGGGTCTGGAAAGGCCGTCTTATTAAATTCCTTATTTACCTGGTCGTTGGCTTTTTGTGTGCCTACTTGTATCGCCAACTAAAAAATTGACCCTATGGAAGTACATGCTCATAGCCACACTGCAAGAAAAAAATGGACACATTATTTCTGGGAGTTTATCATGCTGTTCCTCGCTGTGTTCTGTGGTTTTTTAGCAGAGTATCAACTGGAGCATAAAATTGAAAAGCAACGGGAAAATAAGTTTATGCAGTTGCTTGCACAAGACCTTGAGGCAGATATTGATTCTATTGCTATGATAAAAATTCACAGGCTGGAACGGTATAACCAGTCGGACTCTCTTCGTACTCTATTATTAATCGGTAACTATAAAAATAATGGCCCTGCCCTGTATTATTGGGGACGCAATATTTCACGCCGCCGTTTTTTTTATTCTGCTGATGGCACACTACAGCAGTTAAAAAACTCCGGAAGCCTGAGGCTTATCCGCAACAAGGAAATAGTGCAAAAGATTATAGCTTATGATGTTAATTACCGGAACTATCTGCGGCAATTAGAAGTGGAGATGAGCCTGGTGGAAGAATACAGGAATGTTGGAGCTAAAATATTTGATGCCTCTGTTTTTATTAAAATGACAGTAGGTAACACAATATACAGGCCGGAAGGAAGCCCCGTGTTTTTTGACAGTTCGCCGGCTGCTATTAATGAATTCACCAATAAGCTGAGCTATTTAATGGCTGGGCAGTTCCGGCTTACAGAGTTGCTGGACGGGCTTACCAATAAAGCGAAAGAATTATTAGATTTAATTAAGAAAGAATATCATATAAAGTAAATTTTATGGAGCAAACAACACTCGGCATCGGCACCCGTTTACAACATACACTGTACGGCCCCGGTGTAATCGTTGGTATTAAATATGCCACCTATCTTATCTCTTTTATTAATCATGGAATAAAAGAAGTGGACAAAACAGATAACAAACTGGACGAAATCATTCCTGAAAATGTAAGTGCAGAAGTAGAAACTACCAGTGAGGTAGAGAAATCATTATTGAAAATTTTAAAGATGTGGGGCGGTATTACGGAGAATGTACCGCTTGGTGATAAATGGATAAAAGGAATGATGCTGCTGCAACCATTTGATAAAAGTTTAAAACCAAAAGAAATTCCCATTGACGATTTCTTTCATAAGATAGTAATGCTGCGGGATAGGCTGCGGGTACTGGAACAAAACATCAACAGCAATAAAACGCTGAGTGATGAAGAAAAAGTAAATATCCAGCAATACATTACCCGCTGCTATGGCTCACTCACCACTTTCAATGTGTTGTTTAAAAACAAGGAGCAGTATTTTGTGGGAGATAAGGGCGGTGCTGAATAATAGTACAATCGCCGCATAATTTTATTGTTTCATCTTCTTCATCCCCTCTTCCAGCATCTCATCCCAGTTGTCATCAAAAGTCAGGTTTGTAAAAGTTCCTTTGCCCAGTTTTATTTCTTTGGGATGATTTTTTGATTTGTCCATCAACATCATGCCCATTGCCTGAATAGTCATTTCATCCCAATAACCGGAGATGCTCCATTTATGGCCGCCCATATTATTACTGCCTAAGTCTTTACATTCAGTAAGCGTTACAGTATAATTTGTAATTTTTGGTTTGCCCCCCAGTATGCCTCCATACATTTCTGTATGATCATCCTTACCACGGTTCAAACTGTTGCCAACAACCGGGTAAGTGCCTGGTTTAGTATCCAATAAAAAATTTACGGTAATGTATTCATTATTATTTTTAGCGCCGTTAGAAGTCAGTATACATAAATACGGCGCATCGGCCTTCAGCTTGTCTTTATCTTTTGAAACCAGTACAGATGCTGTATGTTTTATTTCTGTTCCTTCTACAGAATAAGTAAGATTGGTCGTGGGAGTATACTCTGTATTATTGTTTTCTGCCGGTGGGGCAGAAGGTTCGCCGTTTTCAATTTTATCACTTACTGCCGGTGCTGGTTTCTTTTCATTGTTACAGGCAAAAAGAAAAATAGTCAGTGGGAGGATAATTAATTTTTTCATACACTTGGTTTTATATTTCAAATTTAGTTTCTGATACTATTTTTTGCTGCATCAGCCTGCTCCCACATTTTTATATATTGTTCTGATGATAAAAATAATGGCCTTAAGTGTTCGCTGCTAAACCCTGTGTTTTTCATGTCCTGAATTAAATCGGGCAACATACCATAGTGTGCAAGGCCATCTAAATTAAAATCAAAATCCCGGCCACCGCTATATGCATAGCTTCTTCTTAATGGCTCATTAGGGCCGTTTTCAAACTGCATCCACAAATTGTAAATTGGTTTTACTATTCTATATAACTCCATTGTTCTTCCATCTTTCCAGTTTTGTTGCACACTTCCTTCGCCATTCACACACATATAAGCTGCTTTTCTTTCTGGCGGGCAATCGCCTTTGGCAATACCATATTCAGGACAATCCAGTTCTGCATATTGCTGCGATGTAAGCTTGAATCCTGTAGCAAGGTTTTTAATTTTATTTTGTTGCAACCATGTTCTTTCTACACTAATGCCGCCGCCCGGTTGCCAGGCTGTATTTATATCCGTACCGCTTTTTGCCATTGCAATTGCTTCCCAAATTTCTCTTTCTTCGCTATACAAAAAACTGGGTTTTAAAAAGCGGTGATAATGCCATGTATTAATTGGTGAATCGTATCGTACACCATTCTTTTGCACAAATGCAAAAGCCCTGCGCCGGTTTATTTCTTTATCTTTTCCCCATTCAGATTGATTGCGGTATTCATCACCTTCAATAGTTGCCGCAGCATCTACACCAAATCTCGGGGCTGTTTGCGGCGCAAAGCCATTAAAGTCTGTACCAAATGCAATTCCTTTTTCTCCTTTTGTTTTTTGAAAAGCATACCAATATGCCTGACTAAAGGTGGGTGTACCGCCGGGGGAAAGATTTTTTACAGGGCAATCTTTTGCATTTTCTAAATCTGCCTGCTGCGTCATTAATCCAAACATACCACCGGCATTATTTATTTCAGCGGCCCTGTTATCATGTATGGTAAATTCAGTTCGCATTTTTGCTTCGTCAGAAGTGCTGTGGTTATTGGCTGCCCTTAACTCCCTGAAATTTGTATGACCAGAAATCATTGGATAATTTTTTTCTGACATCATTCGCATTGCTTCATCCTGGCTCAGGTCGCTCATGTGGTCAACATCAATAATGAGTCCTTTCTTCATTAACTCATTAATATAACTGCGCCCCTTATCATAAAGGCCGTCTGCATTTTTATGCCCAATAAAAATTCTACTGGGTGTGCCGAACACATCATCCTCATATTGATATTCAGCAGGCACATCATTCAAATAAAAAAATGGGATGGTGCCAAAGCCGGCAATAGGTATTGTACGCATACCCTGCCGCATAAAGGAATTTTTAAATTTGAATTTTGTAAAACTCTTATCTGCCAATGTTTGATTGGTGTAACCAGTACGGATACGGAATGATTGTATTGGGCTTTGGGGCGATGCCCGGTTTACCAAATCATTATAAGAAACCAGTGCCGAATTAAAAACAGCAGCACCGCCCAGTTTATTATTAATATTATGAATGGGGAATACATGTCTGATACCAAGGTTATACAACCAGTTTATTTCCTGGTTTACATCGTCGAAATAATTTCCTACCTCGGCTTGTTCCAAAGCTATTACTATCGCCATCTTATTAGTTAATATTATCCTTCTTGCATCGGCAGGTGTGTATGCAATTTCTAACCAGTTTGGATTTTGCGATACAATATGTTTAAGGGCAGCAACGGCCTCCTCTACTTTTTGTTTTGCAAGACCCATCACTCCATCGTTTGAGATATTAAATTCCCAACTTTTTGCAACACCCACCGGCACCACCATCATCCGTTGCCCACCTTCATAACTACGCTTTACCCAGCTAATGTGCATCATTTGATGAAAAAAAGAATTCCATCTTGGAAAATCTATAAAGTTGCCTGCGGTAGTATTGGGAATGGTATTGCTATAATGTTTTGCAAAAACATCTTTAGTAAATTGATGCCCACATGCTTGAAATGCCGGGTTGCCCATGGCAGTAATCAAAAAGTTGCCCAGCGCCACATCCATTGCACCTGCAATGGCAGCAGTAGCTGATATGGGAAGTGAAGCAATTGCTGATGGTATAGCAAATGTTGCACAAGCAAGGTTGCCTGGATCTGCCATTCGTTCACCCATCCTGTTGAATGCAGATTTTTCTAATTGTGCAATTAGCAAGGAAGGAGTAATGGTTGGCAGGTTATGATTAAAACCATCGCAAGGTGGAATATCTGTAAGCACATTACTGTTTTCTAAATTACTACCCGGGTTGCCGTGCATTAATCCATTAAGTCCAATATGATTCATCCAATGTGCATGGGTATCTGCAAAACCGAAAACAGGTTTGTCTTTATCTGCATATAAACTAAACCCTTCTTTGTTGATGGAAATAAAATCAGTCAAAAAATCCGATTGTTGAAAATCATCGGTATTAATATGTCCCCAGCTTCGGCTGCTATTATCAATAATTTCAATGCGAATAGTTTTATTAGCAAACTGGTGATTTAGTTCTGCATCCAGATCAAACCAATAACGATATAACTCTTCTGTATTAAGCAGTGAAGTAACCCGGCTTACCCTTGCAAAACCATCAGCAGTTTCTCCCCATACACTTCTTTTGCCTGCACCCCATGCTGCTTCATAATCAGTTTTCTTTACCTGTAGTTCTACATATATTTTATTAAAATCATTTCCGCCACCCAGCAAAAAATGGAGATAGCGATTAGTAATTTTAATTGGGGAGGATATAAGTGTGCCGGTAGGTGCATCGCCGTTTCCCTTTTCATAAGTACCAATCCAAAAATCATTTTTAATACCAATGGGATAAGCTATGCCTTTCCAATAGTCGCCTCCAATACCGCCATCATCATATTTCATTTTAACTAAAACCCTTTCACTGGCTACTGTATTTCCCTGCACGGGTTGATTACTGAAAGCAGTGCCGGTGGCTGTCCATTTGGATAAGCCAAATTCAAAATCTGTATTTGTAAAAGTCTGGGCTGCTGCAAGTATAGTTGGGTCAATATTATTTACAGGGCTATTATTGACGGGAGTAGCATTCTTAACTGCCCCGAGGTCGTTAATAACAACTATCGGGTTGTTGTTATTAGCAGCAGGTAAATTATTTATTATTCCCGGATTGATTGTTGCATTTGCTGCATTGCTATTTGTAACAATTAATACATTAACTGCAGCACCCTCTGGCAACGCAGCCCCATTCATATTTTTCACCTGCCACCTTGCAAGTTGGTTATTATATTCAACTGTTATATCTGCGTTATTGTAAATACCGCCAAAGCCACCCGGGTTCCAAACTTGTGATGCATAGAAGGATGCAGAAGGGTTACTGTTGAGTGATGGATGATTCAAAATTAATTTACCATTATTTATAGAATTTGCAGAAGCCTTCTGCGAAAAGGAATTAACATCTGCATTTTTCCAGGTGATAGAAAATGTGAGGCCTTCTATCATAGCTACCCTATCCTGATTGAAGATGGCCCATTTACTCCCATCATACCAAACACCTACGGCATGAGGATTGGCATTTTTTGTTGCTGCGCCATATTCTACAATGATTATTGCATTTGGATTTCCATTTAATCCTTCAGTATTTAAATACGTTGAGTTGTTGCTGATGTTTAAGGAAGAGGAAATATGCTGGAATTTTATTTGGCTAAACCCAATACTATTAAAAAGTAGAAATAGTATTGACAGCAAATTTCTCATTTGTATATTTTATATTTCTAAAATTAATATATATTATTGTTATTTTGTATGATAGATTTATTAAATTGCTAATGTCATTTAGCATTCAAATCTCTGTCATCAGGCCGTTTTCCCTGTCCGGCTAAAAATTCTCTGCATCAAATCATAAAACCGTCCTGCACATGCAAACTTTAGCTCCTGTTCAAACAAAAGAAAGAGAGATTTTCATGGATGTACTCCGTGGCTTTGCCATCCTCGGTATTTTTATTGCCAATTTGAATGGGTTTAGCTGGTATAGCGACCAGGCAAAAGCCACCGGCCCATATTTATTACCCGCAGCAGATGATACCATGTCTTTCCTTCATCATATGCTTATTGAAGGAAAGTTCTATTCCATTTTCAGCTTGCTGTTTGGCTGGGGCATTGCCCTTCAAATAAAAAGAGGAATAGCAAGTGGCAGCAACCCGATGTCCACCATCAGAAGGCGGTTGTTCTTTATGTTAATACTCGGTGCGGTTCATTTATTAATATGGCCGGGAGATATTGTTTTCTTTTATGCACTGCTGGCTTTTATCGTGTTGCCCCTTCGAAAATTTTCTAATAAAACATTATTAATCACTGGTGGCATTCTCGTTCTTTCACCCATGTTATTGTATTGGTTGAAAATGACCTGGCCGGTGCTTAAC
Organism: Chitinophagaceae bacterium; assembly: GCA_031400855.1. GTDB lineage: Bacteria > Bacteroidota > Bacteroidia > Chitinophagales > Chitinophagaceae > JJ008. The sequence goes on along the minus strand of JANNQR010000015.1, from coordinate 12,080 downwards.
TATCCCGCTGAGTTAATGGTAAAAACAGGAATAAAAGTAGATGGCGCCCTGATGAATATCCAGAGCGAGGAACAGTTCATGAAAATTATGAAAGAAGGCAACTGGTTCGACCAGTTGAAGATGAATATCAGTGGTTTCTTTTTCCGGTATAACTATTTATTTTTTGTAAGCCGTGTACCCAAAGTGCTGGGTGTGTTTTTAATCGGCTTTGTACTTGGCCGTTCTGATTTTTACAGAAATATAACGCAGCATAAAAAATTATTGTACTGGATTATCGGTGGCGGCCTTGCTATCGGTTTGCCTGCCAATTATTTTCTGGCGCATTATATGAGCAACCACATGGGTGATTATTTTCAACTGAAAACAAAAGGCCTTTACCAAACCATAGTTTATGCCTTGGGTGTGGTGCCGCTGGCTTTGGCTTATGTGGGTTTATTTATGCTGAGCTTTCAAACCAATGCGGGTAAAAAAATATTATCAGTGCTGGCACCGGTTGGTAAGATGGCTTTTAGTAATTACCTCATGCATTCGCTGATTGGCAATTTTGTTTTCCTCGGTGCGGGGCTGGGATACATGAGACAAGTGGGTCCGGTTTACTATACCATGTTTGGAATTGGTGTTTTCATCATACAAATTATACTAAGCACCCTCTGGTTAAAGTATTTTAACTTTGGCCCGGTGGAATGGTTGTGGCGAAGTGCCACTTATAAAAAATGGCAGCCGATGCGAAAAATAACGACTACCTGAAATAGTTTTATCTTACACAAAATCATTGTTTATGTCAACTGTAAAAATGATAATATGCTGCACCTGCGTAGCCTTACTTTACAATGGATGCAAAACAAAAATCAACAAATCCACTGACCGGCTTGGTGAAATCAGCTTTAGCCCAACTGGTAAAGCCGATGCGCAGCCAGCTTTTAAAAAAGGAATACTGTTATTACACAGTTTTGAATATGTGGATGCGGCAGAAGAATTTCAAAAGGCAAAAAAAATTGACCCCGACTTTGTAATGGCGTACTGGGGCGAAGCCATGACCTGTAACCATCCTTTATGGCAGGAACAGGATTATAAAAAAGGTAATGAAATTTTACTGCAACTGGCAACAAAGCCGGAGGAAAGAATTGCCAAAGCAAAAACGGCACTGGAAAAAGATTTTATCGGCGGCATTAATATATTATATGGAAAGGGAAACAAAGCAGAAAGGGACAGCAGTTATGCCGCTTACATGGGGGCATTGTATAAAAAATATCCCGGTAATGATGAAGTAGCTTCTTTTTATAGTCTGGCGTTGAATGGTTGGGGAACAACCGGATTACTAAAAACTGCTTTAGCAGACGCTGGAAAAATTGCTCTGGAGATACTGGAAAGAAGTCCAAGGCATCCGGGAGCACTCCATTACCTGATACATGCATATGATAATCCTGATTATGCTGCAATGGCCCTTACCATTGCGGACAAATATGCAATAGTGGCAAAAGATGCCGGCCATGCCCTGCACATGCCCACACACACTTACCTGGCATTGGGTCTTTGGGATAAAGTAATAAGCAGTAACGAAATTTCCTGGGCAGCAGAACAAAAAAGAAAAGAAAGAAAAAATTTAAATAATGATGCGCTGGGTTATCATTCTTTCCATTGGCTGCAATATGGCTACCTGCAAAAAGGTAATAAAGAAAAGGCCCGCAGCATGCTGGAAAGTATGCAAAAATACTGCACCGAATTAGCAAGCCCAAGGGCAAGAGGTCATTTGCTATTTTTAAAAACAACTTACCTGGCAGAAACCAATGATTACAGCGATGAAGTGGTAAATATTACTGTTCCGCAAAAAGATCTGAACATAGTAACCCGTGCCCGTAACTATTTTGTAACTGGTATGAATGCTTATTACAAAAAAAATGCAACTACTTTGCACGATATCATATTAAAATTGACTGCAGAACGGTTGATTGAGGAAGAAAAAACAACTGGCGAAGGTTTAAGGATTTGCGGAAACATCAACAGGGCATTACCCACTAAAACAGATATTCAGGAAACTGAAGTAATGGAGCTACAGCTAAAAGCCATGCAGGCATGGATGCAAAAGGATGCAGGTAATGCCGAAAGACTATTGCAACAAGCAACAAAACTGCACACTATTATCGGCTATTCTTATGGGCCTCCTGCAATAGTAAAACCATCCTTTGAAATGTACGGAGAATGGTTGCTGGAAAACAACCTGCCAAAAGAAGCCCTGGACCAATTCAATCTTTCTTTACAAATGATGCCCAACAAAAATATATCCTTAAAAGGGAAAGCAATGGCAGAAGAAAAACTTAAAGCAAGAGCATCCTTGTTGCCCTGATAATTTTTTTCCCATTTGAAAAAATACGTCTTTGATTAACCAAATTCTTCCGCCTCATTTGTGTATCTTGATGCGATGAAATGGATACTATCTTTTTTGCTCTTTACAATCACTTTAACTGCTCAAAGTCAGGACCCGATAGCTATCGGGTGTGATATCCTCATCACCAATGGAAAAATTATTGATGGAACCGGTAACAACTGGTACTATGGAACCATTGCTGTTAAAAACGGAAAGATTATAAAAATCGGCCGTGATGTAAACATCTCTGCAAAAAAAACTATTGATGCAAAGGGGCTGATCATTGCTCCAGGTTTTATTGATGTGCATACCCATCTGGAAGGCGATGAAGATAAAGACCCCAAGGCTACCAGTTTTATTTTAGATGGCGTTACTACCTGCATTACCGGCAACTGTGGTTCTTCCAATGTTGATATTGGAAAATACCTGCGTTGGGTGGATTCACTAAAACTTTCTATCAATGTAGCTGCATTGATTGGTCATAATGATGTTCGCAAGGCTGTGATGGGCCGGGCCAACCGGGATGCAACGGCTGATGAAATGAAACAAATGGAAAACATTGTTGATAAAGCGATGAGAGATGGAGCCGTTGGTTTATCAACCGGGCTTATTTATATACCCGGCACTTACACTAAAACGCCGGAGATCGTAACACTGGCAAAAGTGGCTGCAAAATATAATGGAGTATATGCAAGTCATATGCGGGATGAAGGCGATAGTGTGACACAGGCCATAAAAGAAGCATTAACCATTGGAAGAGAAGCAAAGTTGCCGGTGCAGATTTCGCATTTCAAATTAAGCGGACAACATAACTGGGGACGAAGCAAAGAAACAGTGCCAATGATAGAAGCCGCAAGACGAGAAGGAATAGATGTTACCATTGACCAATATCCGTATACTGCCAGCAGTACTTCCATCAGTACATTAATACCAGATGAAATACTGGCAGACGGACAAGATTCTATTAAAGCAAGATTGCAACGGCCGGAAATAAAAAAATATGTCATCAACTCTATGCTGGCACGGTTGAAAAAAAGAAAGCTGAAACATTTTGGCTACGCTGTTGTTGCCAACTATTCTCCCGATACTACTTATAATGGCAAAAGCATTGAACAGATAAACCTGATGAAAGGGAGAAAGCATAAAGCCAAAGAAGAAGCATTAACGGTAATTGATATTATGATGAATGGGGGAGCCAGTGCTGTCTTTCATGGCATGAGTGAAGATGATATTAAACGCATCATGCAATACCCCTTTAATATGTTTGCCAGCGATGCTACAATAAGAGTGTTGAATGCAGGCATGCCACATCCAAGAGGATACGGAACCAATGCAAGAGTACTGTCGAAATATGTACGGGAAGAAAAAGTGCTTTCCTTAGAAGAAGCTATCCGCAGAATGACTTCGTTACCAGCACAAAAGTTTCAATTGAAAGACCGTGGATTATTAAGAGAGGGTTATGCAGCCGACATCGTCATCTTTGATGAAAAAGAAGTGAAAGACGTTTCTACTTTTGAAAAGCCCCATGCTTATTCCAAAGGTTTTCATTATGTAATAGTTAATGGTGTGCTGACGGTGGATAATGAAAAGCATTTGGGGGTGAGGGCAGGGCAGGCACTTTATGGGCAGGGTGTTATAAAAAAATAAGCTGCTTAATGGAAGTACATGTCCAGAAAATACCCTTATGTCGGTGGCAGGTAGGAGCCTATTATTTTTAGAGCATTTTTTTATTAATCTGAAAATATGTCGTTATATTTACGATTACAACATAAAATATCATGATTTTCCGTCACTTAGAAAAGGATTTGCTGGCAAAATTGCATACTGGTAAAGCAATCATCCTGCTGGGCGGAAGGCAAACTGGCAAAACTACCTTGCTCAGGATAATGACCGAAAACAGAAAAGATACGCTTTGGCTTAATGCAGATGAAACGGATATAAAGACGCTGATTGAAAACGCCACATCTACCCGCCTGAAAAGTTATTTCGGAAAAAACAACATCATCATCATTGATGAAGCACAGCAAATAACTGACATTGGCAAAAAACTAAAACTGATTACCGATTCATTAAAAGAGATTCAGGTAATTGCTTCAGGCTCATCAGCTTTTGAAATTAAAAATAAAACCAATGAGCCCCTCACCGGAAGAAAATGGGAGTTTCATTTATTTCCACTTAGTTTTTCAGAAATGGTCAATCATCATGGTTTGATTGAAGAAAAAAGAATGATTCCGCACCGGCTGGTTTACGGCTACTATCCTGAAGTGGTTACCCATTTAGGAGAAGAAAAGGAACGACTTAAACTTTTATCAGACAGCTTTCTTTACAAAGACATCCTGATGCACCAGGGATTAAAAAAACCGGAAAAACTGTTTCATCTTTTAAAAATGCTGGCTGCAAACATCAGCAGCGAAATAAATTATAATCAGCTTAGCAAACAACTGCAACTGAATAATGAAACAGTAGAAAAATATATTCAGCTATTGGAGCAGTGCTATATTATTTTCCGCCTGCCAGCTTATACCACCAATCTTACCAAAGAATTAAAGAAAGGAAGGAAAGTTTATTTTACCGATAATGGAATTATCAATTCCCTGACCGGCAATTTCTCCTTAATTGAAAACAGGAACGATAAAGGGGCCCTATGGGAAAACTTTGTCATCAGCGAAATGTATAAGCAGAACCAATATAAAAAACAGTTGGGCAAATTTTTCTTTTGGCGTTCGCATGACCAGCAGGAAGTAGATTTGGTAATACAAAAAAACAATATGCTTGAAACTTTTGAAATAAAGTGGAGTGACGTAAAAATACCACGACTGAATAAAACATTTTCATCTAATTATCCGAACCACAGTTTTCAATTTATTAATAATGAGAATGTAGAAGAGTTTTTGTTATAATACGGTTTACTATTACTCAAACATTCAAGTAAAATAAATCATTTATGGAAGTACATGCCCACTCTCACTCCGCTCGAAAAAAATGGACCCATTATTTCTGGGAGTTTTTAATGCTATTCCTTGCGGTGTTCTGTGGATTTTTGGCAGAATATCAGTTGGAGCATAAAATAGAAAAAGACAGGGCAAAAGAACTGGCTAAAAGTTTTTACGAAGAATTGAAAAACGATTCTGCAAATGTTGCGGCAAAATATCAGAGCCGTATTAAACAGGAAGCAGCCATGCGATATTTGATGAAATATTTTAAAGACAGCAGTTTTACCAATCTTTCAAAAGAATTTGCAATCAATTTTCATTATGGTGTAATGTTTCGTTCACCCTATCTTTTTGAACCCAGAACAGTAGTTCTGGAGCAATTAAAGAATTCAGGCTCTCTTCGTTATTTCAAAAGCAACGAATTACAGCAACTGATTGGTGATATTTCTGTAGCCATTTATAACATAAATGACAGGCAGGCTCTTGAAACTTCGGTTAGGGCAGAATATATAAATCCATTTATTGCAAAACATTATAATTATTATTTTGACGTAGCACTAGCGGAATTTAAAAGAGAAACCGTTTTTGATAATTTGCTTGAATACGAAAAAAGTGACACCACTATAAGCTTTCAGTTTGTGAATACTGAAATCATGAACACAAGTTTATTTGCTAATTATATCAGTTTTTATACAATAAGCGGAATGCGGGGCACCAGAACTCTTCATTTTCAAAAATATATACAGCTAAATGCGGAGTTACTGAAATTACTACGAAAAACATATCACCTGAAATAAATTATTATGGAAGTACATGCACACACCCACACAGCAAGAAAAAAATGGACCCATTATTTCTGGGAGTTTTTGATGTTGTTTCTCGCTGTGTTCTGTGGATTTTTGGCAGAGTATCAGTTAGAGCATAAGATTGAAAAGGAAAGAGCCAGAAAGTATATGTATGATATGGTAGAAAACTTAAAGTATGATACCACCCGCTATAATCGAAACCTGGTTAATAATGAAACTATCGGCAAGCAACTGGATTCATTCAGGGTAGAAATCAGCCAGGCAGTAAAAGGGCAAATTAATGGCAATCGGCTTTATGAATTATGGTTAAAGTGCTCAAATTTTAATTCAGTTGTATTCAACCGTGCAGCCATCACGCAACTAAAAAATTCAGGTAGTTTTCGCTTAATTAAAAATGATGTATTGTCTTCTTCTATCAGCGATTATTATGAACGAAAAATATCTGCCTGTGAAGAACAAGAAGAGAAACTACGAAGAGCTAACGAACGGCTCAGCATCTCCAGTGCAAGGTTTTTTTATTATGAGCCCTTTGATGTAATGCTTTCAACTGAAACAACATATAATGAACTAATTCCGGATTCAATCATCAAAAAAACCAATAAAATCTTAACTAGCGACCCGCCGCTGACGCTATTAAACACCAATCCTGCAGATTTAAAACTTTTATATAATGATGTTGCTATGAAAGAAACCGAGATGAAAGGGTATAATGCTTTTCTACGTTGGGCCAGAGAAACGGCCATTGCATTAATGCAGGAGATAAATAAGGAGTATCATTTTAAAAAATAAAATACGGGAAGAAATAGTATGGCCAATATCAAACTTTTTGAAAGTAAAAAAATCCGCAGTATGTGGGATGCTGATGCGGAAAAATGGTTTTTTAGTATTGTGGATGTTATCGAAGTATTGACGGGAACTGACCGACCCCGAAAATACTGGAGTGACTTAAAAGCCAAGCTGAAAAAGGAAGGAAGTGAGTTGTCCGAAAAAATCGGACAGTTGAAAATGGAAGCCGAAGACGGCAAAATCAGAGAAACCGATGTAGCCGATACAGAACAGTTATTCCGCCTCATTCAATCCATTCCATCGCCAAAAGCTGAGTCATTTAAGCAATGGCTGGCAAAAGTTGGTTTTGAAAGAGTGGAAGAAAGTCAGGACCCTGAAAAAAAGGTGCAGAGGCGTAGCCTCGATTTGATTTTGTAACAACGGGTTTCAACCCGTTGCAAGTATGCCAAAAACTAAGGCAAAGAGCCGTAGGCTCGGTACATTTGAATATGAGCCGTGCCGATGGCACTCGTAGCCTATCACAGTTCTTTCCACCGGACTGAAGTCCGGTGTTATAAAATAAACCGAGCCTACGGCTCTTACTCAAAAAGATTGTAATCTGAAATAAGAAAGCAGCGGCTTATCAAACAACAAACCAAAAACTATAAACTTACTTATGGAAGTACATGCCCACACCCACACCGCCCGAAAAAAATGGACTCATTATTTCTGGGAGTTTTTAATGTTATTCCTCGCTGTGTTCTGCGGGTTTTTAGCAGAGAATATCAGAGAGCATAAGATAGAACATCAAAGGGCTAAAGATTATGCAATGTCACTAATGGAAGAAGTTGAGGGTGATACAATGGCCCTAAATAATTCTATATCTTATTATAAAAGTAAAACTGAAAATATTGATATACTTATTCAATTACTATCTAGCAATATTAAACTAGTACCAGGTGGCACATTATACTATTTTTCTGAATTGTCTCTGTATAATAGTTCACTTGTTTTTAACAAAACGACTTTGCAACAACTAGTAAATTCAGGCACTTTAAGATACTTTACTAATAGGAAATTAATAAAATGTATAGGCGAATACGAACAGATTCTCCAAAAGGTTGAAAATTCGGAAGCCTCTGCTCTATTTATTTTAATGGAAGCAAGGAAACTTCAATTTAAAATATTTGACTTTAGGTTTAAGAATATTTACTACAAAGGACAAAATATAAATATCATGAATTCTGACTCAATTCTTTTGATTAAAAAAACTCAATTTCCTTTAATTACCTATGAACCTGCAATATTATCAGAGTTTACAAGTTGGCTTAGTATGCGCAGTGCAAATCTTAAATTTGGTAATAACAAAAGTTTAATTGATGCACAAAATAAAGCAATAGAGTTAATAGCACTTCTTAAAAAGGAATATCACCTGAAATAAATTATTATGGAAGTACATGCACACACCCACACAGCAAGAAAAAAATGGACCCATTATTTCTGGGAGTTTTTAATGTTGTTCCTCGCTGTTTCATTGGGCTTTTATGCTGAAAACACCCGGGAAGTCATTCTTCACAAAAAAGAAGTGAAGACACAGTTGAACTCTATGTTATCCGACCTGCAATCAGATATTATTCTTTTTGATTCGGTAACAGACCGCAATAGTTACGGTGCACAGATGGCCGATTCGCTGGTGGAGTTGTTACACTCGGATATTACAAATACTTCTGAGATTTATTTTGCCGCCAGAACTGTTACTGTCAATCTTGGGTATTATTATACCAACTCAAAATCGTTTGACCAACTTAAGACGGCAGGCTTGCTCCGGTATATAAAAAACAAAGATTTACTGGATAGTATCGGTACCTATTATGCAACCTTTCAGTGGCTGGCCTATCAGATAGACCTGCTACGTTTGAAAATGGATGAAATTCACAAAGGAAATACCCGGTTGTTTGACAGTTATGTTTTTCAACAAATGATTATGAATATAAAAATCATCGCTTATAGTGGTTCAGGTGGCCAGAGAACAGATATCAATAAACCTATGGTAAAACCATCTCTGCTTTCTGCTGATGCAATAGATATAAACACAGTATCGCTGAACTATCATTATTATTCCAGTACCATTAAGTTTTATATCCGTAATGCTATTGCCCTTGCAAACCGGGCAAAGGAGCTTATTGAAATGATTAAAAAAGAATACAGGTTTAATTAAAATATAAATTTATGGAAGTACACCACCACTTACATACCGCAAGTAAAATGGCAATGCCCCGGAAAGCCTTTAAGAAAACTGAACACCTACAATTAGTTAAAATCACTAAAACTAAAATCATGAAACTACTTTGTCTACTTCTCCTGCTATCTTTTCATATCGCTGTTAATGGACAATCAAAACCGGCGGGTTTTGATTCAACAGCTATCCCCTCACCAGTAAAATCAGTTACCAAACACACTATTACTATTAATGGTAAACAAGTAAACTACATTGCCACTGCCGGAGCGTTGATCTTAAAAAATGAAAAAAATGAAGGCATCGCTTTATTTGGTTACACGGCCTATACAAAAGAAGGTGAGAATGATATGGGTAAACGTCCAATAACTTTTGCCTATAACGGCGGACCGGGTTCTTCTTCTTATTGGTTAAATATGGGCATATTAGGACCAAAAAGAGTAGTGGTAAATGATCCTGAAAACACTCCGCCACCGCCCTATAGATCGGAAGACAATATCAATACTGTTTTAGACATCAGCGACCTCGTAATGATTGATCCCGTAGGCACTGGCATCAGCCAGGCTGTTGGTAAAGCAAAGAACAAAGATTTTTGGGGAGTTGACCAGGATATTAAAAGCGTTAGTCAATTCATTTATCAATACACCACAGAAAATAACCGGTGGAACTCGCCAAAGTTTTTATTGGGCGAAAGTTATGGTGGCATCCGATCCGGGGGAGTGGTTAATTATTTACAGGGAAAAGGTTTGGCAATGAATGGGGTCATCCTTGTTTCTGTATTAATGGATTACCGCACGGTGGTTTTTCAGACAGGAGACGATTTTCCTTATATTGGATATATGCCTACCTATGCAGCTACTGCATGGTTTCATAATAAAATAGCAAACAAGCCTGCAGATTTAGAAGCTTTCTTAAAAAATGCCAGGGAGTTTGCCATGGGAGAATATGCCAATGCTTTAATGAAGGGTAGTGCATTAACCGCTATGGAGAAAGACAAGATGGCAAATAAAATTGCTTCCTTCACCGGATTAAGTAAAGAGTATGTGATAAATGCTAATCTGCGTTTCAATCCATCCCAATTCCGGCAGGAGTTGTTAAGAAGTGAACACCTGATTGCAGGAAGATTGGATTCAAGATATAAAGGAGTTTCACAAAATCTATTGGCCGAAAGTGCAGGATATGATCCGCAAAGCACTGCCATTTCCCCTGCTTATACTTCGGTATTTCTTGATTATTATTATAACACATTGAAAGTTGATAAAAATTATTATTACCAGACATCAGCAGGAGGCACCGAAGGTTTTGACTGGGACTGGAAACATGCAAAAAGTTCTAATGCCCGGTCCATGCAAGCACCTCCGCACACCGGTATTGACTTGGCAGAAACGATGAGCCGCAACCCGGATATGAAGGTGCTGGTGATGCATGGATATTATGATCTGGCTACTCCATTTTTGGGAATAGAATATACAATTGATCATTTAGGTTTGGAACCGGCCATAAGGAATAATGTAAGTTATAAATATTACCAGGCCGGGCATATGATGTATATCGACCCCGCATCAGCAGTTACATTTAAAAAAGATATTGCAGCGTTTATTGAAATGGCCACAAAAAGTAAACAGGTAAAATAATCTGAGCCGGGAATAAATTGAACTTAATATCAAAAACAATTTGCCTCGAAAGTTACAAGAATAATCTAAAAAAATATAGACAGAATGGAAGTACATCACCATGCCCACACTGCTCGTAAAAGATGGTCTCATTATTTTTGGGAGTTTTTAATGTTGTTCCTTGCTGTGTTCTGCGGGTTTCTGGCTGAAAATATAAGGGAGCATAAAATAGAGCAGCACCGGGCAAAAGAATTTACAAAATCCTTGGTGCAGGATTTACAAAATGACACTGCAGCTATTACAAGCGAAAAAAAATCTGCCACTATATATATTGCGGTGGTGGATAGTTTACTTAAACTCAGTAACACTCCTTTAGAAGGCCGCCGTGCCACCGAATTTTCTTTTTACACCCGTTTTGTCTACTGGACAGTTCCCGTTTCCTGGAACCGAAACACATTTGAACAAATCAAAAACTCCGGCAGCCTGCGCTATTTTAAAAATGCACAGTTGCTAAAAAAATTATTGGAATATGATGGTTTTGTAAACGATATAAAATCAGAGGCTAATGCAAATAGTATAAGAGGCAACATCCTTTTACCGCTGATAAATTCAATCATCGAACCAGCATTTCACCATGAGTTATCAAAACATTTCTTAGCCTCACTTGATACAATGACCAATAAAACCAGGGAAACCCTTTTTTCTTATAAAACCGGATCTCTCGAAAATAAAAGGGAAAAAATTAGGGAGTTGTTGAACATGGTTGTTGTTCAACAAAGAAATTTTCAATTCCAAATAAATACCCGGTGGCAAAATGCACAGTCGCTTGCAACCGAACTGATAACTGACCTTAAAAAAGAATACCACCTGAAATAAATTATTTATGGAAGTACATGCCCACACCCACACCGCCCGCAAAAAATGGACCCATTATTTCTGGGAATTTTTAATGTTATTCCTTGCTGTGTTCTGCGGCTTCTTAGCCGAGTACCAACTGGAGCATAAGATTGAAAAAGACAGGGCAAAAGAACTGGCAAAAAATTTCTATGATGAACTTAAAAACGATTCAATAAATATGGCCGTTAAATATCAGGGCCGTATCAAGCAGGAAAATGCTGTTAAATACCTGATGAAGTATTTTAAAGACAGTACGGTTACTCATGTTTCAAAAACCTTTGTTCTTAATTTCATCTATGGTATATCTTTTCGGGCCCCTTCCCTTTTTGAACCCAGAACCGTGGTGCTGGAGCAGTTAAAAAATTCCGGCTCTTTACGTTATTTTAAAAACGATGAATTGCAAAAACTGATTGGCGATTTATCAGTAGCAATATATAATATAAACGACCGGAATGCTATTGAAAC
>JANNQR010000014.1:0-2999 GCA_031400855.1 Chitinophagaceae bacterium | reverse complement strand
CAAGTGTCCTCTTAATGTCGGCTATTTTCTTTCTTACTCTGTCAATTTGTTTCGGAGTCATGAGTCTGTTTACAATTGCTACCAACGGGCAGGTATTGCCGATGGTGGGGAATTTTATATTCGTCCGCCCGGAACTGCTGCCTGGCTTTTTGATAAAGTTAAATATTAAGAACTAAAGCTGGGCTTTATTCGTCAAGCCCCGAACCGCAGTACAACAGAATTACCGCTGCTGATTGCTCCAATGTCCAGCCCCACTATTGGCAATACCAATGTTGTATGAAGGCCTATCATCAAATTTAAAAGATGGAAATCTGCATGTTAAAAATGTGTCATCGACTTGATCGATCTAATCTTTAGCAGCTTCCGTTATCGTAATAAATTCATTTAACTGAGCTCTATAACGTGGATTAGGTTTGGGCTCCCAAACATGTCTACGGTCAGTGAAGTTCAGTACTTCTGGAGGATCATTATATCCTGTAGACAAATACTGAAACGGCTCTTGATCCCCAAATTTCATAACAAATTCGCTTCTAACGGCAAATTCATCCATTCGTAAATCCGGAAGCCAGTCTTTCTTTATGAAACCAACATAAAATGTAACTTCTACTACATCACTAAATTCGATTTTGTCCGCATCTTTGATTGGTACATGAGGAGAAATTGACTGCCCCGGGTCAATTAGACTGTGATCAATAACTTTGGTCTCGCCTCGATAAACGGTGCCATCACTTGTTTTTATGGTAACCGTAATGTCAAGCCAAGAATCATTTTCATTTTTGCCTTTGTCTGTGTGTCTAGGGGAGTAAAAAGTCACCCATGCGTCAGTCATTTTCATAAAAAAAAGTTTAGTTGTTTAAATATGTAGCGATACAATTTATGAAGGATATCAGACCAATCACTTTATAAATGAAAGTTAGTCAAATTTTACAGGATTAGGGCTTTCATACAACGAGCAGGGCTTTGCTGCAGGTGTGGAATTAGTATTCCGTCTGCCCACAGCCGCTGCTGATTGAAAAACTGAAATTGAAGTTAAGAACTAAAGCTCAAAGTTGTTTGTCCAGCCTGAACCACAGCCTGGCTTTGCAATTTGTTGAAGTTAGTTTGTCACGCCACACTTGCGCAAAACCCAATGTTGTGTGTAGTGCATTTCTACTCGCCTAGCAATGTTTGGATTTCTGTCTGTAAAATTGGAAGGTGTCGAATTACAATACCCCAAATTACATCGTCTGAAACAGAGTCATAACCGTGGATAATTCTGTTTCTTGTATCAACAATTTTTCTGGAATTTGTAATTGTAATTGTTTCGTCTTGTTTTAAAATTCGACTTAGGGCTTCGCCAATTATTTCGATATTTCTTTCAACTGCTCGTTTTGTCCGTAAATCGTTTTGATATTTTGCGAATTCTTTAGGTTCGTTGTTGAAGAAACTTTCAATTTCAACAATAGCATTCAAAATGTCGTAAAGCCAAGCTTTTATATCATTGTCCATAAACAAGTTGTCTTTGCTGATTAACGGACTGTCTGAAATACGGATTTTTTATAGCTTTTTCTTCTAGTAGGTCTACTGGCCTTTTTAGAATATCCTGTAGTGAAAATTTAAAATCGAAATAATTATCCGCATAATCTTCTACCTCAATATTTGAAAAGTCCACAATCAAATCAATATCACTTTCCTTGTTAAAATCCTCTGTCAAAACTGAACCAAAAGCATACAAGCTTTTAACCTTGTGTGTCTTACAAAGCTTAATGATGTCTGTAGTGTATGTTTCAAGTCTATTCATTTTTAAAATCTTATAGGACAAATTTACATAGATTTTAGGGAAGTGTTGTTTTTTGACGAAATTCGAAGGGTCACCGCCGCATTACACACAACGGGCGGGGCTTTGCGCAGCTTGGGTATTTGGTGCTGTGTCCGACCCCACTGTGATGTAAATTAAGAAATGAATTTTAAAAGCGAAACGAAATTTGTCTTAATAAACGGTCCAGCCCATAACTGAAGATTGGTAGCGAACCGATGCTGAAAATTGTTTGTCCTGCCCAAGTTGCCGCAAAACCCGATGTTAGCGGTTGTTTTATTACTGCGTCTTTTGAATGTTTCCCCAACTTTTAAAGAAGTGTGGATTTGCAAGAGAACTTAACGTATAATAAAATCGAAACCTGCCTACAGGAATAGTCGGATTAAATGCCACAGCAGTGAAAGCATTCTGAACGTTTAGCCTTGTAGCTACTTTAAAATACGATGTCATGGTACTATCAACAACTACTGCTTTCAAAACAATTTGTCCTGCAAAGCCAGCATTAAATCTCAAAGCCAAAGCATGAGTTGTCGTAAGAGGATTTGGGAATGTCGCATTGTAACCTGGTGGTGTGTCTATCACTGATTGCGGGGTAGTAGTACCGTTCAAGTTAGCTGTGTCAAGGCTATTAAATAAGCTTAACTCTTGTGATGTGAATGTTTTTGTTTGCCATTGTCCGTCCAAAAGTGGTGGCGTAGCAACACCAGATATGTCGATAGACCATTGTTTTGAAACGTCAATAGTAGTTGTTACAACAGGGTCTTCTTTTTCGTTGCAAGAGTTTAGAATTATTAATGCAATAAGAGAAGAGTAAAGAAATTTAGTTGTCATAGATTTATATGTTTGAATTTGAAACGGAATGTCTGTTAAAAATAACCGCTAACGGGCAGGGCTTTGTGCAGGTGTGGCATTAGTATTCCGTCCGCCCACAGCCGCCGCTGATTGAAAAACTGATGTTGAAGTTAAGTACTAAAGTCCAAAGTTGTTTGTCCAGCCCGAACCACAGCCTGGCTTTGCAATTGGCTGAAGTTAGTTTGTCCCGCCACACTTGCGCAAAACCCAATGTTATAGGCAGCCCTTTGTCGTCAATTTATTTAGGCTGATTAAACATATAGCGGGCAATTTTCCATTCACCACTGTCATTTCTTAAAAGGAAAAATTCTCTGTTTTCTTCAGGCATTTTTTCACCCGTAGCATGAATAAG
>JANNQR010000013.1:0-95413 GCA_031400855.1 Chitinophagaceae bacterium | reverse complement strand
GCAATTGAAAGGCAGAACTCTGTGGCAATTGAAAGGCAGAACTCTGTGGCAATTGAAAGGCAGAACTCTGTGGCAATTGAAAGGCAGAACTCTGTGGCAATTGAAAGGCAGAACTCTGTGGCAATTGAAAGGCAGACCATTGTGGCAATTGAAAGGGAGACCATTGCGACAATTAAAAGGTAGAACTCTGTGGCAATTGAATAGATCCGGGAAGAAATTGTATTTAATTGCCCGGGGTTTTAACCGGGAAGAAATTGTATTTAATTGCCCGGGGTTTTAACCCCGTATAGAATAATGAATCTCCCTGTATTGGCTTTAGCCAAAAAAAATACAGAAAAAAAATTATTTTTCTAATTATGAATAATTGTAAATTGTTTATATCTAAAACGATTCTTTATGCCTTATGTAAGAATTTGGTTGCACCTGGTATGGTCAACTAAAAACCGATACCCCTTTTTAAAAAAGCAAATCCGGCACAAAGCATTTGACCATATACAGAAAAATGCAAAATTGAAAGGAATATATCTTGATTGCGTAAATGGATATGAAGATCATATTCATTGCCTCGTGTCATTGTCCACCGATGAAACAGTCAGTAAATTATTACAACTTATTAAAGGAGAAAGTTCTTTCTGGATCAATCAACAAAAGCTTTGTTCCTCAAAATTTCAATGGCAGGAAGAGTACTTTGCTGTTTCTGTCAGCGAATCACAAGTAAATAAAGTGAGAAAATATATTGCTAACCAGGAAACACATCATCAAAAGAAAACCTATCAGCAGGAGTATGATGCGTTTATCAAAAACTATGGATTTATAGAAATAGTGAAGGCCTGAAAAAAGGGCAACAAGATACTTCATATTTTGTGTACTATTTCCTAATAAAATTTATTTATTATTTCTTTCATTTTATGAGGAAATCCGCTGCATATTCTTTTACTTTTGCCGATTAACCTTTTTTGATTCGACTGATTAAAAGTGTTTATAAATCAGCAATCTAAAATCTAAAATCAAAATAAGTTTTGGCGTTACCGCACCTTGTAAAATACGTATACACCCATGGAACGGATGAAGTGATCCGCAGAGGAAAAAAGATCCATGCAATTGGTTTTGTAGAATTAGTGGAATATGATGATCTGTTTGGCTCTGCTGTTTTCCGGGTCAAAGACGACAGCTACGCTACTTTTTATAAAGTATATATCCAGAAATTTAAAGACCCCAAGGCCACTTCATTACGTTGCTCCTGTCCGTATAACTTGGGTGATATCTGTCGCCATGAAGCAGCAGCGATGTTGCAGTTGCAGGACATGATTGATCGTGGCCACCTGCAGGCTGAAGAAGTTGTTTACGACCAACGGCATACAGTGGCTAAAATGAAAGCGATCGAATTGAAAACATTGCGTTTGCTTTCAACGCCAGAATTATTTATAGAAGCCGAAAATTTTTTACGAACCAATAAGGCCACTATCGATTTTGCAGAGAATGAATTAGTAAAAGCCACTGTAAAACTGGAAGGGCAGGAGTATAAAGTGATCATCCGTAAAAACGAAGAAAGGAACTTTGATACCAGCTGCGATTATGAAGATGAAGAACATCTGTTGTGTTTACCCAAGCTGATCGTATTTATTCAATTGGTCAATTCACACGGAGCCAATTATTTTGATACGATACGAAACTGGGATAAGGAAAAAAATAAATTACTGGAAGCTTATGGTTATTCATTGAAGGATGATTTAAAAGGGAAGTTTGAATTTGCTTATAAAGATGCCAAACCCTTTTTACGGGTGCTTGATCAAAGCATAAAAAGAGTAGCGCAGGTGGCTGTTGCTCCCAAGCCTGTACTACTTCCAATGAAAGAAAAAGAATCTTCTCAGATAGAAGTAGTAGAGGAAGAAATTATTACCTCTCCATCACACCGGCTGGGTGTTGTTTTTAATTTTAATAAGAAGAACTTTCCGCAGTTTACAATAGATGTAGTAATAGGAGAGCCGAATGAAACTAACGAAGCCTTTGTGGGAACGGTTGAAAAATTAGATATTACCAGGTATGTAAATCCGGAAAACCTGCCTGATGGTGATCAGGAACTTTTGACGTTATTGCGAAAACTACAGGAATCAGAAATCAATAAATACATCAGCCGGAATTCCCCATTCTCCGGCATCTGGGAAAACATTATCCATGCTGAAGAAGATGATCTGCCGGATGAAACAAAAGAATTGATGGCAGAATACATGTTACCCAAACTGAAAAAAATATTTACTGAATCTGCCGGCAATCCGTTTATATTTTTATTGCCAGATAAAAAAGCTTTCAAAACAAACAATTTACAACAATTACAATTGCAGGCAGAGGAAGCAAAACCGCATTTTTTAATAAAGGCCCTCCCGATAACTATCGGGACTACCGGGGCGCATTATACGATCCAGTGCCGGGTAAAAACAGGGCCATTAGAATTTGATCTGAGTGATAATGAAGCAGCAAGCCCGTTGTTTTTTTTATACAATAACCAGGCATTTCTCTGGAAAGACAACGATGTAATTCACCTGGTAGAAAAATTTCTACCTGCCGGATTAATGAGTGTACCGGAAGGTGAATGGGGAAAAACATTGAATGAGTTCGTAATGCCATTGGCAAAGGAGCACAAAATTGATTTTGATAAATCACTGGTAACGGAAATTAAAGACGGTAATCCGGAAGTTAAATTATTCCTGTTGGAAAAAGGGGAATTCCTGGTATTCCAACCATCCTTTTCTTATAAAGGGTTTGAAACAAGAACCAGGGATCGGGATGAATTGATTATTCCGCTGGGAAATAAAGTACTGGTAGTGCATCGTAACCGGGAAAAAGAAAATGAGTTTATACAAAAGTTAAAAAATCTTCATTCGGGTTTTGTTTACAATGAAGACTCTGGCACTCTTGCATTAAAAGGTATTGATGTGTTGAAAAATAATTGGTTCTTTTTGTTTGTAGATGCGATGAAAGACATGAAGACACCTGTTTTTGGATTTGAAGCACTAAAAAATTTCCGTTTTAATACAGCGAAACCGCAAACCAAAATATTCATCAGCAGCAATACCGATTGGTTTGATGCAAAAGTGGATATTCTTTTTGGCGATCAGCAGGTATCTGTGGCAGAAGTAAAAAGGGCTTTGGCACACAAGCAGCAGTTTGTACATTTAAAGGATGGTACATTGGGTATTTTGCCGGAAGAATGGCTGAAAAAATATTCGTTATTGTTTAGGGTGGGTGAAGGGAAAACAGATACGTTGAAACTATCCCGGTACCATCTAAGTGTGGTAGATGAACTCTATGAAACCAGGGATGAAGAGGAGCTGATAGTGCGGTTGGAAGAAAAGTATGAAACCCTGCGGCAATTTAACCAGATAAAGGAAATAGAACCTTCCACTTATTTAAAAACGATATTGCGGCCCTACCAGGTGGCCGGATATCAATGGCTTAATTATTTAAAAGATATCAAGTGGGGTGGAATTCTGGCTGACGACATGGGGTTGGGTAAAACGGTACAGGCCCTGTCTTTTATGGAATATTATAAAAAAGAAAATGGGAAACTGAAAGCACTGGTCGTTTGTCCAACAACATTAATTTACAATTGGGAGAATGAGATAAAAAAATTCACCCCGGAATTAACGTACAAAATTCATCATGGCAGCACAAGAACAAGAGGAAGAGAAGAACTGACCGACCATGAAATAACCATAACAACCTATGGCACATTGCGCAGCGATATTAAATTACTGATGACGATTGATTTTGACTATGTACTACTGGATGAAAGTCAGGCTATCAAAAACCCATCAAGCAAAGTTACCAAAGCCGCTTGTTTGTTGAATGCAAAGAACCGGTTGTGCATGAGCGGTACACCATTGCAGAATAATACCTTTGATATTTTTGCGCAGATGCATTTTCTGAATCCCGGCATGCTGGGAACGATGGAATTTTTCCGTCAGGAATTTGCTATACCCATTGATAAATTCGGAGAAAAGGATAGAAAAGATCATCTCCGGAAAATCCTTTATCCATTTATTTTAAGAAGAACGAAAGAGCAGGTAGCAAAAGACCTTCCGGAAAAACAGGAAATGATCCTGTTCTGCGAAATGGAAGATGAACAACGTAATATATATGATGCGTACCGGAATGATTTCCGCAACCAGATACTGGGTACTATTGAAACACAGGGCATACAAAAATCTCAGTTGACGATTTTACAAGGCTTGATGAAGCTGCGGCAGATATGTGACTCGCCGGCGATACTGAATGAACAGGAAAAATTTGAAAACCACTCTATCAAATTAGATGAACTGGCGAGAGAGATAACAGAAAACATTGGTGATCACAAAGCATTAATATTCTCCCAGTTTCTTGGTATGCTGGCATTAATAAAAGGCAAGCTGGAAGAACTGGGGGTGAAGTACGAATATTTTGACGGCAGTACTTCTGCACCCGACAGACAAAAGGCTATTGATAGTTTTCAAAATAATCATGAAATAAGGGTGTTCCTGATTTCATTAAAGGCTGGGGGTGTGGGCTTAAACCTTACAGCTGCAGATTATGTATACATCGTAGATCCCTGGTGGAACCCGGCTGTGGAGCAACAGGCTATTGACCGTACACACCGTATCGGGCAAACCAAAAATATTTTTGCATACCGGATGATCTGTAAGGATACCATTGAAGATAAAATACTGGTGTTACAGGAAAAGAAAAAAGCACTGGCCAAAGACATCATTTCTGATGATGCATCGTTTGTAAAGGCGCTGACAAGGGAGGATGTGGAGTATTTATTTAGTTAAGAATATTTTATGAATAGGCTTTATAATTACTAAAAAATATTTTGTAGATTTAGGTATGCTTTTGCAATTAGAAAATACGAATCAGGAAAATGTAAATAAATTACTGGCATTTGCCCGTCAAAACCATTTAGACTTATCAATAGTGGATGACGTTATCTCCGATTATTCTCTGCCTGGAAAACCACTCACTCCACAACAGCTTACTCAATTAATTGAAAGCAGCCGGAAAAGCGGAATGATTTCCGTAACTGATGCCCACCAAATAGCCCGTAATAACTATAATGCAGGTTAATTATACAACGGATGCTTTTGCATCACTACATCAGCTAATAAATTTTATCGAAACAAAAAATACAACAGGGGCTGGTTTACGATGGCTTAGTAAGTATGAGGTGTTTCTTCAACAATCGCTTTTCAATCCTTCACAAAGAAAACATGTCAGAATCAGGCATTTAAAGAACTAAAATTGCATTGCCTCAATTACAAGGATTGGATAATTGCTTTCTCTATTCGTGACGAATATGTACTGATTGAGGCATTGCTTCATAAATCAAGGATTACTGATTAGCGGGGAATTTTTTACAGCAAAAATATCAGACGATGGACAATCGTTATTTCGGATAATGCATCGTTTGTAAAGGCGCTGACAAGGGAGGATGTGGAGTACCTCTTCAGCTAAGCTGTTCATCTTTAAAACCAGCCATTTCACCATTAATTCCCAAAAATTAACAGCCTTCCGAAGGTTGTTTGGCCTTCTTACGTCTATTTTCGTACACTTATTACACTGATTATGAAGAAGATTTTTACCTTATCCTTCCTTTTTTTTGCCCTGATTATCACGGCACAAGCTCAAAAGTTTGATGGCAGCATTAAAGGAAAACTGATGGACACGGTAACCAAACTGCCTATTGCCGATGCTACGGTTTCTGTTTTAAACGCCAAAGACTCATCTCTTGCCACTTTTACCCTTTCAAATAAGTTGGGTGTTTTTGAAGTAAAAGGTCTTGGACAAGGCGACTACCGGGTAATTATTTCCAGCAAAGGCTTTGTGGAATTTAAAAAATTAGTATCAATTACGGCAACTACAAAAACAGTTGACTTTGGCAACCTTGCTGTAGAAAAAGATTATAAAACACTGGAAGGAGTGGTAGTTGTAAGTGAATCACCAATAGTAGTAAAAAATGATACCATACAGTTTAATTCCAGTGGGTTTAAAACCCTGCCAAACGCATCAGTGGAAGACCTGCTGAAAAAACTGCCGGGTGTAGATGTGGATAATGAAGGAAATGTAAAAGCCCAGGGGGAAGCTGTGCAGAAAGTATTGGTGGATGGGAAAGAATTTTTTGGAAACGACCCCAAACTGGCTACTAAAAACCTGACTGCTGATATGGTTGAAAGTGTACAGGTATTTGATGATATGAGTGATCAGGCGAAATTTACCAAAATAGATGATGGCAGCCGGAGCAAAACAATCAATATTAAATTAAAAAAAGACCGCAACAAAGGTATTTTCGGAAGGGCCTTGGCTGGTGTGGGCGACAACGGCAGATACGAAGGTAACCTGAGTGTCAATAAATTTAAAGGCAACCAAAGGATCTCCCTTCTTTTCAATGCCAATAATATTAATAAGCAGGGTTTTTCATTTTCAGATATCATCAGTGCAATGGGAGGGTTTAGCGGATTTGGCGGCGGCGGAAGCGGCGGTAATAATTTTGGTGGTGGTGGTATGCAAATGTCTGGTGGCAGTCGTGGCGGTGGTAACTTTGGCGGCGGCGGAAGCGGAATCACAGGTCTTATTAAATCTCTTTCTGCTGGCTTAAACTACACCGACCAATGGGGAAGTAAAATAAAAGTAACGGGAAGTTATTTTATATCTAATTCCGATGTAATACAGGAACAATCTGTGCTGAGGCAAACTACTTTTGGCGACTCTATTGTTACCCTAAACAAAGAGTCAGCTTCCAATAATATAAACCAGAATCACCGGTTCAATCTCCGGTTTGAATATCAGATAGATTCCATGAATTCTATTTTATATACACCATCTCTCACCTTACAGCATTCAGAAAATTTCAGCGACGATACCTCTTACAGCAGAACCTTTACTCCATCGGCAGCAGAGTTCCTTGCTGTTACCGGAAAAAATAATAATACGAACGAAAGAAATGGATTTAATCTTGGTAATAATATTTTGTTTCGCCACAAGTTTGGTAAAACTGGAAGAACAGTAACATTAGGTTTTAATAATTCACTGGGTAAAAGTGAAAGCGATGGATTAACGTTTTCTGATAATGAATTCTATTTACCCAATGGAGCCCTTTACAGATCGCTGATACAAAACCAGGTTAGCCGTCAGAAGACAACAACTAATAATAATGTGATCAGCACTTCTTACACAGAACCTTTTGGCCTGAATAAACTATTAGAACTAAACTATGCCTATACCAACAACCTCAGCACTTCTGATAGAGAAGTTGATAATTACAATGCAGGGTCTGGTAAATATGATGTGCCCAATCTCCGGCTTACCAATGATTTTAAAAATACATTTTTAGCCCACCGGTTTGGAGCCAACTTCAGGGTACAGGAAAAAAAATATAATTATCAGTTTGGGGTAGGGGTGCAAAAAGCTACATTAGAAAGCCAGAGCTACCAGGCCTTTACCGGTAAAGATTCTGTAAACAGGAACACCTATACCAATCTTTTCCCTACTGCCAATTTTAACTGGACGCCAAGCCGTAGTAAAAACCTGAGGATTAGTTATAACGGCAGAACTAATCAGCCTTCTATTACCCAATTGCAAAATGTACCGGATGTAACAGATACGCTAAACCAAAAAATTGGTAACCCTAGCCTTAACCAGGAATTTAACCACAGTTTTAATATCGGCTTCAACACTTTTAATATCCTCACTTTTAAATTTGTAGCAGCAAATCTTAGTTTCAGTACCACTCAGAATAAGATTGTAAATGATATTACGGTACAGGGGCCAATACAGATAACACAGTATGCTAATGTAAACGGTTATTATAATGCAAGGTCTTTTGTAACGTTAGGACTGCCATTTAAAAATCCTAAAATGAAAGGGTCGAGCATAAACCTTACCAACAACATGGCTATTAGCCGGGATGTGAGTTTGTTAAAACAGGTAAAATTCACTTCTAAAACATTCTCAGCTACACAAGGTGTTGGCGTTAATATTAATAAAGAGAAAATTGATTTTGGAGTAAAAGCCAATGTAAGTTATAACACTACTTCTTATTCTAATCCGCAACAGGCAGATATTGATTACTTCACACAAACCTATTCCGGTGATGTGACCTATACATTCCCGAAGAACTTTATCCTCTCCACCAACTTTAATTATTTAATTAATACCGGGCTGGGCGAAGGGTACAATCAAAGTATACCGCTGTGGAATGCCAGCTTTAGCAAACAATTGTTTAAAAAGAAAAACGGGGAAATAAAATTATCTGTAAACGATATCCTGAATCAGAACCAGAGTATTGCCCGTACTGTCAGCGACAACTATTTTCAGGACACCCGTAGCATTGTATTAAAAAGATACTTTATGCTGAGCTTTATGTTTAACCTGCAAAGAATGGGGGGTAATACAGGCGGTAATAATAGCATGCCGGGTATGCCAAGACAGATGCAAAGAGAAATGCGGGATATAAGAATGTATTAAGCAGCTATATCTTACGCATTGATAAATAAAAGTGTCCTGCCATATGGCGGGACACTTTATTATTTAAAAGGGCTGGTAAAAATTTATCGGTGCCTTCTGTAATGGGTGCTGGCAGCAGCAGCAGTGCCGGAAATTAAAACAGTCAATATTGATTTCAATAAACGTAACGGATTGACAGATGATTTGTAATATTGACGGTAAATCTTTGCTGCCTGATGGGAATGGGTTAGGTTTCTGTTTTTCATATGGAATATTTTACTAAGGGTTAACGAATGATTTGTATTTAAAAGTATTAAATAAAAATAAAATTTAATAATATTGAAGTCTGTTATTAACCCGTTAAATTCAACTTAATGACAAAACCCGTAGAAACACTTGTGCTGATTACTATTTGCACCCTACTTTTTAACACTTCTTCTGCGCAGTTAAGGCTTCCAACTATTAGCGGAGTAGGTAATGATGTAAAGAAAGTAATTGAAGATTACCCCAACCGATTTATCAACCTGATGGGGGAAGTGCTAAATGAAAACACCCAATCAACCGACTATCTCTGCAACTTTAATGTGAATGGTGCCGAAGAAGCCATCGTTACCCGGTATTCTGCCAAAAAAGAAGTGTGCAGTTGGGAAGCCCTGATGCTGACAACAGAAAATTTTGAAAAAGCAAAACAAAAATTTAAATCACTCTATAACCAACTCAACAATCTTTCAGTTGATATTGGCGGGGTCAAAAATTTTCACCTGAAAGGAAAGTATAAGGCTCCGGAAGATGAAAAAAAATTTGCAAGTGTATTTTTTTCAATTGAACCGGGCAATGAGCTGGCAAAGAAGTTAAAAGTAGAAATTTCTATGCAGGCCTATGAACCGATGGAGTGGAAAGTGAAAGTGTTGGTATATGATAAGGAAAGAGAGGATGACAAAAGAGGGAAGGCGGTGGAAGAATAAGCTAAGAGTTTAAAGGAGAGAAAGAGGGAAAGAGTTATTGTAAATGTCTTTTAATTAACCAAAACCTTTTTTAATTTAAAAGTATTTCTCCTTTTCTCCTTTGAACTCTTAGCTCTGTATTCTTTAACCTTCATTAACCTTAAACCAATACCCGTTAACCCGCAATGCCACAAACTCAGAATACTTTCGTAGCAGAAATGAAATAGCTATGAGAAAAATCTTCCTCCTGATACTGTCGGTTTGTTTTACCACTGTGTTATTGGCACAGAAAAATGGCTCGGTAAAAGGACTTGCTTTTGATACCATCAGCAAACAACCGGTGGCGGCAGCAACGGTTACTATATTGGAAAGGAAAGACTCTTCTCTGGTTACATTTACCATGTCTGGAAATGATGGCCGATTTCAACTAAGTGGATTGGCCAACGGAGAATACAGGCTATTGATCAGCCATGTCAATTATCATAACAGCAATAAATATTTTACCATCACCGATGCGGCAAAAAATGCAGAATTGGGAAATGTGGTGATGAATGACTTAACCAAAATATTGGAAGAAGTGGTGTTGGAAGCAGAAGCGCCGCCTGTTACATTAGTAGGAGACACCATTCAGTACAATGCCGGTTCTTTTAAAACTCCACCCAATGCCAGTGTAGAACAGCTATTAAAAAAATTACCGGGAGTAAAAGTAGATAAAGACGGCACTATAAAAGCACAGGGAGAAAAAGTAACCAAAGTGCTGGTAGATGGTAAAGATTTTTTTGGCAACGACCCAAAGATTGCCACGAAGAACCTTCCGGCTGATGCGGTGGACAAAGTGCAGGTGTATGATAAGCAGAGTGACCAGGCACAACTGACAGGATTTGAAGATGGCAATTATGAAAAAACCATTAACCTGAAACTAAAGAAGGACAAAAAGAAAGGACTGTTCGGTAAAGTAAATGCAGGGGTTGGTAATAAAGAACGATACGAAGGAAAGTTCAATGTCAATTCGTTTAAAGGGGCCAGACAATTTTCTGCTATCGGCATGGGAAACAATACCAATGCAGAGGGGTTTTCTTTTATGGATATTCTCAACTTCTCCGGCGAGCTGGCAAGAATGCAAAGAGGTGGCGGCGGTGGTAATAGAAATATAAATGTATCCGGTGACGAGGCCGCAGCCATGGGGCTTAATACCGGGGGAAGAAATAATGGTATCAATACAGCATGGGGTGGTGGATTAAATTACAATAATATCATCGGAACAAAACTGGACTTTCAGAGCAACTATTTTTACAACCGTTTTAATCCTAACCAGGAAAGCCATATACAGCGGCAATACTTTTTACCCACTACTTATTTCTATAATCAAAATTCATATACCGATAACCTGAGTAATAGCCATCGTTTTAATTTGAATGGACTGTACCAGGTTGACTCCATGAACTCTATCCGGTTCACCCCCTCATTCAGTTACCAGAAAACAAATAACAGGTCGCAGACAGATTATCAGACATTATCTGAAAGCAAGATGCTGACGAATGAAGGCTTTAGTAATAGCACCTCCACCAGTGCAGGATATAATTTTCGTAACGATATTATCTGGCGCAAAAAATTTGCCAGGAAGGGAAGAACATTTTCTTTGTCGCTGCAAACAAGCCTCAATGAAAGTGATGGCGATGGAAGTCTTTCTTCCATCAATCGTTTTTATAATCCTAATGGCTCTTTGCTGAAAAGAGATACGTTGAACCAACAAAGCATTATCACAAGCGACCTGCAGGGGTATAATGCAAAAGCTGTTTACACCGAACCTCTCTGGAAAAAATCATTGCTGGAATTTAGCGTAAGCAAAAGCAATACAAAAAGTACTTCGCAAAAAACTACAAACGATTACAATAAGGTAAATGGCAAGTATGACCAATTGAATAATATACTGAGTAATGATTTTGAAAATACTTATGGCTATATAAACGGGGGCTTCCGTATACGAACACAAAAGAAAAAATACAATTATGCAATTGGCGCCAACTGGCAGCTGGCCGAATTGAAAGGAAAGATTACTACGGGTAGTAAAGATTCTTTGATAAACAAAACATTCAAAAATATTTTACCCAATGCCCGGTTTCAATACAATTTTACCAGGTTTAAAAACTTTACCCTTTCCTACAATACGGCTACTAACCAGCCAACAATGCAGCAACTGCAACCTGTGCCAGACAACAGCAACCCTTTAAATATCAGAGAGGGAAATCCAGACTTGAAACAGGAGTTTAATCACACAGCCATGGCCCACCTCAATTTTGTGAGCCCATACAAGAACAAGAATTTATTTTTGATGCTATCTATGCAGGCCACAAAGAATAAAATTGTAAACTACGACTCCATCAATCTGCAAACAGGAGTAAGACAAACAAAGCCGGTAAATGTAAATGGTATCTATAACCTGAATACCAGCATCAGTTATAGTATGCCGGTTCGCTTTTTAAAAGGCAGCGTAGAATTTAGTAGTGGTGGTGGTTACAACAGCGGCAAGCAATTAGTGAACACTTTATATGGCGAAATAGTTACGAATAGTATCAAAACAGTAAGTATTGGTCCTGATATGCGGTTGGATATGAACCCCACTGAAAAATTAAGTATTGGTGTTGGCGCCGGATTTAATTACAATAAAACAAAATATTCCCTGCAATCGGCTCAGAGCATCAGTTATCTTTCTCAGGAATATAATGCCTCGCTGGATTGGGAAATGCCGAAACAGTTTTTCTTTTCTACTGACTTTACCTACACTATCAATAGCCAGCGGGCAGCAGGGTTTAATGTCAAAGTACCGTTGTGGAATGCCAGCATCAGCAAACAAATGCTGAAATACAACCGGGGCGAACTGAAATTTGCTGCCAGGGATTTGCTGAATAAAAATATCGGCATCAGCCGGAATACAAACAACAACTATATTGAAGACAGCAGAGTGTTGACACTGCGCCAGTTCTTTTTACTCAGCTTTACGTATAGTTTGAGTAAAACGGGGTTGAATAATGCAGGTGGTGGTGGAATGAGGATAATAACGAGGTAATGAGTTACCAAGAAGAATTAATTCACTTCAAACTCATTCTTTACTCGGATATACTTACGTTTACGTTTTGGAGAGCCGATAGTTTCTTTTTTAGGAAAATCTTTTTCAATAAATTCAACTACAGCCGCTTTAGGTATTTTATTCAGCAGTGCCGGGGTTTTATTGATTTCTTTCAGCAAGTCAAAAGCAAGTCCGATGTTCCTGTTTATGGTTTCTTTTTTGGTCATTTTTTTCGCTGCTTTAGATACCGCTCTTTATAAAATTCCCACCGGTCTTTTAAATCCTGCTGCGCATAGTTTAATGCGTCCTCTAAGTTAGTAATATTTATGGATTGCTTCTCTTTTTCTCCCTTTGGTGTCATCACATCCCGGTGAAAAAAACCATGTGCCAGGTCATATCTTACAATGGCAGCCCATTCTTCATCAACTAATGTTTCATATTGAACCACAAAGTATTTTACCCCACCTTTAGTTGTCTCAATGCGAATTCTCAGCCTGTCCTGACCAAAGCGGTCTAATAAAATGAAAAAATATTTTCACCCATTTCTTAAAGGTACAGAATTGTAATATGTCTTGATGCAACAACAACTATATTGAAGACAGCAGAGTGTTGACGCTGCGACAATTCTTTCTACTCAGCTTTACGTATAGTTTGAGTAAGACTGGATTGAATAATGCCGGTGGGGGTGGGATGAGAATTATTACGAGGTAATAATAAAGGCTTGGCAATACCGCTAAGGCGGTACAAGTTGTGTCGGCATTTGAAATTTATCTGCCCGGAACCGCTGCCTGGCTTTTTGATAAAGTTAAATATTTAGAACTAAAGCTGTGCGGCGCCTGTCCCGTTTTTTTTGCGGGATTCGTTAAGCCCCAAACCACAGTACAATAGAATTCCCGCTGCTGGTTGTTTCAATGTCAAGCCTTATTACTGACAAGCATCTATGTAGATGCAGGGAGACTGAGAAATGTACTATTTCTGAAAATAAAGTAACAATGCCATTTTACTTTTTGAAGTAAAAAAAATCAAATCATCCCTGTCATCTTCGCCAATTGCACCAGCGCTGTTGTATCCCTTGCGCCCAGTTTTTCTATCATGTTGCTGCGATGGTTGCCAACCGTATTAGGGCTTATAAAAAGCTGTTTGGCTATTTCTTTGGTATCAATATCTGCCGCAATAAGTTTCAGGATTTCTTTTTCCCTTGAACTCAGGAGGTCGTGTTTGCAAAAAAGTTTATCGGCTGAATGAAAAGTTTGTACAAACTGATATTGCTGTCCATAAGCAAACCTTATCCAGTAATAAGGAAAATCTTTCTTAATGAGGTGATGGATATTCTGCACATAATTAAGGGTGTACTTGAAGTTACGCTCTTCATCCACTTGTATGGGCATGCCCTGCGAAAAAATGCAAATTGGTTTTTCATCCAACCGGGTAAACCGCATACAACTATGATGAATCTTCATGTTCACCCGTTCTTCAAATGGAACCTGCTGCAGCACTTTGGTAAACCAATCCACCGATTCGTAAGGAAACTTTGCATATTCTTTATTAAGCAAACCAAGAATGCTAATCATCCGTTCCTGCATGGTTCCGACAGGTAATGGCCCCCAAAATTCAATATGGCCCACTTCCAGTTCAGGCGCAAATGTTTCATGATTGAAAATGGTGAGGTGGGTGTCGGTTCCCTTGATACCCTGCAAAAGAAATTCCAGCTCTTTCATGTAAGTATCCCGGTCTGCAAGGCTATCATTAGTAAAAATATGCTGCGACAGTTCTGCAACTTTATTGTAGATGGCTTCGCTTTTTTTGAGGCCAACCAGCATTTCATTGTCTAAAACACTTGACATCAAATAAAGATTTAATTGGTTGATTGGCAGAAGTTAGTGGAGTGGTAAGTTAACACAAATAAATTTTCAGGCAACATTATTAAGCACTATTGTCAGACAAAAATATTTAAAGGAGAGCATATTCCGGCTATCCGGGGTTACAGAACAAAATCTAACCTTCCCTTTAAATCGGCTTCGCCATTTATCTCGATGGGTTGAAAATAGCGATTATCACTATTGCCTGCACGTTTTGTTGAAGATAGTTTCGCTTTTGTAATGTACAGCGTCTTTATCACCACAACAATTGTATTATGACAACAACATTTACTTATCCTGCACAGCAGGCACCACCAGCAGTTTCGCCAACTGTATTTGAGTCTGCCGGCACAGGCGTGGACACTGCAACCCTTGTGTGGATGGTTAAATCGAAAAACGAAAGAGGCTTCCATATCCTGTATGATAAGTATTGCGGAGCATTGTACGGCATACTGATGAAATTTGTACGGCGTACAGACGTGGCCGATGACCTGCTACAGGATGTTTTTGTGAAGATATGGAAGCACATTGATACGTTTGACCCTGCAAAGGGGACGGTTTTTACATGGATGCTGAACATAGCCCGAAACCAGGCAATTGATTATCTCCGCTCTTCCTGTCATCAGAAGCAATTGCTGCATGTGGACAATGAACTATTTTTCCTTCATACGGATTACATTGATACCAATACTTCAAACAGCAGCATGGCGGAATTTAAAGACTTACAAAACAAAGCCCAGCAACTTGATGCAAAGTATGCGGAGGTGATTGATATGATTTTCTTTTATGGCTGCACGCAAGAACAAACTGCCCGGATATTGAAACTGCCTTTGGGCACTGTTAAAACAAGGGCAAGAAAAGGGCTTGGCATACTTAAGATTCTTTACCAGCAGTGATGTCTGGCAGCCTTCAATGTGGTGGGCTTCAAAAATTCCGCATCTATGGACAAGAAGAGTGAACGAATGATTACACAAGACTATATCACCAGCGGTATATTGCAGGATTATTGCCTTGGCCTGCTTACAGAGGAAGACGAAAGAAAGGTGGAAGCCATGTGTCATACTTATCCAAAGGTGGCGAGGGAACTTCAACTGCTACGTCAGGCGTTGGAAAAATATGCAGGCAGCGATACCGTAAGGCGCAGGGATGAATTACGCAAGGATGTATGGGAGGCGGTAAAAAAATTGTGGGCCCATGAAAGTTCTTAGCGATTTGAACCGCCAATAGATTGGGCATACCGTGTTGGTGACAGTTTTACTTCCTCACCATACATAAAGTTTAGAGTAAATTTTTGGTCCTGTCCCAATGTGCATAAAATTTTTATTGTCAGCCAGATACTTGTCGTTCACTATAAACTTATAAGTGTTTTCGCCCTTTGGTAATGAAATTTCACAAGTCCAATAACTATTTTCCTTTTTCATTTTGATTGGATGTTTTGTCCATTCAGTAAAGTCGCCCATTACTGAAACTTGTTGTGCATCCTCAAAGTCCGCTAACTTAAAAGTAACTTTCTGATTTTCTTGTTTGCCCCAAAGTGTGGCTAAATAATCATTTGGTTTTTGTTCTATTACTTTTGAAAAGTATTTATTACTTTCTTCAATGTTGTTATTTTTTCTGTTTGCTACGCCTAACCAAGAATAAATATTTGTATTATTTGGGTCAAATTCTTTTAGACATCCCAACAGTTTTATTGCATCATTTGTTTGTCCTTTTTCAATCCAGCTTATTGCAAGGTTTATTGCATCGTCATTGCTGAAGTTGTATTTGTCATAAGCTATTTTTCGTAAAGTCTTGTATTCTTCAATAGTTGAGCTGATACCATTGTTTTTAAATGTTGTTTCAAGAGTATTGGGAATGCTTTCAGGGAAATAATCTTGAATGTCTTTACGATGCTTCCCCTTTTTTAGTTCATCTGCAAGCCATAAAATACTTTTAAACTGAATGTTGACATATCTTTTAGTGTCTTAAATTATTGCCACCAACTCGCCGATTGCCGTATGTTCTTCTTCCAAATTTAATTGATTCTCAGCAGAAAACTAAACAAGGGGTTAGTACTTACGCCACCGGCAACTCAAACCCAAACGTTGTTCCTTTTCCAAATACACTTTCTACCCAAATATTTCCTTCCTGTGCTGCTGTAAATTCTTTGTATTGCAGGTTAATGCCTTTAGAGGCTGACTGCCATCGAAGCTGTAAAGAATGTATTACCCTTCACAAGATTGCTTCCTTTTATAAAGACATTGTCCTTACTATTCAACGTTCTTCCCTCCATCCGCACCAACACATTTTTCACCGGAGCAAAATCTATATTCAACGAATAGCCCGTTGTTTGAAAACCATTTGCTGTGCCGGTAGAAATGATAACACCATTCTTATCATTATAATGTTCTGCCCTTCCGGCGATGGCCCATTTGTTATTGATCGTATATTTTAAAATTGCCACCGGGGCATACCAGGTATTGTTACTGTTTGCATTCGGAGTCTTCTCTTCTGTGCCGATATCAAAGCCAAGTGTCAGTTCAACTTTATCGTTAATGGTAAAGATGCCAAAGAAATTATGAAAAAGCCGTGAGAGCCTTGCACTGTCGGGTTTGTCTGTGCCAATAAAACTGCTGTAGTTCAGCAATACTTTATCAGATGGTTTAAATTGCAGTTGTGTGCCCCAGCTCATCAAGGAATTACCACTTAGCCTTGTAATGCGTTGCCATCCGTTTAATGCCATACCGCTGATTGTCCATTTACCATTATCCGTTATGTAAGTCAGTTTTGCCCCGGCTTCAAAGTAAGGGCTGTTTTCGGCTAATATACTTCTTGTTAATGTGCGGCAATCTTTGCTGACAGCACTTTCAAAACCGATATGCGAAGGAAGTATTCCAGCATCTAACCATAGATTTTTCTTCTTGCTGAGCCTGACACCTACATTGGCTTCAAAAACATGTTGAAGCACACCGGGCTCGGCGTTGTAGTTGGCATTTATATAAGTGCCGGCTGCAATAGCAAGATTGGCTCTTACTTTTTCCGTGGCGTAAGCTGCTTTTACAAAACCGAGGTTGAGGTTAAACTCATTGTGCCGGTTATGACTGTAAATAAAACCCGGCCGTTTACCATCGACGGGTTTATTGAAATCGTATTGGTAATAAACTTCTGCATAGCCGGAAATGGAAAGTGCATTCTTATTGGTGCTGTCCTGCCCGGATGCAACAGTAGAAATGATGGATAGAATATAAAGAAGAAGTAAGCGATTCAAATTTCCAATTTAATTGAGTCTCCGCACAAAATTATACCAGTTCATCAACCAGTGGCCTGTAATTATCGGCTAAGAATTTTTAATTTTCTTCAAATACTCCATACTCCTCTTTTCTGCTTTTACTTGTAGCTCAACTTTATCCGTAAATAATTTTCTTCTCAACATCCGGTAAACACTTACCGTATTTTCTAATGCTTTAATAATTGAAGCTTTGTTGTATTGTGCAACCGTAATTTTTAAATCTTCCAGGTCGGGTAGGTTCAATTTCTTTTCTACTTTTCGTAAACCTCTTACGGCAGTTTTACTTTTTATTTGTAATAGCGGCGCCAATACTTTTGCACGGATAGAACCAAGTCCATCGAGACATTCAAAATACTCTCCCCTTGCTGCTTTAGACGCAATGTAATGCACCCATGTCCATATGCGGTCTTCTATCCATTGATAATCTACCGAAGGCAATTCAGCTTTGGTTGATTTAATTACATCGGTTAATTGATTATCTCTTTCAAAAAGAACTACCGGATTCTCCACTCTGTCATAAAATTCTGGCAGTGTTAAAAATTTTATATCAACATGTAGTAAAGGATTGTCATACAGGCAAATCAATACTCTTGGTTCACCCACATGTTCACCGGTAAAACCCGAAATAAATTCACCAAAGCTGCGGGCATAGTCCAGCATTTTTTCTTTATCATCCGAAACTTTCTTTTTGGTAATAAGAATCAGGTCGACATCAGAATATTCATCCAACTCATCTGTTATCCAGGAGCCGGCCACGGCAAGACCAATAACATTGGTATCGCCTTTCACAATTTCCACCACTTTATCTGTAAATTCTTTTTGTATCATAGTACTAAAGATAAAAATTGCCGAAGTCATTCCAATAAAAAACCCTTTGCACAGGCAAAGGGTTTTTGAAAATCTTGTTATCTATTTTTAATGCATGATAATCCGTCGGTTGCCTCCCTGGTTATTCTTCTCCATTTCCGCCATCATCTTCTCTCTTTCTTTCTTAAATTCTTCAGGGGTATAATGTTTTTTACCGGTTGGTTCTTTTATAACTGAAAGGTCAGTATTTTCAGAAACACTGATTGCTTTAAAAGTCTGCGTGCCGTCTTTTACATCCATTTCTAAAATTAAACCGGGCAGTTGTCCCTGAAATTCGCCAGGCCCTGTAGAAACTGGAATGCTGCTTGTAAACCACGCAACAATTTTGGAGGTGTCTTGTATTTCTTTCCGTTCCATTTTTCCATTATCCATGTTCATCATCGTTCTGGTGATGGTACGGGTAGTTGTTGCTTTCATACAGGGCATATTAAGAATTGTTTTGGTTTCACCCGTCATTTTCCATTTTAAGGAGCGAATACTATCATCAATGATGAAGGATTTATCCATTACTTCTTTCTTTTCTGTTTTTTTACCGGTTTCAAAATTATGATGGAGTACATCATTATTTCCTGCCACCACCATGCGGATTTGCATACCACCACTGCCTATATCAGTAGTGCCGTTATCATCATCTTCCTCTGCAGACTTCCACAATGACTGGTTATTACCAAATGTCAGTTCAAACTTATCCGTTCTTGTCTTTGGCATTTGTTGTTCCATACCGCCGTGATCATCATTAAAACGTATTTGAATTTGCGAAGTTCTTTCATATACGACTACACCTTGTTTTTGCTGAGCTTGTACAAGGCTTACTGATAAAAAGGCACAACCGGCAATCAATATTTTTTTCATGATTTTTTATTTTATCCCCTCTTTTTTAGTAGAGGGTTGGGGTGAGGTCCAAAAATAAATAAGCTTCGCTGCAAGATAAGTTAAGCCACCTTTCATTAAGGTTAATAAAGGTTAAAACCGCTCCCGGTGCCGGAATTGAATAGCTACATTTGTGTATCAATGAAATCGAGAAAGATCATACCGGGTCCGGTCTTAATGTTGATTTCCATTCTGGGAATTACCGCCTTCCTGTTTTATTGGCTGAAACAAAGCTATAACAGGGAAGAAAAATCACTAAAAATAAAAACGGAGATGGCCTTCCGGGAAACAATCATGCAGTTGCAGGTGGCTAAATTGAAACTGAATGGAACTGAATGGGATTTAAAAGATAGCAGCCAGGGGAAAAGAAAAATTATTTTACATAATAAGAGCGGAGAAGATGTAAGTATTAAATTTAAGCCAAAGCAGGAAATTATTTCTACCATTAATGTAATCCGTGGCAAATTACAGGATTCATTGAAAAAAAATCCCGGGGGTAAATCCGGAATGATCACTATCTCCCTGAAAGAAACATCCACAGGGCCGGGGAAAGATTCCATCAATTTTGAAAGGCATATACAAGGGCCGCATGGAAATGGTGACCGGATTTTCAGCTTATTATATGGCGTGGATTCTCTGCAGGATTCTCTGCGGCTGTCAGAGATTGATTCTGCCTATGCAACGGTATTAAAAGAAGAAAAAATTACTATTCCCTTTTCAATACTACAACTGGACAGTACTCAGGTTTCTGATGAACCGGTTTTTAACGAAGTAACCGTGGGTCTTGCTAATCCTGTTACCTACAAACTTTCATTGGGTAATACGTTTCCCTATTTAATTAAAAGAATAAGCCTGCCCATTTTATTCTCTATTATTCTTTTGGGTATCACCATTCTTTCGTTTGTGTTGCTATATCGCAACCTGCTTAAACAAAGAAAACTAGGTGAATTGAAAAATGAATTTATTAGCAACATCACCCATGAATTAAAGACACCGATCGCAACCGTGGGTGTAGCTATTGAGGCATTGAAAAATTTCAATGCAATGGATAATCCCCAACGAACTAAGGAATACCTTGATATTTCTTCTAATGAATTGCAACGACTAAGCCTGTTGGTAGATAAAGTACTGAAGCTTTCCATGTTTGAGAAAAAAGAAATTGAATTAAAATATGAATCGCTGAATTTAAAAGACATTGTAGATGAAGTGACTTCCTCATTACGGTTGCAATTAGAAAAAAATAATGCAAGGGTTTCAGTTACTCAAAATGGTGACCTTACTTTACAGGGTGACAGATTGCATTTATTAAGTGTAGTATTCAACCTGGTTGATAATGCCGTCAAATACAGCAATGGCGACCCATCTATCCAGATCGAACTAAATGGTGACGAACAAAATGTAGAGTTGAGTATAAAAGATAATGGTATTGGCATTCAGCAGGAATATCAAAACAAAGTGTTTGAAAAATTCTTCCGGGTGCCGGCTGGTGATACTCATAATACGAAGGGATATGGTCTTGGCCTCAGCTATGCGGCGCATGTGGTGAAGAAACATGGTGGGATTATTTCGGTGGATAGCCAGCCGGGGTTTGGAACCAGGTTTACTATTATTTTACCCAAAGTAACTACCCGCATATAACAACCTTGAAATGGAACCACATAGACACATAGTACACAATAGAAGAAAACACATAGTTTACTATGTGAAAATCTATGTTCCTATATGCCTATGTGGTTCAAAAAAACTCTATGGTTGTCACAACCGGATTGTCAATTTTACCAAACAACAACCATGAGTAAGACAAAAGTTTTTTATGTGGAAGATGAATTGTTCCTCGGCAAGATCGTAAAGGAAAGCCTCGAGAGCCGGGGCTTTGAAGTGATTATGGAAGCTGATGGCGCCAAAGCAACAGCATTGTTTAAAAAAAGCGAACCGGATATTTGTGTATTAGACATCATGCTGCCCAATAAAGACGGGTTTACCATTGCCGATGAAATACGGGATCTGAATGAAGATGTGCCAATCATTTTTTTAACGGCCAAAACACAGACTGAAGATGTGGTAAAAGGTTTTTCTCTCGGCGGCAACGATTATATCCGCAAACCCTTCAGCATGGAAGAACTGATCGTCCGCATTCAAAATGCATTGAAGAATAAAAGCGAAGGCTCGCAAAAAATAAGTGGTGGTGCTGCCACGATTGGTAAATATAATTTTCAGCTTAACCGGCAGGTGTTAAGTATTGGCAAAGAAGAAAAGAAACTTTCTTACCGGGAAAGTGAATTATTAAAAGTCTTGTATGAGAACCGGGATAAGATCATTGATCGAAAAGATATCCTGAATCTTCTCTGGGGAAATGATTCCTTCTTCAACTCCCGCAACCTCGATGTATATATCACCAAACTCCGTAGTTATTTAAAAGAAGATCCTTCCCTGGAGATCATTACTATTAAAGGAGTAGGCTACCGCTTTATTGCCGGATGACGGAACTCCGTTCCGTCGAATAAAAACGGAACGGAGTTCCGTTATCCTATGTTGTCACCGCATAGAATACAATTGCTATCTGGTCGTTCCATCTTTTAAATAACAGAACAGAGTTCCATTGTCCGGTTGTATTTTTACCAGATATTCACTATGCCGGATATAAAAATCTATACTGCTGATCGTATTTTCACCGGAGAAGACTGGTTAAGTAATCATGCAGTAATTGTTTCAGACAGCAAAATAGAAACGATACTTCCTGTTTCATCTTTATCATCTTCGCAACACACAGAACAGTTTGACAATTGCATCATTGCCCCGGCTTTTATTGATTTGCAGATTTACGGAGCATATGGAAGATTACTGGCCGTTTATCCTGAAGTGGATTCATTAGTTAAATTGAAAGACTATTGCGAAAATGGCGGGGCAGCTTTTTGTTTGCCAACGGTGGCTACTAATACTAACGAAGTTGTTTATAAATGTATTGATGCCGTTAAAGATTATTGGAGTAAAGGCGGAGAAGGGATCTTAGGTCTTCATCTTGAAGGCCCCTGGATCAACCCTGTTAAACGAGGTGCACATATAGAATCCTTAATTCATCCACCAACATTAAAAGAAGCTGAAGAATTATTAAACTATGGGAAAGGCGTTATACGAATGATTACTCTGGCACCGGAAATTTGCAGCAAGGAAGTAATTGAATTAATTCTTTCGCACAATATTATCATTTCAGCAGGGCATAGTGATGCCTCTTATGCGGATGCAAAAGCAGGTTTTACAAACGGCATTTCCGCCGTCACACATTTGTATAATGCCATGAGTCCTTTGCATCACCGGCAACCTGGATTAACCGGCGCAGCTATGGATGATAAAAATGTTATGGCAAGCATTATTCCTGATGGCCATCATGTGGACTATGCGGCAATACGCATTGCAAAGCAAGTAATGAAAGAAAGATTGTTTGTCATCACCGATGCGGTGACGGATACAACCGATGGATACTACCAACACCAGCAACTGGGAGATAAGTTTGAGGCTGATAATATTCTAAGCGGTTCTGCATTGACAATGGTAAAAGCTGTTCAAAATCTCGTCAACTTCGTACAAATTGAATTGGGAGAAGCTTTGCGTATGTGCAGCCTGTATCCGGCAAAAGTATTGGGCATGAAAGAACATGGGAAAATTGAAAAAGGATATAATGCCAGAATGGTCATACTGGATGATAAAATGCAACTGAAACAAATATTATAATAACAAATGATCATCACCAGGCAATACAGCATTCGATTTTTATTAGCAGCAGTTGTTGTTATGCTTAACTCTTTGTTTGCTGTTGCACAACCCGGTGAAAAAAGAATTCAATACCCCTGGGGTTTGAAGAACTCTTATTTTGGAATTAATATCGGCTATATCAATTATCCTTTTTCTTCTGCACAACTGGAGCCCGGCTACTCTGTGGAAAAAGTAACCGTCCCTCATATTGCCCCCCGCATTACATTATATGGACACCAGTTCAATAAATATTTATCGGCACAAATAACCTATATGCGACCGGTAGACTGGGTAGCTTATTTTAATATCAATGGCGATAAAAGATCACATACCGTTTGGATGAATGTGGCCGGGCTTACGGTAGCCACTCAATTACCGCTTCATAAAAAATTCTCGCTGTTTGCAGAAGGAGGTTTAGGTATCGTTACCCGCAAAGGATTTGAAATTGATGCAAAACCCGTTGTAAAAAATACAATAGTAACTACCGTTTTATTAGGCGGGGCATTGCAATATCATTTAAACAGAAAATGGAATTTACAACTCAACACTACCTGGTCGCCGGCAGATAGCAGAAAAAAACAACCACATACTATTTTTTATTCGTTTGGTTTTAATTACCGACTGAAAGCACTTTCTCCTGAAAAAGTGACCAGCAATATTAAAAGTGGTTATTATTTCGCAAAGCATTTGATTCAGGCAAGCTATACTACCAACGCATTCAGTTACGGCATAAATGATTTATTTTCAAAAACCTTACCCTTATTCTGGGGTGGCGCTGCCCATGTAAAACAAGGATTTTCAGTTAACTACCAGCGAAATATTTTTCATTCCCGCAAAGTTTTTTCATTCGACTGGGGAGCCGGTATAGGTTACTGGAAAAGCAGGAACAATAATGATGGGTTTTTAACTTTATCTGTTTATCCGGTGTTACGTTTTACTGCCATCCGTTCGCCTAAAACTGATTTCTTTTTTGAATATACAGTTGCGGGGCCAACCTATATTTCAAAAAAACTCATCGATGATGAAAAGACGGGCCGGCACTTTACGTTTTATGATGCAATGGGTTTGGGTATTATTACCGGCAGGAAAAAAAACCTGAATGCTGGCATTCGTATCGCCCACTTCTCTAACGGCAATATCTTTCCGCAGAACAATGGTGTAAAAGTTCCCCTCAGTTTTAGCATGGGCTACGTACTTCAATAATTAATTTTAAAGAATTTTTATTTTTTCTGAAAAATTATTTACCTTTTATTTCGAATTTTCTATAACCAACCATTAATAACCAACCAACATGAAAAAATTTATTCTCCTGACGGCACTATTCTCCGTCGTTAGTATGGCTGCTTATTTTTCGGCCTGCAACAATAACAAAACAGCACCCAAAGAAATTAACGACAAAGATTCTGTAAAAAAAGTATTGGAGAGAGGTGAATACCTTGCTGTTCATGTAGCCGGCTGTACTGATTGTCACAGTAAAAGGGATTTTAATAAATATTCCGGCCCACCGATTCCGGGAACTGAAGGGGGTGGTGGCCTTTTGTTTGATGAAAAATTTGGCTTACCCGGTAAATTATATGGGAAAAATATTACTCCTGATAATGAAACCGGCATTGGTACCTGGACCGATGATGAAATTTTAAAAGCTATGACGCAGGGTATCAGTAAAAAAGGTGACACCCTATTTCCATTGATGCCATATGTCAATTACAACCGTATGGCGAAAGAAGACCTTCTCAGTATTGTTGCTTATATCAGAACATTGAAACCAATCCGCAACAAAGTACCGGAAAGAAAATTGTTGATACCGATAGCAACGGCTTATCCGGGTCCTGCATTGCAGGCGTCTATAGATGGAAATGTCCGTCCTCTTGAATCGGATAAAGTAAAGCACGGCCAGTATCTTACAACAATGGCCGATTGTGCGACTTGTCATTCACCCCTTACGCCACATGGCCCTGATTTGACAAAATTGTTTGCTGGTGGTTATCCGTTTGATGGCGGAACTTTTAAAGTAGTATCTGCCAACATCACTTCTGATTCTGCCACTGGTATTGGCGCATGGACTGAAGCCCAGTTCTTAAACAAGTTTACAATGTACCGGGAGGAGAAGAGTTACAATTTTAATCCGGGAAAAGATAACACGGTGATGCCGCTCAGCTTACTGGCGGGAATGAAGGATGAAGACCTGAAAGCTATTTATGCATACATGAAGACAATTCAACCAATCAGTAATAAAATAGAAAAGTATCCAAAGTAATTGTTGAGCAAATTTTTTCACGCAGAGAAAAGGCGGACGCAGAAAATATTTTCTACCTCTGCGATCTCTGTGTTCTCTGCGTGAAACTTTCTATTCGTCTTTAAAACTATCTCTGGTAAATGTTCCTGGAGATGCATGATCTCCTTCTTCAAAGTCAAAGGATACATATTTAATACCGGGAATTTCTGTCAGGTTAAAAACAACATTGGCAAAAAATAAAGTTGGTCCGGTAGATCCCATTTGCTGGGTAAGGAAGGTGGCCTCAGGAATTTTCAGGTAAGCGGTATCTCCTGAAGTTTTTATCAATACTAATTGTACGTTGGGGTATTGGGAATTTACAAAAGAGATAACTGCCGGAACGGCTAATGTGTCAGGGCCGTTCGATTCTATTTTCTTCATTTCTAATTTTCCGGAAGAATCGTTCAGGGTTGCTTCCCATGAATATCTTGCAGTAATCTCAGCACTGTCTTCATCAGTAACAGGTTGATCAGCTTTATTGTTGCCACATGCGGAAAGAAGCAAAACACATAGACAAAAAAGGAAAATCTTATTCATTGTGAGAAATCTAGCGTTAATATTATTGACTGCTGATTTTTAAAGAAGGAAATTCATTGATAATTTCTGTGATACCATCAGATAAAGATGTTGTTTTAAAATCAGGAAACCGTTTATTAAATTTCGAACAGTCAAATAAATAGTCATCTTCCCATTGATACAATAATTCTATGATTTCCTTTACGAAAGGATTAAAAATACCTGCCAGGTAAACCATCCACTTTTTAAGTATTGTATATTTTAATTCATCGCCCCTGATGACAGAACATAAATCTATGAATTCTTTTGTTGTCAATCTCTTTGTATCGCAGGGTAAATGCCATGTTTGGTTAAAAGCATCAACTGTATTGCCTAATAATGCTGTTGCCTTTCCGGCATCGGGTGTATATATAAGTGTACGTAAAGTAGAATCCTTGATTAAGATTTGTGATTTTTTCCCGGTTTTAATTTTTTCAAAAATGGTTGCATTTGTTCCACTTTGTGTATTACGGGGTCCATAAAATTCCGGTGCCCTGCAAATCATAGCGGTAATTTGATTACTTTGTATTTCGTCCAAAAGCATTTGTGCAATTTTTCCTCTCACTTTTCCCTTTACACTAACTGATCTAAATGGTGTTTCTTCGGTCATTTTCCCTTTCACCTGTCCGTACATATATACATTGTCGAAAAAAACCAGTTTTGCATGATGTATTTTACAGGCATCTATTACATTTCGCATGATTACCGGCCATTGTTCTTTCCAGATTTTAGAATTGTAAGGCAAACCGGCTGCCAGGTAAACAATTTCACTTCCTTTTACTGCAGCAGCTGTTTGACTGGCATTTAGCAAATCAGCAGAAATTAACTCATCTGTATCATTTATTTTTTTTGGATTGCGGCTAACTAAGCGAATGTCCTTCGTAAAGCTAAGATGAAGCTCTTTTGCAATTTCATTGGCAATAATGCCATTGGCACCAAGTATTGTTTGCATATGTATTAAATATTATACTATCGTATGCAATGATAGAAAAATTATCAGACAGTTGTTTCTAATTCCTGCTTCTTCCATTCTTTATCGGCTATAAAAGTTCCAAAAGGCAGAATAGACGCAAAACCAGCTTTCATCATCCATTTAAAATCTTTTTTATACTCTTCCTTCACCATATAAGCTAATACCATAAAGCCAACAAACAAAAGACCATGCAGTCCACCTACAATGGTAACCGCCATCGGCATATCAGCAAAATATTTCAGCGGCATAGCAATGCCAAGTAATACTAAAAAAGAAACTCCTTCTGCAAAAGCTACTTTTCTAAACCAGCTAAATGTTTTTTTCATAAACCCCAACCCCTAAAGGGGCTTTAGATTCCGAACTTTGTAGATACTTTATAATATCACACAAAAATATATCGGAATTAGTTAAAAAATATTTTCAATCCTATAGAGAATTCCCAAAAGCCCCTTTAGGGGTTGGGGTTTTAATAATCAATTACCTGCTCTTCTATCATCTCCGGTATTTCTCTCCATTCATATTGCTGATTTCTTAACTGCGGCTCAAAACCTGCTTCTTTAATTGCTTCTTGTATGGATTTATAAGTAAACCGATGCGGCGCACCAGCAGCACTCACCACATTTTCTTCCAGCATGATAGATCCAAAATCATTGGCACCGGCATGTAAACATATTTCTGCTGTTTGTTTACCTACCGTTAACCAACTGGCTTGTATGTTTTTTACATTGGGTAACATAATGCGGCTAAGGGCAATCATTCTTATATATTCTTCGGGTGTTGTTAAATTATGTACACCCCGGATTTTTGCAAGTAACGTATCAACATCCTGGAATGTCCAGGGGATAAAAGCAAGAAATCCTTTTGCATGTTCAGGCTTACGGCTTTGCACTTCTCTTAATTTTACCAAGTGCTCAAAACGTTCTTCAATTGTTTCCACATGTCCAAACATCATCGTGGCGCTGGTGGTAATATTTAGTTGATGCGCTTCCTGCATAATGTCGAGCCATTCCTGAGCTCCGCATTTTCCTTTTGAAATTAAACGGCGAACTCTGTCAACTAATATTTCTGCACCAGCACCGGGCAATGAGTCCATACCGGCTTCTTTTAACGCCATCAACACTTCACGATGCGTTCCCGCCTTGCCG
Organism: Chitinophagaceae bacterium; assembly: GCA_031400855.1. GTDB lineage: Bacteria > Bacteroidota > Bacteroidia > Chitinophagales > Chitinophagaceae > JJ008. The sequence goes on along the minus strand of JANNQR010000013.1, from coordinate 67,365 downwards.
TCGGGCAGGGATTTTTCCAGTTTAGTAATATGCGCTACTTCAGGTGGTCCAAGTGTATGTAATTTGATAGCAGGAAATTCTGACTTGATCTCTTTGAATGTATCAACATAATATTTCAATCCCAGATCAGGGTGATGGCCCCCTTGTAACAATAACTGATCACCGCCCCACTTTAATGTTTCTTCAATTTTCTTCCGGTAGGTCGGCATATCCGTAATGTAGGCTTCAGCATGACCTGGGATGCGATAGAAATTACAAAACTTACAATTGGCGATACAAACATTGGTGGTATTTACATTCCGGTCTATTTGCCAGGTTACTTTTCCATGTGGCACTTGTTTTTTCCGGAGTTCATCGGCAATAAACATCAGGTCTGCCAGCGGGGCATCATGATAGAGTTGAACCCCTTCTTCAACACTTAAAAAACCAAAGGAGGAAGCTTTTTTATATAATTCGTTTAACAACATAATCTATTTAATAAAAAGAGTTAATCCATCAAACAGAACCTGTGAGAAAGGATTTTTTCTTGATTTTAAGCAAAATGAATTCTGGCACTAAAGTACAACTGAATAACAAAATATATGTTGAACGGTTTAAAAATGAACTGATATTCCGGTAAATTTACTTACTTCCCGGCTTTAATTTCGTAAAGCCTGAAGAGCATCCTTTTGAATAGAATAGTTGTCTTTAAAGGAACAATACAACATCGTGAAGAAAAGAATACATTTTATTGTTTTAAGCGGATTATTCCTGATGTCGGTAAAAGCAGCAGCACAGGAAGAGTTCATCGAACCGTTTTCAAGAGAAATAACTAAAATTCCCTTTACACAACTAACAGGGGGTATTGTAATTCTTCATGCAAAGCTTGCTAATTTTCCAGACACACTGAACTTTATTTTAGACACAGGAAGTAGCGGCATCTCCCTGGATTCAACAACGGCTGAATATCTGAAAGTAAAACCTATACCAACCGAAAGAACCATCCGGGGTATTGCCGGAATCAGGAAAGTAAGTTTTTTATACAATCAGCAATTGCATTTTCCCGGGCTTACCATTGACAGTTTAAATTTTCATATCAACGATTATGAGATACTCACAGCTGTATATGGAGAACGGATAGATGGCATTATTGGTTTCGCTGTTTTGAACCGCTATATTGTGAAACTTGATTATGATAGTTTGCTGATTAGCTTTTGCACCAAGGGTACGATCCGTTATCCACGGGGTGGCTATTTGTTGAAGCCGGTCATCAATCAATTGGTAGCTCAGCAATTAAGACTAAAAGATGTTGAGACGGTAAATGGACGGTTTTTATATGATATGGGTGCCGGCCTCTGTATGCTGCTCACCAGAGATTTTATTGCAGACAGTGCTTTCATAGACAAAAGAAAAAAAAGATGGGTTAAGGAAGGTGAGGGGTTAGGGGGAAAAATTGATATGGAACTGTTAGTTGTGAAAGAAGTAAAAATCGGTCCGTACCGGTTTCGGAAAGTTCCGGTTTTTATTTTTGATGATGTAAATAATGTTACTTCCTATCCTTACATGGGAGGATTGATTGGTAATGATATCCTTCGGCGGTTTAATGTGATTTTAAATTATGAGCGAAGCGATATTTATCTGATTCCAAATACACATTACAACGATTTGTTCGATTACTCCTATTCAGGTATAGAATTATATTTAATTCAGGGGTTGATTATTATAGGTGATGTGGCTAAAAACTCACCTGCTGAACTTTCCGGGATAAAAGAAGGTGACGAAGTTATTGCTATCAATAAAAATTTTTCACAGAACCTTAACCAGTACAAAATAACATTGCAGGCCCCCAACGAAAGAATTAGAATAATTGTACGCCGCAATAGCCAGATGCTGGAATTTGAATTCAGAGTAAAAAGTATATTACAATAGAAAAAATATTTGCAGACCCCGAATACCGGTTAGGAATTTTACCAATTGATTTCTTTGCTTATGTTCAGGTTAAAAGTTTATTCAATGTTATTTTAACACTATTCTTACCAGGGGTAATTAATATTACATCTGCAGAATACTGCTTTTCCTCCCTGTAATTTTCAATACTTTTGCGCAGCCAACTTTTAAATGATGGTTATTTTTTATGATACAATTTGAAAAATTTACACTGGGCAATGGGCTCCGGGTCATTGTTCACCAGGATTTGAGCACCCCCATGGCAGTGATGAACATTATGTATGATGTAGGGGCAAGAGATGAAGATCCCGAAAAAACCGGCTTTGCGCATTTGTTTGAACACCTGATGTTTGGTGGCTCGTTAAATATTCCCAACTACGATGAACCACTACAGATGGCGGGAGGCGAAAACAATGCCTACACAACCAATGACCTTACTAATTATTATATTCAAATACCGGCAGAAAACTTAGAAACAGCTTTTTGGTTAGAAAGTGACCGGATGCTGTCATTGGCATTTGGAGAAAAAAGCCTGGAAACACAGCGCAAAGTAGTGATAGAAGAATTTAAAGAACATTATCTCACCAAACCTTATGGTGATGTACAGCATAAACTAAGAGAGCTGGCTTATAAAAAACATCCCTACCGGTGGATGACTATCGGGAAAGAGTTATCTCACATTGAAAATACCCGGTTAGCCGATGTTAAAGATTTTTTCTTTAAACATTATCGCCCGGTAAATGCTGTTATGGTATTGGCAGGTAATGTAACGCTGGAAAAAGTAAAAGCCCTGGCAGAGAAATGGTTTGGTGATATCCCTTCCGGCGAAAAATATAATCGTAACCTGCCAAAGGAGCCGGAACAGATAGAAGAAAGAAAACAAATAATAAAAGCAAATGTACCGTTGGACGCTTTGTATATGAGCTGGCACATGCCGTCAAGAATTGACAGGCGGTATTATATAATAGAATTGCTTTCTGATATTCTGGGTAGCGGAGGTTCTTCAAGATTGTATCAAGCGCTGGTAAAGGAAAAACAACTGTTCAGCAATATTGATTGCCATCACCATGGCAGTACAGATGATGGGTTGCTGATGATAGAAGGGAAATTAGTAAAAGGGGTGAAAATAGAAGAAGCAGAAAAAGCGATAGAACTCGAACTCGATAAAATTAAAAATGAATTAGTGAAAGAAACAGAGTTGCAAAAAGTAAAAAATAAGACAGAAAGTATGCTGGCTTTTGAAGATATGAGTGTGATGAGCCGGGCGGCCAGCCTCGCTTATTATGAACTGCTTGGAGATGCGGCCATCATGAATGTAGAATTGGAGAAGTATGCGGCTGTAACTACAGAAGATATTTTACAGGAATCAAGGGCTATTTTCCAAAAAACTAACTGCAGTACAATCCATTATCTGTCCAACAATTGATCAATAAAACAAAAGAAGAAATAGTATGATAGACCGGAAGCAGGCACCTGAAATAGTGGACGCAGTAAATTTTAATTTAACATTAAAACCGGCAGATAGATTTACGCTTGATAATGGCGTGGAAGTTTATGCTATCAATGCCGGTGCAGAAGAAGTGTTATCGCTGGAGTGGGTGTTTTTTGCCGGCAACTGGTATGAAGAAAAAAACCTGGTGGCAGCCACTACCAATTTTTTATTACGCAACGGCACATCAAAACGATCCGCCTTTCAGATCAATGAGCACTTTGATTATTATGGCTCCTTTCTTAACAGGAGTTGTTCCAGTGAATTTGCCAATATTACCCTGCACTGTTTGACCAAAAGTGTAAAAGAATTGTTGCCGGTTGTCCGGGAGCTGATCACAGATTCTGTCATGCCGCAGGATGAGCTCGATATTTACAAACAGAATATGAAACAGCGGCTAAAGGTAAACCTGAAGAAAAGCGACTTTGTTGCCAGCCGTTTGATTGATGTTTATTTATATGGTGAAAATCATCCATATGGAAAATTTACAAAGGCCGAAGATTTTGATGCACTGACCAGGGAGCAATTGCTTGACTTTTATAAAAAATATTATCAGCAGGGGAAAATGATATTATTTGTAGCAGGAAAATTGCCGGTAGATATTGAATCTATGCTGAATCAATATTTTGGAGACTTGCCTTTTAAGAATATTACTCCAAATGAAATTGTAACGGATAAGTCACCAGAAAAAAAATTCAGAATTACTAATGATGCGGAAGGTGTACAGGGGTCTATTCGTTTGGCCAGGCCATTTCCTAATCGTCATCACCCTGATTTTATGAAAGTGCAGATGTTGAATGCATTGTTTGGCGGTTTCTTTGGTTCCCGGTTGATGAATAATATCCGGGAAGACAAAGGGTACACCTACGGTATTCATAGTCATTTACAGGGTCATTTGCATGATTCTGCCTGGTTGATAAGCACCGAGGCGGGAAAAGATGTTTCCGAAGCCACTATTATTGAAGTGTATAAAGAAATGAAAATACTGCGGGAAGAATTGGTAGATGCTGAAGAATTATTATTGGTCAGAAATTATATGATGGGTAGCCTGCTCGGCGATCTGGATGGCCCCTTCCAGATAATTGCCCGTTGGAAAACCTATGTACTCAATAATCTTACACAAAATTATTTCTACGATTCTATTAATACGATCAAAACAATTTCAGCAGAAGAGATTCAGGCACTTGCTCAAAAATATTTGCAGCCGGAAGACTTTTATGAACTGGTGGTGGTGTGATCAGGTTGAATAGTGAAAGGTGAGTGAGATTCTTGCAATCAGGGTTTCTACTCACCATTGACCATCACCGAATAATCATATTAAACCTTTTTGCCTGCCCCCGGATTACTTTCTCTACTTCTGTTTCCAACGTAGCAATATTGTTATTACCAGAAGCAGATCTTGCTCTTTCTGTTGCAATAAACATTTCTCTTTGTAAACTGGTTACAGCTATTTCTTTTTGAACAGCACTTCGTTCAGCATTTTTTGTATCCACTATTTGTTTAAGCTCAGCCCGGCTTTTTGTTTGTAAACTATCCGGTAGTGTTTTCATATCTACTTTGGCGATAAATAAACTGTCATTATCCATTGCATCTACCAGGTCCCAGCTGGCATTATTATACAATTGTTTATTCCCTTTAACTGATGTTCGTTGAGCAGCAGCCTGGCTGCTTATTCCTGCGTTTCCTGCATCCATAAGATTTTGGCGTGAATAGTTTGTTTTTCCATCAGTACCATAATAAAGGTAAGTACCATTTAATTTTGTGTTTAATACTGTCAATGCAGAATCATACGGAGTTGGAATGTCCGGCACTTTTGCATCCTGGTTAATATTAGTAAAACTTCCATTACCACATTCACCGGCAAGGTTCCAGTGTTCTTTGATGCCTTGCAAACGATCGCCGCAATAAATAGTATTAACGATCACTCCTTTTTGATTGGCCAGGTCACAGGCCTTCGTATATAAAACACTTCCCTGCAGAAAATCTTCATTGCCGGCAATGAAGATCACTTTGTAATTCTGTGAGTTGGTATCCCAGTTTAATTCATTGAGTGAAGTAAAAATTACCTGACCACAATATTCGTCGCCTCCATTGGTTGTAAGTTTAAAAAGATCCTGAGAAAGTTTATCCAGGTCCGAAGTAAACGGGGAAATTTGTTTTACATACCCATCACTGACATTGTTGTTGCTTCTACCATATTCATACAGGGCAATTTCAATTTGTGGCGCTACTCCGTTACAGGTTGCTTTTCCCATTACACTCACCATATTCCAGAGCTGGGCTTTGGCCTGCTCAATAAGTCCGTCCATGCTATTGCTAACATCTAATAATATGGCGGCTTGAATTTTTGGGCTGGCTTTTAGATTTTCTTCTTGAACCGGTATTTTCCCCCCGGGAGTCACGGGGTTAAAAAGCGAAAGGCTGAAAATAATGGAAAAAGTGGCTGCTGCAGGCCTGAATAGCTGGGTCATAAATAATGGTTTGTTCTAAGATGCAACAAGAATAGCGTTTGCACAAAGAAATCAGGCCATTTTATAATAGCTTTAACGCAATTATTAATAGCTTGAAGGCTTCATTAAAAAGCTCACCTCTTTTTAATAGGTTTGCACCATGACTTTCGACCAGAAAGATTTATCCCACGAACAACTAGTACATTTTTATCGCAATCTGCTGTGGCCCCGCATGATAGAAGAAAAAATGCTGGTGTTACTGCGGCAGGGAAAAATTTCCAAATGGTTTAGCGGTATCGGGCAGGAAGCAATTTCAGTAGGAGTAACATTAGCATTACAGGAAGATGAATGGATAATGCCGCTTCACAGGAACCTTGGCGTTTTTACTACCCGCAATATGCCATTGAGTAAATTATTTATGCAATGGCAAGGTGCACAGGAAGGATATAGTAAAGGAAGAGAAAGAAGTTTTCATTTTGGAAATAAAGATCATCATATCTGTGGAATGATCTCCCATCTTGGTCCGCAGCTGGCCATTGCTGATGGTGTGGCATTGGCACATAAACTCCGCAAAGAAAAAAAAGTGTCATTAGCTTTTACTGGTGATGGTGGCACCAGCGAGGGAGATTTTCATGAAGCATTAAACACAGCAGCCGTCTGGGATCTGCCGGTCATTTTTATTATTGAAAATAATGGTTATGGATTAAGCACCCCGGTGAATGAACAATACCGTTGCATCAGTTTAATTGATAAAGCCAAAGGCTATGGCATGGAAGGAGTGCAGATTGATGGAAATAATCTACTAGAAGTATATGATACCATAAAAGGAGTAAGAGAGTATTGTATAAAAAATCAAAAACCTTATTTAATAGAATGTCTTACGTTCCGTATGCGGGGGCATGAAGAAGCCAGTGGTGTAAAATATGTACCACAAGATTTATTCAAACTCTGGGAAATGAAAGACCCCATTAAAAACTATGAACAGTTTTTAATGGAGACTGGCATACTGAATGAAACCAAAATAGCTGAGATAAGAAATGAATTCAAAGAAAAAATAGAAAGTGAATTATCCATTGGCTCCAATACAAAACCGATTGTAGTTGATACGGAAGAAGAGTTGGAAGATGTTTATGCAAAGGCACAAGGTGCAAGGCACAAGGTACAAGTCGTGGATAATTCAACTCCTTTCCCCGACTCCCGACTTCCGACTCACGACTTGCGTTTAATCGATGCAATAAAAGAAGGTCTTCATCAATCCATGCAGAAACATCCGAATCTTATTCTCATGGGGCAAGATATAGCAGAGTATGGCGGTGCCTTTAAAATAACAGAAGGATTCGTAGATGAATTTGGCAAAGAAAGAGTGAGGAATACGCCGTTGTGTGAAAGTGCAATTGTTGGTGCTGCATTGGGTTTATCACTCGAAGGATACAAGAGCATGATGGAAATGCAGTTTGCTGATTTTGCAACAGTGGGTTTCAATCAGATCATCAATAACCTGGCAAAAATCCATTACCGCTGGGGACAAAATGCAGATGTGGTGATTCGTATGCCAACGGGTGGTGGTGTAGGTGCTGGCCCTTTTCATAGCCAAAGCAATGAAGCATGGTTTGTAAAAACTCCGGGATTAAAAGTAGTGTATTCATCTACACCCATGGATGCAAAAGGATTATTGATTGCTGCTATTAATGATCCTAACCCTGTTTTATTTTTTGAACATAAAGCTTTGTACCGTTCAGTTAGTGGTGCTGTACCCTCAGCATATTATGAAATAGAAATTGGTAAAGCCCGGCATGTAAGAGATGGTGATGAAATTGCTATCATCACTTATGGTGCTGGTGTGCATTGGGCAGAAGACTATGCAGCGGAGCATCCGGAAATTTCAATAGACATTCTTGATTTAAGAACATTGTTGCCACTCGACTTCTTAGCCATCCGGGAAGCAGTGCAACGAACAGGAAGAGTTTTATTATTACATGAAGACACATTGGTTGGAGGCATCGGTGGAGAAATAGCTGCCTGGATTGCAGAGAATTGTTTCGGATTATTAGATGCACCGGTAATGCGTTGCGCATCGCTGGATACACCCATACCTTTTAGTATTGAGTTGGAGAATAATTTTATGGCTAAATGCAGGTTGGATGAGATGGTGCAGAAGTTATTAAACTACTAGTTATATAAGTATGCCGGATATTTTTATCATAGCAGGATGTAATGGTGCAGGAAAAACTACCGCAGCGTACAATCTCTTACCGGATGTTTTTAAAACGGTTGAGTTTGTTAATGCAGATGAAATAGCAAGGGGCTTATCACCCTTTAACCCAACGGGAGTTGCTTTTCAGGCTGGCAGAATAATGTTGGAAAGATTAGATCAACTTACCGGAGAAAATAAAAGCTTTTCTTTTGAAACAACACTTTCGGGATTAAGCTATCTAAGTTTTATTAAGAATGCAAAAGAAAAAGGATATGGAGTTACTTTTTTCTTTGTTTACCTTAATAGTGTAGAACTGGCTATTGAAAGAGTTGCCATATGAGTTAGCAAAGGAGGACATTCGATTCCTGAAGATGTAATAAGGAGAAGATATATTAAAGGCCTCCATAATTTTTCAATGTATACTTCTGTAGCAGATGACTGGTATATCTACGACAACTCCGGAAGTGAGTATGAACTGTTAGCTAAAAGTGTTGAAAAGAAAGAAGAAATCATTAATTTTGACTTATACAAAACCATTACAGGCAAATGAACACTATTTCAAAAAGGGAAGACCTGAGCGGTAAAATAAAAATTGCACTTGATAAGGCCATTAAAAATGTTATTGCCGAAACCAAGGCAAAAAACTCATATTTGGTAGTGGCTGATAAAAAAGGGAATATCAAAAAAATACCTGCTAAAGATTTATAAAAGACAGTTGATTTTTTTCTAATTATTTTTTAATTATTAGACGCACCGGTAATGCGTTGCGCATCGCTGGATACACCCATACCTTTTAGTATTGAGTTGGAAAATAATTTTATGGCGAAAAGCAGGGTGGATGAAACAGTAACGAAGCTCTTGTCATACTAACAGGTGAATAATCAATTCATCTGAGCAATCTGCCAATTTCCTGAGGTAAAAAGAAATCTATTTTGTAATTTACTGTCAAACCTTAGCTTATGCGAAAGAAAGCTGGCTTGTTTGGCCTCCTCATTTTCATATATTCTTTTTCGCTGGCGCAATCATTAACGCAAACTATTAAGGGAACTGTAATTGACAAAGACACCCGTCGCCCATTGGCAGGTGCCACTGTATCTATTGCAGAAGACAGTGTACAGCAAACAGTAATTACTAATGAATCTGGTAGTTTTATTTTATCAAAAATACTGGTAGGCCGTCGCCGCATTCAATGCAGCTTTAGCGGCTATGAAAATTATATAACAGATAATATCATTCTCAACAGTGCTAAAGAACTGGAACTGATCATTGAAATGGAGCAACGCTACCAGCAGGAATCAGCCGTATTAGTAAAAGCGGCAAGAAATCCCAAGCAGCCTGTTAACAGATCATCGGTTGTTAGTACAAGATCATTCACTCCGGAAGAAACGCAACGCTATGCTGCCAGTGTAAACGACCCAAGCCGGATGGCAATGAGTTTTCCTGGAGTGCAGCCCACAAGAGATTCAAGAAGTGATATTATTATAAGAGCTAACTCTGCGGCTACTATGTTGTGGAGGTTAGAAGGAATTGACATACCTAACCCTAATCACTTTGCCCGCAAAGGTTCCAGTGGTGGAGGTATTACTGTATTCAGCAGCAGTATGCTGGACAACTCTGATTTTTCTACCGGCGGATTTCCTGCAGAGTATGGTGATGCATTGTCCGGTGTATTTGATATGCGTTTTAGAAAAGGTAATAAAGACAAAAACCAATATACTTTTAAAGCCAGTCTGATAGGACTTGATTTTTCAGCAGAAGGGCCGATTGAAAAAGGGAAGAGCTCTTACCTCGTTAATTTTCGTTATTCTACTCTCAGCATTTTAAGTACCATTGGTTTTCATCTTACGGATGAAAGAGAGAACAATACATTCCAGGATCTTTCATTCAACCTGAATTTCCCATCCGCCAATAATAAATCTGTCTTTAATATCTGGGGCATTGGAGGATTAAGCAAAGAGGATTATTCAGCGATCACCAATGTATCAGAATGGGATGAGTATGACGATTATGCCATTTATGATTTTAAAACGAATATGGGAGCTATTGGCGTTGGTCACAATTTACAGATTGGAAAAAATGGTTTGCTACGAACATCCGTTGCCCTGATGGGACAACGAATCAGTTTTGTAGATGACACATTGAATATTTCTAAAACACCATACACCGTAAATGATGAATTGTATAATAACAACCGCCTCTCACTGGCAATTCATTACAATACAAAATTGGGAACGAAGCTAAGCTGGAAGACAGGCGTATTTGGTAGCCGCATCAGCTATGGATTTAAGCAAAGCTTTTATGACTATGATTTGCTTACCTACAGAAATAATGTAGTGAATGGCGATGGCAGTACCTGGCAATGGCAACCTTACACACAACTCAGCTGGAAGCCCGGTAAAAAAATTGCGGTCAATGCCGGATTGCATTACCTCTATCTTGCTTTAAATAAAACTAGTTCTGCAGAGCCGCGGTTTAATATACAATACAAAATAAATCCAAACCATAGCCTGAGTTTCGCTACCGGAATTTATGGCAAAACACTTCCATTGGGGTCTTATTTTTACCAGGGACCTGGAAATACATTTCCTAATATTAATTTAGATATCATGCGGTCTGCACATTTCATTGCAGCGTATGATGTGCTGTTGAAAAAAGGATGGCATTTTCATGCGGAAGGTTATTTACAAAAGCTGACACATATTCCTGTAGTGAATAGTGTGAATCGTACTTCCTGGCTGCTCAATATGACAGAAGGCTATGCCAATGAAGCCCTGGTAAGTAAAGGCACTGGAAAAAATATTGGTGTTGATATAACGATTGAAAAATTTTTCTCCAAAGGATTATTTGTATTAACGGGCTTCTCCGTTTATAACTCTACTTATCAGCCATTGAATGGTACTACCTACAACACACATTATAATTGTGGCAGTGCTGGTTCGTTAACGGCAGGACGGGAATGGAAATGGAAAAAAGAGAAAACATTTGTTGTCGGTGGTAAAATGTTATACAACGGCGGTGTACCAATTACTCCTTTGCTAACCGGGGCTCCCATTAATTCAAGAAAACCACTGCTCGATGAAACAAGACCATTCAGCGTAAAAGTGCCTTCTTATTTCAGAACAGATGTAAGATTATCTCTCCGTAAAGACCGGAAGAAAACGGCCTGGATGGTGGCGTTGGATATACAAAATATTGCCGGCATACAAAATACAGATGGATTAAGTTACCGCTACGACCCATCCACCCGCCAATGGATTTATAAAAAACTGTCCGGTTTTGTACCGGTGCTTAGCTATCAATTGGATTTTTGATATGTTAGTTTAGCCCCGGAGTCAGGGAGAGCACAGGGGTTCACAGAGATGCCTCCGTGTATCTTAAGTGTCTCTGTGTCTCCGTGGTTCAAATTTTTTAAAACTGAGACACTACTTGGTTTTGCATTAACTAACATAAATGCTAACTTGTTCTTTCTCCCGCCCCTCTGCAAGCCACCACTTTTTACTACTAAACCAAACCAACATGTCAACCAATCTGGCTGCACCAGTCAATCAATCTGAACGTATCGTAATTCTCGACTCATTAAGAGGCATTGCTATCCTCGGTATTTTATTAATGAATATCCCCGGCTTTGCTTTACCCGACCCGGTTATTTTTGATCCTTCTGTACTGAACGAGTGGGGAACCGTCAATTATAAAACCTGGTATTTTATAGATTGGTTTATGGAAGGCAGTCAAAGGGCTTTGTTCTCTATGTTATTTGGCGCTGGTATTATTTTATTTATAACCCGGCAGGAGAAGAAAGCAGAAGGTCTTTACCCGGCAGATTATTTTTTCCGCAGGCAGTTGTGGCTACTGGTATTTGGATTGATCAACGCCTTTGTTCTTTTATGGTTCTGGGATATTTTGTTTCACTATGCTTGCCTCGGCATGATCATGTTCACTTTTCGCCGCTTATCTCCCAAGGCGCTAATCATTGGTGCAGTCGTTTGCCTTTTTCTACAGACCGCCAGGGAAAATGTAGATGCCTATCGAGATAGAAGGGAAATTTACAAAGGCGAAACGATAGCAAAGATTGATACCACCAAAACCAAACTGACCGGGGAACAGAAAGAAGCTCTGGCAGGAATGACAGAATTCAAAGAAAAAGCAGGAATGGAAGGCAAGAAAAAGAAGATGGAGAAAAGCCTCGCTGCTGTAAGAGGTAGTTATGGTGGTTTTTATGAATATCAGAGTGAAAGAAGTTTCAAGACAGAAATAAACTATCTGTATTATGGGGGATTTGATGTTTTATTATTTATGTTTTTGGGAATGGCTTTTTTTAAGAATGGGGTTCTTTTGGGAAGGGCATCATCAAAAGTTTATTGGGGAATGTTTATCGCCGGGCTTGGGCTTGGTTTAGTTATTTCATACTTCCGGCTGCAACCATTAATAGATGCAAAGTTTAATTATTTTGATTATACAAAAACTGTTTCATTCGAGTATTATGGTATATCCAGAACATTAAGAGCCATTGGCATTTTTGGTTTGATCATGTTGTTGTTTAAGTCCGGTTGGTTTAAATGGTTCTTTGCATTGATGCGGCCCGTTGGGCAAATGGCTTTTACCAATTACCTGATGCAATCTTTATTAGTAGGATTATTTTTTTATGGTGTGGGCTTTGGAATGTTTGGTAAGCTGGAACGCCACGAAATATATTATGTGGTCGCAGCCACCTGGGCATTGCAGATCATCTGGAGCCATATCTGGTTACGGTTTTTCCGCTTTGGTCCGCTTGAGTGGGCATGGCGTAGTTTGACTTACTGGAAAAAACAACCTATGAAAAAATCAAATACTAAAGAAGTGCTATCACCATAAGATTAGCCGCTTTTGTAATTGCAGCTATTCAAAATAAGAAAAAACTGGAGCCGGTACAATGGAATTCATTTAAATTAGGAGGATATTAATACAGGTCTTTCCGGTTACTACCTCACTTTTAAAATTGATTATATGAAAAGGTCATTAACAACACTCGCCTTCTTGTTCCTTGTAATTTGTATTGCGGATCAAAAAAACTGGAGCCCCGAGCAATCCCTGAAAATAAAAAACATAAAAGCCGTTGTTCCATCACCGGATGCAGGTAAAGTATTATACACGGTTCGGGAAGCGGTAATGACAGATGACCGCAGTGAATATATAAACCAGGTATGGCTGTGTAATGCCGACGCCCGCCCGGATGACCAGGTCGGACGGGGAAGTAATTCAATTCAATTAACGAAAGGGGATAAAAACTCTTCCAATCCCAAATGGAGCCCCAATGGGTTATTTAGCCATTCGTGAAGCCGTGCAAAGAACCGGAAGGGTTTTGATTTTACACGAAGACACATTGATGGGTGGTATCGGCGGCGAGATAGCCGCATGGATCGCTGAAAACTGTTTTTCTATTCTTGATGCGCCGGTGATGCGCTGCGCATCATTGGATACACCTATCCCATTTAATATTGAGTTGGAAAATAATTTTATGGCAAAGGCGAGATTAGATGAATCAGTTCAAAAATTGCTGAACTATTGATTAATACTCTACCGTCTCTCCATCTTTAATCACAAAAGGATAAAACTGTCCGCCCAATTTTACCTGGTAATTGCCAACCGGCAGCGCTATTTTTTTAGGCTTGTCGTAGGTGGTATAAAGTTTTTCTTTTGTATCATTATACAAATAAAAGCCGCCTTCAGAAACCACGTTCAGGAAACCCATCTTTATCCTAGTTTCATGACCTTTTTGTATGGGCACATTGTCAACCGGAACATCAGTAATTAAAAAGCGGTACTCACCGGGGGATATATTGAAAGTTTTTTCATTACTGCCAACACTGCCCATGTATTTATTATCTGCCGGCTGGTAATAAAGGATCCACCTGTCCACACCTGCCGGATAATTTATATCCAGCCGGCCAAGAACACCTTTCATAGTTGAAACAGGAGTGATGACCCATTTTTCCGATTCACCGGTATTTGGTCTCATTTTAATATTATCCCCAAAATCAATCCATTTAGTTGGATAATGTGGAGTATCAATTTGCCTGGCAGAGTCGACCCAATAACCGCTGATAGGAAAGACCAGGAGTGGAGGTTCGGTATTTATTTGATCAGTAAGGACAAGATCGTTATAGATATAGACCTCCCGCTTCAGGTTCTCTTCTGTCCAATCTGCCGGGAGTATGAATTCAATGCCATTCTTAGTTCCTTCATCACAGCAAGCTTTTACAAGCTTGCTTTTTCTATAGACCTCGGTTAACATTTTCCTCATGGAGGGTTGTGTTTTATTTTTGAACTCGGTAAATTTATCCGCTTTCTGCATTACGAGAAGTTGTAAATAAAAGTCGTTTGCTCTGATAGTTGGTATCTCGATGTCCGAAATCCCGATTCGCACTTCTTGTGTACCTTTTTTTTCCGGGATACTCACTTTTTTGTTGTTAAATTGAATGCTTATCGCTTCACCGGCATGGAATTTATTAATATACTCTTTTTTAACAAAGAAGCGAAACATAATTGCCCCTTCAATTTTTCGGGCATACACAATATTTTTAGCTTGATCAGGCGCAATGACCGATGCCTTCGCCCAAATTTCCAGTTGTGGATCTATTATTTGTGTAAAAGCGCTATCACATATACCGCATGCCAGTAATGAAAGAAGAAATTTTTTCATAATTAATGTGTTTTTAATATAAAAAATTAAACGAAAATTCAATACTTCACCGTCTTCCCGTCTTTTATTTCAATAACATGGTCCTGCTCCAGCATAAAAGGTAAGTCATTTTTTAATTGATACAAATATTATTTAGTTTGTTTTTCTTCCCCCGTCTGCTTAACTTGTAAATTCTTCCAACCTGCAATCTACCCCCTGAATACTTCCCTGTTATTTATTTATAATAAAACAAATTGTATGAAATCAAAATTATTGTTTGTTATCATTTTCTTTATTCCGCTTTTTGTTATTGCCAAAAAAAAACTGGGCACCTGAACAATGCTTGAAAATAAAAAACATTACAGCCGTTGTTCCATCACCAGATGCAAGTAAAGTATTGTATACCGTTCGGGAAGCGGTAATGACAGATGACCGCAGTGAATATATAAATCAGGTATGGCTGTGTAATGGCGATGCCCGCCCGGATGACCAGGTCGGACGGGGAAGTAATTCAATTCAGCTAACGAAAGGCGATAAAAATTCTTCCAATCCAAAATGGAGCCCCGACGGTAAATGGATTGCATTTACCTCATCAAGAGATAGTAAAACCAATTTGTATATGCTGCCTGTAGGTGGAGGAGAATCAGAAAAGCTACCCGATGTAAAAAGCAGTGTAGGTAATTATGATTGGAGCCGTGACGGGACTATGATTGCTTTTACCATGATAGATGCAGCAGATAGTAAAGAAGAAAAGAATAAAAAAGCAAAAGACGATGCTTATTATATGGATGAAGAAGTAAAACAGAACCGGCTTTTTGTATTGTGGCTTAACCAAAAAGACACAGCCGGAAAATATGTGCAGAAAAAAATTACCAACGAAAATTATAATGTAAATGCGTTTGACTGGAGTGCTGATGGAAAAAGTATTGCGTACAGCCATGGTAAATCTCCCGAGGTAAATGATAATGTGTACAGCGATATTTCTTTGATTGACGTTGAAAGCGGAACTATAAAACCAATTGCCAATACCGGAGCCGGAGAAACCAATCCGCAGTTTAGCCCCGATGGGAAATTGATTGCTTACTACTGTACGGATGATCCTGTTGACTGGTCGGGTCCCCGTCATGCAAAAATTTATTCTTTACTGGATGGTAAAAGCTTGCGTTTAAAAGCAACTCCTGACGAAAATGGCGGTATTATTGGCTGGACACCTGATGGGAAAAACATTTTGTGGGCGGAAGCAAATAAAACATTGAACAGTGTTTACCAGCTAAGTGCAGATGGAAAATCAATGACTGAATGGAGTAAAGGCTCAAAAGATTTTATTGGCGCCGTTACAATGAACACAACGGGAACACATCTTGCATTTACATTACAAAACCCATCTCAATTACCGGAAGCATATATCAGTTCTCTCACTAGTTTTTCACCGGTAAAAATTACAAGCATTAATGCTGCACATGCCGGTAAGGCATTGCCAAAAACGGAAGTGGTAAAATGGAAAGGGGCTGATGGAAAAGAAATTGAAGGATTGCTTACTTACCCAATCAATTACAAGGCAGGACAAAAAGTGCCTTTCATTTTAAATGTACATGGCGGACCGGCTGGTGTATTTACACAAACATGTGTGGCAGGTAACCAGGGCACTTATCCTATTGCAGCATTTTCAGAAGCAGGCTATGCAGTATTGCGTCCTAACCCAAGGGGTTCTACTGGCTATGGCACTGAATTCAGAATGGCTAACCGGGAAGATTGGGGTGGAAAAGACTTTCAGGATATAATGGCAGGGGTTGATCATGTAATAAAAATGGGAGTGGCTGATGAAAGTAAAATGGGAGTGATGGGCTGGAGTTATGGCGGATTTATGAGCAGCTGGATCGTTGGTCATACAGACCGTTTTAAAGTGGCAAGTATCGGAGCACCGGTGGTTGATTTATCACATCAGAATCTTACAGACGATATTGAAGGATTTCTTCCTTCTTATTTCAAATCCAATCCATGGGATGACTGGAGTAAGTATGATGCACATTCACCATTGCGGTTTGTACAAAATGTAAAAACTCCGGTAATGCTGCAGCACGGCGAAGCAGATCTGAGAGTTCCTTTTACTAATTCAGTTATGTTTTATAATGCATTGCGTAGAAGAGATGTGCCGGTACGTTTACTGGCTTTACCAAGACAACCGCATGGCCCCATAGAACCAAGAATGGTGTTGAAAACCATGCAGACAAACCTGGAGTGGTTTGATAAATACATCGGAGAAAAGAAAGGGTTTTAATGATAACAGTAATTGTACAACTTAGACACATGAAATATTTCCTGCTTTCTTTATTAGTAACTGGTTTTCTTTTTTCCTGCAAACAAAATAAGCAGATTGAAAAAGTTACAGCTGTACAATATGATTCCCTGTATCAGCCGGCTGTATTTACAGATGCAGCAAGAATGGAAAAAATAAAAGCAGTAATGCCTGTTATTGACAGTATTTATCGGAAGCATGCAGAAGAAAATCATTTTCCCGGTATAGCTTTTGGGATAGTAGTAGATGGCAAACTTATTTATACTGGCAATCATGGCTATACCGATATAGAAAAGAAGATACCGGTTACTTCATCCTCTTTATTTCGTATTGCATCTATGAGCAAAAGTTTTACGGCAATGGCCATTTTAAAACTACGGGATGAGGGAAAGCTGAGTTTGGATGACCCTGCTTATTTATATATTCCAGAATTAAAAAATATAAAATATCCTACTGCTGATGCGCCGCATATTACTATTCGTCACTTGATGACACATGGTGCTGGCTTTCCGGAAGATAATCCCTGGGGCGACAGGCAACTGGCCGATAATGACAAAGACCTGATGGAGTTTATCGGCAAACAGATTTCTTTTTCTAATCCCCCCGGTATTGCATTTGAGTATAGTAATCTTGGGTTTGCTTTACTGGGTAAAATAATAACCAACGTTTCCGGCAAACGCTACCAGGATTATATAAAAGTAAACATCTGGCAACCATTAGGAATGAAAACTTCTGAATGGGAATTTGGAAATGTAGCGGCTGATAAATTAGCACATGGCTATCGCTGGCTGAATTCGACATGGAATGAAGAAACTTTATTGCATGATACACCCGATGGTAGCTGGGGCGCCATGGGCAGTATGATTTCTTCTATTGACGAATTTGCTAACTATATGTCTTTTCATCTATCAGCATGGCCACCCAATAATGCAAAAGATGATGGTCCTATCAAAAGAAGTTCGGTAAGAGAGATGCATCACCCGTGGAGATGGAATGGATTTAATCCAACGTTTAAATTTCCTGATGGAAGAAGCTGCGCTGTCACTTCAGCTTATTGTTATGGTTTGGGGTGGACAAAAGATTGTGATGGCAAAACCTATATTTCGCATAGTGGCGGACTGCCGGGCTTTGGAAGCCAGTGGCGCATTATGCCGGAGTACGGAATTGGTGTGGTGGCGTTTGCTAATCGTACCTACTCGCCATTTGGTATGGTTAATTTAAGAGTGCTGGATACATTGATTAAACTGGCAGGCTTACAACCAAGCCAGCTTCCTTCATCTGTCATTTTAAAACAAAGAAAAAATGATCTGGTAAAACTATTACCGGATTGGACCAATGCTGAACAAAGCGGAATATTTGCCGAGAATTTTTTTCCTGATTACCCGATTGATACGTTAAAGAAATATGCAAGAGACTTGTATACAAAAGCTGGAAAAATAGTTTCAGTAAATGAAGTGAAGCCGGAGAACCAGTTACGGGGTAGTTTTATTCTTGAGGGTGAAAAAATAAATATTGAAATTTATTTCACGTTATCACCTGAGAATCCGCCGCTGATACAAGAGTATCATATCAGGGAATTGCCCAAGAGTAAAAACTGATCCATTTAATCATTAATAGCCTGGTACACCAGGTCCCTGAATTTTTCTACCACATCCCCATGGGTACTGCCTTGCAACTGGCGATAAAACAACATCACCATTTTTTCTTTTGGGTCTACCCAATACGAAGTGGCGAAAGCGCCGCCCCAACTATATGTGCCTGCCTGTGCCGGTGTTCTGCCGCTGCCTTTTTCAGAAATTATTTGAAAGCCCAGGCCAAATTTATCATCACCACGGGACAAATCACCAATCTGGTTCATCGTCATGATGCGAACAGTGTTTCTGCTCAATATTCTTTTACCATTATATACACCGTTGTTCAACAGCATTTGTAAAAAAACAGCATAATCATAAATGGTAGAAGATAAACCGGCACCGCCTGAATAATAAGTTGAATTATGTAATGGATAATCAGCACCAACCGGGCCATTCAACAGTTTACTTTCTGCCATTAATAATTTACCGGTAGAATCTTCACGGTATAAATTAACAAGCCTTGCTGCTTTTTCAGATGGAATATGAAAATAAGTATCCTTCATACCAAGCGGTTC
Source organism: Chitinophagaceae bacterium (assembly GCA_031400855.1). Classification (GTDB taxonomy): domain Bacteria; phylum Bacteroidota; class Bacteroidia; order Chitinophagales; family Chitinophagaceae; genus JJ008. The sequence goes on along the minus strand of JANNQR010000013.1, from coordinate 48,203 downwards.
AAAAATCCGGGTGCGGAAAAAATCATTCAATGTCATTCCTGAAATAACTTCTACCAAACAACCTAACAAATCAGAATTTAATCCATAGGTCCATTTTTCTCCTGGTTGATGCATCAATGGTAATTTGCCAAGCCGGTTCATGGCATCTAACAGGTTGTCGTTTTGTATTCCTATACCAGCAGTCAAATTACTTTTTGCATAAATGGCATTGGCTTCTTTGGAACCAATTTGTGCATAGCCTAATCCGGATGTATGCGTAAATAATTGACGGATTGTAATTTCGTTTTTTGCCGGAATGGTAGTATAAGTAGTGTCCGCTGCATTGAATTTATCCAGTACCTGCTGTTTTTTAAACGCCGGAATATATTTTGACACAGCATCGTCTAATAAAAATTTACCTTCTTCAAATAATATCATCATGGCTACACTGGTAATGGCTTTTGTTTGTGAGGCAATTCTGAATATACCTTCTTTCTGCAAAGCAGACTTTGTGCTGAGGTCATTAAAGCCAACAGCTTTGTAGTAAGCTATTTTTCCATTGCGGATAACAAGGGCCGCACCACCATTCATCCATTCTTTTTGCGCCCATTCATTCATTTCCCTGTCAAGGCGTTTTAATCTTTCAGTGGAAAAACCGGCTGCCTCGGCAGTGGCGGCCGGAACAATCTTTTGTGCAACTACAAAACTGATTTGAAGGGCAGCTAAGGCAAGAAGAAAAAAATATTTTCTCATAAATGAAAATTTAGAATGGTATAAAGTTACTGATGCCGGGCTTTAAGAAAAGCCGCAACATCTTTTATTATTTTTTCGAAACCGGTATGCGCATTATTATTTAAAAGAATGATTGTTTTATTTTTGTCAATATAGCGAATAATCTGTGTTTTATATCCGGGATTATCTCCTGTATGGGAAACGACTCTTCCCATTGCAGAATCACGGCTGATGCTCCAGCCAAAACCATAGTTGGACAAACTTCCGTCGTTCAGCTTCATCGGTGTAAAAGCTTCTTGTAAAGTGGACTGTGGCACCAGCTTATTGGTGTATAAAGCCTGATCCCATTTCAACAGATCGGCAGCGGTAGAACTGGTACGGCCCGGCCCCTTGCGGTTGCCCAGCCAGATGGTATAATCAGAAGAGGGAAATGAATCGGCCCGTACATACCGATTACTTTCTTTTATTAAAAGATGCCCGATGGCAAAGTTGGACGTAGCTTTCTTTTCTTCCAGTGTCCGGATATTGGTGCTCTTCATTTTTAATGGGCGGAAAATCCAGTTACGGCAGAGTTCTATAAAATCTTTACCAGTTACTTTTTCTGCCACACTGGCGAGTAGCAGGTAACCGGTATTACTGTATTCATATTTTGTTCCAGGTTCAAAATTTTTCGGATGTGCATATTTATTTAAGTAGGCAATACAATCGGCATTGCCCGCCACTTTTGATTTGTCCCAGTATTTATCCATGATGTTCTGGTAATCCGGAAGGCCACTGGTATGAGTGAGCAGGTGGCGGATAGTAATACCTTTATATGGAAGGTCGATATATTTTTCCAGCAAGTCATCATACTGCAGCAGATTCTTTTCTTTCAGCATCATTATTATCATAGAGGTGAACTGTTTGGATACGGAAGCCAGTTCAAAAATGTCGGTCTTTTGTAAAACTGATTGATTGGCAAACTCCCGGTAACCAAAAGCTTTTTGATAAATGGGTTTGCCATTTTCAGCAACCAGTACTACGCCGCTAAATGTTTTTTGCGATGTAAAAATTTCATCCAATTGTTTTTCCTCCCGTAAGGACGGGACAAGTTGGGCTATGGAAAACAACGGAAAGAGAAGGAGAAGTAAACAATATCGTATCATAAATATTTTATTTCAGGTGATATTCTTTTTTCAACAAGGCGAGTAATTCTATGGCCGATTCCTTAATGGGTATATGATATGTGTCATTTTGTGACCTGTAAATACCAGCTTCAAACTTTACCCAACCAATAAATTCCTTCATTAGTTTGATATCATCGTTTACCAGGGGAGGGTTTAATATAAAAACTGAATCCCTGTTTACATTGTAACCGTTACCGCCAGTTATCAATTCATAGAAATAGCCATCAAATATTTTGAAATACAAAGTTTCCATTTTTTCGAACTCAATTCTTGATAACTGGTATTCATTTTCAAGTTCATTGTTCTTTTTATCATACTCACTTATCTTTTGGGATACATTATTACTCATTAGTCTTAAATTGCCCGAACCCTTCAGTTGATCTATCGTTGTATTATTGGAAGCAAAAAAATTTACCATGGTAACAAATCCGCTATAATAATATAGCATGCCATTCGTAATATTTCTTTTTTCTTTTTCGGTGCTCAACAGGCAAAAACTATCCAGCTTACCATAAGCAGTAATATGATTATTGATTATAGTATTTAGTGTTGTAGTGTCTTTTTTTAATTCTTCATAAAGATTAGCAGCATACACTTTTGCCCGATGATGTTCTATCATATGTTCCCGTTGGTTTTCTGCCAGAAAACCGCAGAACACAGCAAGAAATAACATGATAAACTCCCAGAAATAGTGGGTCCACTTTTTTCGGGCAGTGTGGGTATGTGCATGTACTTCCATGATATTTTATTTTAGGTGATATTCTTTTTGTAAAAATGCAATAATGTTTTTTGCTTTACCATTCAGCAATTCCAGCCTGGATTGTATTAAAAAATTGCTACCCTTGATCTGGTGGATATAATAAGCAAGGTCTTGTTGAGTTGCAGGGTCATACGATCTTAGTGGTGGATTTCCGACAGGTCTGTTTACGCCGTCAATCGTTATCATTTCGTTTAAAACAAAAGGGCTGAACATCCGGGATAAAATAGGATCTGCTGCTCTTCTTTCAATACGATCATCTTCCTGACTAAAATAAATTAACTCTACTAATTTTTGATAAGAGATCATACTGTCTGCAGCCTGTTCATTCCTTATCAATCGTAATGAACCTGAGTTTTTCAATTGTGTAATGGTTCTGTCATTACTTTGAAACCTGTTGCTTCTGATAAGTGTTCTGCCGAAGAAATAAATTTCATTTTCATGGCCTTTGATTTGTTGAGTCTTTAATAGAAAGATTAACGAATCCATTCTTTCCATCTTTTGTTTACGAAAAATCAGGATTTGCCTGATAGAAGCGGTATCCGTTTTTAAATCTTCTATAAATGTTTGTATAAATTTTTTCTCCCGGTCTCTTTCTATTTTATGCTCTAACTGGTACTCTGCCAGAAAACCGCAAAACACAGCAAGAAACAACATAAGAAACTCCCAGAAATAATGAGTCCTTTTTTTACGGGCAGTATGAGAGTGATGGTGTACTTCCATAAATTTATTTCAATTGGTAAGCGGTATTTAATAGATTAATCAGATCTGATGCTGCCGTATGCAGGCTTTTCATGTTGTCCACCGTTAAGCTGCGCAAGTAACGATAGACCCAGATCCGGTTGTAATATTCTCCGAGGGTCGCTGGATCCGTTCTCAACATGTAGTTTTCTTTTCCTTTTTCCAGTTCTTCAATTGTCATAGATCTTAATGCCATATCCCGACTGTAGAAATTTATGATCTGACCCAATTTGTCATCTACCTTGGCAAGTGCTAAATTGAGTTCTTGTAAATCCGCTTGATATTTCCTTAATAATGCATCATATCCTGCAATGGCATCTGCGACCTTTCTTTTCCTTATTAAACGCATACCACCCGCATATTTCAGTTGCTCCATTGTTTTATCCGTTGCGATAAAATCTTTCCAGCCCATCACTCCCACCATACTGTTATTCAGCGAATGATTATATCCCTGACCCAACTTGGGAAACAATTTCAGGATCGTATCAAAATAGTTGTCCTGGTATTTAAATGACTTCATGGAAACGAGCAGATTAGAAGTATCTTGTTGCAGATCCTCCACAAGCGATTTTACATATTGTTTTTCACGGTCTTTCTCGATCTTATGTTCCAATTGGTATTCGGCGAGGAATCCGCAGAACACAGCTAGAAACAACATTAAAAATTCCCAGAAATAATGAGTCCATTTTTTTCGGGCGGTGTGGGTGTGTGCATGTACTTCCATGTATTTTAATTTAGAATTCAGAGTTATGAATTATGAATGGCAGTAGGATGTTTAGTAAAGTCATTTATAATTCTAAATTCATAACTCATAATTACTTTCATTTCAGGTGGTATTTATCTTCGAGAAAACTTTTAAGTTCAGTCGCTTCTTTTTTGAGTTCAACATAACTGAATTGCATTGCTCTGTAACTACTTTTTAAATTATGAATGATGGAAATAATTGTAATAATCTGCTCCTTGTTATATGTCAGCAGCGAGGGATTTCCCTCGGGTCTTATTATATTGTTTTCTGTCTGGTCATTCACCATTGTTTCAAATACAAGGGGGTTAAAAACATGCCGGACTGATAATATAAACTCTTCCACTCTTTCCTGAGCCTGGTTTTGTAAAGAAACCAAACCATCCCAATACGAATAATATTTAAGAATGTTGTTTGCAGTCTGATTGTTTTTAATAAGCCGGAAACTACCCGCATTTTTTAACTGTTGGATCGTACGATCCGTATACTTTGGATAGGTAAACCGAAATATTTTACGTCCAAAATAATATATATCAGCTCCTTTTTCTTTTATATCTGGGGCGGTTAATAAAATAACAAGGCTGTCCATAATATTTTTATTTTCTTTTCTGAATAATATCCGCCTACCTAATGTTGATGTGTCGCTTTTTAAGTCCTCGATTAATGACATTATCAACTCTTTCTCCTTGTTTTTTTCAATCTTATGTTCCAATTGGTATTCTGCTAAAAACCCGCAGAACACAGCGAGGAACAACATTAAAAATTCCCAGAAATAATGTGTCCATTTTTTTCGGGCAGTGTGGTTGTGTGCATGTACTTCCATTACAACAAGTTTATTATTTTAATAGTTTAGCTCGCAGCTCATAGCAAATGTCTCACAGCTTATTTCATTTCAAATGATACTCTTTTTGAATTAAGCGGATCAAATAAATTGCTCTTCTTTTTAGGTCTTCTAGATTTGGGATAAAAAATTTGTTAAGTAAACCAACCATCCGGTCCAAATGATTGCCAAAGTTTATCAGGGTATTCTTATCATAGGTCATAAGGATTGCAGTAGTGTCTACTGCCACCAGGTTCAATCTTGTAATTGAATCCCATATTAGCGGGCTGATAAATTTCCGGTTAAAAATATTGTAACCGGCTATAGAAAGATTATTAAGCCTTGTTTCATAATTGTCTTGTATGTTTTCCACCTGGTTGCCAGCCCTCCAGTATGAGGATATCTTATTGGTAATTTCTGGTTTTTGAATTAAACGCATGTTACCTGAATTACGCAGTTGTGTAGCGGTTTGATCGCTTAAAGTTATAGAAACAAATCTGGTATAAATAGCATTCTGCCTGTACAGCGTTAATGTATTGGCAAAAGCGCTGTCGGTATTATACATATTTTTCTGTAATGAATCAAGACCATTGCTGACCACAGCAGCAAATTCTACTGTTCTATTTATATTTACTGTATCAGTAGCAAGGTCTTCCAAAATACTCTTCATATATTGTTTTTCTCTATCTTTTTCAATTTTATGCTCCAACTGATACTCTGCTAAAAAACCGCAGAACACAGCAAGAAACAACATTAAAAATTCCCAGAAATAATGTGTCCATTTTTTTCGGGCGGTATGTGAGTGGTGGTGTACTTCCATAATTATTATTTAATCTTATATTCTTTAATCACTACTGCCAGTGTTTCATTAGCCAGTTTCCTTACAAACATATTATCTCTGGTGTATTGCAGGTAAAGTGTTTTTACCTGGATTATATATTTTAATAAAATTTTAGGATTAAGTAGAATAAGCACAAAGAGCTTTTAATGCTTGATAATTATGTGGCATCTGATGCATCATTCTTTGCACAATATCACCAAACAACCATTCCCTCATATTGCGTTTATTAAAGCGGTAAATGTATTCATCAATGTAGGCAAACAAATATTGTTTAGCACATTTGTGATGAGTACCCCTAAGCCAATTTTTAAATTGCATAATCTGTTTGTGTAATTCTTCCATAACACTTCCTTTTTGCGAAAAAACAGTTTTAAGGTTGGGCATTTCAGCTTCTAATTTTTTATACGAATGAAATTTATCAGTTGTAATTATAGCTCCTTCTGATACACAATCTTTTATCGCATACTTCAATGTCTCTGCTTTGAAATCCTCTATGTGTTCCATATCAATATTACCAGTTCTGCCATCAGGCAATATTTCCACTGCAATTAAAACTGCATTTTTATGCTCTAAACTCCTTCCCGGCTCCGATGAGGAGTAGCCACCAACAATCGTTTCGTCCACATTAACATTGCCATTTAATTTATCGTCTTTATCTTTTTTCATCACAGCTTGTACCTTTCTTTTAAACAGCCAGGCTGTCATCTGTTGTACACCGACTTCAGCACCCAGTTCTACAGTTGACATCCCTTTCTTTTTTGCTGTAAGCCTGAACACCATATGAAACGCTTTTAAAATGGGCATTTTTAAACCATGAAAAATGGTGTTAGCTGTAACACTTTCATTATAGTCACAATTCTTGCATCGTAAATAATAATAAGTTCTTCCTTTATAACTTTCAGTGCAACCACAACGGGAGCACTGGAAACCTTGACTCCACTTTATCCCTACTAAATAACGGTAGCAATCTTCATTGCTCGAAAAACGTTTATTAAACTCTATTGCATTTATTCCTTTAAACATAACTAAATAATTTAGAATAAAACTACTAATTTATTTAGTCAATACCAAGCCCTATATTTGCTTTGTGAACGTTACACTTAATCCTATAAGTAAAAAAATTATTGAATTTGAGAAAATTACTAAAATAATTGTTACTTCTAATATTAATTCATCTGGATTTTTAATGGCATATAGACGATATTATGTAACACTAATATTAAAAAAGTCTGAGAAAATAAAGATAATTAGCTCATCAAAACATGAAAGGGCATTCAAAATTTCAGAGTTGCTTACTTCTGTTCTTCAATGAGTCTTAGAACTTCCTTCTCCGCCAAGTCTACCAAATTTAACGATTCTAAGCCAATGTTTCACCGCCCGGCTTTGTGAGTGGGCGGACCCGGCGTTCTTGTGTAGCGAACATTCGGCAAGGAACTATAAAGTAAACCCCATCTGATTCTGTTATTTGCCGTTTAACGGGCATAGGATAATTAATAACTTATTTTTTCGCTTCGTAGCATTGCCTGCCCCGCCATTGCGCGGGGGCGAGAAGAACAGCCCTATCTAATAAGACCATCTATTACATCTCCTGGGATGTGATAGGACACTCGTTTTGGAAGAAATTTTATTGGTACAACTCACAAAAATCCTTTATCAGAAAATGAAAAAAAGAAAGGATGACAGGATTTTTGAAAATTGTGCTTTTTTAATTCTTCGATTACGAAAACATATCTTTTATCTTATCAAAGAAGTTTTTTTCATTTTTATCAGGATGAGGTTTGAAGTTGAGAGAGTGGCTTAATTTTTCCAGCATCTCTTTTTCTTCACTACTGACATGTTGCGGAGTCCAGATATTTACCTGTATCAACTGATCACCTTTTTCATACGAGTTTACAGCAGGAAAACCTTTCCCTTTTAACCGGAATATCTTTCCACTTTGTGTACCTGCCGGAATTTTAATTTTTGCCCGCCCATCGATTGTCGGAACTTCTACATGGGTGCCGGCAACTGCATCTGTAAAAGATATATGTAATTCATAGGCTACATTCAATCCTTCTCTATGAAGTTCCTTATGCGGTTCTTCTTCAATTAATATGATCAGGTCGCCCGGCATTCCTCCTCTTTCCCCTGCATTGCCTTTACCACTTACATTCATTTGCATACCTTCCTGCACACCGGCTGGTATATCAATGCTGACCGTTTCCTCCCCATAAACCCGGCCTTCTCCTTTACAGTTTCCACATTTTGCCGTTACTGTAGTGCCTTCCCCGTTACAGGTTGGGCAGGTAGAAACTGTTTGCATTTGGCCAAGAAAAGTATTTTGTACTCTTCTCACCTGGCCACTGCCACCACAAGTATTACAGTTTTGAACACTGCCCTTATCTTTTGCGCCGCTACCGCTACAGGTAGTACAAGCAACATGTTTTTTTACTTTGATATTTTTGGTAACACCTTTTGCAATTTCTTCGTATGTCAGTTTTAATTTTACCCGAAGATTGCTGCCTCTTACACCACGGCTGCGTTGCTGGCTTCGGCCACCTCTTTGTCCACCGCCAAAAAGATTTCCAAACAAATCTTCACCGAAAACATCACCGAACTGACTGAAGATATCATCCATGTTCATGCCGCCGCCGCCATGTCCGCCACGGCTCTGGCCGCTCACTCCTGCATGACCGTATCGATCGTATTGTGCCTTCTTATCAGCATCGCTTAATACTTCATACGCTTCTGCAGCTTCTTTAAATTTTTCTTCTGCTGCTTTATCACCCGGGTTGCGATCAGGGTGAAATTGCATAGCTACTTTTCGGTATGCTTTTTTAATTTCATCCGTCGTTGCGGATTTTGTAACACCCAAAATTTCGTAAAAATCTCTTTTTGCCATCCTAATTAACCAATTAACAAATTAACCAATCACTCATTTTCCCACCACCACCTTTGCATGCCTTATTATCTTTTCATTCAGATAGTATCCTTTCATCACTTCATCTACTATTTTTCCTTTCAATTCTTCTGTCGGAGCAGGAATTTCAGTAATAGCTTCATGCAGATCAGCATCAAAATCCTGGTGTAAAGTTTCCATTGCTTTTACTCCCCTTGCCTGTAATGTGTTTCGGAGTTTGTTAAATACAAGCAGTACCCCTTCCTTAATAGCAGTGGCATCATCACTTGCATCTAATTGTTTTTGTGCTCTGTCACAATCGTCCAATACATCCAGCATTTCAGTTATTACATCACGACCGGCTGTTTGCATCAACTCTATTCTTTCTTTTGCATTCCGGCGTTTGAAGTTTTCAAACTCAGCTACTTTTCTCAGGTATTTATCTTTTGCCTCTTCCAGTTCAGTATTCAGTTTTTCCATTAACGATTCTTCCGCCACCGGCTCATTCAGGTGGGTGGTACCGCTCTGGGTTTCGTCAGTATTAATATTTATACTTTCGTTGTTTTCAGGGTTATAATCAGTATTCTCTTTCATATTTTTTACTGCCATTTTTTTAAAATTGACTACCCACCCGTACCGAATGTGATACGTTCGGGCGGCAAAGGTAAGGGTGTCAAGAATATTGCCAACAGAGGATTTCAAGACAAAGTGACTTTAAAAGTGCTTGTTTCAGGGCATGGGTGACAAGAAGTGCCTGTATCTGTCTGCTGGCTTAAACGGCATCCCAAACCGTATCCTGCACCTTCTGACTTTCTATCAGTAACTTGCAGCCCTTTATGAATAAAGTTTACCTCCGAAGAAAAATTACCCCCCGTGTGGTAAATGGGCATCCCTGGATATTTAATAATGAAGTGGAACAAGTAGAAGGTGATGCGCAGGGAGGAGATATAGTAGAAGTTTTTACACATGATAAGAAATTTGTTGGTAAGGGATATTTTAATCCTAAATCACAGATTTTAGTTCGCTTGCTTACAAGAAAGAAATCCGAAGAAATAAATGAGCATTTTTTCCATACACAGATTTTAAAGTGCTGGGAGTACCGGAAAAAACTAGGCTACACAGAAAACTGCCGACTGGTTTTTGGTGAGGCAGATTCATTACCACAATTAATCATTGACAAATTCAATGACTATTTCGTTATTCAAACGCTTGCTCTGGGTATTGATTTATGGAAACCGGCGATAGTAAAAGCGTTGAATGAAATTTTTCAACCCAAAGGGATTTATGAACGTAACGATGTGCCGGTACGGGAACTGGAAGGATTACCACAACATAAAGGGTTTTTATCAGCACAGTTTGATACAAAAATTATTATCCGGGAAAATGCCCGCCCGGACGACCGCCTGAATAACACAGTTGGGCAGGCGGTCGGACGGGGTTTAAAATTTTATGTTGATATTGAGAATGGCCAAAAGACAGGTTATTTTTTAGATCAGCAGGATAATCGCAGGGCCATTCAACATATAGTGAAAGATGCGGATGTGCTCGGCGCATTTACCTATACCGGAACATTCGAAATTCATGCAGCTTGCTACGGTGCTAAATCTGTTTTAGGTATTGACATTTCTGCCAATGCTGTGCAGCAGGCCAATGATAATGCAGCATTGAACGGGGTACAGAATATTTGCCGTTTTGAAACCGGTAATGCATTTGATTTACTGAAACAATGGGGCAAAGAAGGAAGACAGTATGATGTGGTAATGCTGGATCCACCGGCATTTACAAAGAGCAGGGAAACGATTCAAAAAGCGATAACAGGATATAAAGAAATAAATCTGCGTGGAATGAAATTAGTAAAGCCCGGAGGGTTCCTGGTTACCTCTTCCTGCACAAGTCTTGTTAATACTGAATTGTTTCTGCAAACCATTGATCTGGCGGCAAAAGATGTAAGACGAAGTATAAGGCAGGTCACCTTTCAAACACAGTCAGGCGATCATCCGGTTATACGGGGGTTGGAAAATACACAATACCTTAAATTCCTGATACTACAGGTACAATAACTCAAATAAAAAACGGGGATACTATTTTGTAACCTGGAACTTTCCAGACTCAATTACTTTTCCGGTAGCATCAAGTAAATGATACATATACAAGCCACGGGTGTATTCAGTAAGATCGAGAATTGTTCTTGAAGAAACTTTTTGAATATCATTCATTTTCTTACCAAGGAAACTATAAATCTGTATTGACATTCCTTTTTCAAAACCTTTTTGTACGTCAAAAGTAATATAGGTGGTAGCAGGGTTTGGATATGTCTTAATTATCTTGTCAGCATTTTCAGTGGCAGGTGCAGGTTTAGCAGTCTGTGCCTGTGAATGCATGGCAATCAACAGAATAAAGGATAATATGGTAAGAATTCGTCTCAACGAAACAAATTTACTTTTATTATTCGAAAAGTAAGCCAGATTTTTTTTAAATGCAACGTAAAACTACGATAATTTATAACTTATTATAAATCATTTAATTATGAGCATTATATGATACCATTTTAACTAAATATTAGTTTAGCCCGGACAGCACTTGCTGAATTTGCTTAAAATCAGGCACTTCTCCGGCATTTTCCAGTACTTCAGCATATTGTACAACTCCTTCTTTATCGATAACAAAAGCAGACCGTTTGGAAACACCTTTCATATTATAACCAAACATTTCATAAATAGAATCATAAGCTCTTGAAACATCTTTATTAAAATCACTCAGGAGTGTAAAGTTCAATTGCTGATCTTCTTTGAACTTTGCCAATGTTTGCAATGCATCTACAGAAATGCCAAACACTTTTGCATTTATTGTATTGTACCAGGCAATATTATCCCTTACTGAACAAAGTTCTTTTGTACATACACTTGTAAATGCCAATGGAAAAAATAATAATAACACAGGTTGGCCTTTATTTTCTGAAAGGGTGATTTTGTTTTTTTCACTGTCAAATAAAGAAAAATCCGGGGCTGCTTGTCCTATTTCTATTTTCATATTAATGATTCGATTTTAAAATGTGATTTAATTTTAATAACAAATTATCTATTCTTCAAAGAAACAAATAACCGGTCAAAATGTTGTCAAAATTTATTTCTTTTTTCACCAAAACAAACATTTATAGGAAAAGTATATGACAGGATTTTTAGGGACCTGAAGTGCTGAAGTTATTGGTATATCTAAAGAATCAACAGTTGCTATCAGCCAATCACTTAAAATTAAGTAATCATTCGTGGAAATAGTGTGGGGAATTTATAAAATGACAAACTCCGTATTGAATATATCTACTGTAAAATCAAAATTCAGGTAAAAGCTTTTATGGATTAACTATTCGTACTATATTTTTGGCAATCGTCTTCTACTTGAATTAAAACTTCGGACATAGAAGATAATCCTCTTTGTTTTTCCGAAACCCGGTAAATGAAACAGATAGTTCCACTCCACCATGTCCATAACTTGAGGGCTTAAGTTTAGAAATAAAGGAGTTTTACGCTTGATTAAAGTTGTGAGTATCAGGCGTTTTTCACTTTCAACATTTAGTTGAGAAATGTTGGTTGAAATAATCAGCGAAAAGAATTTGTAATAACAGGGGAAACTACCTGGAGATTTTACTGTTTATCCAACCTCATCGTTTTTACATCAGAGCCATTCGTTTGAGATGCTTCAACATATATCCAGCTGTTGCGGGTAATTAACCAATTCCCGTTAATGAGATTTAGTGGGTAAATAGCACCAGTAAAATTAGCAGAGGTTGTCATATTACTGGAATTCCCATCCCAGGTTCCGGTTTTTTCTATTGTACCGCTATTGATTGCGTCAACTGTTTTATTACTGTAATATTTGAATTTGTAGGTTGCGAAATCGGCAGAAATATTTGTTCCATTATTGATAAAATTAGTAACCTTCCATTGGCCGTCTGTCATAGCTTTAATTACCAGGTCTTCCTGGATGGACTGGGTGACTGACTTTTTACACCCACCCAGCGCAAAAATTAAAATGAAAATGGCAATATTTTTCATGTAGAAATTTAATGAAGCACAAAATAGTCATAAATCTAAGGATATCCAATAGGTGATTTACAGAATTTATGGTTAAGAGAATTGAAACAGGGTTAGCTCAAAACCATATTTTTAAGCTAATGGATAAAGCTTAATTTTATTTGATAATAATTGTAATGAAAAGAGCGTTAATTGCAGTATTACCAATTTTGTTTTTTTGCGTTTTTAGCCGGGCACAACAACCAGAATTACTGCTGAGCAACTGGTCTTCCAAATCACCTATCGAAAAAATTTACCTTCATTTTGACAGAGATAATTATATAGCCGGTGAAATGGTTTGGTTCAAAGCTTATCTATCTTCAGATTATTTACCCGATACGATTAGCACAAGCTTGTATGTTGAATTGATCAATGATTCCGGGGTAGTTCTGAATAGAGCAATTCTGCCTGTAGTATTTGGTACATCTAATGGTCATTTTGATTTAAATGATTCTTTATTGAACGGTTCTTATACTGTAAGGGCTTACACCCCTACCATGTTAAATCATGATGCAGGGTTTATCTATAAACGAAACATATTTATTTATGGGAAAAAAAGTAAAATAGCTCAACAGGTCAAAGAAAAATCACTTCGCATCGGGTTTTTTCCTGAAGGAGGAAATCTGATCAATGGATTTCCTAATACAGTGGCCTTTAAAGTAACAAATGAACACGGACTTCCGGCAACAGCAGCAGGTAAAATAGTAAATGAGCAATATGAAGTAATTACAACATTCTCTACTTACCATGATGGTATGGGAATGTTTGAGATTACACCTGTTGCAAATCAAAAATACTATGCTGAGATTGACGGCGAATTTTCTTCCGGGAAACATTATTTACCAGAGCAAAAAACAAAAGGGATCGCTTTGACAATCATACCGCATCCGCAGGGAAGTTTCTTCGAAATTAAGCAACGAAAAGATGATCCTTCTATGAAAGTGGCTTATATGCTGGGACAAATGCAACATCATATTGTATTTAACCAGGAGTTAAAAACGGATAAAGAAGAAATTCAGGGAGTCATCAACACTCAACACTTACATTCAGGTATTTTACAAGTCACTTTTTTTAATAAATATGATCAACCACTCGCAGAACGATTATGTTTTGTAAACAATAAGGAGTACATACAACAAGGGGAATTGGTAGCCGACACGATCAATTTTTCAGTGAGAGGGAGGAACAGATTTTCAATAAAATTAAAAGACACAGTACGGGGAAATTTTTCTATCTCTATAGTTGACCCTGATTATAACTTAACGCCTCAACGGGAAGAAAATATTTTTTCCAGCCTGCTGCTTACTTCAGACCTGAAAGGATATATCCATAACCCTGCTTATTATTTTTCGAACGATAATGACTCAATAAAAACGGCTCTTGACCTTGTTATGATGACAAATGGCTGGAGAAGATTTAATTGGACAGAACTTGCACAAAAATCATCGCAGGTCAATACTTATAAAGATGCTTCCTATATCACCCTTACCGGAAAAATTACTTTGCGTGATACAAGAAAGCCATTTGTTGAAAAGCCATTATTATTAATGCTGATTACACAGGATTCAACCAAAAGAACCCAGATGATTAACACTGACAAGCTGGGAAATTTCAGACTTGACTCAATGCTTTTTTTTGGTAAGTCGCAGATTTTATTCACCGATATCCGTGGGAAAATGAGCCAGTACATAGATGCCCGTTTGTCCAATGATTCTTTGACAAAATATTTTCCAATACCACTAATGCCTAAACTGCCATCTGCATTATTTTATAGTACAAATATTTCAAATACTCCTGCAATTGATTTGGATTATAAGACCATATTAAGGAATAAAGGAAAAATGCTGGAAGGAATTATTGTGAAAGCAAGAAGAAAAAACCCGGTTCAGGAATTGGAAGAAAAATATGCCCGTGGTTTGTTTTCAGGGGATGCAATCCGGACGATCGACTTAGTAAACAATAAAGAAGCTGAAACGTTCCTGAATATTTTTGATTACGTCGCAACAAGGGTTCCGGGTGTTCAGGTAATTAACGAAGGGTTAGATTATACAATTTATTACCGGCAAGCCGCTACTGTCAGCGCATCAGGCAATCCTCAGATGATATTATTTCTTGATGAAATAGAAACAGATGCAGCGGTAATTTCTTCCATTCCCGCTAACCAGGTGGCAATGATAAAAGTATTCAGCAGTTTTGCTGGTGCTTTTGGCAATGCAATGGGAGGTGTGCTGGCCGTATATACTAAAAAAGGTGCTGATCTCTCTGATGTAATAAAGAATGCTGCAGATATGGCGAAGTACAATGGATATTCCATCATCAAAGAATTTTATGCACCTGATTATTCTGTTGTAAAACCATCTGCTGCAGTTCCTGATAATCGTATTACGTTGGACTGGCGCCCCGATATATTTGTAAACAATATCAACCCAAGAATATTGATTGATTTTTACAACAATGACCGTACAAACAGTTTTAAAGTAGTAGTGGAAGGTATGACGGTAGATGGGAAAATGCTGAGTATTGAAAAGATAATATCTCCTGTCACAAAAGGATTTTAATACCGACTATACATTATAAATGGTCTAACAGTTTTTCTGTCGGCATAACCTGCCTGCCGGTAGGCAAGTACCATCTAATACCAAATAGACTTTAAATTAATATCCTTGCCAGAGGTATTAATACCGATAGACAACAGGTATGACTGAAGGACATGCTTTTAATGTTGTATCGGTATAATATTTCAACGCAATCCATCCCGAAAAATCAGGACAGGTTGGACTACTTATGAAATAAAGATGGTATAACGAAAGGCCCCGGAGTTCTTACAGGAACAGCGGGGCCCAGGTTTTTCAACCGTTGAAAACTATTTTACAGGAAAGCCCGGGTTGGCTTTTACTTCATTCATCTGTTGGGTGTGGCGGTTACTATGGCTGGCCATAAACAATAAAAACTGGTAACAGTCAATATAACCAAAAGGCATTTGAACTACATGATTTCTTAAATCCTCCGTTGTATTTTTGAGGTATTTAATATGCTCGGCCCTGTTTTTCTTAAAATCTGCAATCGCTTCATCCAATGATTTAAACCCAGTATTTTTTGGTTGTATAGGTTCCGGTGCTTGTGCCTTGGCAGACCTGTCTTGTATCATTGCCATCAATTTTTCATCAGAAACTTTTATTTCTGAACGTTTTTCAGGATTTGCCGGTGCTTTTATCGCACCATCAAACATTGACCATAACAATTTTTCTGCTGCAGCAATATGATACATACATTCTTTTACAGACCATTTTTCGGGTGTTATTTTAAAATTAAGCTGTGATTCTGACAATCCTTTTATGGCGCCTAGTGCATCCTCTTTGGTATCTTTCAACTTGGTTATTCCTAATTTTCTTTCTTTTTTATTTATAGAATTGTCATTGATGGTTCCGGCCAGACCTGTAATTACAAGCAATGTTAACAGGGAACGTCCCATTGTTCTTTTAATCATAAATAAGCCTTTTAATAAATACTATATTGGATAAGTAAGCTATCCAGAGGGTGGGAATGAAAATTTAAGGTACAAAAGATTTCGAAACTACCAAAGATGAGTTTGGCACATTTTCGAATTCGTACACTAAGCAATTTTTTTCTTATAATACCCCCGCTGGTATCTTTTATACACTGTGTGACAATGAAAGGATTATGACCTGTTTATTCAATTTCCCATTAAGTCGTGGTATTTCCAGGCGAGTAACAATTGTAAAAATAATATCTATCGTATCCGGAATTTCCCTGCTTTTTCCAGTTGGTAGCCCTTTTCTCATTTTTATAATCTGTGCTATTTCATGGCTAAGCGGTGAAATTATTTTAACACTGTAAATTCCCTGATTCCTTTTCAATTTAAAATCATCGGTTTTGGAAGCAACCAGAAAGTATATAATATAGTGAAATTGGGTTTTAAAGTCTTCTTGTCAAAGAAATAATATAGTACTGTATCAGGGATTAAAACGGCAATTCTGTAACTTTCGAAAATGAAAATCAATGATATAACAACCTTTCTTGAAATGATTGCTCCTACATCCTTGCAAGAACAATATGATAATGCCGGATTAATAACAGGAGATGGTGACTGGGAGTGCAGAGGTGTCATTTGCTCTTTAGATGCAACAGAAGAAGTAGTGCGGGAAGCAATCGCCAAAAACTGCAATTTGATTGTAGCACATCATCCGATTATTTTTAACGGGCTAAAAAAAATAAATGGAAAAAATTATGTTGAAAAAACAATTATCACCGCAATAAAAAATGATATTGCCATTTATGCAATACATACCAATCTGGATAATGTATTGCAGGGGGTAAGTGGTCATATGGCTGAAATGCTGGGTTTAAAAAACGTTACGGTTTTATCGCAAAAAGAGTACACTTTAAAAAAACTTTACACGTTTGTTCCCGTTGATAAGGCCGATCGGGTTCGTTCTTCATTATTTGATGCAGGGGGAGGAAATATCGGGAACTACAGTGAAGCCAGTTTTAATACAGAAGGAACGGGCACTTTTCAGCCTGGCGCTGGAGCAAACCCTTTTGTTGGGGAGGTTGGTAAGAAGCACCAGGAAAAGGAAGTAAAAATAGAAGTCATCTTCCCGGCCTATTTGGAAAATAAAATTATTGAAGCCATGAAAGCAGCACACCCCTACGAGGAGGTAGCGTACGATGTAATTTCGCTGACTAATACTGATCAGAAAATCGGATCCGGGGTGCTTGGAGAATTGGAGGTTGAAATGGGTGAAAAAGAATTTTTAACCTTGATAAAAGAGGTTTTCAGGATTCCGGTTGTCAGGCACACGGCTTTTATAGGAAAACCGATTAAAACAGTAGCCTTATGCGGTGGTGCGGGGAGTTTCCTGATTTCCAAAGCCTTAGCAGCAAAAGCCGATGCTTATCTAACGGCTGATATTAAATACCATGAATTTTTTGATGCCAATAACCAGATGCTGATTGCCGATATAGGACATTTTGAAAGCGAACAGTTCACTATCAACCTCCTGCAAGAGATTTTCATCCAAAAATTCCCTACCTTCGCCGTCCTTAAAACAGAGGTGAAAACCAACCCGGTAAATTATTTTTAATTAGCAAAAAATGGATCCCGGGAGGCAGTAAACTTCTAATGTCAACCTATCAAATCTGAATCTCTACTATGGCACATGTAAAAGAATTTTCCGTTGAAGAAAAATTATCTTCTCTTGTTACTCTTCAGAAAATTGAAAGCAAACTGGATGAAATTAAAATACTGAAAGGTGAACTTCCAATGGAAGTAGCTGACCTCGAAGATGAAATAACAGGCCTGCATGCCCGTCAGACCCGGGTTGAAGAAGAAATAAACGGAGTAACAGAATTCATCGAACAAAGAAAAGAAGCTATTAAAGAAGCGGAAGCCCTGATTAAAAAATACGACAAGCAGAGCGGTAATGTAAAGAACAACCGGGAGTTTGAGGCTATCAATAAAGAAACAGAAATGCAACAGCTGGAAGTAAAGTTAGCTGAAAAGCATATTAAGGATGCTACGGAAGAGATAGCTGAAAAAGCAATCGCATTGGAGAAAGTCAAGAAAAATGTAGCAGCAAAGGATAGTTTGCTGACTACAAAGAAAAGCGAATTGGAAAAAATTATTATCGCCAACGAGAAAGAAGAAAAACATTTTAATAAACTGGCAGCTGAGGCCAAGGAACATGTTGATGCCCGTCTTTTAACCAGCTACGAAAAAATCCGTAAAAGTTATCGTAATGGATTAGCTGTTGTATCAGTAGAAAGAGATGCCTGTGGGGGTTGTTTTAATGCCATTCCACCGCAAAAGCAAAGCGAGATCAAACAGCATAAAAAAATAATTATCTGTGAAAACTGCGGCCGCATCCTGGCTGATGAAGAGTTACATAATCTGGTTGAAATAAAGTAAGATATTTAATTTCGCATCATAAAATTGAGAGCTGCCATTGGCAGCTTTTTTTGTTTTGGTACATGTGCATACACTGTTTAACCGGAGTTTGCGAATGAATACAATAAATACATATTATGCGGATAATCTACAGCTAAAAATTACTGCACATTCGAGGTAAAAACTTAATTTGCTTTCATAAATGCTCACCAGGCTTACCATACAGAACTATGCCATCATAGATGAACTGGAAATTGACTTTTCTCAGAAACTTAATGTAATAACAGGGGAAACTGGTGCCGGTAAATCCATTATCGTTGGTGCATTGGGATTAATACTTGGTGAAAGAGCAGATTCTACGTCATTAGTAAATAAAGAAAAAAAATGCATTGTAGAAGGCGAATTTGACAATGCTAATAGAAAAGAATTAAAAACATTTTTGTCAATAAATGATTTTGACAACAATGAAGAACTGGTCGTAAGAAGAGAGATCGGTACGAATGGAAAATCAAGGGCTTTTATAAATGATACCCCTGTCACTCTTGCACAATTAAACGAATTAAGCAGCCTGCTGGTTGACCTGCATCAGCAATTTGACACTTTAGAATTGGGAGAAAGCCATTTTCAACGGGAAGTGATAGATGCATTAGCAGGGCATGGTGCTGTTATAGATGAATATCAAACCAGTTATCGTTCCTGGCAACAATTAATAAAAGAAACAGAAGAACTGAAAGCCCGGAAACAACAATTTGATAAAGAAGCTGATTACAACCGATTCCAATTAACAGAATTGGATGAAGCAGGATTTAAACAGAATGAACTGGAAGAAATAGATCATGAACTGAAGTTGTTGAATAATTCAGAAGGTATCAAAGCTGCACTTGACAAAACATATCTTGAATTAATAGAAAGTGAAACTCCGGTGGTACAGCAGTTAAAAATTTTGTTCAATCAATTGAATGTATATTCATCTTATCATCCGGATTTGCCAACTTTATTGCAGCGGTTGGAATCTACTCAAATAGAATTGCATGATATTGCGGATTATGTAGAACGGATAAGCAATCATATCAACTATGACCCACAAAAAATTGAACTGCTCAATGACCGGTTATCTCTGGGATATAAACTACAAAAGAAGCATAAAGTAAATTCCACCAACGAATTAATCAGCCTGCAAAAGGAGTTAGAAGAAAAATTGCAGGCGGTATTGAATATCGATGAATCTATACAGAAAAACGAAATTGAATTGGGAAAGAAACAACAGGCCCTGTCTCTGTTAGCAAAGAGAATAACCGAAGGACGATTTAAACAAATCAAACCATTAGATGACAAAGTAAACAAACTGTTGGTGCAGGTAGGTATGCCCAATGCCAGATTGAAAGTGGAGATTAAATCAACGGACTTAACTCTTTATGGAAGTGATGTAATCGATTTTTTGTTCGATGCAAATAAAAGCGG
This sequence comes from Chitinophagaceae bacterium, assembly GCA_031400855.1. Taxonomy (GTDB): domain Bacteria; phylum Bacteroidota; class Bacteroidia; order Chitinophagales; family Chitinophagaceae; genus JJ008. The sequence goes on along the minus strand of JANNQR010000013.1, from coordinate 28,108 downwards.
ACAGTTTCTGCCAGTCAGGAAAGTAGCAAGTGGAGGTGAACTTAGTCGTTTAATGCTTTGTATTAAATCATTGGTGGCTCAATCTATTAATTTACCAACTTTAATATTTGATGAAATTGATACAGGCATCTCCGGCGAAGCTGCCAGGCAGGTAGGTATCATTCTTAAAGATCTGGCTTCCAATCGACAGGTGATTTGTATAACCCATCAGCCACAAATAGCAGGTAAAGCAGATGCACATTTCTATGTTTATAAAGAAATAGTAAAAGACAGTGTAAAAACAAATATCCGCCTTTTAACTACTGAAGAAAGAATAACCACCATCGCTAAAATGCTCAGCGGAGAAAAACCAACTGCTGCTGCCATGGAGAATGCAAAAGAGATGGTGATGAATTGATTTTTTTTTGGCCACAGATTACATGGATTATCACGGATGAATACAGAGAGTCAACAGGCTGAATATTCAATATTATTTTTTGAGTCTGTTAGATTTATAACCATTATTAACTGCGTTAGCAGTTTATTCCAATCCGTGTTAATCCGTGTAATCTGTGGCTAACCTGTATTCATTCAGTGGCCAACAGTATTTCTCCCACCCCTTCTCTACTTCGTACAAATCCATTTTCTTCGTAGTCCTCCAAACTACCATTGATACAACTCCTCCGGAAATACACGGCAATTGCATTTCTTGCATAGTTGTTGTGATACAGTTAACACAACTGAACGAATCCGTAACCCTAAAATCTGAACAAATGAAAACGCCAAAATCATTTATCTTACTATGCTTGCTGGGATTTCAGCTATCTCTGCCTGCACAGGTGCAGTGGTATCAAAATCAGGATGCTAATAGCCCTCAGCCATCTGCTACTGTAGCTACTACTATAAAACATTTCAACGCCAACACTTTTATGGCATGCTACTTATGGAGTACAACAGATGAACAAAACACCTGGAAAATATCTAAAAGCAGTACAAATGGCAGTGAATTGAAAACTTTTTTTGTCACCGGCATTTATTCTACTGTAGAATTTAAAGTAGGACGAAATAAATGCGTTTATGTATTCGAAAGAAGTTTTACTCCTGAATATGCCCCTCAGTATATTGTTTATAAACTGGATGCCAACCTGAATGTAACAGGGCAACGAAACATTGAGTTTCCCAATGGGTTCATTATTTATACTATCAATGCTTTTGAGTTAGACGATTTGAGTAACGTCTATTTTGCCGGCAACGGGCAATATCCCAATGCAAACGGTGGTGTTAGCTCCGCTTCTTTTGTTCTTAAGACTAGTAAACAATTGGAGAACCAATGGAGCAGAATGGATTCTACCGAAACTTCCTATACGCAATTGCTGATTGATCGTTGGGGCAGGGTCTTAGTTACAGAAGATTATTTTTCTTCCTTTCCAGCCGTACGCATCAAACGATTTGCTTATAACGGTCATTCACTGAGCACATTTACAATTAACACGGATATTGGCCGTTACTCAGTTAATACAGCGTTAGATAATGATGATAACATTTTGATGTATGGCGGAAAAACGGTAAACGATACATCACAGGCCATGTACCTGAAAAAAATTTCCCGGGTCTCTGGTAATGTGGTGTACAGCAAAACACATTTTACAGCACCATCACTTCAGCTCAATGACTTTAAAACTGACCGCTATGGAAATATATTTACGCTGGCAACACAAAACAATGGCCCCGGTAATCAGAAATGCAAGATCAGCCGTATCAATCTTTCCAACGGCACCATTGCCTGGAACCGGACAATGAACTATGCAGAGGATAGTTGCAACCTGACCCGGTTGGTGATCAATGACAATGATCGTTTTTATGCAGTGGGCGAAAGAAGAAGCTGTACTTATTTTTCCAAAGGGTTTGCCGTACGGGTAAAAAAGAATGGGGGACAATTAGATGGCAATTTTCCGGCACCTGACAGTGTAGCTTTTCAGCGTTCTCATTGGTTGGCTGATGGCTTTATCGATAACAATAACCGCTTGATTGCAATTGGAAGTACCACAGACTTTGATACGACCACTTACAATAGCAGTTATTTCCGCTCGTTTGCAGTGCAGTTTGGCAACAATAATTGCTATAACAGGGGCGGAGAAGAAAGCGAATCAGTAAATGAAGAAATGCCAACAGAAGGAATAACGGAGGAAAAAGACCCTGTAAAACTGAATACTCAATTAGTAATATATCCCAACCCGGTGCAAAGCCAACTTACTGTTTCTAATATTAACCCCGAAGAATATAACAGGGTGATAATATATAATATGCAGGGGGCTCAGTTACTAGAGCAAACGGTCAATAAATCAATATCCCGGATAGATATCAATAATCTGACTGATGGAGTTTATCTGTTGGTACTTCGTTCATCAGTTTCTTTAAAGGAGAAGGCTATCAAGTTTGTTGTCAGGAAATAGAAGCATTACTGATCAAAAGGAAAGGGGTATATAAACTCTTATTTTATGCCATTTATAATTGGCTAAAAGGAAATACATCCATATTATTTGGATTGTCAAATCTTTCCTGTTGTATCCCGGCATTCTTCAGTCTTTCGGTTTTGTAATTTTCCCAATCAAAATCTTTTAAGAATTCAGATGCCGCTAATGCTCCTTTTCGGAACAATTGAATTTTTTCTTCATCTTTCATAAAAAAATTAAGCCAGTTATGTTCCTGTACGTCAATATTTTTTACTCCCAAATTATAGGCCCTGTTCTTTGTGATAAAATCCCGGTCAAAATTAAAACGGATGGTAGCAAATAAGGAAGCTATATAATTGATAAAACTATTGTTACTGCGGTTAGCAGCGTCGATAATTCCATCCTGGAGGCGGATACCAAATGTAGGCATTCTGGGAACCGGGTATTGCGGATTATAAAAGACATTGATGGGAAAATTTGATAATGTACCACCATCAATAAACTGAACCTTGTCCGGAATATCTTTATTTTCATTTTGCCAGTTCAGGTGTTTATCCCAAATAGCAAAACTGCTTTTCTTTTTGATATCTTTCAACGTATACGTTTCAAAGAATACCGGGATGGACATACTGGCTCTTACAAAATCTCCCGGATGAATATCTTCCGCTTTGCTCCAATACAGGTCCCACATTTGGGTGAATTCAATTTTTCGGGTTGCTATGATGTCGCAGGCAATTAACGTTAGCATAGGCATATGCGGGGGACAATTATTTTTTCTCCGGGAATCAGGATTTACATTCAATTTTGGAACCCGCATAAAATGGAGAGAGAAATCTGAATAGTTTTCAATTTTCTTTTTTAACGGGTCACTTTGAATATGGAAGGAAGAGATAGTTTCTTTGATCCATTTGAGAAATTCATCTCCTTTATTCAATCCGAACCCGTTTTTTGTAAATATTTTAAAACGGGCAATTGTAATAATAATTATGATGATAAATATAATCAAGGAAATACCAGCTGCCAGTCCGATCCATTTTGAAATACCCGGCCAGATAAAGTTGACGACAAAACAAATAACTGTCAGTGATAATAAAGCAATAACCGTCCATTTAATGAAGTTGAAAATTTTCTTCATTGGATTTTTGCCCATCAGCATGTTACTAAAGAACCTTTGTATAAACCGGGTGAAGGCATTGCTTCCGGGTATGCCATCTACAAAAGAAAACATCTTCAGTTTTACCAGGTTATCTGTAATAATGCCGGATTTTTCATCTTCTTTATTTCCTGCACAGGCAAGTAGCATGACATTAATTGAACCGGCACTTGTACCGGCCATACTAAAAAAACGGATACCCATTTTTTCCAGCACATAAGTATAACCAACCAGTGCAATACCGAGTACACCGCCGCCTTCCTGTACCAGGTCTACATACTGATTGCCTTGCTCATCGGTAACATCGGATACTACAAGTTCTTTGTTATTATTTTTTAAATGAGTCCTGAGATCGCTGAGGATTTCATCTACGCCGCTTTGCTTCAGAAAATCAGCAGTGGTGATGGGAGAAGCAGGCATTGGTAAGGTTTGATGAAAGATAAGAATAGGAATAACAGAAAGCAAAAAATCAGAATGTTAAATTATTAAAATACCCCGAAAGGGTTATTGTATCGTATTTAAATTTTCTGCAAATTGCAAATTAACAAAACTAAAAAACATCAATATATGCCTTATTATCCTGGTCTTAATTACAACGAAAATATCCGTGACCAAAAAGTATTTATCAAAGACAAAATTCTGGACATTAAAAGCGAGTTGGCAAAGTCAGTTCCTAAAAAAAATGTTGACGAATCCTTGCTGTTGGCTTCCTGGAATATTCGTGAGTTCGATTCAGAAAAATACGGCCCCCGTATGGAGAGTGCCTATTATTATATGGCTGAAATTATTTCGCATTTTGATTTCGTAGCTATTCAGGAAGTAAGAGATGATTTGAAGGCACTTAAAAAGCTAATCAGCATTTTAGGTTATAGCTGGGATTACATTGTGTCAGACATTACTGAAGGCCGTGCCGGAAACGGTGAACGGATGGCTTTTGTCTATGACAAACGGAAAGTAACATTCACAAAAATGGCTGGAGAGCTGGTAATACCACCATCGAAAGACGGACCTGCCAATCAGTTTGCCAGAACTCCTTATATCGTTTCTTTCCAGTCAGGGTGGTTTAAATTCAATATCTGCACCGTGCACATGTATTATGGATCTGGTAAAGAAGGAATTGAGCGTAGGACACAGGAGATTCATGATGTGGCTATGTTTTTGAAGAAAAGGGCAGACAGGGAGTCGAAAAATGGTGTTAAAAAATGGGACAACTATAGCTATATATTATTGGGTGATTTCAATATCATCGACAGGGAAGATGCTACATTTAAAGCCCTGACAGAAGGAACCAATTTTTTAATACATGAAGGGGTGATGAAAAAGAACCTCGAAGGCAGTAATGTAAAACGGGATAAATATTACGACCAGATTGCTTTCCTTAAAAAGGAAGACCTGCTGGAAATGGGAACCGAAGCCGGCATATTTGATTTTTTTAATATTGTTTATACAGAAGCTGAATTTGAACATTATAAACCTTTTATTAAAACAGGTAATACGATTGATCAGAAATTCTATAAGGAATGGCGTACCTACCAGATGTCGGATCACCTGCCGATGTGGGTGGAGATGAAAATTGATTTTTCAAAGAAATATTTGGAAGATGTGAAATAGTTGGAATGCCTGATGCAAAATGGTATTATTGAATTTTATTCTTTGAAAAAAGCATTTTGTAACCATTCAATTGGAATAGGGAAAATGGTAAAGGTGTGAAGACTGCCCTGACTGAAACAAGCTGCCCGGAAGCCGCCGCCTGAAAATGCCAATGCAATGTTTTTCATTTATTTTTATTTACGAATAAAACAGGCAACTATTCCCTCACTTCATACTCACAGTATAAATCATTTTTAGATGGCTGATTGGGAAGTTCATCCCATGCTTTAGCTTTTGAAAATCCATCATCCATGCGGATGATTCTGTATTGGCTTCTTTTCTTCAATTCTTTATACAAGTTAGTAGCAGGCATTTTCCATCCTTTTCCAAAGTTTACCATCGGGTCCGATTTTTCTACGGGTATCAGCACCACCAATTCTTTATGCGTCATATTGTTCAGAGCTTCCGCAAGCGTAGAGTTATGGCTTCCGTGATGGCCTGTTTTATAAAGCACTGTATTCTTCATCAGTGTTAGCCAGTTAAAATCGGCAGGCAATTTTTTCCATTTTATTTCTTTCCATGATCGCCAGTTGCCTGCCTGTGCGTCGGCAGCAAAGAGCAATACTTTTTTTGTTTTTACAATTTCAAATGCGAGTACCAGGCTGCTGTTATTAGTAAAGCCATCAAGCCACAGTGCCAGTTGTTCTGCCTGGTTTATCCAGTCCAGTTCTATTTGCCGCCACTCATCTTTTTTATAAGCCTCCTCCACTTTGTCAAAATTTTCTGATTTGCGGTAGGGTTCATCAAAAGGAAAAGGTTCTTCATCATGTTTTACTTTGATAGAGCCGCTTAGTTTTTTCATTGCGAACAGCATTTTTTCCGCATTGGTTGCATTGGCAGACAGTTTATGATCAAAGGTTTCATCTTTTCTTGGTTCTTTTTTATAAAGGTGTTCTTCATTTTTTGGGGGACCCAAAACATATACTTTTACAGCGCCGCCTGTTATCCCCGGTAGGTTAAACACATCACCGGGTGAAAGATATTTGGGATCCTTTTTTCCCATTTTCTGCAGTGCTTTCCGGGCCAGGGCAGGCAGTTCGGCAGGAAGTTTATCCGTTTTGGCACTGGTCCTTTCATTTTTACTGATGCCATAAAAGCCCAGTAAATTGGTTACCCTGTTAAGTATTTTATCATCTCCTGCAAAGAAACTTTTCTGCAGTTCTTTATTGATATGGCGGAGACTGGTGAGATAGTTATTATAGTCTTCGCCAATTTTTCTTGCCAGTACATTATCAGGGTTGGGATCATCCAGCCAGGAAAGCCATACCTGCTCAGGCTTTATGCTTTTAAAAATACTTTCTGCATGAATAAAACCGGATAAATGATCATTGTGCTGATGTGTGCCCACTATCACATCAAGTTGGTGCCCTGCCACTTGTTTTTTAATATCTGAGGCTATTTTTTTCAACCGTTCTTTGGATTCATTACTGTTCCAGTATGAACCGCAGTCAATCAATACATGGGTTTTTTCCTGGCCATTGGTAAAACAAAGCAGGAAACAATCTCCTAGTTCGCCTATACGGTACATTTTTATATTTACTGAAACTGCCATGGTAATTTTTTTTGATGGTTAATGTGCATGAAGGTTTTGAAAATTTACTGTAAAGCTCTTCCGGGGATCATCATAACTGGATACCGGCATGGTGAGACCGGCACCTAAGCCCAATTGATAATCTGCCTGCTTAGGTAACCGCCTGTCTTTATCAAATCTTTTAAGAATAATGTACTCCACTTTCATTTCATCGTTCAGTATGTTTACCACCATTGTGCAGCCACTCCTGAATTTAAATCCTCTGTATTCTCCTTTTTCCACCCGGTGTGTTTGTGTAAGGCTAATGATAACCTGTTCCAGTTGCCGGTTTTCACGGCCCATCCGGAATGCATGTTTTACATTATGCACTTCCAGTTTGGGGCTTTCGGCAAATTCAAGTTGACCATCATTATATGGGATTGTATATGATTTGTTGTTTCTCATCACTCCTATTTTTTTCAGGTAACCGTCCCAGTCTTTTTCGGTAAGCCTGCTGGCAGCCCATTCTTTTTTTGCAGTGGTATCCGGGTTTTCCAAAAGTTGATGGAGCTTACGTTGCAGGTCTTTGTATTTCCCGGCAATTAGTTTTCGGTTAGTAAGCCGGCTTATTACCCTCACATCTTCTTTTATATATGCTGCCATCATATTCATGGCTTTTATTTCTTTATTAGTTAAGTCGGGAGGAAACCAGCGCAGGCTGTAAACAGACAAAGTCTTTACCCTGTCAGGAAAAATACCCCAAGCCCTGAAAGCATCTATCAATGCTACCCGGTAACCGTTATTGTCTTCAGGACTCAGATCGGTGTCGGCTGTTATCAATGCCTGAAGGTAATCGCCAAATGTTATATCAATTGGCGGGCAATAATCTAAAGCCCTTATACAAATGGAAAGAAGGTGCGATGCAATATCGGCCGCCTCAGTCGCTAATCTTTTTACAAGATCGGGATGAATGGAACCTTGTGGCAAAATACCCGAACCTTGTGTGGCTATTCTTAATAAATCCTGCACCCTGTAATTATATAATCGCATAAACGCTTCAAAAACGGTAGCAACTAATATGGCGCCACGGTCATGGGCTTCCATAGTGTTTTGATAGGCTGCAGGATTAGGATCAATTTTTTTCCACTTACCTGTTTTTTTATCGTATCCACCAATAGCACTTCGCAAAGCACCTCTGCCTGTTTCCAATGCCTGTCCAAATTGAGTAGCCAGTTCACCCATTATACTATACTCATCTAAACGGCCCCTTGTTTGTTCAATCTGGTGTTCCAATAATTTGGTATTGCCAAAACGTTGAAGCAATGCAACTATATCAGCAAAAGCTTCATGAAAAGCCGGTACATCAGCATTAGTATTTTCCATATACCTGGGATACATACTGTCGAGAATAGCATGGGTTGTTTCATGTGCTACTATATCCGGCGATAAACAGGTAAACACAGCGCCACCGGGAAAATTAGAACCCTGTATTTTATTGGCTGCCTGGAAATAGCCAAACAGGAGCGCCACTTTTTCGGAAGTATAAAATGCGTTGGAATCCATCATCGCATGCGGATACACACGGAGCTTTTGAACATATTCCTGAGTTTCATCCACCTTTCCTTTCTTCCATTTCAAATTAGAACGCCAGATAATTTTCCTGCCCAATGCTTTTTCAAAATTTTCAATGGTTTGCATAATTACGGCATACACAAATTGCTGGTGAAATTTTGCATCGCCTTCGCTGGGCGTAAGACCGTGTGTGGCCAGCACTTCCTTTGAATCAAGATCTACAGGCTCATAAAAACAATAATTGACCGGATCAAAATCAATCACTTCAATATATTCACCAATAGGTCCGGGATCCAGATCTTCCCATTTTATTTTATAAATGGATTCATTAATTACCATTGTATCAAGCCGGGTAGAAAAACCGGGGTCAATGGTATAGCCACGCAGGCAGCGGTACTTTGGTGTCATATTTTTTTATTTAATCGTTATCACATAATTTTTTTGCAGCAACAGTAAAAGAAGTATCAGGCACGTTTAAAAATTTCCGGGGGTTTATTCTAGCTATCCTGTCAAAATCACAAACGCTTAACCCCCCCATCATATCAGCCAGCATATTCTTATCGCTTTTATGATTACGGACTACATAAAAGTCAGTTCCGTATAAAACCTTTTTCCGCAGACAGGGATTTTGCAACGTTTGTTTCAATAAAGGGAGAATCTCCGAATCAGCATGCAGGATATAGCTGATGTCAGCATACAAATTATCATGCTGCAGCATCATACTGCTGATGATGGAATACCAATCGGTGTATTTCCAGAGTTGTTCCGGCTTTCCCCATGACCGATCATTTGTTGACATTCCTTTCTTGAGCTGAAAAAGAAAATCAATTCCGAAATCTGGCCGTCCTGTTAACTGAGCGCTATGGTTGAACCGGTCTTTTTCAAAATAATTGAACCACTCATCACCACCTCCGTAATGACCAAAACATATTTTCAGGTCATTTAGCCAGGTGGTAACATTAGCAGGGGTGGTGCCTTCGGCTTTTGTATATCCAAAAATAGCTATCAGGTTCTTCTTTACAGCATCATCGGCTTCGTTATAAGCAATCTCAAAGGCTTTTATAAAAAATTCTTTTTTAAGCAAGCAGAGAAAATTCATAGGATGGGTAAAGTTGGCGCAGAACTCATCATTCTTTTTTTGCGGCAGCAGCAGCTTCGTAAAGTCCGCTTCAGTTGCAACCTTACCTTTTTCAAGTTGCTGTATCAGTTCGTGGAAAATCGGGTGATAATCCCAGGCCCTTTCTTTTTTGCCACGGAAATACATAGGCCCCCGCACACAATGGGTAAGTATAGCCAGTCCTTCCTGCTCTGCATATTTCCATAGAGGAAGCAGTAATGGATGGAAAGGGTAATACCCTAAGGCAGGATAAATCTTGAATCCGCTGAATTTGGCAAAGCCAAGCTCTTTACCTTCTTCATTTTTTACAATATGTCCTTCGATATAGTCTTTGATAAAACATTTTTGAAGCACCACTTTTCCGCTTTCTACGGTGTAATCAAAATACTCCTTTCCTTCTTTTTCAATCCTGCGGGGATCCACAAACACAAAGGGGTAGATATTTTCTCTGCCGGCTTTTATTTCGGCCAGTTCTTGCATTTGTTCCTTATAAGTTTTGGTCGGTATGCCGGCATCCATAAATTCCATATCCATAGGCAGAATGACAAAACCGGTACCATCAGCATATTGACCTTCCAGGTCGCTTAATGTTCTGCTCTGTTTGGTATGAAAAGTAAAACGGCCAATCGTCATGTATCGTTCAAACAATTCTTTGGTTTTTTTGCCCGGTATCTTACGAAGTATGGAGAAGGCCATCTTTGCAAAAGCCCACAGCAGGTTACGGCCTGATTTGTAGAAGAAAAACACAGCGGAAATGATAATAGCCTGTAACCAGATCTTCTTTACATCCAACAGCAGGTATATATTGCCCAAAAAATCATGTGTCTTTTTTAGTAACCTCATCACCAACCCTGGTTTTTCTGGCATAGAATATATCCAGTGGCAGAGGATATCAATGGATTGTATGGTCAGGTAAAAGCCAACAATGGTGTAAGCACTATAGAGGAAAATTCTTTTCCTGAACTTTCTGGCAGACTCAAACTTTTTTCGGGCTTTAAGGTTGCCGGCACCGCCAAATGTTTCCTTCCCCGATTTTTTGTATCGTTTCCGGAAATAAGAAAATACCCACTTGAAATTAACCAGGTAATAGAGAGGCCATTTCACAATAGATTTAGCCAGCAACGGCGCCACATGATCTCCCGTAAAAATGTGTGTATGGCAGTTGATGATAGGAGGTTTTTGTTTCATCTCCTCCTTACAAATATTATTCGAATCCTGATCCATATATAAAAGATAAAATAATTCTCATTATTTTTTTGTTCAAACCTCCAGTTTTTTTGCTAACATATCCGTTTATTTAGGCGGTTTAATACCGCTGCTTCTCACATTTACCAGCTTGTTCAGTAGATCAAACCAGAAAGGTGCTCCCATGGAAATGCAACCGGCACCAATAAGCAATCCAATAATCGCCAAAAAAATACTCCCGCAATTGTTCTTCCTGTTTTTACAATCAATCACTTCTTTCCAGGCTGCTTTGTTCCACCCTAGCGGTAAGCCGGCCGTTTTTAAACTATCTGTAAGCGATTTGATGGCACTGATGTTTTTGCCGGTATATATTTTTGCCAGCGCAGCCATCACAGTATCTCTTTCCACCTCAATAGCTTTTATTGCACCCACATTCGCTGAATCTGTTTTTTTAACGGAGTCAATTCTTTTAGTGAAGTCAGCTATTTTAGCCGCATACTCACTTTCAAAGGTTTTGGTATAATACTGTGTGATGGGCTGGGTATTATTCACCACACCCTGTGCCATCGTTACCATGGCCGTACGCAGCTCACCATTTTTATAAATTGTTTTTGCCAGTTTGATAACATTGATATTAAAGATAAGGGCGACAGCTATCGCAATAAGTCTGACGGTTAATACCGTATGCGACTTGTACCAGCCCGTTACCCGCTGCATATAGTTGTTGAACCAGGTTTCTATTTTATACTGGAGTTCCTTTACCGTGTCGGAAGTGGTGGCCAGGGTTTTTAATACTTCATAGAGATTTCCATTGCTGGCAGAAAAAGTTTGAAGGCCAGCCTTGAAATCTTCAAATAATTTATTCTGCTTTACACCGGCAGGTGCTTGTTTAGCCACCAGGTCCATTACCGCAAGGGCAAAATTGGCTGCTGGTATATAATTGGGCCGCCGTTTTAAATCTTTTTGCAGGCTTGCAATTTGCACATGATTGTAAAATTCATTGGTGGCAGTTGTGTTGGTAGTATCTATTGCTTTGTTCAGGGCCATCCGGCCTTCCAGCATATTTTTATTGCCGTCAAAGAGTTGCGACATAGCTTTCCAGAGCATCTTGCTCCGGTATTTCATGTTTACAGCTATCAGTTCTTGTATGATGTAAGTGATAGTACTGAAAATAAAAAAAATAAGGATCAGCGAAATACCAGTTTCCAGGATAGCATTCATATTTTTTTTTAATATTTGTTATTTATTAAACGGGGTGTTTAGTGCATTTTCACCGAAACCCCAATTAAATCCAAACAAGGTTACCAGGTTATTTATTTCACTAAAGTCTTTCCCGAAAGTACCCAGTAAGAAAAAATCTTTCCAGATTTTATATTGAATAATACCAACCGTCCGGCTTGTATTCATGCCTTTTTTGTTATTATCCATTCTTTTGATCGATTCAATAGAGAAGCTAAATTTATCAAATTCAAATTCAATTCTTCCCCCAAGGTCTATCATATTCTTTTTAGTGAATATCTTAAAATCGTTAGTGGCATTTTCTTTTAATATACGAAACAGAAAAAAAGCGTTGACATAGTTTTTGCATTCAATCAGGTTGCTGATGTTTTCTTTAACTTTTTTTGCTGATACGAGTGGCTGATTATAAGCCAGTGTTATCCATCCACCCGTCCGGTATGATTTGCTATTACTGATGCTATTATTTCCAAAGGCTGTAGAAGAGGCAAACGCAATATCCGCTGAAAAAACGGGCCTTATCATAAGGTAGTCCATGAAATTTTTCCGGGTAGCTTTCAAAACTGAATCTTTTGATTTTGTGATCTCTTCACCTATACATTTTATCCGTTCTCTGCCGCCCAAATCCTTACATTTTTTTCTTGCTTCCGATTGAACTTTTTGGAGCGCTGAGTTTACTGACAGGATGCTTTCAGTAAGTTTGTTAACGGCATTTTTATTTCTCAGGTTAATGATGTTGGTCCTGAAAGCATAGGCTATATAGTTAACATCAACCGGTAGTTTTTTGCTGCTATCTTTAAATACTGAGCCAAAGGAAAGGTTTGTTGAACGAAGCCCATAAAAGATATTCTGTTTTAAATTAAAAATCTTTTTCACCGGGGCATTATCTTCTTCTGTAAAGGACACTTCGTTCAGGGAGACGGGATCAACTATCAGTCCGTGGTATTTATAAATATCCATGTTAGGATGTTTAAAAAACCAATAGGGCGAAAATTCAAAAGCAAAGTTTTTCGGGATGCCTCCGGCCTTGGCAACAGTTGCAACAAAACTTGTTGTAAATGCTTTAATTGTTCCGGGAGATTCAATAGTCTTTGGGGCAAAGTCGAGGAGGCTGAAGGCAGGAGAAACGGGCACTTTTAAGTCAGCTAACTCAGTAGTTTTCTGTCCAAAAGCATTGAAGCCCAACAAACCCAGAAATGAATGAAGTATAATATGTCTCATCATCATATGCGCATAAATTAAGGGATCATTTTTATTTCCTTTGCTGCTACAATTAATTTTTTATCATTGAATTGCAATTTTTCACCTGGCCCGATATCAAACGACTGTTCTCCATCGGGTCCTCCAAAAAGGGTAACACGAACAAATAGATTTTCAAAAGCCTGGTCCAGTTGATTTTTGGGTACACCATCCAGTAAAATGGCCAGATCAGCAATAATTGTGGTATTGATCAGTTCATCAGATAGGCCAAGCTTTCTTTTGTTGATATTGCCATTATCTTCAGGCCTTGATTTTAGTATTTCTCCAACGGCGCCTTTTTCGGACACTATCGTTGACGCATTGCCAATGGTCCCCACTTTTACTTTTATTTTTATTTCGCTGTTATCTTTTTTTAACCGGTAGATATTCTCCATCGTTTATTATTGAATGGTTAAGAATAATAGTAAGCATCGCAGCTTTATTTTCGTTTGAAAGCTAAAACAAAACTGCAACTAGAATTTAGTAATTCAATTGCTTGTTTCATCAGTTTTGATACGTCGTTTTCACCTGGGCAGGAAATAAGTTTTCAGAGAACAAGGATAGAGGTTGTGAATATGCAAATTAAAAATGAAAAAATCAATACCCCGTATGAAATTATTAAAGTTTAACAATGCGATTTAAAAAAAATATTTCTAAGCGTAAACCCTTAATAGTATTCCCTTCTACACATACCACTCCTTCAAAAAATCCACTCCATTCTGATAAAAAATATTATCCATCAGTTTCTTTGGAGTAATAAAAGAAGAAACTTTAATGCCGGTAACTTCTGTAAAATCTTTTTCCCATTCTTTAAAATTATCGGAGAGGTATTTTTTAAAGCTTTCCAGTTTGGTTACATTCTGGCAGCAGTCAACCGGGTTGATCATGCCGTCAAAGTCGGAGCCGATGCAGATGCGCTGCGCCATCAGGGCTTTATTATAATTAAACTGGTCCGCAATTTTAAATAAATGAAATACCTGGTTTAAAAAATGACGGGCATGAAACCTTGGCCAGTCCCGTTTATCATCTGCAGTGATGTTGATGATATCAATGATATCTGAATCCCTTGGTGTAGAACGGACCACATTGGTAAAGAATTCCTTTTCACCGGGGCTGATGATCTCTTCTTCGTAGATATCACCTACATACCCATCAGCCATCATAAATTCTTCCGGGGTGCCGAGTATCCGCTGGTCAAGCGAAAGACCGATCAATCCACCGGACAATACAATTTCAAAAACATCTTCATCATATAAATTGATAGAAGAAGGATTAAAAGAAGTGCCCAACAAATAACCCGCTGGTTTGTGATGCCGTACCAGCAGATGGTCACCTTCATTCGTCTTACTGATAAAATAACGGCCACGGTTTTCTTTTTTAATACCGGTTAGCCCGGCATGTGTACAAACGATCGGCCAGTTATTTTCGCCAATGCGGAAATCATAGAGTTGTTTACGGGCATACAGGCTGGTATGTTTGATGTCCAGCAAAATATTTTTCTCTTTCATTTTTTGCAGCAACTTAAATCCATGCTGGGTGATGCCGTTGCCATTGGGATAAAATGGTTTTGGTTTGAATATCTGGATGCCAAAAGAATGATTGCAAAATTCATTATCCTGCAGGTGAGATATATTGAGAGAGAAAATGCGATTGGCCGTAGTAAAAGTTTCAAAATTGGTCCAGAACTCTGTGAAGATCTCTGTATCTGTCCGCCTTTGTCTGGCGCCAAAGAATGCATGTGGACCTTCTATAATAAGGATTGCATGCACTGTATCTAAATCATTGGCCTTATATTGACCAATATTGCTGATGAGTTTTAATTTCTTTCCGTTGTTCAACAGGTTTTTTTTCAGGTTGGCCAGTTCTTCATTCAGCATCCGGAAATAAATATCACCCGAACCGATATCAGTAATACGGGCCAGGTTAATATAACTTGTTTGCTCTTCCGCAGCAATCTTTTGTATCAATCCGTCATTCATCATGGCTGTTTCGGGTGGGTGTAAAGCAAGAGCAATCAGATTCACTTTTCCTTTTATTAATTGTGTAAGCGAAGCCTGTGAATCTACCACTTCATTAATGCCGCTGCATTTCAACAAGACAGTGATGATATTGGGATGTTTGAATTTTAGTTTGATGATCTCCCAGGGCGAGGGGAAATCGGGTGGTAATGACATTTGTGGTTTCAGAGATGGGTGCAGGTGAAAATCGAAGAATGGCATAACTGTAGTTTTAGGATGAAGGTGATAATATGAATAGCAATTTCTGTAACTATTCTCGTAACACCAATACCCCTTTCGGGTTATCCCTGTATAACCAATTAGACATTAGGTTCAGTTCTTTGGGAAATTGTCAGGCTTGTCACCCTGAGTTTATCGAAGGGTAATTGAAGTCTTTTGAATCATCCTTCGACAAGCTCCGGACGACAGTTTTTTTCTAATGGGTATAATTGTATAATATCAAATTATAGCAAGTCAACTTCTGATCCTCCATTACAATGAAAAAAACCTGCCTATTATCAGACAGGTTTTTATTACTCATTCATGGCCTTATTTCTTTATTCGTCACATAATAAGATGAGGGTTGTTGTATGGAAATTTATATCATGCACATAAATCCACCTTAAATGCCAAACTGAAATACCGGTAGAAATGCCCTTTTTCATTTGCTGAATCACCCTTCCAGGCTTGCCCAAAAGTAAAAGGCTGTTTGGCATGGCTGGCTGCTTCACCTAAACCAACTAATCCATTATCCGTGTGCAAACGAAAACCATAAGTAGCTTCTTTTTTCAATGAAACCGGCGGGAGGTTGAAATTGATCCAGCGGGCATCATCTCCTTTTTCCAAAAAAATACTGGCATCGCCAATGGCAGCCCCCCATGTTTTGGTGTCCACATCAAATTCATGCAAAGAAAGAGCAACATCTCCCGGTAAGTGAACCGAGGCTGAATACACCTGTATATTATCAACCAATCCATCCTCAGGACAAGTAAAGGTCTGGCCCGCAAAATGGTCATTGGGGTCCGTTTTTAAATGACCTATCCAAAGGGTGGTGTTGTTCTTGGTTTGGCTGAGAATGGAGTGGCTGCTGTGTTTTGAAGTTTGCATAGTTATATATTTAAGTAATTGGAATACTGATCAGGCAGCCGGTTTGGTAGGATTAAACTATTACTATTAACTGCCCGCCCGGTCATTTATTGTGCTGACCCGGCTTTAATATCCGGCAAAAGCAGGGATTGCACAGGCCTGTTAAAATTCTTCAGTAATGTGCTAATCTTTCCGGGCTTTTACGGTAGTTTTTTACTAAATTGAAAAGGACTTTGGGTAGCAATATCAAATGTGGATAACCCGAAAATCGGAGTGAAAAAATAGTGCAGAAAGAAAAATTTTTTTCCAAACAATTTTGCACCGTAATTCGCTTAACTGACTGACGGAAACATTCCACTAACAAAGAGATAACAATTTCTTAAAATCATTCTGGAAGATGCGCCTAAGGTCGCCGGCAAAAAAAATCAATCCTGCCTGCCGGCAGGCAGGGGTTTAACCCTATATCGACGTTATTGAACAATGGATCTTACTAACCTGAACAAAGACCGCAAGCAAAGAAGAAAATCTTCACTCGACCTGGGCACCATGGTTTATGGAAAAGTACCACCACAAGCCAAAGACCTGGAAGAGGCTGTACTTGGTGCTATCATGCTGGAACGAACAGCGTTTGATGCAGTTGTAGAAATTCTGAAACCCGAATGTTTTTATGTGGAAGCACATCAACGCATCTATTCTGCTATGCAGGGACTGGCCAATAAAAGTCAACCGATAGATATACTGACCGTAGCAGAAGAATTACGTTTCAAAGAAGAACTCGAGATGATCGGTGGTGCTTATTATGTTACCAAGCTAACCAATGCGGTTGTTTCTTCTGCCAATATTGAAGCACACTCAAGAATTATTCTGCAAAAATTTATTCAGCGGGAACTGATACGTATCAGCGGCGAAATAATTGGTGATGCATACGAAGATTCAACCGATGTATTCGATCTGCTGGATGATGCAGAAACCAAATTATTTGAAATTACCAACAATCACCTCCGTAAGAATTTTGATACGATCGATTCTGTATTGGTAAAAACGATCCAGCGGATAGAAGATCTTCGACATAAAAATGAAGACATAACCGGCGTTCCCAGTGGGTTTCCTGCTCTTGACAGGATAACTTATGGCTGGCAAAAATCTGATCTGATCATTTTAGCCGCCAGACCTTCAGTTGGTAAAACAGCTTTTGCCCTGAACCTTGCCCGCAATGCTGTGATGCATGCAGGTAAAGCAACACCGGTAGCTTTATTCTCTTTAGAAATGAGTGCAGGTCAGTTGGTACAGCGTATCCTTTCAGCAGAGAGTGAAATATGGCTGGAGAAAATAGCAAGGGGTAAACTCGAAGAACATGAGATGAAGCAATTGTATGCCAGGGGTATTCAGCGATTGGCACAGGCTCCATTATATATTGATGATACACCAGCGTTAAATATTTTTGAATTAAGGGCTAAATGCCGTCGGTTGAAAAATAAACATGATATCGGTCTTATTATAATCGACTACCTGCAATTGATGAGTGGTACCGGTGATAACCGCAACGGTAACAGGGAACAGGAAATCAGTAATATCTCCCGTAATCTGAAAGCATTGGCTAAGGAATTGAATGTTCCGATCATTGCTTTATCACAGTTAAGCCGTGCCGTGGAAACCCGTGGTGCAAAAGATGGATCAAAAACACCACAACTGAGTGATCTCCGTGAATCAGGAGCCATCGAGCAGGATGCTGATATGGTAATGTTCTTATCCCGCCCGGAGTATTATGATATTACTACTAATGCAGAAGGGGAAAATATAAAAGGACTGACAGAAGTAAAAATAGCCAAGCACAGGAATGGTGTATTAGATACGATTAAATTAAAGGCCTTATTGCATATTCAGAAATTTACAGGTTGGGATGATGACCCTTATAATGGAATCGGATTGCCGGGTGGTAACTGGAAACCAGTAGCTGATGCCGATGGTGACGGGGCAAGAGTGTTTGTACAAACCGGAAGTAAAATGAATGATTTGCCGCAGGATGATGAAGACACACCTTTTTAGATAATAGTTAAAAAATAATAGATGATAGCTCCTGATTTATGAGGAGCTATCATTATTTTACAGAAGCTTATGACAAAACTATTTCTTTCTATGATTCTTTGTTGCGCTGCCTTGTCTATAAATGCTCAATGCGATGCAACAAAACGGCCCATTGTATTTATTCATGGATTTCTGGCAAGTGGCGATACGTATGCAGAGCAGATACTTCGTTTTAAACAACGAATTTATTGTTCGGACAGATTATTTGTTTTTGACTGGAATTCCGTAGGTGGCAATGGGAAAAAAACGGACAGTCTGCTGAGTGCTTTTATTGATCATGTATTGACGATTACAAAAGCAACGCAAATTGATTTGGTGGGTCATTCGGCCGGTGGCGGATTAGGCCGAGGATATTTAATAGATTCAGTAAATGCTTTGAAAGTAGCACACTATGTTCATCTTGGCAGCCGCAAATGGTTTTATGAATTTAGTTGGTTTCCCAATAAGAAGTGCCTGAATATTTATTCATCAGTAGATATGGTGATGGGAAAAATGGGAGGCGATGTGGATGGAGCAAATAATCTCGATTTAAAAGATAAAGATCATTACGAAGTAGCCACGAGTGCTGAAACATTCCAGGCCATGTATAATTTTTTCAATGATGGCAAAGATGAATCGGATACCTATGCGATTTTTGAAAAAAGCCTGATAAGTGGAAAAGCAGTTTTGCTCGGTGATAATACTCCCATGGTGAAAGCAACTGTGTTAGTTCATCTACTTAATTCTTCAACAGGTCAACGACTTTCTAAAAAACCATTTGCAGTTTTTAAAACTGATAGTAAAGGAAGCTGGGGCAGTTTTATTGCAGATAGAAAATCTGGATATGAATTAGAACTGATCCCATCTGATTCCTCACAACGAACGATCAGTTATTTTTTTGAACCATTTAAAAATCCAAACAGTTACTTATATCTCCGTGGCTTTCCAAAAGGGAACCTGATTGCATCTATGCTGGGCAACCTGCCTGCAAAAAATGATCAATCACTTATTATCATTTTTTCATCTCAGAAAGCGGTGATTGCCGGCAGGGATAGCCTGGCTATTAATAACGTACCACTTTCTTCGGCAACATTGACGCCTGCTTCCAAAACAATCATTTCCACTTTTCTGTTTGATGATGGCGATGAAAAAACCAGTGGTAAGCCACTGAAACAATTTGGTACTGCACCTTTTCTTGGGGGAGTAGATGTAAGTTTACCGGTTAGTAAAAAAGGAATACACACTATTTTTTATAACGGAAGAAAATTAATCTTGCCGGCTAAAAGTTCAAAAGAACGGATTATGCTGGCTGTATTTAATTAATGATGAATCTCCCTTTTTTCTATATCAGTGATTATGATGGCACGCAAAATGAAATTGTGCTGAATGAAGAAACCTCCAGACATGTGGTGCAGGTGCTGCGGATGAAAGTGGGGGAGCAGTTGAACCTGACTGATGGCAAGGGGAATTTATTGACTTGTGAAATTGCAGATGATAATAAGAAACATTGTTTGGTGAAAGTGGAAGGCACAAGGTACCTGCCTACCGGACAGGCAGGCAAGACACAAGACACAAGAAGAGTCTCCATAGCCATTTCCCTTTTGAAGAATGCCAACCGTTTCGAATGGTTTTTAGAAAAAGCAACAGAGATAGGGGTCAGTGAAATCATTCCCCTGATCTGTGAAAGGACAGAGAAAGAAAAATTCCGTTATGATAGGATGCAGGGGATTGTCATCAGTGCAATGTTACAATCACAACAAGTATGGCTGCCTGAATTGCACGAGCCAACAAAATTCGAAAATTTGATAATTAAACAATTAGATGATTGCTCAAAATACATTGCTCATTGCATGAATGAAGAGAGTAAAATGCAGTTGGATCGGCAAATATCCAAATCAGTAAATCAACTAATTTGCATAGGCCCCGAAGGAGATTTTACAAAAGAAGAAATTGAACTGGCCTTAAAAAATAATTTTACTCCTGTAAGTTTAGGTAGTACAAGATTGCGAACTGAAACGGCGGGGGTAGTTGCCGCAACATTACTATCTATTACAAATAACTAAATCATTTTCTTTGCCCTGGCCGTTTTTAGTAACTGCTGCGTCGAGTTAACATTTAATTTTTGCATTAAATTTTTTCGGTGGGTTTCTACAGTAAAATGACTGATAAATAATTTTTCAGCTATTTGAGGTCCGTTAAAACCATCATCAAGTAATTGAAGTAATTCTTTTTCCCGACGTGTTAATGCGGGTATTTCATTTAACGCACTGGAAACAGAAGAGAATTGTTCCAGCACTTTTTCATTGGCAGCTTTACTTAAAAATACTTTACCATCTATCACTTTATCTATCGCTTCCAGTAATTCACTTCGTTCCATATTTTTTAATAAATAGCCGTTTGCCCCCCGGTGCAGCAGTTGCGTTATAATTGAGGCATCGTTAGCAGAGGTCAATCCCAATATTTTGCTGTACTTGTTTTTTAGCCTGATTTTGTCACATAATTGGAGTCCATCTATGTCTGGCAGGCTGATATCCAGTAAAATTATTTCAGGTTCATTTTTCTCTAAAAATGCTAAAGCTTCAGCTCCGTTTTTTGCCGTAGCCTGTATGGATAAATATGCTACATCTTTCAGCATCATTTGTATGCCACCAGCCACCAATGGATGGTCATCTATAATAAGTATGTTTATCATTTAAAAATCAGATTGTGACCGGGATTATAAAAGTATTCAGCACTGATATTGTTATGTCTCTTCATTTATTAAAAATTCCATCATTACTGTTGTTCCCACTTCCTGTTGTGAATCTATCGAAATATTGCCATTAAGATAAGATACCCTGTTTTTAATGGTTTCCAGTCCTGCATGATTTTTCCCATCGTCTTGCTGCAGGTTAAAGCCACGGCCATTATCTTCTACGGTTACAGTAAGCCGTTCGGATTCCCTGTTAAACTGAACAATGGCTTCTGTGGCCTGTGCATGTTTAATAATATTATTCAGTAGTTCCTGCACAATTCTGTACAGCATGATTTCAGTGGAAGCATTCAGCCTTTTGTCCATTCCGTAGGATTGTAATTTTGCCTGCAGCAATTTGCCGGCACTGATGTTGGTGCACATATCCTGTAGTGCATGCACCAATCCTAATTTCATCAATACTTCCGGCATCATATTGTGTGCAATGCGGCGAACTTCTTCGCTTGCCGTATCAATTAATTCATAACTCTTTGAAAAAAGAGTATTGGTTTTTAAAACTTCCTGTTCGTGCTGCAACGTACTGAAATACATTTTTACAGTGCTGAAAAGCCCGCCAAGCCCGTCATGCAGATCTTTGGCAATACGGGTACGTTCCGTTTCTTGTCCGTTCACCATACTTTGAAGGGAAACTACCTGTTGCTGCCGTTCTAAAAATTTTATCTGTTCCTGTTGAAGTATATTTTCCTTGTCAGCCAGTAATTGTTTTTGCTTACTGTTGCGGTAAAATAAGCCCAGGACAATTAATAAGGAAGCGACAGTTAACCCGCCAATTAAGATCAGCCTGTTTCTTTTTACCACCGTTAGCTCTTTTTCGGTATTGGCAATAGTGAGTTCTGCAATTTCTTTTTCTTTTTTTTGATTTTGATATTTTGCTTCCAGGTTCAGGATTGATTTTTTTGTTTCGTTGTTAGAAGCGCTGTCTGAATATAATTTGTTTAATTCGCCAAAATGGTAGGCTTTTTCAAAATTACCATTGGCTGCTGCCGACATTTTAAGGGTATTGTATGTCCTGGCTGCTACACCATAGTTTTGCAGCAGTTTAGAAATAGTATTACTTTCTATAGCATATTTTTCAGCCTGGGCTTTGTTTCCGAGTTTCAAATAAATTCTTGCCACATTATCTCCAACTTCAGCTTTCAGGTAATCATTATTAACACTGTCTGCAATATCATATGCAGAAAGATATGCTGTAAGTGAAGCTGGTAAATCATTGGTAATGTCGAAGTAGCGCCCTTTTGAATTAAGTACCAGCGTTTTTACCTGTATATTATCTATTTTTTTACTGAGCAGAATGGCCGTGTCTAAATGAAGCTTTGCGGCAGCTATTTGGTTTAGCTGAATATAACCATCGGTAATGTCTAAATGTATCATTATTGTATAGCGTTGCTCATCCGGGTAATTTTTCTGCAGCAATGCTTTTTTTTCATATTCAATACCTTTTTCAACCTGGTTTTCTGCAATCAGGTTATGCCCGATATTCCCATAAGTTTGGGGAAGAAAGTTCCGTATAAGCGGATTTTTTGAATTTTCAATCATCCGGAGAGCCTTCATCTGGTATTCCACGGCAGCACTATAATCAGATCGGTAATTACAGATTAGTGCATTCGCATTGAAGGTGCTTATTTGTAATGCAGTATCACCGGTTTGCGCAGCTATCAATTCACCTTCATCAAGATATATTTTGGCGCTATCATAAATGGTAAGATTCGTATAAATCATTCCGGTGTTGTAGATAATCCGGCCCAAGCGGTTTTTATCATTCACCTTTCTGGCAACCGGAAGGGCCAAAAAGGAGTATTTAAGGGCAGAGTCAAATTTTCCAAGATTAAAATAATAGCGTTGTATTTCTGAAAATGCTTTTACCGAATTCGTATCTGGTTTGGTTACAAATGCCAGAGCCAGCAGGCTATCCAAAGTAGCAGGCTGCACCTGTTGTGCGCACAATACACTATTTGAAATTGAATAGAGTGTAAGCAGGAAAAACAAACGCATCTTTTTTAAATAGTAGTTCAGCATAACATTTAATTCAATTTTCCTGGTTAGAAAGTATTGCTTGATTTACATTAATTAATAAAAAGGAAGTTAACGCCAAATACCGGAAATGTTTCTACCTGAGTTCAGGTATTTTTTATGGTTGTAAATACTGCATTTCAGGTATTGTAACCGGCTTTACATTGTAGCAACTTTACTGGATAAAAGAAATTTTATGAAAAAAAAATACCTGATTATCTGTTTAGTGCTTATGGTATCGTCTGTTGTAACAGCGCAAACTACTGGCGATTACCGAAGCTTTGCTACCGGAAACTGGAATAACTCAGCTGCCTGGGAGAGGTTTGATGGAGCCAGCTGGATTAATCCTGCACCATCTGCACCGGCGAATACCGATGGCATTATCACTATACAAAATGGACATAACATAACTATCAACAGTACTGTTACTGCCGACCAGGTTGTAGTAGATGTCGGTGCTACATTAACACAAACTGCTAATTTGAGTTTAGCCAATGGAGCTGGCGATGATTTGGTAGTAAACGGAACATACGATTTACGGGCAAATATGCTGGCCGGGCCGGGTAATGTTTTATTACAGGCTGGTTCGCAAATGACAATAACCACTGCAAGTTTAAAACAATTCCAAAGTGCCTCTATCACCAACAATGGTACTATAAACTGGCAGGATGGGAATATCCGGTTTGATGCTCCCAATTCAACATTAATAAATAATGGAACATTTACTATCAGTGGTAACAATACCTCTTTCTTTAATGGAGGAAGATTAACTGTTACCAACAATGGAACATTTACCAAAACCAGTACAGGCACATCGAATGTAACAGGCATTTTGCTTTTTTCAAATGCAGGTACGTTAAATTGCAATGGCGGTAATTTTGTATTTGGTGATGGAAATGCCGGAGGAACTTTTTCAAATGCAGGAAGCCTGGTATTCAGCACCGGCACTTTCTCTATTGGGCCTGGTTGTATTTATAATCATAACGCAGGCTCCACCATCAGCGGAACCGGAAGTTTTACAAATACAGGTACAGCCAATTTTAATATCAGCCAAACTTTTCCATCAACAATAGCTTTATCAACTACCGGAAATATTGCCGGAGCAGGTGATTTAATCATCAACAGCTTATTAACCATACAGGGAAATATTACTGGTGGCGGACTCCTGAATATAAAAAATGCAACCACATGGAATAGTGGACTTTTAACCCGTAACGTACTTATTGACGCAGGCCAAACGCTTACGCTGACTACGGGAACACAAAAGCAATTGCAAAATGCCACAATAACCAACAATGGTAGTATTAACTGGCAGAATGGAGATGTTCGGTTTGATGCACCCAACTCCACTTTAATAAATAATGGAACATTTACTATTGGCGCAAACAATGCAACTTTTTCTAATGGGGGAAGATTGAATATAACCAACAATGGCAGTTTTATCAAAAACACCTCAGGCAATTCAAGTTTAACTGGTATCCTGCTATTTTCTAATGCTGGTACGGTGAATTGCAACAGCGGAAATTTAAATTTTGGCGAGGGCAATGCCGGTGGCACATTTACCAATTTAGCTACTGGCACAGTTATTTTGAACAATGGTGATTTTACTAACGGTGCAACTACAGCATTTAATAATAATTCCGGAGCAGGTATAAAAGGGAATGGGGTTTTTAATTTTACTTCTGTTTTTAATACCAACGGAATTATAGCCCCGGGTTTATCACCTGGTTTGTTAACAATAAACGGCCTGGAACCCTTATCGGCAAACAGCAACTTGCAAATAGAAATGTTAGACGGCAGTGGCGCAGGTACGGGGCATGATCAATTAATAAGAGCCGGAAATATTACATTGGCTGGTACACTTGCTGTTACCGAGACAGGAACTGTACCAAACGGTACATACACAATTATCAATCTTACATCTGGTACAGTAAGCGGAAGTTTTGCTACTACTAATTTACCTGGTGGCTATTCGGTACTGGTAAATGCAACCACTGTACAATTAGTAAAAAGCGGAATATTGCCATTAAACATAATCTCTTTTACCGGCAGTAAACAAAACAATGATGCACTACTGCAATGGAAAACAGCCAATGAAACTGGTGTCAGCCAATTTGAAGTGCAACGTAGTAACGATGGACAAACATTTGCCACCATTGGCACAGTTGCAGCGGGCGGTTCATTATATTCTTTAACCGATGCCAATACGTTCAGCAGCAGAACGGTGGCCTTCTACCGGTTAAAGTCATTAGATGTGGATGGCAGGTTTACTTATTCAAATATTCTCCGGCTTAGTAAACAAGCAAGTGCAGCATTAACGGTGTATCCAAACCCGGTTAGTGATGTACTTACAATCAATGGCCTTAAGCAAATCGGAACAATTCTTTTATTTAATTCTGAAGGGAAGCTATTGCAGCAACAAACCGTATGGGCACAAACGATGACGATGGATATGAGTCGCTATGCGAAAGGAATGTACCTGTTACAATATAAAAATGAAGGAGAAGTGGCGAATCAAAAAATCAGTAAACAATAATTTATGAATCTTATTCACATTCCATACAACCTTGGCGTTCGCCTTGCCAAGCCGGAGCAGATTGTAAGGGTGGAGGCCATGAGCAATTACAGTAAAATATATTTTATCAAAGGTTACCCGATGACGGTGGCTAAAGTGCTGCAGTGGTTTCAATTGCAATTGCCCGAAGAAATGTTTTCAAGGGTACACCGTAGTCATTTAGTGAATAAGCTTTTTATTGAGCAGATAAATATTGCCAAACAAAATACCGTAGTTCTTAATAATGGCGAAAAAATAATAATGAGCAGGAGAAAAAAAGCCTTGCTGAGGGCAGTTTATATAAATAATGATAACACATCAAACTAAAAGTATGAAAAAATTAATGAGCCTCTTTATTGTACTTGCACTGCCATATATGCTGATGGCCCAAACAGGTAATGTGGGTATTGGTACCAGCACACCACATGCAAGTGCCATATTGGATGCAAGCAGCACTACTAAAGGATTGCTGACTCCCCGGATGACTAAAGTGCAGAAGAATACTATACCTGCCCCGGCAAAGGGGTTATTGATATTTCAGGATGATGTGGACAGCACAGGTTTTTATTATTATGATGGTGCTGCCTGGCTATGGCTGGAAGTATTGGGTAAAGCGGGCTGGAAAACAACCGGCAATGCAGGAACTGATACGTCCATAAATTTTATTGGCACTACCGATAATATGCCATTACGGTTTAAGCAAAATGGGCAACACATGGGGCAATGGGATTTAGGTAAATCTAATTATTATATAGGCAGAGATGCAGGTATAAACAATATACTGGCTTCTACATTTTCCATTGGAATTGGTGATAGTGCATTGGCTAATAATTTAAGTGCAAGCTCCAATACAGCAATTGGACATAAAGCACTAAAGAAAAATCAGTTTGGAAGCAATAATTTAGCAATTGGCTCTTTTGCTTTAGAAAATTTAGAGGGAACTGGGTTTGGTGGCAATACTGCTATGGGAGTTTCCGCACTAAGGTTTGCAAAAAATACACAATTCAATACTGCTATTGGTACAAGTGCTTTGCAGGAACACCGTGATAGTACTTCAAATACAGCAATAGGTTTTCAGGCAATGGTGCTGGATACTACGGGAAGTAGAAATGTTGCTGTGGGTTCAAATGCCCTTGCCCGAAATGCGAATGGCAGCAGGAATATTGCTATTGGCTTTGTAAGTGGATTTAATAATTCTTCCGGTAGCAGAAATACTTTTGTAGGCAATGCAGTTAATGCCAGTCAAACAGCCGTTTTTAATTACGATCCAGCCTATACAGGCAGAAACAATAGTGCCATAGGAGCGTCAAGTTTTTTTAATAATATTTCAGGTAACTATAATAATATATTGGGAGATTCTGCCTTATTCAGCAATACAACCGGTAGTAATAATATTGCTATAGGAAGTCAATCCCTGAATACAAACACCATTGGAAATGATAATACAATTATTGGGTACCAGGCAGATGCCGGGTTTAATAATCTTGTAAATGCAACAGCCATAGGAGCCAAATCGCAAATAGATACTTCCAATGCAATGGTACTGGGAAGT
Source organism: Chitinophagaceae bacterium (assembly GCA_031400855.1). Lineage (GTDB taxonomy): Bacteria > Bacteroidota > Bacteroidia > Chitinophagales > Chitinophagaceae > JJ008. The sequence goes on along the minus strand of JANNQR010000013.1, from coordinate 999 downwards.
ATAAATGGTATAAATAGTGCTACTGCCAATGTGAATGTTGCCATAGGTACCACAAAGCCAATGGCTGCATTACATATAAGTCGCGGAAATTCGGGCAGTATTTTAAACATTCCCTCTAACCGAACATTATTAATAGAAGATAATACTTCCTCTTATATTCAATTACTACATCCTTCAACAAGTGAATCGGGTATATTAGCCGGTAATGAATCTACAACAATTAAAAGTGGAATTTTTTTTCAGGCTGATAGTTCAATAGCTTTGAAAACAGGGGGCATTAATACCCGCATGTTAATTGACAAAATTGGGAATACCGAAATAAACGGGAATTTAAAAATAAACAACGGTGGTGCAACTACGGGTGAAGTTTTAACGGCTACAGATAATTTTGGAAATAGTATTTGGCAATCTATTAATCAAAATCCGGCCATTGGTTTTTCTGCTACTATCAGTGCAGATGTTTCCATTGCCAATAATAGTTTTATTAGTTTGGTATTTAATACCGAAACAGTGGATGATGGTGGAAATAACTTTAACCCCGCAACCGGAATTTATACGGCACCATCAGCGGGTATGTATCAATTTGAAGTATCAGTTTATTGGAATGGATTAACCGCCATAGAAAACCTTTATCTTACCATCAACGGAGTAAGAAGAAAATTTACATCTACCCCGGTAGCAACAGGTATTCAGCATACGCAACAACTTAGTGCCTTTTTAAAATTAAATGCCGGCGACCAGGTAGGGGCGCAGGTACAACAAAATAGTGGCGCTGTTATCATTATTGATAATGCGGCTGCAGGCACTTATTTTTCAGGAGTAAAAATTTATTGAAATAAAGATGAAACAGGGCTAAACTTTTTTCATGCTCAAGAGCCGGGTCTGTTTCTACAGCCCGGTTTTTATTTCGCCATATCCGTTTCATTTTCGTCTGCTTCGTCTGGTAGTACCGGCTCATTTAATTGTACTACATGTGCCTTTTTCTTTGCTGCACGGCTC
>JANNQR010000012.1:0-10008 GCA_031400855.1 Chitinophagaceae bacterium | reverse complement strand
CCGGGTCTGTTTCTACAGCCCGGTTTTTATTTCGCCATATCCGTTTCATTTTCGTCTGCTTCGTCTGGTAGTACCGGCTCATTTAATTGTACTACATGTGCCTTTTTCTTTGCTGCACGGCTCATCATCGTCATATTCAGCTTTTCTACAATGAAGGAGAAAGCCATTCCGAAGTAAATATAGTTTTTCAAATGTAGCTGATGGGCGGCTGCACTGTCCCATCCTTCAAAGATCAGGCTCAATCCGGTTATGGAAAAAAATTGTAAATTTAAATTTCAGATTCCCGCCTTTTAGAAAGATATAAATGAATTGTATCAATATTTGGTTAAATGAAATCATTGAGTGTTAATCTCTTCATCATTTCAAAAAACATTTAAAAATGAAAAAGTTTTTAGTTTCCTGTATTTGATAGGGCCGGAAAGTGATTTTATCAAAAAAAGAAATTGAATGGGCTTTGCAAAATAATTTTGTTCCCGTTAGTTTAGGTGAAACAAGATTAAGAAGTGAAACAGCCGGAGTAGCTGCTGCTGTTTTATTGAAGAAGTAATAACCAACATAGTGTAAATTGCATTTCAATCAGTATGAACATGCTAGTACGCCAACTGCTTCTGTCAATTCTTTTCCTGATAATAACAAAAAGCAGTACAGGTCAGAATCCCAGGCTTACTTATACTATAGCCGATGGACTACCCAATAATAATGTTACCTGCATGCGGCAGGACCAACAAGGGTTTTTATGGATAGGTACTTCTAACGGGCTTTGCAGATTTGATGGCTCTCATTTTTATACTTTTCCCTCCGGTTTATTCAACAGCAATAAATTAGTCGGCGACCTGATCCTTGATCTTGAAGAAGATGGCGAATATATTTGGGTTGCCCATAGGTTTGGGCTCAGCCGTATAAATAAGAATACTTTTCTTTGCGAAAATTTTAATTCACCTGACAGCGGCTCAATTTATTCATTAGACCGTGCTATCCGTGATATATATCTGGACGATGACCGTACCATTTGGCTGTCCGGCGACAGGGAATTGCTTCGGTTTGATAAAAAATCCAATTCAATAAAATTAGTTTGGGATCTTGTAAAGGAACGGCCAAAAGGAGCAAGTGTCCAGGTAAGTAAAATTGTAGGAGGGGGCAAAGACCATATTTTATTATACCTGGTAAATGGCTGGGCTGGGTATGATATAAAAAGAAATGTGCTTGACAGCCAGCTTTCACAATCAATTCCTGCAGCCAGCCTGAAGGGTGATAACCTGCGGCTACGTTCTTACTGGAATACATTTCCTTCCAATTTCTATGTTTCTTATGATACAAAGAAGGGAAAAATAAATATCAGTACTACCGAATCGGCTGAAGCCATCAGCCAGGTGAAAAATATATATATTGACAGCAATCTGACTATGTATACAAACAGTGAAAAAAATCAATTTGCTGCCTGGTCAAAAGAGAACCGGATTATCAGAAGCAATAACCCCGGTAACGGGGCGGATAATTTTTTTCTGAAAGAATTTAATTTTGGCAGCCGCATTTATGGCGTGCAATGCTGGGGCAGGGCCGACGGATTATTCATTTCAGACAAAAGTCTTACGTATTCAAAAAAATATTTTTTTTCAGAGAAAGCCCTGAAAACGTTAAGCAAGAAGTATGAAATAAATGATGTAAAAGTGTTTGATGAAAATAATTGGCTGGTTGGAACGGGCAGCAGCCTTTTGCTGATGAACAGGTTCACTCATAAGCTGCACCCTTTCTCACAATGGAAAGATTCGCTTATTTATACAATGGTTGTATTACCGGATCAATCGATCTGGCTGAGTACTGAGAAATATATTTATCATTTTAATCCATCATCCGGCCGTATTCTTAAGCGGATTTTTACAAGATCCTATGCAAATGTCCTGCATTATTTTGATAACAGGCTACTGGCAGCTACTCGCAGTAACGGGATATTGTTATTAGATATTAAAGATTATTCCTTCATCAAAATACAGGAAACCGATTTGGCCAGGCAGATCACTTCTAATCGTATCACTTCAGTAAAACCAACAGGGGAGATCGGGAATTTTATTATTACCTATAATAAAGCCGGACATTATTCCCTTAATAATTTTATAACTGGAAAGTATAAGCCCGATAGTATTCCTGTTACCCCATCAGTGTTTAACGAAAATTTTCCCGTTACTACAGCAGAGTCAGGAAGTCAACAACTTTGGCTGGGGCAATATATTGGTGGCGTCATGCTATATGACAGTATAAAAGGTACCTGGATGAACCTTACCAAAGAAACCGGGCTCCGGAGTAATTATATAAATGAAATACTTAGTGACCGCCACGGAAAAACATGGATTGTAACGGATGAAGGGATAGAAATCTATGAAGAAAGTAAAGGAACTGTTTCTAGGTTTCCTGCTTCATTAGAATCAGGGGGTCGTACCGGTGGATTTATTACAAGCATCGGTACACTTGTATTTTTCGATAAGGCAAAGATCATTGAAGTAAACCCGGAGGTTTTTAGTCTGCAGTCTGAGCAAAAGAAAATTTTATTCGGCCAGGTAATGCAGGGTAAAACCCAATTACATTTCAAAGAGAATACGCTTAAACTTCCATATAATAAAAATTCACTCAGTATCATTTTTTCATTGCAACAACTAGAACCTGGCAGGAAAACAGATTATGGTTACCGCCTCAGGAATAATGAAAACTGGACAGATATTGGCCAAGAAACCGAACTCAGCTTTGCCAGCCTGCAACCGGGCAAGTATGATTTGCAGCTTAGAGCAACAGATGAGTTTGGTCAATGGAGTTATCATTCAGAAGTTTTAACCATTATTATATCTCCGCCATTCTGGAAAACCTGGTGGTTCTATCTGCTTGCAGCGCTGTTCATATCGGCTGTGTTGTGGATGGTCTACCGGTACCGTATAAACCAGTTGAAAAAAGTACTGACGATGCGAACCAAAATCTCTCAGGACCTGCATGATGAGGTTGGCGCCACCCTCAGCGGCGTTACGCTGATGAGTGAATTGGCCAACGAAAAACTGAAAACACACAAAACAGAAGAAACCCGATCAATTATCAGCCGCATCACCACCGAATCAAAAGAAATGGCGGAGAAGATGAATGATATTGTATGGGCCATCAACCCGGTGAATGACTCCATTGAAAAAGTGCTGAACAAGATACAGCGCTACGGTGTTAATCTCTGTTCTTCCCGTAATATCCATTTTCACTTCATACGTCCGGATGACAGGGAAGAAGTGCACCTGAATATGCAGGTGCGGAATAATATCTATCTTGTTTGCAAGGAAGCCATCAACAATGCCGTAAAATATTCCGGAGCAAAAAATATCAACTTCTCCCTTTCCGGCAAAAAGAATAACTATCTGCTAATGATTTCAGATGACGGAACCGGATTTGATATTGCAGCAATATATCAGGGAAATGGCCTTGTAAATATGAAAGCGAGAGCAAAAGAAATAAGCGGAATGTTGACGATACGATCGGGAAGTGAAAAGGGAACACAAATAGAACTGAGTTTTTGAAAATCACCCGTCCGGGGGATACAAGAGCCAAACATTTTATTTCAATTTTGAAAAAATAAATGAACATACGGGTCGCCATATTTGAAGATAATAAGCTCATCCGGGATGCTTACGAGGCCATTTTGTCGGGTACCCCGGGCTTTCAGTGCACAGGTGTATTCAGCAACTGTGCTGATCTTGACTTTGCTATCCGTAAAAGCAACCCCGATGTGGTTTTGATGGACATTGAGATGCCGGGTATTGATGGCATTGAGGCCACCGGTTTTATCAGCAAAAATTCCCCGGAAATAAAGATCCTGATACAAACCGTATTCGAAGATGATGAACGCATTTTTGCTGCCATTTGCGCCGGCGCCTCGGGTTATATCCTCAAGAGCAATGGCATGATCAAACTGCTTGCTGCCATTACCGAAGTATATAACGGTGGCTCGCCCATGTCGCCCACCATTGCTGCGAGGGTGCTTAAATTATTTCAACGCTTTGCACCTCCACCCACCACTTCATCAGATGAGTATAAACTTAGTGAAAGGGAAAAAGAGGTCCTTTCGCTGATGATAGAAGGAATGGACTTCAGAACTATTGGTAATAAATATTTCATAAGTTATGAAACGGTGCGTACCCATGTAAAAAAGATATATAAAAAATTGCATGTTACATCCGCATCCGCAGCGGTGGCACTTGCCATTAAAAAACACCTTGTTTAATTTTTCTTTCCACCATCTTGATCAATATTACCCCAATTGGGGTATTGAGCAGCTTAATACAGGCAGGTAGGTTTGCTGAACAAAAAAATCATCAGCAATGAAAAAGTTATTGTTATCAGTAAGCTTAGTAATAAGTGTGGTCAACCTGTTTGCCACCATCCGTACGGTATGCAATTTCCCTTCCACCATTGCACAGTTCAGCACTATACAAGCGGCAGTAAATGCCAGCGCTACTGGTGACACTGTATATGTACATCCAAGCATTACTGGATATAATGGGTTTACGCTGACCGATAAACGATTGGTGATCATGGGCCCGGGTATGTTCCCGAATATTCCCCAGAACCAGGTTGCAATTATTAACGGCTAAAACAGGTATATGAAAAAAATAACTGCCATACTTTTATCAATGGGTTTTGTATTGATAAGCTTTTCACCTGCGGCCCAGGTTGGCAAAGTAGGTATCAATACCTCTACACCAGAAGCCATGCTGCATGTAAAAGACAGCAGTGTGGTGTTTACCGGAAGTTTCACAACACCACCCGGCAACACCCCGGTAAGCGGACCAGGCATACGTATGATGTGGTATGCTGATAAAGGCGCTTTCAGAACCGGCAGGGTTTCAGGCAATCATTGGGACAAGGATAGTGTTGGTCATAACTCTTTTGCTTCTGGTTTTGATACAAAAGCTACGAACAATTACAGCACTGCTATGGGGTATCTTTCAAGGGCAACTGAGTTTACATCTGTCGCTATTGGGTATGATAATCTTTCTTCCGGTAGCTATTCCACAGCGATAGGGGGATCGGCAATCGCATCCGGTAACAGTACAACTTCTGTTGGAATTTCCACTTTAGCAACTGGAATTGGAGCCAGTGCGTTTGGTAACAATACAAATGCTACAGGACAGTTTTCAACAGCAATCGGAGCTGGTTCAACTGCTTCAGGGATCGAATCAATGGCCTTTGGTATTTTAACGGTAGCCTCAGGGGGCAGATCCACTTCAATGGGATCGGGTTCGGTGGCTTCAGGTGATTTTTCACTTGCAGCTGGATATTTAACGGTAGCCTCAGGGGTCGTATCCACTTCAATGGGATCGGGTTCGGTGGCTTCAGGTGATTATTCACTTGCAGCCGGCAGAGTCACAAATGCTTCAGGTGATTATTCATTTTCTATTGGCAGGAATACAGCAGCATCCGGAGACTTCGCCAGTGCGATTGGCGATACCGTTACAGCAAGATCATATAGCTCAATGACTATAGGAAGGTATAACGATTCTATAGTCTCCAGCTCACCGGGTATCTGGGTGAATACAGATCCCATTTTCATCATTGGAAACGGTACGGCGAATAATGCCCGGCGCAATGCATTCATCGTGGCAAAAAATAGCGAAACAGGAATCAATATAGCCAATGGAATGCCACAGGCGGGTCTGCATATAAAAGGAATTGCCGCCACATTTGATGCACATCTGCGGCTGGAAAGCGCCGGCGGCAGCACCGACTATTGCAACATATTGTATGACGGCAACACCAAGTTCCGCAATTTCGGCGCCGGTGATGAATTCCAGTGGCGTAACAGCACCAATAATATCAGGATGACACTTGATGACCTGGGTAATTTAACCATTGCCGGTATTTATACACCCAGCGATGCAAAACTCAAGAAGAATATTGTACGGCTTCAGAATAGTTTGGAAAAGCTTACACAACTTAACGGGTACCATTACAACTGGATCGATGTACATGGCGACCAGCGCCTGCAAACCGGGTTCATAGCCCAGGAAGTAGAAAAGCTGATGCCTGAACTGGTAAAGACAGATAGTGAAGGAATAAAGAATATAAATTATAATGGCATGGTTCCTTATATGGTGGAAACCCTGAAAGAACAGCAGGATAAAATAAACCTGCTGGAGAAAAAGTTGGAAGAATTAAAAAACCTTTTGCTTAAAAAATTGTAAAAACATGAAAACAATATTTTTCATTGGATTTGGATTGCTTTTTTACACACCCGTGTTTTGCCAGATTGGTAAAGTAGGCATCAACACAAACACACCACAGGCGTTATTTCACGTAAAGGACAGCAGTGTTGTTTTCACAGGATTCAGCCCTTTAATTGCTGAAATTTCTACGGCTAATCCTCCGGTAACCGGACCAGGCTCAAGGATGATGTGGTATGCGGATAAAGCGGCTTTCAGGGTTGGATATGTAGATGATAACAGATGGGATAAAAGTTTGACAGGAAGGTATTCGTTTGCAGCAGGTAATAATGCCATGGCAAGCGGCAATTTTTCTATTGCAATGGGTTTGTATGCTGAGGCAGGTGGCGACAATTCGGTGGCACTGGGCAGTGGAATAGCTAATTCTGATTATTCAACCGCTATTGGTATTTCGGCCAGAACGACCTATAATAATGCTGTATCCATAGGCACTACAACTAAAGCTGCAGGGCAATATGCAACAGCGATGGGTGCATTTACAGTATCTCAAAGTTATAATTGTTTTGCAGCCGGCAGGTTTAATGATTCCATTACCGGTTCCTTACCCTTTATATGGGTAGATACCGACCCGCTATTCATTCTAGGCAATGGTACAACTACAAATACAAGAAGAAATGCCTTTATCATTGCCAAAAACGGTGAGACAGGTATAAATGTAGCCAACGGAATGCCACAGGCAGGACTGCACATGAAAGGAATTGCCGCCACCTGGGATGCACATATCCGGCTGGAAACAACAGGCGGCAGCACCGACTATTGCAACATATTGTATGACGGCAACACCAAGTTCCGCAACTTCGGCACCGGTGATGAATTCCAGTGGCGCAATGCAGCAGGAACTACCATCATGCGGCTGGAAGAAAACGGCAACCTTACCATTACCGGCGCCTACAGCCCCAGCGATGCAAAGCTGAAGAAAAACATTTCGCCGTTGCAAAACAGCTTGCAAAAGATTCTTTCACTTGGCGGTTATCAATACCACTGGATTGATGCGGCAAGGGGCAGCCACCTGCAAACCGGCCTGCTGGCGCAGGAAATAGAAAAACAAATGCCTGAGCTGGTGAAGACGGACAACGAAGGAATAAAGAGTGTAAACTACATCGGGATGATACCCTACCTCGTTGAAGCCATTAAAGAACTGAAGCAGGAGAATGAATCATTGAAAAAAGAAATACAGGAATTTAAAAAGAAGTAAACCTGAGTTTTTCTTACAGGGGTAGGATTTCAAATTACAAAAGGATGAGAATACCTCAATTGGGGTATAGAGCATTTTTAAAGAGGCGAGTAAGTTTGGTTATCAAAATTTACCAAAATGAGAAAGTTTTTATTGAAAGCATTTATAGTAATTTTCTTATGCAGCATTCATCTTATTGCACGGACACAGTCTATAGGAGATTACCAAAGTGCCGCCAGCGGCAACTGGACCAACACATCCTCCTGGGCCCGATGGGATGGTGTCGCCTGGATAACCCCAGCACCTGTTCCAACGTTAGCGGACGGAGTGATTAATATTTTGGCAGCACACAATGTAACAGTAAACAGTTCTGTAACAGCAGTTGATCAGCTTACAGTAAATTTATCAGGGACACTTACCCTGGAGCTTAATTCAGTGTTGCCATTAGCCGATGGTGCAGGGGATGATTTGATAATCAATGGTAATTTAAACTGGAATGGCGGGATTTTAAATTCACCAGGAAATGCTGTTGCAACTGCTACAGGCACAATTGTATTCAGCACAGCTAATAATAAAATATTCAATACACCAGTTACCAACAACGGTACAGTAACATGGCAGAATGGTACCATTTTTTACAATTTAACGACCACATTTACTAATAATGGTACCATGAATATCACTGGTAATAACACCATGCAAAACGCTCAGGGCACTTTTATTAATAACGGAATCCTGACAAAAACCAGTGCAGGCACCACAAGCTTTGCAAGTGGACTTAGCCTTTCCAATAACGGCACTATGAATCTTAATGCTGGCACTACCCAGGCTGACTGCAATTTTACTAATACGGCTACAATAAACTTCAACAATGGAAGCCTTGATAATGCCCTTACTTTTAATCATAACACAGGCTCTGTGTTGAGCGGCACCGGAACTTTTACCAACAACGGTACATTGAACCTAAATATCAGCCAGTCATTTGGACCCACACTTTTATTTCCAAATTCCGGAGTAATAAATGGAGCAGGGAACCTGACTGTTAATAATAATATTATCATAAACGGAAATCTACAAGGCGGCGGAACACTTATTGTAAATGGTAATACTATCTGGAACAGTGGGCAGATCAGCAGAGTATTTATAAATGGAATAGCAAATACTTTTACATTGGCAACGGCAGCTAACAAAATATTTACAGTAAATTTTACAAATGCCGGAACTGTAATCTGGCAGAATGGCACTATCTTCTTTAACGCAACGGCCACTTTTACAAATAATGGAACCATGAGTATTACTGGCAATAACACTATGCAAAACGCTCAGGGTACTTTTATTAATAACGGAACTATTTCTAAAAGCAGCACCAGTGCTACTGATTTTAACAGCCTTACCAGTTTCACTAATAGTGCAACTGGAACTATCCGTGGAGTGGGAACGATAAATATGTCTCCTTCTCTTTTTTTCAACAATGGTGTAATCGCACCGGGTTTATCACCGGGTATTCTTACAGTAAACACCCAGCAACCACTTTCAGCAAATAGTACGCTTCAAATAGAAATGCTGAATGGAAGCGGAGCCGGAACAGGGCATGACCAACTTATACGTAACGGAAACCTGGCATTGAGCGGAACATTAACTGTTACAGAAACCGGAACGGTGCCTAATGGAACTTATACCATCATAAATTTAACTGCCGGCGCTATCAGTGGAAGTTTTTCCACAACAAACCTTCCACCTGCTTACACATTGCAGGTAAACAGTACGGATGTTCGGGTAATAAAAAACAGCACTTTACCCGTTCATTTACATTCTTTCCATGTGTCAATCCTAAACAACATTGTATTACTTCAATGGATTACCGAAAATGAGATCAACAACAGCCATTTTGAATTGCAGCGTAGCAGTAATGGCATCAACTATGTTACCATCGGCCGGGTAAACGCTTCCACATCATCCAATGACAGAAAGGAATATTCATTTATTGATGCACAGCCGTTGAAAGGCAATAACTATTACCGGCTGAAGCAGGTCGATATTGATGCCAGGTTTGAATATACCCCGGTGAGGAGGGTAGTGTTTGATGACAAAGGGCTGTTGCTGACCATCTATCCCAACCCTGTAAATGATATGCTGATAGTTGATTTCAGCACGGCAGAGAAAAAAATAATGGTGCAGGTATTTGATGCCAATGGAAAACTACAGCTCTCCCGGCAGATGAAAAATGATTTGTTGTTGAAGATACCAGTGCAAGTGCTGGCGGGCGGAGTGTATTATCTTCAGGTATCGGATGGTATAGTAACTGCAAATGCAAAATTTATGAAACTATAAATTACCGGAAGTTGAAACAGGCAAAAATGAAAAATCTTGTAATAAAAACTATTCTTTCAATCGGGTTGCTGGTGATGATTATCATCTGGCTCAACTAAAGAGTAGACAATGGAAATGTTTTTTCATGCTCAAGAGCCGGGTCTGTTTCTACAGCCCGGTTTTTATTTCGCCATATCCGTTTCATTTTCGTCTGCTTCGTCTGGTAGTACCGGCTCATTTAATTGTACTACATGTGCCTTTTTCTTTGCTGCACGGCTC
>JANNQR010000011.1:0-92194 GCA_031400855.1 Chitinophagaceae bacterium | reverse complement strand
CGCTTGTACGTTGCAATGCATTAACAGCAAATTGCGATAGTGTTTTTTTTCCATAATTTAAAATTTAGGAACACAATATAACAATGATGAAGAAACTGCAGAAGAGAAACTCATTGCTGAAAGCAATGTTGGTTCAACTCAAAAATAGGCGAAAGTTTTAAGGCTTTAAACTCTCACTTTTTTAACTACTTGCTTAATTCTTAATCGTTTAAATTAATTGTTGCGATATTTAAAACTTTCGCAAATACATCCGGACTTTTAAAACTACAGTCTGTAACACATATACAACCCCCTCCCCCGCATATACAATCCGCCAAAAATCCCCGTTTCAAGTTCCCACATTTACATTGGCAATTTTAGAACTCGGTTGCCACTACTCAAAACAACTTCATTATGAAGAAACTGAAACTCTTGTTTGCAGCTTTGCTGGTCACTATTATCGCCAGCAGCCAGGCCGGGCAAATCAATCAAATCAACATTGTCAATTTTACCGTTAAGAACACACTGCCCGGAACGGTGGATAGCTGGCTTTCCACACCCGGGGCATTAGTGCTAACGGCACAGAAAGTACCCGGCACACAGGTAAGAGAACCAATGATGGTGCTGCAGTTAAGAAGCGGCAGTGCTATTATCTGTGGCAATACGATGGCTACGGCAAAACGGATTGACCCTTTTGATGTACGGGTTTTTAATACCGCCGATCTTCTTGGCCTGCTGGGTAATTGTAATGAACTGAAAGCCGGCACTTATACGATCTGCGTTCAGTTTTTTAATATAGATAAAGTGGCTATCAGCCGGGAAGTGTGTAAAGATTTCAGGGTAGAAGATACAAATGTGGAATACTCCCCACCCACATTGATAACGCCGGATAATGGTAAGAAATTTACGGCGCAGGAATTACAAAGTGTGGTGACTTTTAGATGGACACCACTCGTTCCGAAACCAAAAGAACCCGTTACCTACCGTTTAAAAGTTTGGCAATTGATGCAGGGGCAAAATGGTACAACAGCCATGAGGACCAATCAGCCTATCGTTACAAAAGATGTTGATAACATTACCCAGGCAACTGTGAGTGGTATATACACCGGCCCATGCAGACCCCCTTACTTATGTGATTATATCTGGCAGGTGCAGGCATTGAACCGCAGCGGCAAACCAATGGGCAATAATAATGGCATGAGTGAGCCTTATACTTTTGGTTTAGCAGAAGAAAAAACAAAAGGACCTGATAATCTTTTTCCTGAAGACAAAAAGCAACTCACATCAAATGAAGCAAAGAATGCAGTTACATTCCGGTGGACACCTGTTGTTCCAAAACCACAAGAACCTGTTACTTATCGTTTAAAAGTATGGCAGCTGATGCAGGGACAAAGTAGTTCTCAGGCCATGAAAACGAACAACCCTATTGCTACAAAAGAAGTAATGGATTTAACTGAGGCAACAGTGAGTGGAATTTACACCGGCCCATGCAGGCCGCCTTATCTCTGTGATTATATCTGGAGTGTAGAAGCCATCACCCGTCAGGCAGGAGCTGCGCCGAAAACAATTAGAACAAGTAGCCCAACTGAATTCAAAATAAATGAAACAAAAATCACCGGCCCGGAAAATACATTCCCCGAAGACAAAAAGCAATTCACATCAGATGAAGCAAAGAATGCAGTTACATTCCGGTGGACACCTATTGTTCCAAAACCACAGGAGCCGGTTACTTATCGCATGAGAGTTTGGCAGTTGATGCAGGGACAAAGTCCTTCACAGGCCATGAAAACCAACCCGCCGATTATAACCAGGGATGTAGCAGATATAACCGAAGAAACGGTGAGTGGTATTTACACCGGTCCATGCAGGCCGCCTTATCTCTGTGATTATATCTGGGAAGTGCAGGCAATATCAAGAACCGGAACAGCATTAGGAACAAGTAGTCCAACTCAATTCAGTGTTAAAGAAAGACAAGTCACAGGGCCAAACAATACATTGCCCGAAGACAAGAAACAATTTACTTCAGATGATGCAAAAAAGCCCATTACTTTTAATTGGACAGCTGTTAGTGTATTTGGTTTCGATCCGGTGCCGATAGGTAATACTACCTATCGTTTAAAAGTATGGCAACTGATGCAGGGACAAAATAGTACAGAGGCTATGAGAACAAATCCACCGATCGTTACCAAAGATGTTGACAATATAACCCAGGCAACGGTGAGTGGTATTTATACCGGCCCATGCAGACCACCTTATCTCTGTGATTATATCTGGGAAGTGCAGGCAGTATCAAGAACGGGAACAACATTAGGAACAAGTCACCCAACAGAGTTTAGTGTCAAAGAAGGGCAGCTCACAGGGCCAAACAATACATTCCCCGAAGACAAAAAGGAATTCACTTCAGGCGATGCTATGAAAGGCGTTACATTCAGATGGACACCTATTGTTCCAAAACCCCAGGAACCGGTTACTTATCGTTTAAAAGTATGGCAATTGATGCAGGGGCAAAATGGTACACAGGCTATGAGAACAAATCCGCCGATCGTTACCAAAGATGTTGACAATATAACTCAGGCAATAGTGAATGGAATATATACCGGCCCCTGCAGGCCGCCTTATCTCTGTGATTATATCTGGAGTGTAGAAGCCATCACCCGTCAGGCAGGAGCAGCGCCGAAAACAATCGGAACAAGTAACCCTACTGAATTCAAAGTAAAAGAAACAATATTTACCGGTCCGGAAAATAAATTCCCCGAAGACAAAAAAGAATTCACATCAGCCGATGCCATGAAAGGTGTTACATTCAGATGGACACCTATTGTTCCAAAACCACAAGAACCGGTTACTTATCGCATGAGAGTTTGGCAGCTGATGCAGGGACAAAGTAGTTCTCAGGCTATGAAAACCAACCCGCCGATTATAACCAGGGATGTTGCAGATATAACAGAAGCAACAGTCAGCAATATTTACACTGGCCCATGCAGGCCGCCTTATCTCTGTGATTATATCTGGGAAGTGCAGGCAGTATCAAGAAACGGAATAATTTTAGGAACAAGTACTCCTACCGAATTCAAAGTAAAAGAAACAAAAATTACCGGCCCGGAAAATAAATTCCCTGATGACAAAAAGCAATTCACATCAGATGAAGCAAAGAATGCAGTTACATTCCGGTGGACACCTGTTGTTCCAAAACCCAAGGAACCTGTTACCTATCGTTTAAAAGTATGGCAACTGATGCAGGGACAAAATAGCACTCAGGCCATGAGAACCAACCCGCCTATTGTAACAAAAGATGTGGCAGATATTACTGAAGCAACAGTGAGTGGAATATACACCGGCCCTTGCAGGCCACCTTATCTCTGCGATTATGTTTGGAATGTGCAGGCCCTTGACAGGGAAGGCAATCCATTAGGTAGTAATGATGGTAAGAGTGCAGAATGGAGTTTTGGTGCCACAAGCCCGACAGGAATAATAACGCCACCACAAAATGTGCTGCCGGAAAGGGATAAGCACTTCAATGCAGAAGAAGTAAAACAGCAGGTGAACTTTAAATGGACTGCTGTTACTCCAAAACAAAGCGAACCTGTTACCTATCGCTTAAAAGTGTGGCAACTGATGCAGGGACAAAATGGTACTCAGGCCATGCGTACAAACAAACCGATTGTAACAAAAGACGTGGCAGATATAACCGAAGCAACAGTAAACAATTTATATACAGGTCCTTGCAGGCCACCATATCTCTGCGATTATATCTGGAATGTGCAAGCCCTGAACCGTGAAGGCAAACCACTCGGCAGCAATAATGGCAACAGCGAACCAACGATGTTCATGATTTCGCAATACATTATTCAATTGGATAGTATAAAAGTATTGTGCACTTCCACACCGGGTGTTTATTCATTCTCTTACACGATCAGCAATGTAAATCCCGGAACGGCGAACCTGACAAACTTTGCCATCACCTCCAGTGTACCCGCAGGTGCAACGATGGGAATTTTTTCTCCACCAATCGGAACCAGTATTGCCAGCGGCAATCAATTAACCATTACGGGAACAATTAATGCAACACCTAATTTATCAAATATCTGCATTGGGGCAGAAATAACAGATGCGGCAAACAATTTCTGGAAGGCATCAAAAGATACCTGCACACCAGTGTTGCCCTGCAAATGTGATGTGTGTGACAGTGTGAAAATAGAAGTGAATCAAAAAGAAGAAATCAAATTAGATACAGCCGGAAATATTATACAGAACAATACAATCACCATAACACCGAAGCCGGTTAAAAGTGTAAAAGCAGAACTCGTTTACTTCGAATACAAACCGGAAAGCGATGACTGTATGATTTGTAACAAAGACAGTAAAACCTACGGAAACTTTATTGGCGCAACTGCTGGTTTAGTTTCTCCCACCATTCCTTATGGCCACACAGTAAACTGGGCACCCAACGGGCAAATGGTAACTAACACCGGACTAGGCTTTGTTATCAGTATGCCACCAACAGTCAAGTGTTGTGCGGCGCAGGTGAAGTGGTGTATTCGATACGTAGTCACTTTCGCCGACTGCACGGTCTGCAATAAACTTGTTTGCTATACTTATAATAAAAAATGTGATTGTAAATAAAGCCAACCACCAAAACAAACAATCATGAAAAAACTTATTTATATAATCACAGCGGTCTTAATCACAGGAAATGCTTTTTCACAGGTAAGCACCTGCTGCCCCGAATTCAGTCTGAGACAATTAGGCTCCATCATGCCTTGTGAAGGAGACAGCACTTGTAAAGAAAGCCATAACGGAAACCCCGGTGGCGGCTCATCAGTAGAAAAAATAACAGCTTGTAAAAGCAGTGTACAAACGTATTATGTGTTCCCCAACCTGCCCGGCTTTTCTTATACCTGGACAGTTGTGGGCGGCACACCCACTTCCTTCAGTGGCAACCCTGCTGTGATAACATGGGGAAATACAAGCTCGGGTTTTATACAGGTCATCATTAGCGATTCAAATAGCAATTGCAGGGATACCATTACCAGACAAGTTTGTTTGTTGAATTCTCCGGTGGCTTCTTTTACGGTTGCACCATCAACTACTATTTGTGCAAACAGTACACCTATTATATTTACCAATACTTCTTCGGGAGCTAATAGCTACAGTTGGAATTTTGGTGATGGCACAGGTTCTTTAGCAATGAATCCGCCGCCACATCCGTATAATACACCCGGAATTTATACCGTAGTTCTTACTGTTTCCAACGGCAGTAGCGGCAGTGGCCCTGCCCTTGAAAGCCGCTGCGGTTGTACCGATACAGCAACAGTAGTAATTACTGTGCTGGCAGGAACCGGCCCGGTAATTACACCAAGTTGTAAAAGAATGTTGTGTCCCGGTGATACAGCAACGTATTGTGTAAGTCCGGGTTGTGCACCGTTCAACTGGACGGTAAATGGCGGAACGATTATTAACAATGCCGGCTCATGTATCACGGTGCAATGGAATGCCACACCACCATTGATTTTACCCGCATCAGTTTCTGTTACTACTGGATGTGGAGGCATATGTGGCAGTTCTGCCACACTGAATGTTCCGGTACTTTGGAATAATATGCCCATCAGCGGACCAGACCCTGTTTGTGTAGGAACAACAACAACATATTCACTACCCACTATGCCGGGTACATTTTATACCTGGACGGTAACTGGTACCGGAGGTGGAACTATTGTTGGCCCGAATCTAAACACTCCAACGATAAATGTCCAATGGAACGGCCCTCCGGGCAATGCAACAATTACCTGTAACTATAATAATCCTTATTCAGGCTGTAGTGGTTCATCATCAAAGACAGTGAAAGTCAGAAAAATATTTAAAATCACCGGGCCCAATCCTGTTTGTACCGGAACACCGGCTTATTACAGTGTTAGCGGTGGCGGAGCTGCCGACTGGAATATCGTTGGGCCAACCGGATACACCGTCGCAGGTACGATGACCAACACAACCGGCATTACAGTAAACTGGACAGTGGCGGGCACTTATACCATTACAGCTACACCGACAACAGCAACCGCAGCTAATTACTGTAATCCTAATTCTGTAATTACCGTTGTGGTGAAACCAACTCCTGTATTGACCAATATTGTTGGACCAATTGCTGTTTGTCCCGGCTCATATTATACATATAGTGTTACCAGTAATCTGGCGGGTCCATTTGTATGGACACCATCTGCCAACGGAACTGTTATTTCACAAATGGGTGCGAATAATGATTCGGTGATTGTGCAATGGACATTAACAGGCCCGCATTCATTATCTGTATCACAAACTGTAAACGGATGTACTGGTACAAAACTATTAACACCAATCAATAATGTACCACCGGTCACCATCACGGGTACGGCCAGTGTTTGCCGTGACCAAACACCGAATCCAACCTATACAGCCAGTGGCGGTTTACCTGCGGGAAGTTATACATGGGCTATTGTACCTGCCGCAGCTGGAACAATAACAGGAGGACAGGGAACAAATGCAATTACTGTTTTATGGCATGGCGGTGTTTCGCCGGGAACAAGTACTGCTAATGTAAGTGTGGTTGTTTGTAATTACACACCGGTGCTTTACCCGGTAACGATTACTACACCACCGAACGTAATAGTTTCAAAGACAGGAAGCCTTTGCACATTACTAGGGGTAACACTTTCTGTTAGTCCGGCCTTACCTTGTTATCAATGGTACCTGAATGGAGTGCTGATAAGCGGTGCTACATCGTCAACGTATATAGCAACTACTTATGGATACTACACCGTTAAATGTCCGTCGCAATGCAGCGGCTACGGCGGTATTTATGTACCAAGAGAATATATTCCGAATGTATCAATCAGTGCTAATAATAAATTGGGTTGGTGTCCTTTAGAAACAATAAACGTTACGCTGCTTTCGGCTGCGGGCGGCGGATGTAGCTATCAGTGGTTTCAAAATGGATTACCCCTTGGCCCGGCGTCTCCTGTCAACTCTTCTTTGAATGTGACAACTGCGGGAAGTTATTACCAGGTAGTAAGCTGTGGTAATTGCAAAGACACTTCCAATACTATTACTGTGTATGTTCTTGTGATATGCGAACCCGGACCGGGCTGTGATTTTTCTTATATTCCAACTATTCCAATGAATACAACTATTGGCAAAGCAGGCCCTGCGCCAACAGCTAATCTAATAGAAGAAACCCCTTATACTGCCACATTGAATATTGGCACACCTACAAACCTTTGTAACAATCCGCAGTTCTCTGCCATCTATAGTATAACATCACCACACTCCTTAAATTCAGGCATTCACTGGAACTTTGGCGATGGAGGCACTTTCTCTACCACACCAAGTGGAGGATTAACTCCTATACATACTTATACGTCTGTGGGTATTTATGTTGTTACTGCTTCCGTACAGGTAAACTGTCCGCCGCCACCTACACCACATATCTGTACGCTTATAGACACTATTCACTACACCGTACCTATTGCTGCAAACTTCGGTGCCAGTATTAATTGTGATAAAGTATATCTCAGTAATTTATCAACGGTCATTTCTGGTTGTAGTATTTCTAATTATGCATGGAGTGCAACAGGGCCGGGTAGTGTAATCTTCAGCAACCCTGCTGCCGCAAGCCCTGTATTAACTGTTGGTGCTTCGGGTACATATATGGTTACCCTGACTGTTACTTCAAACTCAGCTTGCAATAATTGCACCGCAACAATTACTCTTCCCGTAACTGTAACGCTTCCGTCAGCAACCTTCACAGCTCCATCACCTGTTTGTGCGGGCACACCAATTGCATTCAATGCACCGGGTGGCATGACGAACTATCTGTGGAATTTTGGAGATGGCTATACATCTGCTTTACAAAACACCACCCATGCTTTTGGATTAACACCATCTAACCCAAGTATTATTTTAACCGTAACCAATGCGTTGGGTTGTATAGCAAATGATACTGTAACTATTAATGTTATTGCGCCACCACCATTAACGATTACACCGCTACAATTAATTTGCCCTGGTGCAACAGCCACTATTACAGCAGGTCCAGGCTTTGTTACGTATGATTTTTATCATAACGGGGTTTTAGTACAAAGTGGCGCATCCACTACGTACACCACCGGTGCTATAGGAACCTACTACGTAATTGCCAATACTGCAAGCGGAGGTTGTGCTGTTAAATCTGCCGACACTTATGTATTTAATAAACCTAATCCTGTTGCGGACATACAGGGAAGCTCTGTTGCTTGTTTGATTAGCGGAGCCGCTAATATTTACTTGTATAATATTATAAACGATCCCAACACCACCTATTCGTGGAATCTTCAGGGAAATCCAACAGTTCTTTCTAGCCTATTTGATTTGAATATCACTGTTAATGCAACAGGAAATTATAGCTATATATTAACTGCCACAGGTGCCAACGGTTGTATAGCACGGGATACTTTCTGTGTGGTAGTGGGAGTGTCACCAGTTGTAACAGTAGTGCCATTAACAAGCGGACCTATGTGTGCAGGTACACTACATACATTCACTGCATCTGCTACACCGGCTAATCCCAACTACATTTATCAGTGGAGTAATGGGGCAACGGGAACGATGATGAGTACTTCACTGCCCGGCATGTATATGGTGATGGTAACCAACCCGGCCAATGGTTGTACGGGTTCTGCTTTTGCAGGTATTGTTAAACCGAGGCCATCTACCATACTTTTCCCGGTGGGTTGTGATACGCTTTGCGACACTGATTCTATTATTCCTCCATTGGCCATGGGCGGACCGATTGGCCCGGGTAGCTATACCGTTCAGTGGTTCCTAAATTGGAACTACGGAACACCAATTTTTACGGGACTTGTATTAAACTTAATGGCCAATATCCCGCCATTGATTTATGGAATGAATAATATTTCCATCGTTGTTACGTACAATGGATGCAGTGATACTTCCAATGCGTATAATTTATTTATTAAGAAATGCGATAGTTGTGATTGTGAAGAAAGCAGTTGGGGTGAAATATACGGGCAACCCGGGGAAGTAAACCCGGCATTAATTAAAAAATCAGGGGCGAAAAATAGCGTAAATGCTGCAAGCCTGAAAGCAGCTAACGTAACGACGTATAATTGCGGTGGAGTTTATACGCTTAAATGCAAGCAACCTTTTACAATCTATGCAAACTATAATTGCAAAGACACACTCTGTCCGTCAAAAGTTACGTATTCATTGCAACCACCAACAGGCCCGGCAATCACAGGTAATGCGCCGGTTACATTTACACCAAGTATAAGCGGCACCTATACGCTGACTTTGTACGGCTGGTGCGATACTGTAATTTGCGATACCTGTATAATAACATTTAAAGTAACCTGTGATGGGTGTGATTGTAAAGGAAGTAAGTGGACGGATATAACATTGGTACAGCAAAATAATAATCCACCACCGGTTGAGAAAGCGGCGGTGAACAACAACAACATTATTATTAACCCTGTAAAATTAAACTGCAATAAAACTTATGATGTAAAATGCAAAACATCATACAGTGTGAATGCCGGCTACACTTGTGTAGGAGCCAACTGTCCGGGTTCGGTGCAGTATGTATTTACAGGTCCCGCAGGAACAACAACCGGAACGGCACCGCTAAACTTCAGTCTTACACTAACCGGAACATACACACTTACCTTGTATGGTTATTGTGGTACCACAAAATGCGATAGTTGTATTATTAAATTTAAAGTGGATTGTCCACCGACTGATTCAACCTGTTGTCCGTATACTATTACCGTTAGTAATCCAACAACCACACAATCAACACTGGCATCGCCACCGGCAACGATTGTAAATTCAACATTTAATATTTCAGGCCCTCCCGGTAATTTGTTTACAGAGATGAGAGCTGAAGTTGTGGACTATGTGTTAACCAGCAATTACAATAACGAATGTATTAATTGCAAATCTTATCCATACTCATGGGCAAGCATGTATCAGCCCGGCCCGGTTGGAACTATGCCGCCGAAAATAACGATGTATAACACCACCGTTCCGGCCTTCAATCCATCGGGAGCAGGGATGTATCAAAATCCGAGAGAAGTAATCTGGAACAGCACAACACCTTTTGCGTTACCGTCGTCTGTCAATCTTTCTTTCCTGCTGCCACCCATATCCATCATCGAATGTTGTGAGCTTACAGCAAAGATTTGCGTAAAGTTCACCTTCAGGGATAATAACTGTAAGGAGTGTGAAGTGATTGTTTGTTTTACGGTAACCATAAAACCAAACGGTGGAAATGACGATAAAGCTTGTAATTGCAGTATCAAGCCAGAGCTGAAGTGGGAAGGCGGCAGCAAAACAGTTAGCTGTGGCGAAACGGTAACGCTTTTCTCAGGAGTAATACCGGTAATAATGTTACCTAATTTTGAATGTAAAGACGGTAATGGCAAAGATTGCAAAAGCACCCCACCGACGGTTACTATCAAAAAACCAAATAATACAACGCAGACCTTAACCGGGCCTAATTACAATTATACTTATACCTTAGCTATGCCCGGCACTTTTGAATACACTATAGTTGGACTTTGTAATGGCAAAAAATGTGAGTGTAAATTTTATGTAGTTAATCCTAAATGATAAAAGGAATGAATACCAAAACCAACATACTGCTTTTTTTTATTGTGCTACTACTATCCATTGATAGTATTGCACAGGATACTGCCGGGAAAAAGAAACCATTCTCTATCAGTGGCACAGCGGGAGTCAGTTATGAACATTACGGTCTCAGCCGCAAGCCCACGGGATGGACAGGTTTCTCCCCCCGAAAGCCCTGGAACCAGATGCGGTTTAATTTTACACCTACTATGAAATTCGGAAAAAATTTCTCACTGCCATTCAATTTCAACTTTGCCATGAAGCCCACCAACTTTGCAGGGCCATATGCCGGAATAAAAAAGCAAAGTTTTAGCCAGTTCATCACCAACCCGATGAATAATTTTGGATTGAACCCGAAATTCAAATCAACAGAATTACTGTTGGGCACACAGTATTTGAATTATTCAGAATTAAGCACCGGCGATATCGGTGTGTTCGGCGCTGGTTTTGATATTCGACCCGGCACTTACATCTTAAAGTTCTTTACAGGCTTGTCGCAACAGGGAGTGAATTATTTATCAGGCCCTCCTTCCGTGAACGGTGCATACAAAAGAAAAAACTGGATGTTCTCCCTCGGAAAAGCAAGGGAAGAAAAATATGAAATGGCATTCAATTTTGTTAAAGCAAAAGATGAAATAAGTTCTATAGTTACCCCACCACTTACTATCAAACCACAAGAAGGGTTTACGATGAGTTTTGTAGGGAAGGCCTTTTTTAAAGGAGGTTTTTTTATCAATGCAGAAGGGGCTCAGTCACTTTATACCAAGGACTTGTTATTGCCGGTTGATCCTACTAAGGAATCTTTCAAACCTTTTCTCACTGCCAGATCATCAACAGTAAAAGATTACGCCGGTAACTTTGGCATTGGAAGAAGATCTAAAAACTTTGATATTGGCGCTAAGCTTAAATATATCGGTGCCGGTTTTCAAACTCCGGGATATCCTTTTATGCTGCCTGACAGGTTTGATTATACGCTTAACACAAGATTCAATGCCTGGAAAGATTCAACAGGCGGACATAAGATGAATGTAGTGGCCAGTGTAGGTAAAAGGGTGAACAATGTCAGCAATACAACACTAAAAGCAGAACAATTTATCGCCAACCTGAATTGGTTTACCCAATTTAATGAACACTGGAACCTGAATGTGAGCTATAATAATTTCGGATTTGAAACTCCCAGTGGCATTAATCCTTTTGGAATTAAAAATGTCAGCAACGATTTTGGCGTAAATCCGTCATACACCTGGGGAAATGATAAAGTGATTCACCTGATGAGCTTTAATTATAATTACAGTAAGTATAATGAACGGGATGTGATCACCGCAGTTGTTACTTCCAACAATACGCATACTGCATTGCTGACCTATGTGCCCACTTTTTTAACCAAAAATATTTCACCCGATTTCAGCATGATGTATTTTTATAATTCGGTACCTGGATTTAAATTAACATTGATCACTTTTGGCAGTGGGTTGGGTTGGACGGCATTAAAAAAGAAAATGAACATGCGGGCACAGTTGCAGTATAATTATTCTAAAACCAATAGCTTTAAAAATAATAATAACCTGGTAGCATCATTAACAAACGATTGGAATGTTTCTAAAAAATTTACCTGGAATACTTTTATCAGTACCAACCAGTTTGAATACGGGAATGAAATAATACCAAACAATGCTAGCTACCTGGAAACAACGATCCGTACCGGATTTCAATACAGATTTGGTAATGCCCCCTAAATCCCCCAAGGGGGACTTTTAGAGTCACTAAAATTTGAAAATTCATTCAATCTTTAACATGAAAAAAATTATTTTAATAGCTGCAATTTGTTTTACCGGCGAAATTTGCCAGGCGCAATTTAATACCACACTTATAATTGCCCCATATCCTCCTGGTTCTTTACTTAGCTGGAGTATTAAAGACCTTACTTATATTGTCTCCGGCTCCACAGGTGTAGCGGGCCAGGTATTGATAAAAGCTACATTAAAAGCAGCAGACGGTACAGTTGCTGCCACTACTGATCTTGCAAAAGCCAGGGCAATAACTATCAATCCGGCTACCGGTAATGTATTATATGCTGCGGATGTTATTCCCCTTGACGTAATGATTTTTACCGGCAAGTTCAAAGTATCCATGGACAAAAGCGGCAAATTACCTGCCGGAGCTTATGAACTTTGTGTACAATTAGTCAGCCCCGGTACTTTTCAGCGATTGAGTGAAGAACGATGCAGGATGTTTAACATTGCTTCCTTTCAATTACCCATACCCATGATGCCGGCTAATGAAACCGTGCTGGATATTGAAAAAGCAAATACCGCCATCACCTTCCGCTGGACACCTGTAGCTCCACGGCCAGCAGAGATGCTTACCTATCGTGTTACCGTTTTTGAAGTGTTGGATTATCAAACACCCATGCAGGCTTTGCGCAGTAACCAACCGTTACTGACAAAAGAGATTATCGGTACCACACAATTTATCTGGCAACCGCAATTAGGATTTACAATGTGTTGCATGGGCGACCCGGACTTTGACCTGAGAATGAAAAAAGATTCGATAAAAAACCCTAACCATGGCGACCCGGACTTTGATTTGAAAATGAAAAAAGATTCAGGAGGCATTGTTCATGGTGATCCCGACTTTGATGCTTATGCATTTATATGGACCATTCAAACCCTTGACAGTAGGGGTGTTCCATTTGGCGATGGAAGTATCAATGGCGATGGCATCAGCGAGCCGAATGTTTTCTTTATTGACCGCAGACCACCCGCAATGAGGCGAACAGGACCGCCTTCCAGAATTCTATTTCTAAACAAGGGAAAAAGAAATTAAACCTGCCTACCGGCAGGCAGGCAGCAAACCCCTGCGAATAAAAACAGAAAAGAGAGATTCATTCTCTCTTTTTATTTTTACACCAATGCTTTACAAAAAATACCTGACCAGAGAACAAGCTCTGCAAAAACTAAAGTATTACTGTGCTTACC
This sequence comes from Chitinophagaceae bacterium, assembly GCA_031400855.1. Lineage (GTDB taxonomy): Bacteria > Bacteroidota > Bacteroidia > Chitinophagales > Chitinophagaceae > JJ008. The sequence continues at coordinate 78,581 of JANNQR010000011.1, read as the reverse complement.
AGGAACGTTGCCACAGCGAGGTAAAAGAAAAATTATATAATCTTGGCGTATGGAAGAAAGAGCATGATGAGATCATCGCTACACTCATTGAAGAAAACTATTTAAATGAAGAACGGTTTGCCATTGCTTTTGCCGGGGGTAAATTCAGAATAAAACAATGGGGGAGGGTGAAAATAAAATATGAGTTGAAACAAAAACAGGTAAGTGATTATTGTATTAAAAAAGCGCTGAAGCAGATTGATGAAGAAGAATATCTGAAAGTGTTGTACAAACTGGCGAAGGGAAAATATGCATCCCTGAAAAGCGAACAGTATTTGGTGAGAAAGAAGAAAACAATGGATCATTTAATCCGGAGGGGATTTGAGAGAGAACTGGTTAATGAATCAATTAATACCTTTTATACTTAATAGGTAGTTCAATAAAAGCATGGAATCCTTTTGCATTTACCACCCTTCCTTTGTCAGGGCAGGCTAAGGAAGATAGGAAACAATACCTGCCCGACTGCGTCATTCAGGCGGGGGTTGACACAACTTGTCCCCCCGCCACGGCGGGGTGGATAGGATCTTCTAAGTGTTTTTCTTATGTGTTCTATGTGCTCCCGATGAAAATCGGGATGGTTCAATAATCAGGCCTATTTATTAACTATAATTGGTATAAAACGATAACTGATAAAAGATAAAGCAAAGAGTCTGTCTCAAAGGTCCATTTTTAAAATTCTTGCCACAAAGCCACAAAGTTTTGGTTTTCAGTTTTTCTTTTCTTCGTGTCTTTGTGCCTTCGTGGCAAAACAAGTTTTTAGAGGGGACCGCATTAAAATTTTTATTCAACAACAATCTTCACCGTTTCATTTCCCGAATCAGTTTTTAATTGAACAAAGTAAATGCCCCGGCTTAATGCCGGCAATGAAACTGTAAAATACCCCTGCTGTCTGTTCATTTGTTTGGCAATCACTAAACGGCCATTACTATCCATGATCTTAATACCGGTTACTTCTTTTTCTGAAACAACCTGCAGCAAATTGGCAGTAATGATTGTTGGAAAAACTTTAATGTTACCGGTTTCTTTACCATTAATTGAAATTACCGGCGAGTAAGTGATTGCCCCGTTATTTTCTTCAATCTGTAACCGGTAAAACAACTTTCCTGTTTCAGTAGTGTAATGCCGGAAAGGATACAGTTGATTACCAGTTTGATTCAGAGCGGCCACTTCACCAGCAGAAAGCCAGGAAGAACCATCTTTGCTGTATTCAACAATAAAACGATTTATATTTTTCGAAGCCGCAATTTCCCATTTCAATTCATTAAAACCCGTTTGTTTTTTACCGGAAAAAGATAACAACGATAATGGCAGCACAGTTGTAACATCTACTTTATAAACACTTCCGCCAAGTGAAACCGCATAAAGGGTTCCGTTTTCAGATTCACCAAATGCAGAAATATTTCCAGGCAAACCGGTTTGTATTCTTGTTATCCAACCGCCACTTCCATTCGGATTGATCAGCCATACATTGCCGGAAACATAATCGGCGCAGATATAATAACCCTGTAGCACAGGATATTCCGGACCACGATACACAAAACCACCGGTTATTGAAAAACCACCAGTAGCAAAGGCATGCGGGTAAACAAATATGGGTGATATATAATTGTTTTGGGGTAAACAACCGGTAGTGTTGTATGGCGCATTGCCTTCATAGCAACGCCATCCATAGTTAATGCCGCCGGTGCTGCCTGCTGAACGAAAATTCACTTCTTCCCATACAGACTGACCTACATCTGCAATCCACATATCATTGGTGCTCCGGTCAAAACTCCACCGCCATGGATTTCTTAATCCGAGTGCCCAAATATGATCATCCACATTCGGATCACTGATATAGGGATTGTCCGGTGGAATAGTATAGTAAGGCGACACGAAAAAATTGTTTACATCAATACGGATCATTTTTCCCAGTAAGGTTAATCCGTTTTGTGAATTGTTGAAGGGATCGCCGCCACTTCCTCCATCGCCAGTGCCGAAGTAGAGATAACCATCGGGCCCAAAATTCAGATCGCCGCCGTTATGATTGGAAAAAGGTTTGGGAATATTCATCAGCACAACACCACTTGCGGCATCTGCTTCATCCGGATTGGCCAACTGTGCCTGGTAACGGGCAATGGTGATATTTCCGGAGAGATTGGTATAATACACAAAAAAATAGCGGTTAATGCGGTAATTGGGATGAAAAGTGAGGCTCAGCAAACCTCTTTCACCTCCCCCAGAAATGATGGTACTGATGTTCAGGAACGGAGTTGGGAGCAGCGTTGTGCCGTTATGTATACGGATACCTCCACCTTGCTGAACAATAAAAAGGCGGTTGGTTCCGTCATTGGCATTGGTAATATCAACCGGGGATGATAAACCGGAAGTAATGAAATTATTGAATCCTATTACGGGTTGGGCATAGATACTATTTCCGGTGGTAAAGAATGAAGTAACACCGAGAAGAATCGTCTGTAGAAAATGAAGTATATTTTTCCTCATAGAAACTGGTTTTATAAGGAGTGGGTCATCAAAATCAGTGCCTGAATGGAAAGGCAACACAAAAATTCAAAAAGAAATTTACGATGGGATATTACCGTGATATTAGCGGGGAAAAACGCAGAACTGCTTACAACTCTTTTTTACTGTTATTTTTTACCGGAATATGTATTAAAACTTCGGTACCAATTCCTTTTTCACTTTTTATTTCTAAAGAAGCTCCCGTCATTTTCACTAAATCTTTAATGATAAGATGACCAAGCCCATGCCCATTTTATTATCGACATTAGCCGAGGGGATGATGACTTCATCAGCCTTATCTCTGAGGTCATACCAACCCCTTCATCTTTTACAGCACACCCATCAGTGTGTATGATGCCGGAGCTAATGCACATGAGATTTTATTAAAGTATAATATTCCGAAAAAGTAAGTTTAAAAGCAGATGGCTTAATGGTTAGCAGCCCCTTTTTTACGGGGCTGCTTTTTTATTTTTAAAAGGATTAATTTTATCCATATTCAAAATATGTCAACACTTTCCATCACCATTGTACAAACCAATCTTCATTGGGAGAACAAAGCTGCTAACCTCCAAATGCTGGAAGAAAAAATTTACAGCATCAAGGAGAAAACAGAAATTGTTGTACTGCCCGAAATGTTTTCTACCGGCTTTAGTATGAAACCCGAACTGCTAGCCGAGACGATGGAAGGAGAAACAGTACAATGGATGAAGAGGATAACGGCAGAAAAAAAAATCATTCTCACCGGAAGTATAATAATCGAAGAAGAAGGTAAATATTATAACCGCCTGATTTGGATGCTCCCCAACGGTCTATATGGAACGTATGATAAACGTCATCTCTTCGCTTATGCAGGAGAAGATGACCATTATTCAGCAGGCACAAAAAGATTGATTGCTTCAGCAAAAGGTTGGAAAATAAATTTACTGGTCTGTTATGATTTAAGATTTCCCGTATGGGCAAGGCAAACTCTCCTCACCCCCAACTCCTCTCCACAGGTGGAGAGGGGGTTGGGGGGTGAGGTAGAGTACGATGTATTAATCTATGTAGCCAACTGGCCCGAACGGAGAATTCATGCCTGGAAAACTCTATTGCAGGCAAGAGCTATCGAAAATCAATGTTATGTAGTGGGTGTAAATCGTATTGGTACGGATGGTAACGATATTCATTACAGTGGCGAAAGCATGATCATTGATCCGATGGGTGATGTTTTATATACTAAGAAAGATGAGGAAGATATTTTCACCGTGCCGTTAGATAAAACCCATTTGCAAACAGTAAGAGAAAAACTTCCTTTCTTAAAGGATGCAGATGGATTTCAGATTATAACTGATCATGAATAGATGCTGGTAGTTTTAAAGTAGTAAGATTTCCATTGATATATATAAAGAAGAATAGAAAAGCGTACCCGCAATCGGTTCTTTTAAGAATTATCATCTAACCACTATCATCTGTTCTTGTCTTTTTTTATCAGCTCCAACGCTTTATCTAATTTATAATCAGCACCTCTTTTTACATCAGCCACAGTTGGAAAAGATTCAATTTCCGGCTGCACACCCCTTCCGTTTTTAGGAACTGTTTTATCAATTACTAACCTGAAAAGAGGTAAGCGGAAACGAACCCCCGTTTCCGGCAATGTTGCATCGGGGATTAACCATGCTGAATTGCCATAAGCACCACCACCGGTTTCTTCTCCTATTATAGTTACATTATCCTGTTTAACGACAGAGCTTACAAACAATGTAGTGGCAGAAAAAGAATTGCCACCGGTCAGTATATAAACTTTGCCATTATAATGATTTCCCTTCTTGGGTTTGAAATAGTGCCGTTCAAAATAACCAAAATGATAATTACCGTCTTTTTTCTTTCTGGCAAAGAAGGTCATAAAAAGCTTGCTCCAGAAATGATCTTTAATATAATGCTGATAAATGCTTCCTTTTTTAACCGCATATAAAGAATCGCTGATTTTAAACTGCTGCAAAGCAATATAGCGGCTCAGCAGGGTGGAATTGGTTACACTTCCGCCACCATTACTTCGCACATCAATAATAAGTTGATCAATATTATTCTGTCGCAATGTCTGAAACGAATTATGGAAGAATTTTTTTAAACCATAGCCCCTTCCAAAAGATGACAGATCCATCATGGCAGTATGATTGATCGAATCTATCTTCAATAAACGGACATTATTTGCCAGTTGATTTTTTATTTCTTTTTTAGAAGGTTGCGGTGTTGTTGTTCTGAATGTCCGTGTGCCGGTACGACCTGCAGTATCAGCACCGGGGTTATAAGCCGGAATGTTTATTGTCTTTGTTTGGCCGGTTGAATCTATATAATCAATGGAATATTTTTCAGACAAACCAAACAGGGTGGTGTATAAGGATCCAAAGTAACCACGGTTGCTGAGTGTTTGATACTTATGTGTCCGGTTATAACCATCCGTAGAAATATAATTGAAGAGAGTATCAATAAGTAATTCTTTTTCTTTGCCATTGATTTTTGTAATCACTGTTCCTCTTTTCAAAATACTGTCACGGCGGTTCAGGTTCGCCGTCACCACCATGGCGCCATCCCATACTTTCACACTCAGGGGAAACATTTTTCCCAGCCGTACAGTGTCAGTGTATTTGTTCCATGCTTTAGAAGAACGAACTGTAGTGTGGCCGCAGTTAATTTTTGCCGTAACGTAATTTAATACTTTACGAAACTCCGGCTCTGTCATTGAATCTTTCAGATGTTCTTTTCCCCAGTTGAAATAATAATCCATACTGTCTTTACTGGTGTACCAGTAAAGACCGGGATGATGCTCTTCAAGAATATTTTGATACACGTAATAATCTTTCTGCAACTGCTGCAAAGAATACTTATGCCGGGGCGAAAAAGAGGATTTGCTTACACCGCAGGCAGTAAAGAAGGTTAAAAGAAAAATATATAGGTACGTTTTCATAATTGTGCTTAATCAACTACCCCATGTGATTCCACCCCTGAGCAGTAATAGGATGTTTGCCACCACCTTTAGTAATAATATGAGCACCCTGTTCCACCTCCGTCAAATATCCTACCACACTAATTTCTTCATTTAATACCAATTTGTCATACTCTGTTTGAGGAATGGTAAACAGCAACTCATAATCTTCACCACCACTTAACGCACAAGCCGTCGGGTCTATTTCAAATTTAAAGGCTGCTTTTTTCATTTCCTCCGCCACGGGTAATTTTTCTTCGTATAGCACACAACCGAGATGACTGTCTTTGCAGATATGCAAAATTTCAGAACTTAACCCATCGCTGATATCCATCATAGCGGTTGGCATAACTTCATTGGTTGCAAAAAATTCTATGATGTCTTTTCTTGCTTCGGGTTTCAGCAACCTTCCGATTACATAACTTTCGCCTTCCAGGTCCGGCTGTACTCCGGGACTTTCCAGAAAGATTTTCTTTTCTCTTTCCAGGAATAATAAGCCAACATACGCAGCACCCAGCGTTCCGCTTACACAGAGCAAATCACCTTTTTGAGCAGTACTTCTTTTTACAAATTTATCAGGGGCCACTTCGCCAATAGCGGTAACAGAAATGATAAACCCTTTTTGAGAAGAGCTGGTATCGCCGCCAATCAAATCAACGCCATACTTGTCACAAGCAGCATAAACACCTTCATAAAATTCACTCAGCGACTCCACACTAAAACGGTTACTGATACCAAGGCTCAATGTAATTTGTGTTGGCACTGCATTCATGGCATACACATCACTCAGGTTTACAACCACACTTTTATAACCAAGATGCTTTAATGGAGTATAGCTCAAATCAAAATGAACACCTTCAATCAGCAAGTCAGTGGTGATAACCGTTTGCTTACCAAAATGGTCTATCACGGCTGCATCATCACCAACTCCAAGAATGGTAGATGCATTTTGAATTTCAATATTCTTTGTCATATGTTCAATCAGGCCAAACTCGCCAAGGCTGCTTATTTCAGTTCTTTCGTTACTCATAATTCTTTTTTGTTGTTTATAACTTCCAGCATTTCTTCATGAATCTTTCCATTAGTGGCTAACACCCTATGCTGATAAACAGAAAATTTATTTCCTTCAAAGTCAGTTACTTTTCCGCCAGCTTCTTCTACAATTAAATAACCGGCTGCACTATCCCATGCTTCTAGTTTGTGTTCATAAAAACCATCAAACCGGCCCGCTGCTACCCAACATAAATCTATGGCAGCAGAACCAAGACGGCGTACGGGAACACCCTTACGAATAAACCGCTCAAAAATTTCTAACGGTCCGTTAGGCATATTAATATATGTGTAGGGAAACCCGGTTACCAGGCAAGCTTTAATCGTTTCTGTTTGCTCACTTACATGAATGGCTTTGTCATTTAATGTGGCTCCCTTTCCTTTTTCGGCAAAATAGAATTCATTCAGATGCGGGTTATAAACAGCGGCCATTACTATTTCACCCTTGTGTTCAATACCAATGGAAACACAGTTTAACGGAATGCCATGGGCAAAGTTGATGGTGCCGTCAATCGGGTCAATAATCCACTTGTAGTCCGAATCTTGTGCCAATTCACCTACCTCTTCACTCAAAATCTGGTGTTCCGGAAATGTTGACTTTATCACATCAATAATGGCTTTCTCGGCAGCATGATCTGCTTCCGTCACTAAATTATTGACTCCTTCCTTATTGCTTATTTTAAAATCGCCATTGAAAAAACGAAGAATTTCGGCAGCACCGGCTTTAGAGGCTTCTACCAGGGTCTGTTTAAGCATGGGCAAAGATAAAAACCCGGCTTTAGATTGAAGGGGTTACCTACCCGATTTCAATAATATATATTTGTGTGGTCAGGCGGGATTTTAGATTTGAAGCTTCTTTAACCATGCAGTTATCAGTTATTATCGTCAACTACAATGTAAAACACTTTCTGGAGCAATGTCTTTGCTCGGTGCAGAAGGCTATTGAAGGTATACAGGCGGAAATTGTCGTGGTGGACAACAAATCAACAGATAATAGTATTGAATATCTTATCCCCAAATTTCCAGCCGTTCAATTTATCGCCAACCAGGAAAACACCGGCTTTGCCAAAGGTTGTAACCAGGGATTGCTAAAGGCAAGTGGGAAATACATCCTCTTTTTAAATCCTGATACGATCGTTCCGGAGGATTGTTTCCGGAAATGTATTGCATTCTTCGAATCACATCCCGATACAGGAGCCTTGGGAATAAAAATGCTGGACGGGAGAGGAAAATTTCTGAAAGAATCAAAGAGAGCTTTCCCGTCGCCAATGACATCGCTATATAAGCTATTTGGATTGTCAAAACTTTTTCCGCTTTCAAAAACATTTTCAAAATACCACCTCGGTCATCTGGATGAAAATGAAAATAACGAAGTGGATGTGCTGGCAGGTGCATTTATGATGGTTAAAAAAGAGGTGCTGGATAAAGTAGGAAGTTTCGATGAAACTTTCTTTATGTATGGAGAGGATGTTGATTTGAGTTACCGTATTCAAAAAGCAGGGTATAAAAACTATTATTTTTCTGGTAGCAGCATCATCCATTTTAAAGGAGAAAGTACCCGTAAAGGCAGTATGAATTATGTACGGATGTTTTATACGGCTATGAGTGTTTTTGTACGAAAACATTATGGAGGGAGCCGTGCCGGGATTTTTAATATGTTGATTTATATTGCCATCTGGTTCCGTGCAGGGTTGTCCGCTTTGAGTGGCTTTATCAGAAAAATAGGATTACCGCTGATTGATGCAGGATTGATTTTGTTATCCTTCTGGCTGATGAAAAATATCTGGACCACTTATGTGCGCACTGAAACAGAATATGAAACCCGGTTATTATGGATTGCCTTTCCCGCTTTTACTATTTTTTATTTAATAACTGCTTATTATGCCGGCTTGTATGACAGGTGGTATAAAAGAACTGAACTTGTTCGTTCTACTTTAATTGCAACAATTGTTTTATTGGCCGCATATGCATTATTGCCAGAACAATTTCGTTTTTCAAGGGGGATCGTATTATTTGGAGCTGTGTTGTCTTTTATAATGATAAGTGTATTGCGATGGATATTAGTTGATACGAATGTACTTAATAGCAATAAAGAAAAAGAAGAACAGGCCACAACCATAATTACCGGCACGGCAGAGGAGTATCAGGAAACACTGCAACTGCTGAAAGAAGCCGGGATGCGTCAAAAAATATTAGGAAGAATTGCTGTGCAGGAAAATGATACTGCAGCTTTGGGCAACTGGAAAAATCTTCAACATCTTTCATCAACTATTCCATTCAAAGAAGTAATTTTTTGCCAGGGGGCACTATCTTTTACAGATGTAATAAGCAGCATACAAAAATTGCCAGCAGGGCTGACAGTAAAAATTCATTCTATCGGAAGCAGCAGCATCGTTGGTAGCGATTCAAAGGACTCTTCCGGCGAATCCCTGTCAAAAGAAAATGGATATAAACTGGCAAATCCTTACAACCGGCGTTTAAAAAGGCTGATTGATGTAAGCATTTCTTTTTTTGGCATTATTACTTTCCCTGTCCAGTTGTTGATAATAAAAAAACCAGTTCAGTTTTTTGCCAATTGTTTTTCTGTATTATTTGCACAAAAAACATGGATAGGGTATGCTGTGGAAGAAAAAAACCTGCCTCTGCTTCATGGGGCTATTATAGCTTGTAATGGTATTCCTGTATCGGCAAAACAACAACTGCCAACAGAAAGTCTTCAAATGATGGACTATTGGTATGCCCGGGATTATGAACCAGCTAATGATTTAAAATTAATAGGAAGGGTGTATCGCAAGCTTGGGGGGTAAGGACAACGGAACTCTGTTCCGTTTTTAATGGCGGAACAGAGTTCCGTTATCCGTTCTATATTCGCATCATTACAACAATAACATTGCGTAACTTTAAGCCGAACATTTCAAGCATCATATGGCGAATATCATAGACATAAAACTTCCACGGGCAATTGCCGCTGCATTACGAATTCCACCCAATGACCCGCAGCGACAGCAAGCTAAAGTCCTCAAAAAATTATTGAAGATAGCAAGGTTTACTGAATTTGGCCAGCATTACAGGTTTGATGATATATTATTAAGTAAACATCCCGGAAAAAAATTTCAGGAACTGGTGCCGGTGCATGACTATAATAAAATATATGAAGAGTGGTGGAAGAAAACCCTGGAGGGTGTGCCCGATGTAACATGGCCTGGAAAGATTAAATATTATGCACTCAGCTCCGGCACATCTGATGCAGCAAGTAAATATATTCCTGTTACCAAAGAATTGCTCCGCAGCAATTCTATTAATTTTATACGACAACTGCTAAGCCTGATAAGATATGATGAGGCAAATAAAAGAGCCATGACAAAAGGCTTTTTATTTCTGGGTGGTGCCACCGATTTGCAAAAAGGAAAAGCCGGGTGGTATGCAGGTGATCTTAGCGGCATACTGGCAAAGAAAAGACCGTTCTGGTTCCAGACTTTTTATAAACCCGGCGGTCGTATTGCAGCCATGTCGGACTGGAACCAAAAACTAAATGAGATAGTAGAACATGCCAAAGAATGGGACATAGGTTACATAGTTGGCGTGCCGGCCTGGTGCCAGATGTGTATGGAAATGGTAATTGAGCACTACAAGGTTAAAAACATTCATGAGATATGGCCCAACTTCAGTTTTTTTGTTCATGGCGGCGTGGCTTTTGAACCATATAAAAAAAGTTTTGAAAAACTATTAGGGAAACCAATTGTTTACATCGAAAACTATTTATCCAGCGAAGGCTTTATTGGCTACAAAACAAGAGAACATGCTAAAGGCATGGAACTTATCCTTAACAACAATATCTTTTTTGAATTTGTACCATTTGATGATAAAAACTTTGACAGCGATGGCCAGATTTTGCCTCATCCCGAGGCAAAAATGATACACGAAGTAGAAGAAGGAAAAGAATATGCATTGCTGATGAGTACAAATGCCGGTATCTGGAGATATATTTTGGGGGACACTATAAAATTTGTTGACCTGGCAAAAAATGAACTGGTGATTACCGGACGTACCAAACATTTTCTCAGCCTTACCGGCGAACACCTGAGTGTGGAGAATATGAATAAGGCTATTGAAAAGATAAGTGATGAGTTTAATGTCAGCATTCCTGAGTACACCGTTGCAGGCATACCACATGGAACTTTTTTTGCTCACCGCTGGTACATTGCAACCAATGATAAAATGGATACCGAAAAAATCCGGAAGCGGATTGATGAAAACCTGAGAATGCTGAACGACGACTATGCCACAGAAAGAGACAGTGCATTAAAAGAAGTTTTCCTGGAAGTGTTGCCGGAAGAAAAGTTCATGAAGTTTATGGAACTGAAAGGAAAACTGGGAAGCCAGCATAAATTTCCACGGGTGATGAAAGGAAAGATGTTGGAAGAATGGCAGCGGTTTTTACAAACAAACAGTATTAAATAAAATACCCGAGACCTCTTTAAGAGGTTTTTTATTTTCAATTATCGCCTACTGCATGTTAGAATTGATGCTAAAAGGACTGACGTTTGGATTACTCCTGAGTATTTCAGTAGGACCTGTTCTTTTTACTATCATCAAACAAAGCATTAATAATGGACACCGCGGTGGCTTAGCTTTCATCATCGGCGTTTCTGCCAGCGATATTACATTGGTATTGGTAAGTAATGTGTTTACAGAATTATTTAATAGCCTGAAAACGTACAAGACAGAAATTGGTGTGGCAGGATGTGCTTTTCTTGTTTCTATGGGGATGTATTTTCTTTTTTTCAAGAAAGTAAAAGTGAATGAAGAGGGAAAGCAGTTACTTAAAATCCGTAAACGGGATTATGCTAAAATATTTTTTTCGGGGTATTTTATGAATACGCTGAACCCCGCCGTATTTATTTTCTGGATTACTACTTCCACAGCAGTTATTGTTCACTCGGTCAACGACCGGGTCATTATTTTTACCACTTGTCTTGTCTGGATGCTGGGTACTGATGTTTTAAAAGTAATGCTGGCCGGAAAAATCCGTAACCGGTTAACACCACATAACATTCATATTATTAACCGCATCAATGGGATTATTTTAATTGTTTTTGGTATTGCCTTAATTTGGGGGCTGCTTGTTTATGGCAAACGACTCTGAGAATTTTAACAAAACAGCACCATTCTGATTTGTATGTTTGAAACATGAACCGGCTGCTTCTGCTATTACTTCTGTTGCTGTGTTGCACCACTTCTTACCTGCAGCCCAATTATTTGTTTATTAAGAAAGGCTTTCACAAGAAAAAGACTTACGCAGAAGGCGACAGGATACATATTCAGTTACAGGATGGAAAAGAAAAGACCGGAATTATTACCCGGCTTATTAATAACAAAGTGTATATAAATGGCGAAGAAATAGCACAGGAGCAAATTGACGTTGTTATACTTGATGGTAAAAAGAAGAAACCATTCCCTGCAGATTTTAAAACAATGCTTTTGATTGGTGCCGGTGCCGGCCTTATTACGCTGGGCCTTTCTTTAAATGATGCTAATAAACCCACTACAGCATTAGTGGCGGGGTTGACAATAGGCTACGGTCCGTTGCTGTTAAAACATTTTGGCGGCAGAATTTTATATTTCCTTAAAAGAAAAAAGTACAGGATGGGTAAAAAGTTCAGGGTACAGGTGTTCGATATATACGTTCCTCCCAAACGGTCATTTTAAACGGCGAATGCAATCATTTCTTTTTAATATTGCATTGCAGAATGAAATCAAAACCACTACTAAAATCTCTCTGGCGATGGACAAAAAAAATTGTCTTCGTTATTTTCATTGTACAGTTTGTATATATCCTCCTGTTGAAATGGGTTAATCCACCTATTACTATCACCCAATTAGTAAGTTGGGTAAGCGGTCATGGATTGAAAAGAGATTATGTAGGAAGAAATGCTATTTCGCCCAATGCAAGGATGGCTGTTATTGCTTCAGAAGATCAATTGTTTCCCGATCATCAGGGCTTTGACTGGAAGAGTATTAAAAAAGCCCAAAAGTATAATGAAAAGAAACCAGGAAGAATAAGAGGAGCAAGTACCATCAGTCAGCAAGTTGCAAAAAATGTTTTTCTATGGCAGGGCAGAAGTTGGATTCGAAAAGGATTAGAAGTGTATTTTACTTTTATGATTGAAGTATTTTGGGGAAAGAAAAGAATCATGGATGTTTATCTGAATGTGATTGAAATGGGTGATGGCATTTTTGGAATTCAAATGGCCTCACAAGTTTATTTTAATAAACCGGCTAAAAGTCTGACCAAACAAGAAGCGGCAATGATAGCAGCCTGTCTGCCCAGTCCCAAACGATACAAAGTAAAACCACTTTCATCCTTTGTTGCCGGCCGCTCAAAAGCTATTATGCAACAGATGAATAACCTGGAAACGGATCCGGATATTCAACACATCATTAATATCCGTTCACCCTGATTCGCCAACGATCAATTCTATTTTATCACTGTTGTGTGTTGGGTTTTCATTCCCAACTCCTATAGCAAATCGCAGGTAATAAGTTCCTTCTTTTAAATGAAATGTATCAATGCGTATACGGAATTTATCTTTTAACAGATCTTGCAGGGTCAATGTTGTCGGATAATCCTGAATCCATCCTTTTTCATTGAATACGCCAACGATTATGCTAGCCGGCAATTGTGGATGATCTGAAATAAAACTACGATACGATTGTGGCATGGTAGCAACAGCATCAAAAATTGTTGCCATCCCAATATAATTATGATGGAGTTTTTTTTCTTTGGAAGTAATTTGTATTTTGGCAAACGAAGCCAGTGTAGTATCATATCTGTAACCAACCCATCCGATAGGCGTCTTTAACGAGTCGGTAAACCGCCAGAAATTATAAATGTCCAGGTAATAAGCCGGCTTACCAAGCATCGAATCTTCCACCGGCCAGAAATTATAATTATTTCTTCTTTCTTTATACAGATTTTGTGAATAGGTCATCTGTCCGGTATAAAACCAGTATTTAGAAGCCCGTTGGTAAGAATTACTGAAAACAACTGGTAAGCCTTTTGTTTTCTCTTTCATTTGGGCAGGCCAATCCTTCCAGGCATGATAACGTTCCTCTATGGCTTTTACAGGAAGTATGTCTGCAATCATGATTACCCGGACAAATAATACCAATACAAGTGTGATGGGTAATAACTTAAATAATACTTTTCGCCATTTCAATCGCTCATTCAAAAACTGATGAGCTAACACAATCAATGAAACTAAAACCGGAGATGTCCAGTTACCCTCCACTTTTCCCCGGAATGAACTGAGGAGAAAAAAGAGATAGAGACCAATCAACGTGTATCTCAATGCCTTTTCCAGCAGGAAATTTGTTGATTGCTTATTTGATTTGTATAGAAAAGCTGCCGGTATCAGAATAAATCCGGCAACAGGTCCCGGTAATAATAATTGCCCGAATATATAATTGATGGTGAAAGAGATTTTGTAAGCATTCACATTACTTTCAAATAAATGATAACGAAAGCTTACCCAATTATGCTGATATTGCCACCAGATATGTGGGGTAAATAGAAGCAAAGCAACAATTCCCGCAATGTATGTTTGGTATTTTGTAAACAACCGGATGTTGGAAAGCAGTACAAAGAAGATAATTAATACCGCATGATATTTACTGTATAATAACAATGCAACAGATAAGCCAAGAAGAAAAGTATTTAAAAGCGAATAATTGGCGATAAATTTTTTATAACACAAAAAGAATAATGCCGTAAAAAATATAAGCGGTATATCCGGCACAGCTACAAACCCGGTAAGCTGTATAACTGCCATTGATAAAGCGATGCCATAGAAAAGCAGGGGATTCTTTTTATCAATCAATTTTTCAATAATAATTAATGATAGAATATTCAGCAGCAAGGGAAAGAGCCGGACACCTAACTCGTTCGGAAAAATAGCATAACCCATTTTTACCAGCACGGCAATCATCGGAGGATGATCAAAATAACCCCAGTCCAAATATTGGCTAAACACCCAATAATAGGCTTCATCATCCTGGAGTTCGGTAAGGCCAGCCTGCATAAGGCCGAGTAATAGCCACATACCGTAAAATACTATGCGGTTATTTTTTTGTAAAAACTCTTTCATTAGCAGTACGAAAATAGTAAACTGTTTTTAGAGGCGACACCTTTTCCAAAAGGTGTCACCTCTTTTACAATAGCTTATCAACAGCCAAAATAGCTTTTTGCAGCCGTTCATTATAATCCCCGCTAATTTCAACCCAGGGAACGGATTGATTGGTCATAATATCCTTATATATATTATATAATTTTTTCCGGCTTTGGATATCCGGGTATTCCCGTAGCTCATCCTCTACCCAGGGAAGGTCAATATTGCATAAAAGATACAGGTCGTATTCTCTTTTTATTATTTCATCAAGGATAAAGCGATGGCATTTGCCAAACACAAACTCACACCACACTTTCATTACATACATATCCGTATCAATAAATAATGGAAGGTGGCCGCCATTTTCCATCATAGGCAGTGAATTTCTTTCAAGGATTGTTGCGTATTCGTCTTCTAAGGCAAGCTGCCCCCTGGCAATTGTCAGCAAATCATCAAACTCATAATTCGTACCATTACTCAACAAGTACTCTCTTGCAAATTCCGGGCACCACATCGTTTCATAGTGTTGTGCCAGTTGCTCACACAATGTACTCTTACCGGTACTTTCCGGGCCTATGATGACAATTTTTTTAAGCATCATTTTTCTTTCCTTTTTTCATCCATTCAATTAACCCCAATACTGACAATATAAGAAATACAAGATACTGCACACTTGTAAAGACAGCTCCTTTATAAAAGTAAAGCGGAATGGATGCTATGTTCGTGATGGCCCACCAAATCCAGTTTTCTACCTTTTTTCTTGTCATTTGCCACATGCCGGTGTAGGCAGCAGCGGACGCAAAAGAATCTGCCCACGGCACAGTGCTGTTGGTATAAGTTTTTAGGATAAAAAATAATACTGCCCAGCTTATAATAAAGAAGGTAATACTTATAAACCAGTCTTTTTTAGTGTTGAAAGTTATGGGCAATACTTTACCACCTGTTTTTCTACTCCACAGATACCAACCATAAAGGCTCATAGCTGTATAATAAAAATTAAGACTTCCCTCTGCATACAAGTTCCACCAGCTAAAACAAAACCAGGTGTATAAAACAGTGTTGATAATCCCCGTTGGATATACGAGGATATTTTCTTTTCTTGAAAACAGCACACTTACAATACCAAAGAACACCGCTACATATTCCAGCCCGGAAGTGTTTTTCATCCCATCAATAAACTGCTGATATATTTCCTGCAATGAAAGTGTTTTACCAAAAATAGCTACTCTGGTTTGCTGTTTCGATACTTTTTCAACCCCCGCAGGTATTTTATTCCTTTAGATGTCTGAAATCTTGTACCCACCTGGTTCCATTTTCCATCTTTATAAGTCCACACTAAAAAATGCAAATGTGGAACAAAAGCATAACCCGTTTTACCACTCAGGGCAATCACCTGTCCTTTCTTCACCGTATCGCCAACATTTACCAATGCCCCATTATGTTGCAAGTGCCAGTAACCGGCACGGGAACCATCAGCATGTTCTATCACAATATTATTGCCCTGTGAACGATATTTTTTATTTAAACCCCCACTGGTTCCATCTTCTTTTACTCTGGTTATTATTCCACCTCTTGCTGCCGTAATCGTTGTTCCCCTCTTCATATTAAAGTCAAGTGCAGCTCTTTCTTTATGTGTCATACGGCTGAAATACCCTTGAATCACACGGAATGATTTGCCTTCTTCATACGGCAGTGCATACACATAACTGGTATCGTCTTTAATAATTCCTTTTTGCAAAAGCTTTACTTCTTTACGCAATGGGTTTTTACTGACGGAGCAGGCGGTTAAAAATAGCAACTGGGAAAATAAAAACCATTTCATTACCCTAAAAATAGGTTCATCCTTAAAATTTTCCTTTTATAATTATTTAATATTATGACAATATTGAATGACGTAACTTCTTCCTCCATTTTTAAACATAAAACAAATTAATGATGACAACACAAGAAGTAGCCACCCGGTTTAATGAACTGGCACAATCAGGCCAGTATGACAAAATACAAGAAGAACTCTATGCTGACAATGCAATAAGTGTCGAACCACCCCATGCTGCAGCTATAGGAATGGTAAATGCAGAAGGATTGGATGCTATTAAACAAAAAGGTGCTGCATTCAACCAGATGGTGGAAGAAATGCATAACGGGTATTCAACGGAGCCAACCGTAGCCGGCAATCATTTTAGTGTGGCCATGGGAATGGATGTAACCATGAAAGGTGCCGGACGTATTAAAATGGATGAAATTGCCGTATATGAAGTAAAAGACGGAAAAATTGTAAAAGAACAGTTTTTCTTTTAGTTGATTTTATAAGAAATTTAAGTCCTGTCGTTTTTTATTTTAAGAATGGCATGGACTTTTTATATTTTTATTATATGGAAAAAGTGAACATTGTTGAAAAATTTTCAACCTTCAGTGATTATTTTAATCCCCGCATTGCGGGAGAATTAAACGGTCAGCAAGTGAAGCTGGTAAAATTCCAGGGAGAATTTGTCTCGCATCACCATGATAACGAAGACGAACTTTTTTACGTAGTGAAAGGAAGTTTTGATATGCATTTGCGCTCCGAAGGGTCTCCTTTGGAGGAAAAAATAATTACAATAAATGAAGGAGAGTTTTTAATAATGCCAAAAGGTGTTGAACATAAACCAGTAGCAAGAGAAGAAGTAGAGATCATGTTGTTTGAACCAGCAACAACACTGAACACCGGAAATATTACCGATAGTGAATTAACAAGAACAGAATTAAGTAAGATATAATCAGGGAAAAAAGAAAAATTGCTTTGAAGACCCAATTAACCAATAAACTAATCAACCAATTAACTTGTTACCCCTCACACATTTTCTTAAGATTACTCAACCCTTGCTCAAATTGTTTGCTCAAACTTTTCTGTAGCATGGGCCCCATCAACCGGGCAATAGGCCAAGGCAATGCACCACTGTTTTGCCAGGTAACTTTTGTTTCTCCGTCGCCCCACGGCTCAAACAACCAATTATCTTTGGCTTTACTTTTCCAGGGTTTCAGAAACTCAAGGTCGAAATGAATATGTTTATCGTCAATAATATTAAGTGTTAAGCTACCCATTCCTACTTTCTTTCCTTCCCAGGCATATTTATGACCGGGACTTTTAGGAGTACCTGTGATTTCTTTTTTAGTAGTCGGGTCGCTCTGCTGCCAGGGGTTCCATTGACTGTAATAGTTAAGGTCGCTGACTTTATCCATCACCTCCCCTACAGGCCTGATAATAACAATCGTTTTTTCAATATTAAAAATTTTTGGCATCAGGGCAGCGATGATCAGCAGTGTTGCAATCATACCAACGAAAATATAGACGACAATCATGGTAAATAATTTAGGAAAGTCAAGGTAGCGATTTGCATTGGAGTAAGCAAACCGCTTATCCCGCCTCAGGCGGGATGAAAAGTCCTGTAAAACTTTCCCGGCCGCAGATAAATAACCCCTTTCTGTGTATAAAATCTTGTAGGTAATTGTACATGGTTCCCTGCTGCATCATAGCCTTGCACTTCAAAATGCAAATGAGGAAAAGCGGAGTATCCGGTATTACCGCTCATGCCAATTACTTGTCCTGTTTTTATGGTATCGCCAACATTTACAAGGACACCCTCTTTTTTAAAATGCCAGTAGTTAGCCACAGAACCATCACCATGCTGAATAAAAATATAATTACCATCAGATAGATTCTCCTGCTTCAGCCCTCCTTTGTCAGAATCTTTCCTGACAGCAGTAACAATCCCACTTCTTGCTGCACAAATTTTTGTACCATTCTTTACTTTGAAATCAAGGGCCCTTTCCCCTTTGTGACTAAACATACTTTCATAACCCTGCACCAGGAAAATTTTCTTCTTATGTTTAAAAGGAAGTGTATAAACATAGCTGCTATCATCTTTGAACTTGCCATTCTTCAGGTCATTGACAGAATATTGATCCTGTGCAAGGGTAAGGAACGGAGTCGCAAGCGACCCCAGGAAAATAAGACCCCGAATAGTTTTGTTGTACGAAACGCTTGTCATTGAAATGCTCCGGCTGTTTATACAATTAAAGTTTTGTCAGCTTCCAGTATTGCCCACTTACATTATCCGTTGCAGCTAAGATGACCTGGTTATTAGTACCATCATTGACTACATCCAATGATTTTCCATCGCCCAGCCATATGCTGGTAAGACGGAAAAAACCTCCGGGCAACGGTGTTAGTTTCCAATACTGCCCGGTATAGGCTCCGCTGTTTGTCATGATGGGTTGGTTATTATTCGCTCCATCATTGACGATGTCAAGTGATTTTTCTTCACCAAGCCATTGGGTGGTCAGGCGGTAATAGCCACTTTCCACAGGTGTAAGTTTCCAGTACTGCCCGGAATAAGGGCCGCTGTTGCTCAACCAGGGATGATTATTCGTACCGTCATTCAAAATGTCTAATGATTTTCCCTCGCCTAGCCACTGAGTAGTGAGGCGGTAACTCGCAGAAGGATCTATTTCGGTATCCACCGGGACCACCTCAACCCTGGGACTGAAACTAATGATATTAAAGCCGGAACCGTCCGGTATCGCTATCCTGTCCTGGTTGAAAACGGTCCACTGGCTTCCATTCCACCATACTCCCGGATGATGACTATTGTAAGGACCGCTGCTTCCCCAGTTTTGAGTCGCCAGGATGATATTCTTTGATGACGTAATTCCAAGGTTGCTGATATGATTGGAGTTGTTGTTACTTTTTGATGCAAGGGTTGCGGTATGTTTAAATGCCGTGGCATTCATAGAAAATCCATCAATGCCGCCGGCATTAACGATCCACACATTGAAGGCAGCATTCACCGGCATGGCTTTTATATCCTCGTTAAAGATCGCCCACCTGCCGTTCGTGTACCACACACCAACAGGACTGGTATTATAAACCTGTTTATAATTTTGCGTCACCATGATGATGGCATTCGGATTATTATTGCAATAAGCATTATCAAGAAAAGTATAGTTGGAAGTAATATTACCGGCGTTAGCCACATGCGTGTAGGCATTGGCCGATGCAGGAACCTGCACTACAGAAAAATAAGTATCTGCTACCAGTGCGCTACGGTCTTCATTATAAATGGTCCAGCGCTGGCCATTATGCCATACTCCTACCTGGTGGGTATTATATTTTCCGAATTGTTGTGTGATAAACAAGAGGGCAGACGTACCGGTGGTAAAACCGGTATTGGGCAAACTGGTGATATGTCCGCTTGTATTACCGGCGGTGGTTTGGTGTACAAATGCGGTCTGTGGCCAGGCGCCGCTATTAATTAAAATAACAAAGGCAATAAACAGCTTTAATTTTTTTTTCATAAAGAAGTTTTAGTGTACTTAATAAAAAAAGTTGAAGCGAAGTTTTAAAGGGGAAAGGAGTATATGGTAAGATAAGAAAAATAACTGAATTGCTTTTAAACCTGAAATAATGTCTGCAGGGAACCGGCATTGTAATATTCAGGAGTTTCAGGAAAATGCATAGAGTGCCATCAGCACTTTTTCCGGTGTCATCGGTGCATCATAAGGAATATCAGCAGTTGGATTAAATGCTTTTACCGCATTGCGCAATGCAAAGTAAGCTCCGATGCCATACATCAATGGCGGTTCTCCAACAGCTTTGCTTCTGAAAATCGCCAGGTTATCTTTTACCGTTTCTAAAAAATGAATGTCAATTTGTTTCGGTACTGAATAAATATCCGGAACCTTATAAGTGCTTAGTGCATTAGATCTGAGTTTGCCATCTTTATCGTAAACAATTTCTTCCATCGTCATCCAGCCGATGCCCTGTACTAATGAACCTTCTACCTGGCCAATATCAATGATGGGATTCATGCTTTTGCCAAAGTCATGTACAATTTTTACAGAATCGATTTCATAAATACCACGAAGGCAATCAATAGTAACAGTAGTAATGGCTGTGCCATAAACATGATAAGTAAACGGATGTCCTTTTTCTGTTGAAGCATCAAAATATATTCCCGGCGGCGCATAGTGGGCATGCTCTGATAAACTTACCCGTTTTACAAAAGCCGCCATTACTAATTTATTCCAGTTCCAGTCTGTTTTTTTCCCAGCAACAAAAATCCAATCATCTTTTACGTCAATCGTAGCAATGTCTGCATTCAGTTCCGCAGAGGCTACTTCTTTTAATCGTTGCAGGATTGCCAGACAGGCAATCTCTGTTGCTTTACCATTCAAATCAGAAGAAGCACTGGCAGCAGTCGGCGAAGTGTTCGCAACCCGGTAAGTGTTGGTAGTATTTACTTTTATTGTAGAGGGGTCAATAGAAAAAGTAGCGGCTGCAACTTGTAATATTTTTGTATTCAGCCCCTGTCCCATTTCCACACCAGCAGTACTTACTCCTACACTTCCATCTGTATAAACATGCACCAATGCCCTTGCCTGATTCATCAGTGTTTTGGTAAATGAAATACCAAAACAAATTGGCATTAATGCTAATCCTTTTTTTGAAAGTTTATTATTGACGTTGTATTCATCAACCTCTTGTTGTAATTTTTTTACATTGTATAGTTCAAAAGCTTTTTCCCAGCATTCATTTGCTTCGCTTTGTGCAATTTGCCCGTATGGAAATTCATCACCGGATTTTAATAAATTCCTTTGCTGAATAATAAGTGGAGAAATTTTTAATTGTTCAGCAGCTATTGTAATAGCCGCTTCTATTACAAACATTCCCTGCGGCCCGCCAAAGCCACGAAAGGCAGTATTGGGGGGTAAGTTTGTTTTACAACTATAAGCCGTTGCTTTTACATGCGGAATAAAATATGAATTGGTACAATGAAACAAAGTTCGTTCCATGACAGCCGGAGATAAATCAGCAGTAGCTCCTGCATTTTGATAGAATGTTGCTTCGTACGCTATGACTTTATAGTCTTTACTTAATCCAATTTTAAAATCAGAGGAGTAAGGATGCCGCTTGCCCGTCATCCGCATATCTTCCATGCGATGCAAACAATATTTCACTGGCTTTTTTAAATGAAAAGCAGCTAATGCACACATTACTCCCCAGATAGTTGCCTGGTCTTCCTTTCCACCGAAGCCACCACCCAATCTTGTTGTATCTACTTCAATAAAATTCATTGGAACTTTCAAAACTCTTGCTGCTGTTCGTTGCACCGCCGTTGGCCCTTGCGTGGAAGAATAAATGCGCAACGCACCATTTTCTTGCGGCACCGCATAAGCCCCCTGTGTTTCGATGTATAAATGTTCTTGTCCGTTGGTGTCAGCCCTTCCTTCATATATATAATCACATTGGCTCCATGCAGTTGTTGTATCACCAATCTGAAATGTTCTTGGCGGAATAATTAATTCTCCTTTTTCTTTCGCTTCTCTCGGGTCTGTAATAATGGGTAATGGCTCAATCACTACTTTTATTTTTTTCACGGCTGCTTTGGCCGCTTCATCTGATGTAGCTACTACTAATGCAATGGGCATTCCACAAAAATGAACATGAGTGCCAGCCAATAATTCTTCATCGGGAATAATACCGCCAATCTGGTTTTCACCGGGAATATCTGCAGCGGTAAATATTCTTACCACACCGGGCATAGTACCAGCCTCACTACTATCCAACGATATAATTTTTCCATGCGCCACCGGCGAATCAAACGCCGAAGCATACAGCGTACCGTTCACCACCGGAATATCATCAAGATAAACCGACTCGCCACGGACATGAGTGTATGAATCAATATTCTTCATACCCCCAACCCCCGTCCGTTCCGGCACGGGCGGACCTAAAGGGGAGTATAGAAATTGTTCTATAAAAGAAGTAGTCTTCAATGTATAGGAGTTTTAAATTCCCCTTTAGGGGATAGGGGTATAAAATGTGCCTTTATCAATTGCCCCAACAACAACGTTTTATATTCTTTCGTTCCCCTGACATCACTGATAGGAGATATCTCTGTTTGCACTATTTCAATTACTTCCTGTACCAGCGATTCAGTTATTTTTTCCCCTTTTAAAAACGCTGATGCCTTTTCTAAAAAAAGCGGCACAGGCCCAACGCCACCTGCCGACAAACCTGCATTTTCAATCAAATCACCTTTCATTTGTAAACATATTGCTGAATTCACACTGGCAATATCTAAGTGTGTCCGCTTACTTACTTTCTCAAAATGGAAATAAGTATTCTTATCAGGTAACTCAAACCATATCTGCTCAATATGTTCCTCTGGTTTCTTGTCTAAGATTTTATAGCCTTTGTATAATTTCCGCAACGGCAATTCTCTTTTTATTTTTCCATCACTCAGTACCAGCTGTGCATCTAATGCCAAAAAGAAAATGGTAAAATCTCCAATCGGAGAAGCATTAATAAAATTCCCTGCAATTGTTCCCATATTCCGGATCGGAGTTGAAGAAACCAATTTGGCATACCGGTGAAAAGCAGGTATTGCTTCATTAAATATTGGCGAGGCCATTAAATCACTCACTGTTACCGATGGTCCGAGTATACATTTATTGCCCTTCTTACTGATACCATTCAGTTCAGGATGGTCAAATACAAAACGAATCGATGCATTTGTCATTTCCTCCTGTTTCTGTACATATAAATCAGTGCCTCCGCCAACTACATGTGGCCGTTCTTTCATGGCCGCCACATCGGAGAGGAGCCACTGTTTTTCGGCTTGCATTAATTCCTGCAATCTTTTTTTAATTCCGGAAAAATATTCAGGTAATATTTTTTGTTGGGTTACAAAGGAAACGGCATCTTCTTTGCCTTTTAATTTTTCAGCAATAATGGCGGCAGCTTTCTCTATCGATTTATAACCAGTGCAACGACAGATATTTCCATCAATTGCAGTTATGGCGTTTTCTTTTGTCGGAGTGGTATCACTTAAACAAAACCCTGCCAACGACACCACAAAACCAGGTGTACAAAATCCGCATTGAGTAGCACCGCAATCCGCCATGGCCTGTTGTACAGGATTTAAAGTGTCGGGGAAATTTATCCCTTCGATACTTACAATGTGCTTACCCTGTGCATTGCCAATTGGCATCAGGCAACTCGTCATGGATTGATAATGCAATTCATCATTTACCAGTTCACCAACTAATACCGTACAGGCGCCGCAGTCACCTTCCCGGCAACCGATCTTTGTTCCCATTAAATGCTGGTGATAACGGATAAAGTCAAGTATGACCATACCCGGAGGGAGGTCAGTAGTAATTGTTTTTTCGTTAAGTATAAAACGTATCAAGTTATCTTTATGATTGACCTTTAAAGTTAGTATAATTGACAGAATGAACGAACAGACAGCAATTGATAACCGTATTTATTACCGTCTCATCGCCCTATGGGTTCTCTGCGAAGCCATGCTCGGCGGCATTATTCATGGGTTTAAAATTCCTGTATCTGGTTTGGTGGTTGGTGGTTGTGCCGTTATTTGTATTTGTCTTATCGTCTGGTATGTGCCCAATAAAGGTGCTATCATCAAAGCCACAATTATTGTCGCCATTTTTAAAATGATGCTAAGCCCGCAGGCACCACCACCGGCCTATATCGCTGTATTTTTTCAGGGTCTGTTAGGGGAAGCATTATTCTGGAACAGACGTTTCTACAGATTCTCCTGCATTTTATTAGCTGTACTCAGTTTATTAGAATCAGGGTTACAACGCATTTTAGCACTAACTATTTTATATGGTAATGACCTCTGGTTAGTCTTTAATAATTTCATCAATGGATTGACAAAACAAAAAGTAACTACCAATTATAGTTTATGGATTGGCAGCGGCTATGTGGCACTGCATTTAATTACAGGGGTATTAGTAGGCTGGTGGGCATCTCTTTTACCAAAGCGAATTGACAAATGGAGTAAAGACGAAAAATATAGAATTGTAACAGATACACCCGCAACTATCTCACTACCTGCTGCATCAAAAAAGAAGAAGCGGTTAAAAAAAGGATTGTTTATAATATGGTTATTATTAATAGGATTGTATATCCAGTCTTATTTTAAAATGGGAACACCATTGCTCCCTTCTCATATTTCGTTGAAAATATTATTGCGTTCCCTCATCATAGTACTCGGCTGGATATTTATCATCGGCCCATTATTAAAACAATTACTGCATTGGTGGCTAAAGAAAAAACAAACTCAATCACAACAAGATGTACAGGAAGTGTTACGAATACTTCCCGCCACACAACAATTGATTGCACAAAGCTGGAAACAATCAGCCGGTAACAAAGGATGGAAACGAATAAATAGATGGAGTAAAATGGTATTGGTAAATGCTCTTTCCCCCCTATCTAATCAGTGGGAAGGGGTTGGGGGTGCGGTCTATATTCTCACAGCCCCCATTCAAACCGGAAAAACTACTTCATTGGTTGCATGGTCAGAAAAAAGAGAAGATGTATATGGAATACTGACACCTGTTGTAGATGGTAAAAGAATGTTTATGAATGCCCATAACCGTCAACTATTTTTAATGGAAGCCAAAGAAGGAGAAACAGAAACACTATCTGTCGGACGATTTATTTTCGGCAAAGCAAATTTTGAGAAAGCCATCCAGATCATCCGGGATGGTATAGATAAGAAAGGCTGGTTGGTAATAGATGAAATCGGCCCGATGGAAATACGGGGCGAAGGCTTTAGTCATGTAGTAAAAGAAGTACTGGCCAAACGAAAACATAATATCTTATTAGTCGTAAGAGATAAGGAGGATATGGTGGAAAAAGTGAAAAACCAATTTGGAATAAGCAATGCAATTACAATAAGCAGTATCAACGAAGCACTGGTGTAGGATTAAAAAAGCAGAAAGCCCCTTCATAAAAGAGGCTTTTTGTTACTATTAAATATTTCTGTTCTTTAAAAAACTTCAAACTCTAAACCCCGAACCCCAAACTGTTCTACAAACTCGCCATATCAATCACAAACCTGTATTTCACATCACTTTTCAATAATCGTTCGTAGGCTTCATTAATATCGGCCATCTTTATCAATTCAATATCACTGACAATATTATGTTCGGCACAAAAATTCAGCATCTCCTGTGTTTCAGGAATACCACCGATCAATGAACCGGCAAAACTTTTTCTTCCAAAAATTACATTAAAAGCAGGAATCTGCGCCGGTGAAGGTGGCACACCCACACACACCATCACACCATTGGTGCGCAACAGGCCAAGATAAAAATTATAATCATGTTCGGCTGAAACAGTATCCAGAATAAAATCAAAATAGCCGGTTACTTTTTTTGTTTGTGCTTCATCACTGGTTAATACAAATTGATGCGCACCAAGACGTTTGGCATCTTTTTCTTTGGAAGCCGTATGGCTGAGCATCGTTACTTCTGCACCCATGGCAGCGGCTATCTTTACACCCATATGACCAAGACCGCCTAATCCAAGGATACCAACTCTGGTTCCCTTCCCTACTTTCCAATGACGTAGCGGAGAGTAAGTAGTGATACCGGCACATAAAAGTGGTGCTGCACCATCCAGCGGCAGGTTATCAGGTATATGCAATACAAAATCTTCATGTGTTACGATAGATTGGCTGTACCCACCATGGGTGATACCGCTGCCATCTCTTTCAGGGCTGCCATACGAAAAAGTGGCACCATTTACACAGTATTGCTCCAGACCTTCTTTACAATTATCACAATCACGGCAACTATCTACCAGGCAACCAATGGCCGCCTTATCACCCACTTTGAATTTTTTTACATGGCTGCCCACAGCAGTCACGATACCTACGATCTCATGACCCGGTACACAAGGGTAAACGGCATTGCCCCATTCATTACGTACCGTATGCAGATCACTGTGGCAGACACCGCAGAATTTTATTGCCATCTCCACATCATGTGGCTTGGGTATTCTTCTTTCTATTGTTAACGGTACTAAGGGGGTGGTAGCACTTTCGCCACCAAATGCTTTTACTGAAGGCATAATTATCGTTTTTATATTAAAACAAACATAAGATTAATTAGTTGTAAAAGCTAAGACTGTTTATTAAAAATCTGGTTACGGGTTCGTCCAATCAATTAAAAGTATTCCATAAAGATTGCAAGGTTTTCCAAAATCCTTTTTTCCAAAAGCATTATATTTAATTCTGAAGAGCAGAGTTGCTGCAATTTTTAGTTTAAAATATTTTTTTAACAGGTATTTCCATAATATGCTTATAAGATTATTATTGCCAGGCATTCTTTTCTTGGGTTCTTTCGCTTTATATGCTCAGGAAAATACTGTTCCGGGCATGATTGATAAAAAAGCATTTAACCCCTCTACCTTATTATGGTATGACAAGCCTGCACAAAAATGGGATGAAGCCTTACCTGTGGGTAATGGCCGGCTGGGTGCCATGGTATTTGGGAAAAATAGGGAAGAACGTATTCAACTGAATGAAGAGACGTATTGGTCAGGCGGACCTTATTCAACCGTTGTGAAAGGCGGTTATAAAGTATTGCCCGAAATACAAAAAAAGGTATTTGAAGAAAAATATCTGGAGGCACATAATTTATTCGGCAGAAATTTAATGGGCTATCCGGTAGAGCAAATGAAATACCAATGCCTTGCCAATCTTCATTTGTTTTATAAAAACCAGGACAGTATAACGAATTACAAAAGATGGCTCGATCTGGAAAATGGAATTTCCGGAGTTAGTTATGTTTCCGATGGTATCACCTATCAACGGGAAGTATTTTCATCGGCACCCGATCAGGTTATTGTTGTTCGCATTACAGCAGATAAGCCAGGCAGCATTTCTTTTACTGCAAATTTAAGAGGAGAAAGAAATCAAGTGCATTCCAATTATGCAACTGACTATTTTAAAATGGATCCTTATGGAAATGATGGATTGATCCTAACTGGAAAGTCAGCCGACTACATGGGCGTAGAAGGAAAGATGAGATATGAAGCAAGAATAAAAGCAATACCGGAAGGTGGTACTATTAAGACAAATGATGTGAACCTGATTATAGAAAATGCAAATTCTGTAACACTCTATTTTGCTGCCGCTACCAATTTTGTGAATTACAAAGACGTAAGTGCAGATCAACATCAAAGAGTAATAAACTATTTCAAGGCAATTGAAAATAAAAATTACAATAGCATTCTTACATCAGCTATCACAGATCATAAAAAATATTTTGATCGGGTATCCCTGCAATTATCCAATACCGCCAATTCTTATTTACCAACGCCGGAACGGGTGAAAAAAATTCAAACTGAACCTGATCCTTCTATGGCTGCTTTAAGTTATCAGTTTGGTCGCTATCTCATGATTGGTTCTTCAAGGCCCGGAACCCAACCTGCCAACTTACAGGGAATATGGAATGATAATATGAATCCATCCTGGGATTCAAAATATACCACCAACATCAATACAGAAATGAATTACTGGCCGGTAGAAAGTGGAAACCTTTCTGAATGTGCAGAACCGCTAGTTCAAATGATCAAAGAATTAACTGACCAGGGTTCACAAGTGGCTAAAGAACATTATGGAGCAAGGGGTTGGGTGTTTCATCAGAATACAGATATATGGAGAGTGGCAGCACCTATGGATGGACCAACATGGGGAACATTTACCGTAGGTGGTGCATGGCTCTGCACACATATATGGGAACATTATCAATACACGAGAGATAAATTATTTTTAAAAGAAACATTTCCATTGATAGAAGGGTCCGTACAATTCTTTATAGATTTTTTAATACCACATCCTAATGGGAAATGGTTGGTTACAAACCCCTCCACATCACCAGAAAACTTTCCTGACGGCGGAGGTAACAAGCCCTACTTTGATGAAGTGACTGCAGGATTCAGGGAAGGCACAAC
This sequence comes from Chitinophagaceae bacterium, assembly GCA_031400855.1. GTDB lineage: Bacteria > Bacteroidota > Bacteroidia > Chitinophagales > Chitinophagaceae > JJ008. The sequence continues at coordinate 50,044 of JANNQR010000011.1, read as the reverse complement.
AATCTGTGCAGGCTCATCAATCGATATGCAGATTTTGTACGACCTCTTTGGTTATTATATTGAAGCTGCAAGAGTTTTAGGAAAAGAGGATGCTTTTGTTCAACAGGTTAAAACAGCCAGAGAAAAATTAGTGCCTCCGCAAATAGGCAGGGATGGTTCATTACAGGAATGGGCCGACGACTGGAAATCTTTGGAAAAAAATCATCGTCATTTTTCTCACATGTATGGACTTTACCCGGGTAAAGTATTGTACGAAAAAAGAACACCGGCTTTGATTGAATCTTATAAAAAAGTATTGGAAGAAAGAGGTGATGCTTCCACTGGTTTTTCAAGAGCATGGAAAATGGCTTTGTGGGCAAGGCTGAATGATGGAAACCGGGCCAATAAAATTTATAAAGGGTATTTAAAAGAGCAGAGTTGTACTTCGATGTTTGCATTATGTGGTAAGTCTTTACAGGTTGATGGAAATTTTGGCGTTACCGCTGCGGTAACTGAAATGCTGATGCAATCTCATGACGACGTAATAAGATTATTACCTGCATTACCTGACGAATGGAGTGAAGGAGAATTCAAAGGAGTATGCGCAAGAGGAGCTTTTGAACTGGATTACAAATGGCAAAACAAACAAATAACATCTTTAAAAATTCTATCTAAAGCAGGAGAAGTTTGCAGGATAGAAACAAATCCCAATGTAAAAATTAAAAATAACGGCAAGCCTGTTTCTTTCAAAAAACTCCCTGATGGAATTATAGAATTTAAAACTGTAAAAGGCGAAAGCTACCAGCTCAAATAATCACATTTTCTTTTTGCTTAGAATAAGCGGCCCGCAACATCACTACAGAAGTATAGACAATTACAATAATTACTAACCAACGAAGTGTATCTAATGGCAATGACTTTACAATTAATGCAGCTATCAAAACCGCAATCATGCCTGGTATGGCCATTGCAACAGCAGCTTTCCGGTTATATGCTCCCTCTTTTATAAATTTTACAGATGCCGGCGGCATTAAAAAAGCACAGGAACCCATCATAATTGGAAATGCAACTTGCGGCGATAACCCCAATGCGAAAACCAGTGCCATGCAAGGAGCATAAAGTCCAATTCCCGCAGTCATCAGTGCGCCTAAAATAAAATTTACAATAACAGCTATTACTAATTTAATATTATACAATCCAATATCAGTTCCGCCACCCTGAATCCATTTCATTTTCCCGGCAAACATAAAACCAGCTGTAATTAATAAAGCAAATCCCATGATTAATCGGATTTTCCTTTCAGATAATTTTGAAACAATGCCTGCACCCAATATAGCACCTGCCGCCGCAGAAAGAAGCATCAGTATTAATGTAACAGGCTCCACTTTAATAACAGTAATAAAAATAATGGCCTGTATTAATACCGGAAGTGTATTAGCAACATTGAGTGTGCCGGGAAGAAGCCGGTCTTCAGTTTGTTTGGTAAATTTTAATAAAGCAGTTTGCGGAGCAAATGCTCCAATGCCTAATACATCAAAAAAATTGACAACAAACCCAATCAGGCCCGTCTTTAACCAACTGACGGACTCAAGATTTTTTTTGTTTTTCAACAAATCTTTAATGAAAACCACGCTATACCAAATGGTTAATACGGCCAGGGAAATCCAAATAAAAGTGATCATGCTTTTCTTGGTTTAGAGGGTAGAATATTCGAAAAATCAATTTCAGCCGCTGCCGATCCTAATTCATATTGAACCAGCCTTAAATTAATATTCTATATTTATAAATTAAGTCAAGATAAGTCAAATGTGGAATAATTTTTATTTATTACTTTTCAATACTAAGATAAAATGAAGTTCGGCTCAACTATATTATTCTTAATTACCTGTTTTTGCATACCAGACATTTATTCCCAGCAAACACAGTCTCCCTTAGAAAGCTCTTTTCAAACGTACCAGCAAATGAAAAGAGAAACAAAGTATAAATTAGATTGGGTATCTCTTGGACCAGTGGTAAATTCTGCAAGAGCGGACGTTGTACAATTGGATGCTTCACATCCGGGTACGATGTATGTAGGTTTTGGTTCGGGTGGTTTGTGGAAGACGGTAAACAATGGCATCAGCTGGAATTGTGTTTTTCAGGAGCAGGCTTCTTTGGGTATCGGTGATATGGAATTAGCACCGTCGAATCCAAATATTATTTATATCGGTACAGGTGAAAATTTAAAGAAGCCCAGAAACTTTACATTGCCCGGTACAGGAATGTACCGATCCAATGATGCCGGCAAAACATGGCAACATATCGGGCTTGAAGATTCATGGTCTATTGCAGAAATTGCGATACATCCCAAGAACCCGGATATAGTAATGGTAGCAGTGCTGGGGCATTTATGGTCAAAAAACAAAAACCGTGGCCTCTATCAAACCACCAATGGTGGCAAAACATGGCAGCAGGTATTATATATAGATGATGCAACAGGTGCTAACGATATTGTCATTGCACCATCCAATCCAAAAATAATGTATGCTTCTCTTTGGGAAGTTTATCCGGGTATCAGCGGAAAAAACAGCGGTGTTTATAGAAGTATCAATGGCGGAAAAAACTGGATTGTTTGTGGCAAGGGGTTGCCCACTGGTCCAATGGTAGGACGAATAGGTTTGGCTGTATCTTATACCAATCCGTTAAAAGCATATGCCTTTGTCGATAATTTGAATAATACTCCCGGGCAGTCAGCAGAACTATATAAAACTACAGACGGGGGTTTAACCTGGAATAAAACACATACTACTCCGGTTAAAACTTTTTCAGTGATTGGCTGGTATTTTACAGATGTGTATGTAAACCCCAAAGACGATGAAGAAGTATATTGTTTAGGAGTTCGGTTGGAACATAGCCTCGATGGCGGAAAAACATTTTCTATTATCGGTGGAAATGTTACCCGGTCAAACCCAGGGTTGGCAAGTGGATTTCACCTGGACCAATGCGAATTATGGATTAATCCAAACAATCCAAACCATATAGCTGCTGGCAACGACGGTGGTTTTTATGTGAGCTACGACAAAGGATTGTCATGGCATCATTACAACAATATTCCGGTTGGCGAATTTTATGACATCACCATTGACCAGAAAAACAATATAATTTTCGGAGGTACACAAGACAATGCAACCGTGTATGGCCCGCCAAAAGAAATTAATCCCCGGATTCCGGATCCCTGGAAATATATATGGATCGATCAATGGGATGGTGGGGATGGTTGTGTATCGCAGGTAGATCCTGAAGATAATAACATCGTTTATTATAGTTCTCAACATGGTGGTGCCGTTCGGCTTGATAGAAAGGCAGATACGACTGTTTACATCAGGCCTAAACTTCCTGCAGCAATTAAAGACACCTTACTATTTAACTATGTAGCGCCTTATTTTATTTCTCCTCATCAGAAAGAAACGCTTTATCATGGCGGCAACTATATTTTCAAAAGCAATGACAGAGGTGATAACTGGAAAGTAATCAGTCCTAATCTTACTATTACTGCTAGTAAAGAAAAAAAATCTTTTTCAACAGCGGCACTCACAGAATCTTTTCTGCAGCAGGGTTTGCTTTATGCGGGTGCGGATAAAGGTGCTTTCTGGGTTTCAAAAAATGATGGACTAAGTTGGGAAGAAAATGATAACGGCCTTGCGAATAATTATATCCGGAGCATTTGCCCTTCAAGGTTTGTAAAAGAAAGAGTGTATGTAGCCATGACAGGGATTAATTATGATGATCTTAATAGTTATCTCTACGTTTCAGAAGATTATGGAAAAAGTTGGACCAGCATTACTACTGGCTTGCCTAATGAACCGGTGAATGTTGTTTTAGAAGACCCTACGAATGAAAACATATTGTATGCAGGTTGTTTTAGGGGAGTGTATATATCAATTAACAAGGGCAAAAGCTGGTCATATCTTGGAAATAATATGCCGGGTACGGCAATTGCTGATTTGAAAATTCATGAATCAACCATGGACTTAATAACTGCCACCCATGGAAGAGGGATTTACAAAATAAATCTTTCCGCAGTTCATGCACTGGTCAATAAGAATTTTTCACCCGACAAAGATTATTTATTTGAAACAAAAATAAGCCAGCTTCCCTGGTTTCAATCTGCTTCGAGGATGCCTGATTACCGGACTTTTGAGAAAACGGATATAACCTGGTGGTTAAGTGAAGCGAAGCCAGTAACCCTTTCAGTGAAGGACATGACCAATAAAAATAGCTGGTCAATTAATTTACAGGGCCAAAAAGGATTTAATCAATACCGATGGGATTTGATTGTAAGCCGGCAAACAAGCGATTTACCTTATTTTACACAGTATGAAAGATGGTTAAAAGCAGGGACATATAAAATGACGTTGTCAGACGGGAAATCGGAATTAGCACAATCATTTATTGTGATAAAAAACGAAACGCCCTATAAAAAATAGTATTATCATTTTTTATCACCAATTAAATGTATTGCATGAAACGTAAACTTTCTGTTGGGTCACTTATTCTGTTGGCGGTTTTATTCAGCAGCAACCTTATTGCACAGAATAAAAAATTAACCCTTGAGGATATTTATACCAATAATCTATACAGAGCTAAAGGGATTGGACAAATTCGCTGGATGAAGGACAATAAAGGTTACTCCATGTTGGAGTTTAATACTGCTGCCAAAGGAAATGATATTGTTCGGTATGATGTGGAGAGTGGAACAAAAACTATTCTTGTAAATGCCAGTCAGTTGTTACCTGCCGGAGCCAAAAAGCCATTGGCCATTGATAATTATACTTGGTCTGATGATAATAGCAAGATGCTGATATTTACCAATACAAGAAAAGTATGGCGTCAAAATTCAAGAGGTGATTATTGGGTGCTAAATCTTACAAATGGCAAACTAAAACAATTGGGAAAACGCCTGGAAGAAGCTACACTCATGTTTGCGAAATTTTCACCGGATGGAGGAAGAGTTGCTTACGTAAGCAAACTAAATATTTATGTTGAAGATATCGCATCGGGTGCAGTCACACAATTAACCAAAGATGGTGGTAGCAATATTATTAATGGCACTTTCGATTGGGTGTATGAAGAAGAACTGGATGGCCGGGATGGTTTTCGCTGGAGTCCCGATGGTAAGAATATTGCCTACTGGCAATCGGATACCAAAGGTGTCGGTACATTTTACATGATCAATAATGTAGATTCCAATTATTCAATACCCATTCCATTGCCTTATCCAAAAGTGGGTACGGCTAATTCAGCTGTGAAAGTGGGTGTAATAGCAGCAAGTGGCGGCAAAACAAAGTGGTTTGCTGTACCAGGCGATCCCCGTAATAATTATTTAGCAAGATTGGATTATATACCCGGGTCTGATGAAGTGATGATCCAGCAACTGAACCGGCTGCAGAATACAAATACCGTTTGGGTGGGCAATACAAAAACCATGGCGCTTAAAAATATACTTACGGATAAAGATGAAGCATTTCTGGATATACATGATAACATTGAATGGCTGGATAATAATAAAGCATTCACCTGGACCAGTGAGAAAGACGGATGGGAACATTTGTATAAAGTGTCAAGAGACGGAAAACAAATGCAACTGATCACCAAAGGAAATTTTGATGTGGTAAATATCAATTGTATTGATCCGGTGGGTGGTTATGTATATTATATCGCTTCGCCGGAAAATTATACACAACGATATCTGTATCGAAGCAGAATAGATGGAAGTGGAACAGCAGAAAGAGTATCGCCTTCAGCTATGGCAGGGCAGCATTCTTACCAGATATCTGCTGATGCAAAATATGCCATACATAGTTTTGAAAACGCAACAACGCCACGCCGCATATCCTTAATAAATTTAAATACACATACAGAAATAAAATTACTGGAAGACAATACTGCTTTGAAAAATAAAATGAATGAGCTGGGTCTGCTCCCCAAAGAATTTTTGAAAGTGGATATCGGTGAGGTGATATTGGATGCATGGATGATAAAGCCTATCAATTTTGATCCGCAAAAAAAATACCCCATCATTTTTCATGTGTATGGAGAACCTGCCGGCTCTACTGTACAGGACAACTGGGGCACGGGTGATAATCTCTGGCATCAATACCTCGCCAATGAAATGGGTTGTATAGTGGTGAGCATTGATAACCGGGGCACCAAAGTGCCAAGGGGTAGAGATTTCAGAAAATGTATTTACCGGCAAATAGGATTACTGGCGGCAGATGACCAGGCTGCTGCTGCCAAAAAAATAATGACCATGTATCCTTTTATAGATCCCAATCATACCGGCATCTGGGGTTGGAGTGGTGGCGGACAAATGTCACTGCATTCCATTTTCCGTCATGGTGATGTATTTAAAACTGCTATCGCTGTTTCATTTGTTTCTTTGCAAACGCTGTATGATAATATTTACCAGGAACGTTATATGGGTTTACCAAATGATAATGTTGCAGGGTACCGGGATGGCTCACCTTTAACACATGCAGGTAAACTCAATGGCAACCTGATGATCATTCATGGCACGGGTGATGACAATGTGCATTACCAGAATTTTGAAATGCTGGCAAATGAATTAATAAAAAACAATAAAATATTCAGCATGATGTCTTATCCCATGCGGGATCACGGTATCAATCAGGGAGTAAACACTACCCTGCATTTAAGGAGAACGATGGAGCAATATTGGAAAAAGAATTTGTAAAGGAGTACTATTCTGCAGTTATGCCGGACTTTACCAGGCATCTTTCTCAGAATATAATAGTTGTCTAAGAAAAGGACAAAGGAGCCTGCCCTTACTTGTTACAGAAACAAGCCCGGTATGACAAAGATTCGCATTATTTACTTTTCAACTCCATAAACCAGAATGCTAATTAATAATTGGGGTGCAAAAGAAAAAAGCAGTTTGCAAAAAGGGAGAACCCTGTTGTATTTTTTAACCCCATAGGGGTTATAATTTGGTAACTTAACAATTCAAACAAATAACTAAGCCCCGTAGGGGCGACATTTTTTATGGCTAATACTTATTCTCAAATCACTATCCATGCTGTATTCGCAGTGAAATACAGGGAGAATTTTATTATCAAAGATTGGCGGAACCATCTGCACCAATATATTTCTGGTATAATCACTAACAAGGGAGCAAAATCTTTAGCTGTTGGAGGATGGAAAGACCATGTACATATTTTGTTCGGAATGCCGGTTACAACCTGCATATCAGATTTTATGAGTGCTGTAAAAGCAAGTAGCAGTGGCTGGATAAATAACCAACATTATATAAAAGGTAAGTTTCAGTGGCAATCTGGTTATGGGGCCTTTTCCTTTGCTAAAAGCCAGCGGGATATTGTAATTAAATACATTATGAATCAGGAAGATCATCACCGGACCAGAACATTTAAAGAGGAGTATATAAATATGCTTAATGATTTTGATGTAGCCTACGAGGATAAATACTTGTTTGAGTTCTATGATGATTAAAAAAATGTCGCCCCGATGGGGCTTAGCTTTCTGAAATCTCATAGTATTACCAAAATACCAGCCCTACGGGCTTAAATCCGGAAATTATTCCGGAATCTTAAAATATTAATTAGCCAACAAGGTTCTTTAACCGACCGATATAACATATATTTTGTATCTTAACAAATAACATGAGCACTTACCCCAGCATATTCAATGATGTGATCGGCCCGGTGATGCGGGGACCATCCAGTTCGCATTGCGCAGCTTCATTACGCATTGCCCGTTTATGCCGCGACCTGATGGACGAAAATATTAAAGACATACTGATTGAGTTTGATCCCAACGGTTCATTGGCCACCACACACAAAAGTCAGGGATCTGATATGGGATTGTTTGGCGGCTTTCTTGGCTGGGAAGCCCATGATGAACGATTGCCCGAATCTGATAAACATATTATAACGGCGGGAATAAATGTAACAATCAATATAACAAACATTGGCAATAGCCACCCGAACCTGTATAAAATAACTTTACACAATAATAAAGAAACAAGAAAACTCACCGCTATCTCCACCGGAGGAGGCATGATTGAAGTAATAGCCATTGATGATATTCCTGTTGCTATGGCAGGAGATTATTTTGAAACACTGATCTACTGTTCAAAGCCGGATAGCATTCTGCAATTTTTAAAAGCATCCGTTGATGTTGATGGAATTGAATGGCATAAAGGCGATATCTCTTTTATTAAAATCAAATCACAGTCTTTTTTAGACGCTTCCATTTATAAAGAGCTGCAGGATATGCAAGAGGTTTTATTTATCAAACAACTTCATCCGGTATTGCCCGTCATGGCCCGTAAAAATTTACAGGTTCCCTTTATTACCTGTAATGAAATGTTGGAATATAATGAAGGCAAAAATAAAACACTGTGGCAACTGGCTGTTGATTATGAAATGGCCCGGGGCAATATTTCTGCAACTGAAGTAATGGAGAAGATGCGAAAGATCATCCACATTATGGGTAATGCTATTGAGTTGGGATTAAAAGGAACTAAATATCATGACCGCATTTTAGGAAGCCAGTCGCCGCAGTTCAAAGAAAAAATGGAGGCTGGTAAATTATTAGGTGGTGATGTCAATAACCGCATCATTTTGTACACCAGTGCTATGATGGAAGTAAAATCTTCGATGGGAGTGATTGTTGCCGCACCAACCGCCGGTAGTTGCGGAGCATTACCAGGTGCATTATTTGGCACAGCCCATTCCATGGAATTAAGCGAAGATAATTTAGTAAAAGCAATGTTATCCGCCGGACTCATTGGTGTGTTTATTGCAGCACATGCCACTTTTGCGGCTGAGGTGGGAGGATGTATGGCCGAAACCGGATCGGGTGGCGGCATGGCAGCAGCGGCAATAGTTGAAATGAAAGGAGGCACCTTGCAACAATCTATTAGCGCTGCATCATTGGCGTTGCAAAATTCGCTGGGTATTATTTGCGATCCAATTGGCAACAGGGTAGAAGCTCCCTGCCTCGGAAGAAATGTAATGGCCGCTACCAATGCCGTGTCCTGTGCTAATATGGCGTTGTCTGATTATGAACAACTGATCCCGCTGGATGAAGTGATAGAAACCATGAAAGCAGTAGGAGACCAGATACATCATACCTTACGCTGCACCAATTTGGGCGGACTCTCCATTACCAATGCCGCCAAAAAAATTGAAGCCATGCTGGAACAACAACCGCAGCATTTTTTTAAGAGTTGTTAAGATCTTATTTTCTTCCCGTAATGATTTTTAAAACTCCTCTGTTTCAATATTAAAAAACCCCGTCTCATTAAAAAACGAGACAGGGTTTTTATTTTTATGAACATGAATTAATAATGACGTCTGTCAGGAATATCGCAGTCGTTGTGGCCACGATCATTGTTACCCCGGTTGTACTTAAATTTAAAATACACCCTTCTGATTTCCTGCTGACGCTGATCTTCCAGGGAACGCAGTTGCCTTTGTTTCTCCCAACGGCTCATAAAGTAACTGTTTCTTACCCGGTCGGTTTTGTAATCAAACTCCCGGTTAATCTGGGCAATCTGCATTCTCATTCTGCGTTCGTTAGCAAAATTGCTGCTGCCATAGCGGTTGTCATTGTTACCATAGCGGTAATCATTGTTACCATTACGGTCATCGTTGTTGTCCCAGGGGTTATGTTTGATAATAACCACATCACGGTTATTATCAAACTGGTTGTCACGGTCCCGCTGATCGAAGGTTTTATCATCCCGCTGATCAACAGGTGGGAGATCTCTTCGGTCTCCTGGTCGGTTGTCCCTGTTGCCGGGCTGTGCCTGGGCTACAGCAAACATTCCAACTGTAAATAATAAAGTAAAAATCTTTTTCATACTGGTACGTTTTAAGTGAATAAATAAATTACACCATATAGAATACAAATGAAGAACCAGTGTTTACAAAAAGAACGTTAATACGGCACACACATTATTTTCGTAATTAACATTTTGCACCGCAAGTAATTCCGATAGTAAAAATAAATGATCAACCTATTGGCAATGCAAAGCCGGGGCCTGTAACTACAAAACTGTTTGAAATATTTTTAGAACTCGAAAAGGTTAACCACAAATCATAAAAGCTCTTAATAAAGAAGCTTATTATTCACTTGTATTTTTCGTGTTACCTGCCTGCCGCAGGCAGGTTTTGTGTGTTTTCGTGGCAAAAAAAACTATGGCTCTATTTCGTAAGCCGGTAAATAAGTAACGCTGCTCTTTTAATGAGTTTAGGATATTCCTGCAGGTTCATAATTTCTCCGGGGGCATGTGCACCTCGGCCCGAGGCGCCCAATCCATCCAGGCAATCAAGGTAGTTGGCTACATAAGAAATATCACCGGCACCTCTGGAGCCCGGATCACCAGCTTTTACTTCGCCATAGCCGATAGCGATGCTGATATCATTGACCATTTTTACCAGGGCATCATTACCTGCCGTGGGTGGCATCGAAGGAATACCATCTTTGAAAAAGATAGTTGCATTGGTACCGCTAAGATGTTGCGATACGATCTGCCGCATATTAGCTCTTGCTTTTTCTTTTTGTTCTTCAGTTAAAAAACGCAGATCACCTATCACCACTGTTTTGGGAGAAATGATATTCGTCTTTCCCAACACATCACCTTTTTGTGCAGCCGTATCATAATTTACTTCTGACCCGCCGATGAACAGGCCGGGATTGAAAGTGAGGTATTTTTCGTTGCTTAATTTTTCTCTGAAGGCATTGATGATGCGGGCGGCTTCATAGATGGCGCCAAAGCCCGCCGAACCAAACATACCCGCTGAATGTGCCTGCTTGCCTTCCACTTCCAATCGCCATTCACTGGCACCGCGACGTGCCGTGGCTACGGTACGTAAACCGGCTGCCGTTTCAAATCCCAATGCTATATCATGTTGTTTGGCCCGTTCAATAAAATCGCCCCGGCTGATAGCTCTTGGGTGGCCTGCATTTTCTTCATCGCCGGTAAAATAAACGGTGATGCTAACATCATCCAGTAATTTTAGTTTATGCAAAGCTTTTAATGCAGCTATCACCAGCACATCACCACCTTTCATATCGTTCACACCCTGCCCGGTAACGGTGGTATCAGTCAGCATCGTAAAAGGATTGGCTGGCATGTCGGGTTCAAATACAGTATCGAGATGACCAATCAGAAAAAGTTTTTTTCCTTTTTTCCCTTTGCGGGTAGCTACCAGGTGGCCGGCTCTTTTTATGGAGTCCGGCATAGCAATCCATTCCACGGTAAAGCCCAATGCCGCCAGTTCTTTACCATATAGATCGCCCACTTTTTTTACACCAATAAAATTATACGTACCGCTGTTGATGTTCACTGATTCTTTCAGTAGTTGAATGCTTGAAGTATAATCCGCATCTATATGTTGCAGAATTTGCTGTTCGGTTTTTGTCAGCGGTTGTGTATGCGCTGTTACGGTAATCGTAAAAAGAGTAAAGACGCTGAGCAATTTTTTCATCATGCTGTTTTTTTGAGAAAGGCAAGATAAATCTTTTGTTACCAAATTATTGTTCATTGGACTCTTTTGTATTTGTCATTCCGACGAAGGAGGAATCTCAAACATTCATCATAAGTACCTTCACACTATGGCCGATAGCCTGTCCCGATTACATTCGGGATACATAACAAGAAAACCCGTTCTTATAACATGTCGCAAATAAAAGCGGCCAACACCAATCCAGCACTCTCAGCGTCTTGTCATACCGACGTTAGGAGGTATCTCAAAGACACTATGATTACTACCTTCACACTATGGCCGATAGCCTGTCCCGATTACATTCGGGATACACAACAAGAAAACCCGTTCTTATAACATGTCGAAGATAAAAGCGACCAACACCAAACCAGCACTCTCAGCGTCTTGTCATACCGACGTTAGGAGGTATCTCAAAGACGCTGGCTTTCCTTGTAAAGAATAGTTCTTCATAATTGTTCCCAAATTGGTAGCATTTTTGTATATTTGGTTTTGCTATGAGAGTAATTGCTGTAAAAACGCTGAAGCTTTATGCTAATAAGAAGAAGGAGGCTGAACAGTCGTTATTTGCATGGTATGAAAAAGCCTGTGAGGCCGGATGGAGGAGTCATAATGAATTAAAGATGCAGATCGGGAATGCTTCTGTACTCGGTGAGAAACGGGTTGTATTTAATATTCATGGAAATAAATACAGACTAATTGTTGATATAGAATACCGATTACAGATCATTTTCATTGTATGGGTAGGTACACATAAGGAGTACGATAATATTGATGCTAAAACAATAGTATATGATAAAGCCAATTAAAACAAAAAAGGATTACGAAGTTGCATTAGGAAGAGCCTATGAATTAATGCAGAAGGATTTGAAAAAGAACAGTAAACTTTCTGATGAGCTTGAAATAATTTCTGTTTTGATCGAAGCGTATGAAGAGAAGCATTATCCCATACCGCCACCTCATCCTATAGAAGCAATAAAGTTCCGGATGGAACAGGGAACTATTAATGATAAGCAGTTAACAAAACTGTTGGGTGGCCGCAGCAGAAAATCAGAAATTTTAAGCGGCAAAAGGAAATTATCGCTGAATATGATACGTACCCTGCATAAGGAGTTAAAAATCCCGGCTGAGTCGTTGATAAATATTTATTGAAATAATTACTTCAATATTTCTTTTTTCCGCCCTTCGGGAAAAGAGTACTCAGTATTTCCGGTTAAATTATCAATTGCCTGCTGAATAAAATCAGCCAGTTCAGGTATATTTTCTTCTTTGATTTCCCAAACCGTAACATAATTAATTCCGAAATATTCATGGATGATACGGTTTCGTAAACCAGTCATCCGCCGCCATTCTATTTCAGGATGGTCTGATTTAAAATTGTCTGGCACCCGGTTAGCGGCTTCACCGATTATTTCAAAATTTCTAACGACAGCATCAATTGTTTTATCATCGCTGATAAAATCATCAAAACTCATTCCATTGGTATAGACAAGAACCTTTTGAGCTGCATCCCGTATATCTTCCAGTAATAAAAGTATTTATCTGTCAGATATAAATGAGGTCGGGTTCGATAACGGTAAAATATTTAGGCTTAATGCCTCCACGGGAAACCAGATCTACTTTTAATTGCAAGAGCAATTCCAGTTCATCTGCCAGATCCACAAAAGCAAGGCCGATAGGCTGCGAGAAATCTACCATCACATCTACATCGCTTTTGCCTTCCACCGCTGTATTACGGCTGTAAGAGCCAAACAAAGCCAAATCCTTTACGCCGTATTTTTTTTCCAGCGAAGGTTTTGCAAGTTTCAGTGTTGCCAGTATGGTTTGCTTATCTGCCATTAGGCGAATTTACAATTAATATTCTGTTTATTAAAGCAGTGTACTTATCACTTAGCTTTCAAAAAATACTCCCTGCACTCCCCCACCTTATCGGTATTAATAATATCAACACCCAATTGCTGCAACCGCTGCCATGCTGCTGCATTATCAGGTGTGGCCCATAGCCGCAGCAACTTACCCATACCATGTACTTTAGTAACTAACTGCTGAATGCGGCTGGTACTGTCTAGCCGGCTTACATAGTTGTAATAGTTATCGCTGATAAAAGCCACCCGTTGTAATGTGGCACTGTCATACACTTCAGTTGGGCGGCCATCAAAAAAAATATACGAAGGCCAGGCTGCCCAGGTGGAAACAGCACCCCGGTTGCCGCTGATAACAACCTGTACCGCAGCCGGATTTACCGAACGGTCAAATGCAAAACGCACAGGCGATATCATTTTAATCAATGCTGCAATAACGGCTTCGCCGGATTCTTTACTATCAATCATCAGTACGGGTGCATCTATTTTGCTGGTACTGATGCGGCCATCATGTTTTTTAAAAAGCCGGATAATGGGCTGCAGGTACAGCGAATCCAGCGAAGGAGCAGCCGCCACATCTTTTGCAATATGCGCCACCACCAGCTGGCCGTTGCGCAGGTACACATCTGCTTCTATGGAAAATACGTTGTTGCGAAGGGCATTGGTAAGTGGCAGTGCTTGCTGATAATCGTTGTGGGCATGGATAAGGGGCTGGGCTGTCAGTTGATAGTCGGTTGCAATCAGCAGCAGACAAAAGAGAAAATGCTTCATGGGGTAAAGGTCGGGAGTTCCTGCAATTTTTTTATGCACCCCGCAGCAGTACTGTCCTGAGTTTACCGAAGGATCATCGTCCCTTGCAAGTTTATCCTGAGGTAACGAAGGGCACTCTTGTACGTTCTGTTCGCTACTCAGCATTTGCGAAGACCCGATCCATTAGTACCTTCAACTTTATGGCCGATGTCCACAATAAGAAAACCCGCAGCTACAACATGAGCCGCATCCGTTCGGAGAATACAAAACCGGAGATGCTGGTAAGGAAATTCTTACATGCCAATGGATTCCGCTACAGATTACATGGTGGAAAACCCGCCGCCGCTAAAGCTTTGGCGGGCAGGCCCGACATCGTTTTACCAAAATACAAAACGGTAATTTTTGTACATGGATGCTTCTGGCACGGACACACAAACTGCAAATACTTTGTAGTGCCAAAAACAAGAACCAAATGGTGGCTGAATAAAATAGAACGCAACAAAGCCAATGATGAAAAAGCGGTGAAGGCTTTGAGGAAAGATGGATGGAAAGTGATTACTGTTTGGGAATGTAAACTGAAACCTGCGAAAGTTGAAAGAACCCTCACTTCTTTATTGAAGAAACCCTCCTGATTAACATACTGTCATGCCGGGCTTGACCCGGCATCTTTCTCTCCTCTGTTAATGTGACGTAAAAGCAAATAAGGTTAAACACTTATTGTATAGTCTTGCTAATAGTAAAAATTTTTACTAACTAATTCACATTGTGTTCTATAACATACCGGCTTTTAGAACACATAAAAATAAGTTTGATTATGGACATAAATGAGCTTGTAGGTACAAGAATAGCATACCTGCGAAAGAAGAAGGAGTTGTCTCAACAAAAGTTTGCTAATGAGGCAGACATTGAAAGATCATACCTGACACATGTAGAGAAGGGCAGAAAAAATATTTCGTTAAACACACTGAAAAAAATTACATCAGCCCTCGATGTATCTCTGAAAGATTTCTTTAACGACAAAGACTTTTCTAAACCATGACAAAGAAGTTGACGTTTATCGACCTCTTTGCAGGTGCAGGAGGTTTGTCGGAAGGTTTTATCCGTGCAGGATACGAACCCATTGCCCATGTGGAAATGGATGAAGCTGCCTGCTACACATTAAAAACCAGAACAGCTTATCATTATCTGAAAGGAAAGAAAAAAAATAAGCAATACCTCAAGTACTTAAAAGGTGATATTGACAGGGCAACATTGTATTCGCTTATCCCGAGGGATGAAATGGACAGTGTTATAAACTTGGCATTGAGTGATGAAAATAATGCAGCAATTTTTAAAAAGATAGATAGCCGTCTAAAAAACAAAGAAGTTGATTTAATTATTGGTGGGCCACCCTGCCAGGCTTATTCATTGGTAGGAAGAGCAAGAAGTAAAGACGGAATGGAGAACGACCCCCGCAACCATCTGTATCTGCAGTATGCAAAATTTTTGAAGAGGTATAACCCCAAAATGTTTGTGTTTGAAAATGTGCTGGGCTTACGTTCTGCTGGTGGAGGAGAGTACTTTAAAAAAATGAAAGAAAAGTTTAATGCCATTGGATATGAGGTAAAAGATTTTTTATTTAATGCAAAAGACTTTGGTGTACTGCAAAACCGCAAAAGAATAATATTAATTGGGTATAAAAAAGACCTGAATATTACTGTTCCTGATATTAAATCGGATAAAACAATTGAATACAAAGTTGAGTCTATTTTTTATGACTTACCCAAGCTATTTGCTGGCCAGGGAAAAGATAAGAATGATAAGTATGCCAGAGAAACTAACGAATATCTGAGTGACTCACTTATACGCAATGGTATTGATGTGCTTACGCAGCATGTAAGCCGGCCACATACGGAACAGGATAAAGAAATTTATCGTATTGCAATTGGGCAATTGAAAGAAGGAGAAAGATTGAGTTATACATCTCTCCCTAACCGGTTAAGGACTCATAAAAACCAACACTCATTTTTTGACCGCTTTAAAGTAGTGGATGGTAAAGCCGTTTATGCACAAACTGTAGTAGCACATATTGCCAAAGATGGCCACTATTATATACATCCTGATATAAAACAGAACCGTTCAATAAGTGTAAGAGAAGCTGCTAGGCTGCAATCTTTTCCTGATGATTTTTATTTTGAGGGACTAAAAGAAGGGAAAAACAGAACAGCGGCATTTAAACAGATTGGAAATGCAGTTCCACCATTGATGGCTCAGGTATTAGCCAAAACGGTTTCATACATTTTTTAATTATGAATCCTAATCTGCTTGCAATCATTGTAGCGTTCTATTTGTCAAAGTATGACAAAAAAGGCTTAAAAAACCTAGGGTTCAAAAATGATTCAGAAGCTTTTGAAACAACAGCCAAAATTTTAGGTATCAAGAAAAACTATGTTAAGTTTAGACGAGATGAGTTTGACCCGATTCATCCCTGGAGAAAAGGTTGGCAAAGACAAATGGACAACAGAATTATCAAATCCATTGAAGCATTACAGGATTTAGAAGAACCAGATTTAAGAGATATTGTTCAGGGAATTCTGCACGACGAAAATTATCGCAAGAGTGAAGATGTAAAGCAAATCACTTCACTTTTTTCAGAGGATAAGAAAGAAAGAGTTGCGATTGGTAAATTCGTTTTAAGGGCCCCAACAGGCAAAGCAGCCGAAGAATTTTTTCTTAATTATTATTCTCAAAGCAAAAAACCAATTGAAGGCAAATTGATTGACTGCCGTGATTTAGGAGTTGGCTATGATTTCAGAATAGAAAAAGCCGACAATAAATTTTTTGTTGAAGTAAAAGGAATTTCTGATTTCTCAGGCGGAGTCTTATTCACAAACAAAGAATGGACAGTTGCAAAAAGCGAGGGAGACAATTACTTTCTCTGTGTTATCTCAAATTTAATTGAAACGCCGAAAATTATCTTCATTCAGAACCCTGCTATAAAATTAAATCCCAAAAAAAATATCTATACCACAATTCAGATAAGCTGGAGTGTTACACAATACCAACTTGCTGAATTAAATGACTATCATTAATGAGTGAAAATAGAAATACACCTTTCGAGATAGCAGATCCCAATCCTGAATATCTGATCAAATCTATTGCAGAGCAAGGATACAGTTTGGAATCATCTTTAGCTGACCTAATGGATAATTCTGTTTCAGCAAATGCCGATAAATTGGAAGTGCTGATTAAAATGGATGAGGAACCTTTCACTTTATTCATTGCTGATAATGGTGGCGGGATGAATGAAGAAGTTCTTAAAGCAAGTATGCAGTTCCCAAGTAAATCATCCGAAGATACAAGGCATACGCATGACTTGGGAAGATTTGGATTGGGAATGAAAACAGCATCATTTTCTCAGACAAGATGCTTTACTGTTTTGTCAAGGAAGAAGGGAACAAAAAAATATTTCGGAAGAACATGGGATGTTAATTATCTAAAGCAGGTGGGTAAATGGCGATTGCTGATTAACACAGATGATGAAATTCAAAAACTAATTTCACAATATCACTCAATAAGCGAAGGACATATAAATCGGTTTGAAAATTTTGAAGCCAATACCATAGTTATTTGGAAAGGACTTTACAAGTTTGAGAATTATCTTCAAGAATCAAACAGACAAAACGCATTAAAGAAACAGATAAGTGAAGTCACCTCTGATTATTTATCGTTGGTGTTTCATCGGTTTATGGAAAGAAAGATTAATCCGTTGAACATTAGAATCAACAATAATCGAATTGCTCCCTTTAATCCTTTTCCTTCTGTTAATGACTTCCGTCCTATAGAGTACAAACAAAAAAATTTCAGTACAGACACGATTAAAATAGAAGGATTCGTTTTGCCATCCCGAAGTATTGATGAGAGCCAAAGCGGTATTTCCATCTGGACAACGAAGAACAGAAGTTTGATGGACATGGAAGGGATTTACATTTATAGAGCTGACAGGCTTATTCACTTTGGTGGATGGAATGGTTTAATTAAAAAAGTTCCAAGACTTCAGTTAGCCAGACTTCGTGTTGAAGTCGGTAATAGTGTCGACCATTTGTTGCACTTAAATGTAGCCAAGTCTCAGGTCGTAATCCCACACGATTTAACAACAGCGTTTGAGAAGTACATTGATGAATTGAAAATTGAAGCAGAGAGAGAGTTCTTCAATAAAGGAATTCGCAAGTTTTCAAACAACCGCAGTGATGATAATGTTCAACTATTTGAAAGAAAGCCATCCAACAAAGGGACACTGCTTGAACTGAATAATAGTTTCCCATTGCTCAGAACATTGAGGGATGGATTAAAAAAGGAACAGCTCACAAAGTTGAACTTAGTTATTCGGATGATAAATACAAGAATCAATCATATAAGACAAACTCATGAAGAGAAAGCATTTGTTGGAATTGAAGCGAAAGACGGATTGTCATTGAAAGATTTAATCACCTGTGTGAACGAACTCATAGAAAGTGGACTGTCATCTGAACTGATAAAAAATGAAATACTTCCCAATCTTGGATTTAAGGAAAGTTCATTGCCACAAGAAGTGATTCAACTCTTAAAATAAATTTCATGGAGAATAGATACATAGACATCATTATCAAAATCATTGCGAGCAAGGCAAAAGAATATTCACAGAATAATTCCTTGTCTCCGGCTTATTTTCTGAATCTACTTCCTGAGATTAAAGATTCAATTGTAACAGTAATTAAAGCTTATGGCTTCCACGAAATTGATGAGATAACACTTCATAATTATTACGAGACCGCAAGGAAGCAATATTTATCAGTAAACTCTATTGAAATTGAACCAGACAATTCATTAACAAGAGAAGGATTTAAGACTTGGTTGACTGCGGAAAGAAAAGAACAAATGAGAAGTTCTTGGAATTATTCCGACAGATACTTTTCCTCACTTGAAAAAAAGGGGCGGCCAGAAATTATTATTGGCGATACTAAAACATCAAGTCTTGAAATTTTAGAAAAAATGGGGGATCCTCAATCGCAAACCTCTTTTTATGTTAAGGGACTGGTTGTTGGAAGTGTCCAATCTGGTAAAACAGAGAATTTTAATGCGGTAATAAATAGAGCAATTGATTCTGGTTACAAATTAATAATCGTTCTTGCAGGATTGATGGAAGACTTAAGAAATCAGACACAATTGAGAATCAATAGTGATGTTGTAGGAGAAGGTGAAGATTTAGATACGGGTAGAATAAAGGATGTTGGAGTAGGTGAAATAAGAAAATTTGGTACTCAAGGGGACGAAAGGGTAGCTCAAATTATTTCAGTTACTTCTTCTAAATCAGATTTTAAGAAATCATTACTTGATGCTGATTTCTCACTCAATCACACTAACATACTTGTATGCAAGAATAATGTGAGTGTATTACGTAACCTGATTGTTTGGCTTCACGATTACCTTGAAGAAAATAGAGACCAACACAATATTCCCTTATTGATTCTCGATGACGAAGCAGACAATGCCTCTTTGAACAATGAAGGAAAAAGAGGAAGAGAGTATGCTTCAAAAACAAATTTGTATATCAGAATTTTACTTGCTCTCTTCAAGAAGAAAACCTATTTAGGTTATACGGCAACCCCATTCGCTAATATTCTTGCCGATAGAAATGAAGCACCTGAGAATAACGGTATTGTCAAATACAAGTTAAGAGGTGAAACTAAGGAAAAGAGCCTTGCAGTTGAGAGTAGCCTTTTTCCTGATGATTTTATTGTGCTGTTAAATCCACCTACAAATTATGTTGGAGCAAAACAAATCTTTGAAACACGAATTGATGAGAAGACCCAATTAAAAATTCCTTTAGTTGAATTAGTCAATGACTCTATCGAATATTTTCCAGACAAAGTTTATTCACCTGGCAATGGAGAACTAGTAGGTGTAAGAAAAATCACTAGCCAAAATGACTGGAATGAAAAGATTGGACAGTTTAATTCTTATCTTGATTTTGCTGATTACGGAGAATACCGAAGACAAACAAGGTCTTCCAGAACAGGAGATGACTTCCCAAGAAAATTGCCTGATTCAATAAAAGAAAGTGTTCTCTGTTTTATTCTTTCAATTGCTATTCGTGAAAGCAGGAAACCTGCTATAGCACATTCTACAATGTTCAATCCTCATAATTCAATGTTGATTCATATTTCTAGATACACCCTTTGGCAAAATAGACTCAGAGATTTAATTGATGTATATCTAAGAGAACTGCAAAGCAGTTTGCAACTTGATGACCCAAGTAACCCCAATTACATCTTTGCAACTTTTGAAAGAATCTGGTTCAAATATTACTCGAACATTATTGAACATATTTCTGACTATTTACCGAAAGGATACGATGATGAATTTCTTAAGCCAATAAGTTTTGAAACAATAAAAAACAACTTTCTCACTGAGGCAATTAAAGGAATTGAAGTTAAAGCCGTCAATAGTGTAGCTAAGGATGAACTAAAGTATCCGAAAAACACTCCCAAAAAATATATAGCGATTGGAGGAAACAGATTGTCCCGTGGATTTACACTTGAAGGACTTAGTATAAACTATTTTGTCCGTTCAACTGATTATTCTGATGCTCTTCTCCAAATGGGAAGATGGTTTGGTTACAGACCAGGCTATCTTGACTGTTGTAAACTATTTATCACCAGTGATTCAATGGAGAAATATAATTTGGTCACAAGAACCATTGAAGAACTGGAAATTGAGTTTAGAAAAATGGAAGAGAAGGACAAAACTCCTGGAAACTTTGTTCTTCGTGTAAAAAAACATCCTGGAACTCTTAAAATAACAAGACCGACAATTCTTCGTGATACATTGGAAGTAAATTGGTCTTATCAGGACGAACTTGAGCAATCGACAAAGTTTGAAATTCGCAAGAAAAAGATTGAAGCGGTCTGGGAACAGTTCAGAAATAACATTGCAAACAAGCACAAGTTTGTAAGCAAAAAGAACGAAGACGGTAATGATGCCGGTTTTCTTCTTGCACAAACAGATATTTCCGGAGTGTTGGAAATTCTAAGGCAGGAAAACAATTTTGGGAGTGATACATGCGACAGCATTGTGAAATTTCTTGAAAGATGTCAAGTGGTTGACAAACTTAGGAATTGGACTATAGCCATTAAGAGCACCGGCAGAGCAAAAGAAAGTGAAGGCAAAGGAGTTTTGAAAAAAGCTGAATCGAATTTGCCGGTTGATATTACAATGACCGTAAGAAGAGGACCTAGCGAAGAAGAAGGTTTAAAATATTACAGAGAGAATTTCATAAATAAAAAAGAATTTTGGGCATCAGGTAAATCAGCTAACCTTATTTCTGCAGGGCTTGACATGGCAGTATTATTAACCGATACACAAATCAAATCCGCAGAGAAAGAATTTATCGAAAACAGGAAAAGATACTATCAGGAAAAGTATCCTGAATGGACAAAAGAACAAGTCAATAAAAAATCGGAAGAAGTAAATATTCCGGAGAGAGTTTATAGAGAGAAAATGTCAGACCAGGAAGGTCTTCTCGTAATTTATATTTTAGATTCCTACTATGTTTTTCTTCAAGAAAAAGGCAAAGAAAAAGATAACGATATGAAATCGTTTGTTGAAAACGAAGGAATTGATTTGAATATTCCATTGATTGGTTATGCGATTGGATTTCCTCCAATTGAACCAGACCCGGGAGGAGTTTATGTTCATGGAAATTATGGATTTGAAGAGGAAAAAGAAATTGAATTTAATGAAGTTGATTCTGAATTGCCAGATGATGCAAACGAAATATAATTATGACAAGTATGGAATTAAAACAAAAGTGGTCAGGGCTTTCGGAGAATCCTGTTACAAGTGGCTTTCGGTCTCTAAGAATTTCCGCTGACTGCATTTGTGAACTTTACCTTGGAGTTAGCAAGGAGGGGAAAAGATGTTTGATACTTTCACTCCCTTCCAACAAGCATTTAGACTTCAAAGGAATTCAAAAAGAAAATTTATCAATTGAATACTTCGGAGAAAAAAATCTAATTGTTGTTCAATTAACGGACAGTGATTTCAATGACCTTTTTGATGACCTAGTTCTTTCACTCTATCATGGAATAAAAAGTATCAGTCAGGTTGATGAGTATTCCAATCATTTTATTGAGGCTTTTTACAGGTGGAGTGAATTCTTTGAAGACAAAAAATCAGATTCGCTTTCAGAGGATGCAATAAAAGGTCTTATGGGAGAATTGTTGGTTCTAAAATCTTTAATCACTGACCCCAATAGAACAGAAATTAATTTCATTTTGAATTCATGGAAAGGTCCTTATGACAAAGGGAACGATTTTGAATTGGAGACAAAAAATTTGGAAGTGAAAACAAAATCACCTTCTGGCATTGATGTGAAAATATCAAGTGAGTTTCAGTTGGAAGTATCCCCTGGAAAAGGGCTTGAACTGATTGTTGTCTCCTTGTTAAGTGACTTTACTGTTGGCATTAACATTCGGGAGTTAATTTTTGAAATAAAAAAACTGGTTCAGGAATCTTTGGGAGAAAATTCAATATTTTGGAAAGCATTGAGCCAGAAAAATATCACCGCAAAAAATGTGAGTCAGTACGATAAATATAAGTTCAAGCCTTTAAATAGTATTTCATATAACTGTGCATCTGATGATTTTCCAAAACTAAACAGGTCAAATATTCCTGATGAAATAAGTGTTCTCAAATACAACTTGAGAACAAATCTTTTGACCCCATTTATAATCGAACAAAGAGATTTTTAATATGCGAATTCAAGAGTTCCTGAATTACAGGAAAGATTTACTCGATACCTCAAAAGATGAAGAGGGATTTGTACAGCAAACTCAATTGCTAAGCCAAATTCTTCCTCTAATGGTTGATGCTAAATTACTTGATTCGGAAGACTGGAATGACTCGTATTTTTTGAATCCTATAGAGAATTTAAAGTTGAATGGATATACAGTTAATGAATCCTCTGAAAGACTTCAACTTTTTATTATAGATGAAGCAAGCATAGAGATTAATGCTTCTGAAAATGACTTACAGGTTTCCACCAAAAGCCATTATGATAACCAGTTTAAAAGAGCAGCTAAATTTTTAAACAAAGCAATCAAAGGATTCTTAAATGATGAAGTGCAGGATGCTGACCCAATAAGACCTTTGTTATTTCAGCTTTCATCAACAACAGGTGCAGAACAGTTTGATGTAGTTGAGATTTTTTTAGTCAGTGCCACAGCTACAATAGAAACCCGTGGTACAATACCACAACCTAAGAGAATAGAATTTGAAGATGAATCAATAACAGTAGCTTTTACAAGAGACAGGGAAAGAGTAAAAAAGGATTTACTCATTATCAAGAAATTGATAGACCTCAATTTTTTGTATGATGTGATGATTTCTCAGGGTAACAGAGAAGCATTGGTTATTGATTTCCAAAATTTATTCAATTACAAAATAGAAGTTATAAAGGCAGCAGAAGAGGAAAACTTTGAATCCTACCTCTGTGTATTACCTGCTCACATATTATCTGACCTTTACAAAAGATACAGTTCAAGGTTACTTGAAAAGAATGTAAGGTCATTTCTGCAATTCAAAGGCGCAAATAAGGGAATAAGAGAAACGATAAGAATAAGCCCTGAAAAGTTTATTGCATTCAATAATGGTATTACTATTACTTCTACTGCAAAAGAATTTGAAGTAGTAAATGGTAAAATGTTTATTAAGTCGTTAACTGATTTTCAAATTGTAAATGGAGGGCAGACAACCGCAAGCATTTACTTTACTCAAAAAGACGGGTTTCCAATTGACCGGGTAAAAATAATGGCAAAGATTAATGTTGCCTTAGATGTTACAGAGGAAGGATTAGACTCACTGATTTCGGATATAAGCAGATATTCAAATTCTCAAACCAAAGTTTCTAATGTTGATTTAAGTTCAAGAAGCCCTCAGCTAAATAAACTTAAAGCTCTTTCCGACAGCGTTGTTACACCTTCCGGCAGGAAATGGTTCTTTGAAAAATCAAGAGGAGAATTTAATACCAAGTTAAGAATTGCTGGTTCAAATAAAGCCAGGATTGAAAAAGAGTATCCAAAGAATTATCGTTTTACAAAGGAGCAGTTAGGTAAATATTTTACTGCTTGGGGTGAACAGCCATTCATTGTGAAAAAAGGTGGTGAAAAAGTTTTTAGATACTTTTTAGAAGAAATCACAGGAGAGACCAGAGGAAAGAAAGCAGTTAATGTAAACAGAGGCTTTTATGAAGAGTTAATTTCCAAAATCATATTGTTTGTTGAATTGGAAAAAATTTATGGACAGGGAAAACATGCAATGGGGCAAATAAGGTCAGCAGTAATCCCATATTCAATTTCCATAATCTACATTTATACAGATGGTGCTAAAGAAGGAAAGCAATTTGACCTTTTAAAAATTTGGAAAAAAGAAAAGCTTGAGGATGATTTGGTGTCCTTCTTTACTAAGTTGATGGAGCTGATGAATGAATTGATTAAGCAGTATTCTGAGAGTGAAGACTATGGAGAATATGCAAAGAATAAAAAATTGTGGGAAGACATTTCAGACTCCAAGGAGATTACAAAATTCATGACTTCTAAAATTGCACTGGAAATTTTGAAAAAGTATTCAATTCCAATTAAAGAGAAAAAAAATGAGGAAGAAAAGGAAGTTGACTTTGAGAAAATACAAATGAATATTGAGGTTCTTTCTAAAGGAATGCAATTTTACAATGAACTAAGAAAGCAATACAAGGGACTTTCAAAGCTTCAGGAGAAAAAAATAGATAGTATTATTTCTTCAATAATTAAGGTGGAAGATTTAGGGGAAGACATTTTAAGATTTGAAAGCAATCTTATGATAGAAATTAGAAAGAACAATCCGGAAATATTTGACCAAATAAACATAACGCAGAATTACCTTCTTGAAAGTACTTTGAAGTTTATTGTTTTAAAATACAATCAAGCACTTGAGAAGGGAATTGGTTTACAAGACTATTTTAAAGCAATAGAAAAGAAGGCCACAGAAGAAAACAATAAGTACGCATCTGCATATAATAAGATTGCACTTAATCTTACAAAGGGAATTGCCCCTTCAGTTCAAGAGGTTCACTTAGCATCCAATTATTTCAAGAAAGAAGCATCCGAAAAGACCAGTATTGAAAAGTCAAACCTTTCAGTGCCGACAATTAATCTCAGTATTCTAAAACAAATGGTTGAATGGGATTCCCGAATGAAAATTTTGACACAAGGTGAAAGAACCTATTTAGCTGATTTAGCTTATGAACTCAAAGTTTTGAATTCATTTCATAAAACGATTTCTCAAAAACATCTAAAAACTTTATTGGATGCTGGATTTAAGCTAAAGTAAATTAGTAACTTGATCTTCTAATTTTATAGAGGGAAAAAAGAATTAGCAAGAGTATTAAAAAAATGCAACAACGTATTTAATCAGTTATTTTTTTGAAGAATAGCTGGATAGAATTACCGAACCCTGAACGGAGCGTCGCAACATCAGCCCAATAGTAGCACTCCAGCTTGCTCCATAATTTTTCTTCCCAACAGCCCCGCTTATTCTTCTTTACCGTCCACAAAAAAAATCCTTTTCAATTCCATTAAATCCATAAACGGTATCCCCTGATCTGCAGAGAAGCTATAATTTTCATATACAATGATGAATGATCATTTCTAAAAAAATCGCCATGAAAAAATTTCTTCCTGTAACCATGGGCATTGGCTTTATTTTTTGTGCCCTTTGCGCTAATTCACAAAAAGCAGAATCTATCGACCTGCACCAGCTGGTTCAGCAGAAAGGCATCGGTGTGTTTAACCGGGAACTCAGCCTGATCAATGAACCATCGCATGCAGGCATCCGGCTCAGCAAAGATTTTGGAGAAGGCATTGCATGGATCAAAGGCCTTGAATTTTCTAACGGCATCATTGAATTTGATGTGCGGGGAGAAGATGTAAAACAACACAGTTTTGTGGGCATAGCTTTTCATGCAAAAGACAATGACCGCTTTGATGCCATCTACCTTCGTCCCTTCCAGTTCCGGGCAGAAGATGAAACGTTAAGAAGCCACGGCATTCAATACATATCGCTGCCCGATTTTACCTGGCAGGTATTGCGGGAAAAATTTCCCGATAAATACGAACATGCTGTTGATCCTTCACCCGATCCCAATGACTGGGTGCATGTTAAGATCGTTATCAAAGGATCTACGATCTCTACGTATATCAATGGCAACAAGGAGCCAACGCTGGTTGTTGAAAAACTTACCTCCCTATCAACAGGATCTATCGGTTTTTATGTGGCCGATACATCCGGCGGGGATTTTGCCAATCTCAGCATTACCAAAACCGATTGAATCAGTCTTCTTGGTATTTTCTTCCACCAACCACATGAATTAAAACCTTTGTATACGGTTATGTAGAATCTGCAATTTGCTCAGCAGCGTACCGAAACCAGAACGGAGCCCTTCGATACCTCAGGGTAAACTTGCAACGTCAGCCCAATAATAGCACTACACCCGACACACTGTTATTTATTCTTTCCTTTCAGAATTTTTTTAGTTTGCCCGGGTATTTTCTTTTCTTCTGTTGCCAGCTTACGTTGTACTTTTTTTACATCTTCGGCAGCGGCTAGTTGTTCAGGCAGCACACCTCTTTCTTTCAGCATTTTACGAACGGCAAGATTATTATCAATATGTTCTTTGCTTATTTGCTGTTCACCTTTCAGGTCTTTGTCAGTTACATTGTGGCTGGTGAGTTCCGTGGCAAAGTCTTTTGCTTTGATGGTAAGTGTGGGCAAAAAATCGGCTAATGGCCGGGTAGCCGGTACTCCCAGTTTCTTTTTCATATCGGTAGTGCTGGCACCGCCAAACAATGCCTGGTCACCATTGGAGCGGATAATAGCGAAGCCTTTATCATCAACCCCTCTTTCATAGATAATGCCCGATAATTTTTTTTCGCTTTTGTTAGCTTTTCCCTTGCAGAAACTCTTGCTATATCCAGCAATCGTTTTTCAATAATTTCCTGGCGGCGGGTTTGTACGGCAAAATAGGTTTGGGCAAAAGCAACTGCCGGTTTAGCCGGGTCGCCATTTTGTGCAATGAGATAACAGGCATAACGGGTAAGGGCAATATCTTCTACCTCACGTTGGGCACCTTTGGCTAAGTTTATCATTTTGTTGATATCAACAAAATGATGAGAAGTGTCTTCCCCGGCGGCTTCACAAGCTACTTTAGCCTTATCTGTTACTTTCAGAAAATTTCTCCATTCGGAGTAATTAAAAATAGTCTGTAATTCTCTGGCACTCCAGCATTCTATTCCTTCATAGATATAGCAGGCACTTTCAAATTTTCCGAACAGGTCTGCTATCAATTCTTTTTTCATGATTTAAAAATACAGATTAGCTGCAAGTGCTGAATACTATAAACCGGTATTTTTTCCTGACGGGTGTCCAGACTATTTAAAGTTTTTAAGGCGATCCTGAAGTAATCGGGACAAGTAGTCACGGTCAGCAGTATTTTATAAGGATAAGAATTTCTACACCGTTGGTGCCTGCCTGCCGGTAGGCAGGCCTGCCTGCCGGTAGGCAGGTTTTCTTCCACCAACCTCATGAATTAAAACCTTTGTATACGGTTATGTAGAATCTGCAATTTGCTCAGCAGCGAAACGAACCTTGAAGTGTGCACTTCGTTCCTCAGTGTAACCCAAATTATTCTTCCAACTCCTCCACCTTTGGTGATTGTGTAATCAACAGTATTTATGATTTTGCAAAAACAAGCAGGTCTTTATAATCCCCGGCATCAGCTTTCTTCAATGCCTTAATATAAACACTACGGGTATTGCTATGGTTAGTAAGGCTGGCAGCACCCCAGGTAAACAATGGAAGATGAAAAATCTTTTCCATCATCACATCGGCCATCAGCCGGGAATGCCTTCCATTACCATTGGCAAAACAATGTATCTGTACAAGGCGATGTTTAAACCGGATGGCAATTTCTTCATCCGGAAAAGAATGTTTTTCTATCCAATACATACAATCATCAAGCAACTGCCTGAGTGCCGTATTGATAGTATGTTTTTCTATACCTATGTTTTTATCTGTTTGGCGAAATGCTCCGGCCCATTTCCATACACCTGCATACATGCGGCGATGTAATTCCTTGACCATTTTTTCTGAAAGTAATTCTCCGGCACTGAATTTCTTTTTCCGCAGCCATAGCATCGCTTTCTCAATATTGTGTTGTTCAAATTCATCTAACTCCCTCCGGGTTGTAATGCTTTTTATCAGCAAGCCCTCTTTTTCATCTTCATCCAGCGGCGTTTGTCCGTTTGTGGTATCAAAGTCTAATCCCATAAATAACCCGGCATTTCATTTTTAATTTCTTCAGCCCTTTCTTTTATTGCTTTCTCAATTCTTTCCCTGGAATTTTCCTGGTCTTCCAGCATCATACTGTGTGAAGTACGCTGCACTATTTCTTTCGCTATTTCATAAGCTTTTTGCTCAATCATTTTTTGCAGCGATGCTTCTTTGGGAATAAAACCATATACCAACTGCATGTCCAGTGCCTTACCTGCTTCCCGTAAATTTTTTATCGTAATGCTCCCCTCTTTCTCCCGTTGTTCTGTTTCTTTCATGCTTTGAGGGGTAATGGAAAGCCGGTTGCCCATTTGGCGCAGTGACATGTTTATGCCAGTTCTTACAGCATGTATCCAGCCATTTGTGGGGGTGGATACTTCCCGGAGAACGTTGAATATCTCCAGTTTTTTATCCAGTTGCTCAAGTAAAAGAGTATGTTGTTTCTTGTTTTTCATAAGGCTATAACCTTAAATGTGTAGAACAAATATAAGGTTATAACCTGAATATACAAATCTATTTTTCAGGCTATAGCCTGAAAATAATGAAGAACAGGGCAAAATGGCTCAAAAAATTATTCTTCCAACTCTTCCACCTTTGGTGATTGTGTAACCACACCAAATTCAAACTGCATTTCATTCAGTTTTCGGTAGAGGCCGTTATGCGCCATCAGTTCGGTATGGGTGCCGGCTTCGCTTACAATACCTTTATATATCAGTACAATTTTATGGGCACAATCAATTGCCAGCATATTTTAAATAGTGGCCACCGGCCGTCCCTTCATTCCTTCATCCACCAAATAAGATATAAATTTTGCAAAGGGTTCTATGTTTCTGTCAACACTTGCTTTTTCTAATGCCTGCATATAAGTTGTTCGTTCCTGCACAGGTATCACCGTCCACGGGTATCCGCCAGAAGCCAGCATTACATTCAATAAAAATCGTCCCATGCGGCCATTGCCATCCATATAAGGATGTATATAAATAAAAATGAAATGACCGAGTACGGCTCTTACTGCTGCTTCGGTTTCATTGGCTAATAATTCAAATAGTACCGGCATTACATCACGGACAGCATCATTGTTAAGTGGAACATGTTTCGAACCGCTGATATACACTTGCTGATTTCTGTACCCGGCCAGATCAGAAGCTTTTAAAATACCGGAGGCAACACTGGGTGCAAATAATTCCCTGTACCAGTCACCATGATCTTTGTCAGCAATTATGCCTGCATTGTTTCCGTTTAATATTTTTGTGATGCTGTCTCTTACTTTTTGTGTGGCCTGCCAGTAGCCCCTTGCTGCCATGGCATCCCGTTGTTTTTTATCTTCCCCATCATTTATGCTATCCCAGCTTCCGTCTCTTACTTTCTCAATCAATGCAGGGCTTACCCGGTATCTTTCTATTGATAAAGAATGATAAGCATCTGTTACATACAGATCAGCTACCCTTTTCATATACGCTGCATGATCTGCAGGAAGACCGGGTGCTTTTGGAAAATAAGCGATAACTATTTCTCTCATCTCATGCCAGAGCAATTGTATCCGGTTTACATATGGAGAATATTCTCTTATTGCAAACGCAGTGGGAACAGTTGTCTTAAATGGATTGTTTTCCCTCACATCATACCCTGCGGATTGCATCGTTTTAAGAATATCATCAGCAATTCTTTCTCTTCCTATATCCCGGAAGGCCCCGGCGAGCCTGCCAGCAATAGTCGAGTGCTCTCCTTGCAGTAACAGACCTGTTATTTCAGAAGAATCTTTTATCATAGCTAATGCAGTTCTTACATCAGTTGGATTTTTTGTAAACATCGCCGGTGTGCAATTGATAAGTGAGGATGCCAGGCTTAACATTCTAATGCCTTCCACTATTACAAACCGTGCGGATTTGGGAATAGGAGATTCCAAATGCCATAGTGATGTACTATGCGGCAAGGGAGTGTTGTGATTAGCATTTTTTGTGGTGCGGATGATTAATTGTTGGGGAACGGTCCAATTACCGGAATGGAGTAACAATGATTGATCTGGAGAGATAAAATAATTATCACCATATCTGTTTGACAGGTATTCTGCACAAAAATGCCAGTATGAGGCATACCAGGAAGTACTGTCACCGGGCTGCTCATCAGCAGGAGTTGAAATATACCAACCCTTTGTTACCTCTTTCAAAAAGCCGTTTTTTTGCAACCGCACCCGGTGTACTTTGCTGATGCCGGATGATTTTATAGCTGTAATTCCCCCATCCTGAAGTGCCTTAAGGACTTCTAATGAATCGGCTAATTTTTCGGCAGGTGATGCCATAAACTTAGTTTTAATAAACTGATTTTTAAAACAAATTGTGCGATTACAAGGTTATGCGGCTGTGTGATTACCGGGTTATACGGCTGTGCTATTACCGGGTTATTTGGCTAAAATAATCATAAAATACTGACTGTCAAAACAATTTTAAAAATATTTATTAAGGCTCCTCCAGCTCTTCCACCTTTGGTGATTGTGTAAACACACCAAACTCAAATTGCATTTCATTCAGTTTTCGGTAGAGGCCGTTATGCGCCATCAGTTGGGTATGGGTGCCGGCTTCGCTTACAATGCCTTTATCTATCAGTACAATCTTATCTGCATTGCGGATGGTGCTAAGCCGGTGTGCTATTACAAAAGAAGTGCGGCCCTTCATCAGGTTGTCCAGTGCTTCCTGCACCAGTTGCTCACTCTCACTATCCAGCGAAGAAGTGGCTTCATCTAAAATTAAAATAGCCGGGTCTTTTAATATAGCACGGGCAATGGCAATGCGCTGCCGCTGGCCACCACTTAGTTTAATGCCTCTTTCTCCCACAATAGTTTCGTACTGTTCCGGAAAGTTTTGTATAAACACATGTGCATTGGCACTTTTGGCAGCGGCCATTATTTCTTCATCGGTGGCCGTTGGTTTTCCGTAAGCAATATTTTCTTTGATGCTGCCGCCAAACAACATAACATCCTGCGGTACAAAAGCCATTTGCCGCCGCAATTGTGAGAGGGGAAATTCACAGGCCGGTCGTTCATCAAAATACAAGGTGCCGCTGTCGGGTTCATAAAAATGTAACAGCAACGAAGCGATGGTGGATTTGCCTGCACCACTCGGTCCCACAATGGCGATCTGTTCTCCGTCTTTAGCCGTCAGCGTTAAATCTTTTAATACTGGTACATCCTTACGGCCGGGATAACTGAACGCTACATGATCGAACCGCACATTTCCTTTTATGATATGTTGCGGCTCTACTGTAATTTCTTCTAACTCTACTGCTTCACCTTCGCTGCGCAAAATTTCCCGTACACTTTGTGTGGCGCCCAATGTTTTTTGCAATTGCGAAAACATATCGGCAAAGCCGGCGAAGGTGCCGCCAACAAACATGGAAAAAATAACAAACATGGTGAGTGAGCCCATCGTTAGTTCGCCGGATTTTATCATACCGGCGCCAAACCACATTACAAATGCAATGGTGCCAAACACACTAAAGATCATAAACGATATAAAGGCACCCCGGTAGCGGGCATTGCTGATAGCGGTTGTTACCACGGACTGAATACTTTTTACATAGCGGCCTATTTCATAAAACTCTCTGGTAAATGCTTTTACAATAGATATACCCTGGAAGGTTTCTTGTACAATGGTGCCACTGTCGGCCAGTTGATCCTGTGCCCTGCGGGCCATTTTACGGATACGTTTACCAAACACTACCGCTAATATGGCAATGATGGGCACCACGGCCAGCATAACAAGAGCCAGCTTGGCACTGATCCAGAAAATAAAAAACAAACCAATGATGAGGGTGAATATGCCCCGTAAAAATTCGGCAAGGGTAAATGATATGGCATCTTGTATCTGCGACAGATCGGAAGAGATGCGGTTACTTAATTCGCCTACTCTTTTCTCGGTAAAAAAACTCATGGGCATGCTCAGCAGTTTGCTGTACACATCTTTGCGCATATCGGCCAGTGATCGTTCACCGGCTGACGTTAATAAATATACCCGCATGAAGGAGAAAATAGTTTGCAGACCCAGTTGCAAAAAAATCAACAGCAGTGTGGTATTCAAACTCCAGTGAATATTTTTTAAGCCAAAGTCAAAATTTGAAGTGGTATTCATACCCGGTATAGTAGCACCGGGTGAAGCGGCATCAATCATTTTACCTAAGAACAACGGGAATAAGCTGGTGGTAAATGCGGAGAGTGCAATGAAAATAAGTCCGCCAATAAATTTGCCACGATGTGGTTTTAAATATTTAAAAAGAATCAGCGCCTGGCGCAGACTTTCTTTCGAAATTTTTGCTTTGGCGGTTCCGGCTCCTTTTGTGTTATCGCTGAGATGACGGTTTGCTGTGGCCATAAGGTGAGTCGTGAGTTGTGAGTCGTGAGTGGGTTGCCATTCACTACTGCAAGGTAACTATTATGATTTGCAGGAAAAATGATCGTTGAAGATGTGCTGAGACAATTCGGCCTGTCCCCCAAAATAATCGTATCTTTTTTTCTTAAAACATATTGCATGCGTATTATACTTTCTGCCTTGTTTATTTTTTGCTGTCATTTGGTAAATGCCCAGCTCACTGCTATTAAATGCGGTAAACTGATTGATGGAAAAAATGAAGTGCCCCTGCTGAATAAAGCCATCCTTATTGAAGGCAATCAGATAACAGATATTGTGGAGCAATCTGCTATTCCCCGCAATGCCACAGTGATTGATTTGAATAATAAAACCGTACTGCCGGGTTTAATAGATTGCCATACCCATGTGCTGCTGCAGGGCGACATTACCTCAGAAGATTATGATGTGCAGTTGCTGAAAGAAAGTATTCCTTACCGTACACTGCGTGCCAGTGTGGCTTGTAAAATTGCACTGATGAACGGGTTTACCACTATACGGGACCTGGAAACCGAAGGTGCCATGTATGCCGATGTGGATTTAAAAAAAGCCATTAATAATAATGTGATACCCGGGCCCAGAATGTTTGTTTCTACAAGGGCTATTAATACAACGGGGCATTATGCTATCGGCAATGGAGAATACAGTTGGGAGTTGCATATGCCGAAGGGCATACAGGAAATAACTGGTGCCGATGAAGCAAGAAGGGCTGTGAGGGAACAGATAAGTTATGGTGCCGATTGGATAAAAATTTATGCCGACCGCAGTTATTACCGGTTGCCCGACAGCAGTTTTCGCAGCCGTGTCAATTTTACCAAAGAAGAAATAGAAGCGATAGCTGATGAAACTATCGGGTCAGGAAAGTTTCTGGCCTCCCATGCTGTAACCCGTGATGGAATTATTTATTCCCTTAATGCCGGAGCCAGAACGATTGAACATGGTTTTGCGATGGATGATGAATGTATGGATTTGATGGTGAAGAAAAATGCATACTGGTGCCCCACTGCCACAGTAATTGATTTTGTAGCCGAAGGAAGAGCTAAGGCGGGTAATTCCATCAATGCACAAATGCTAAGAACCTTGCCGGCTACTTTTAAAAAAGCATTGCAAAAGGGAGTGAAGATTGCGTTTGGGACCGATGCTGGTGGCTTTGACTGGCACAAAGTACCGCAGGCCCGTGAGTTTTCTTTTTATGTGCAATGGGGAATGACGCCGATGCAGGCCATCAAATCTGCAACAACAGTTGCCGCAGAGTTATTAAATAAAAAAGGAATGCTGGGCGAAATCAGTAAAGGATCCATGGCGGATATTATTGCCGTGGATGGCGACCCGCTTCAAAATATTAAAGTACTGGAGAAAGTAAGTTTTGTGATGAAGGATGGGAAGGTGGTTAGTAAATAAAAGGGGGATTGAGCAATTGTTTTGTGATTAATAGTGGTCTTATTCAATACAGAATTTGTAAAGGGTATTTTTTATATACTTTTTACTTATGTGCTGTACTTCTTTTCGGTCTTCATTATTTTCCGGGCTGATTGCCAAACCCCTGCGGTGAATAAACCCTTAATCGAAGCATAATTAGCGTAGATTAATTTTTAAAAAATTCATTTTATTTCTTATATTTGCTATTATTAACAAAAATTAGAAATAATTTGAGCTGGATAGAGTTCAGGAATGCTTTAATTGAGTTCGGGGTGTTTAGCACCAGCGACATAAAAAAGTATTTCCCCAACTTCCACACCCGGCGGCTGGTGGAGTGGCAGCAGAAGGGGTATATTCAAAAACTGATTAATAAATGGTACCTCTTTACCGAATTGCCGGTGGATGAAATGATGCAGTACCGCATCAGCAATTGCCTGTGCCGCCCTTCCTATATTTCATTAGAGTCGGCACTCAGCCATTATCATTTTATACCGGAAGCAGTGTATAGCCATCAGGCCATCACCACCCGAAAAACGATGTTGTATAAAACATCAGCCGGCACTTTTCAATACCGCACCGTAAAACCAGCATTTTATTTTGGTTATCTCATTTTGCAAAAAGATAAATTACCAGTGCTGATGGCCGACCCCGAAAAAGCATTGCTGGATTATTTATACCTGACAAGCAGCCTGCACACTATAAAAGATATAGAAGCGGTACGATTTAACTACACCACACTTCAGCAAACTATTGACTGGGAAAAATTAAACAACTATGCTCAGGTGTTAAGCAGTGCTACATTGAACAGCAGAATTACTAAACTGAAAAAATTATCCCTTAATGCTCACCCTTTCTGAAATAGAAAAAAATTATCCGGAACCGTTACGTGGTTTTAAACGTTTTATACTGCGGGAATACCTGCAATATAAAATACTGCAACTTATTTACGACAGCGATTATGCCCGGCAATTGGTGTTTTTGGGTGGCACCTGTCTGCGCATTGTACATGGCAATACCCGTTTTTCGGAAGACCTTGATTTTGATAACCTGGCTATGCCAGAAGAAACTTTTGAAAAGATTGCAGCCCTTATCACCAAAGAATTAGAACAGGAAGGATATCATGTAGAAATGAAAACTATTTACAAAGGAGCTTATCATTGTTATATCCGCTTTCCGGAATTGCTATACAAAGAAGGCTTGTCGGGCCACACAGAAGAAAAAATACTGATACAGTTAGATACGGAGCCACAGCATTTTGATTTTACTCCGCAGCGATATATCCTCAACCGGTTTGATGTGTTTACCACCATGTTCATCACCCCGTTAGAAATATTATTGGCGCAAAAATTTTATGCCATCATCAACCGGGAGCGGAACAAGGGCCGGGATTTTTTTGATGTGGTGTTTATCCTCTCAAAAATTAACCAGCCTGATTATGATTACCTGAAACTGAAACTAAACATCACCAACGCAACGCAATTGAAAGAAGCGGTACTGCATAAATGCAGTAGTATTGATATGAAAGAAATGGCAAAAGATGTGCAGCCATTTTTATTTAATCCGGCAGATGTAAAGAAGGTGCTTTCTTTTGAAGAATATTTGCAGCAGGTGGCGTTGAAATAAATAAGCAGTCCTTTTCTGCCGGGGGGAAGGAGTAGTAGATATGTCTTGCTCTAGTATGTATTCTTTGCGTCTTTGCCCCCCTGCCTGCCGGTAGGCAAGTTAGCGTCCCTGCCTGCCGGCAGGCAGGTTTGCGAGAAAAGTATTTCTTGCTGTCAATCTGGCAAACCCCACCTTATTGGAACGGCTATTGCGTACCTTGCGCAGCACTTATAATAAATAACTTAAAACATACGAAATCCCATGGTACAGGAGAAAGGAACGATTTCCATTAACACCGAGAACATTTTCCCCATTATTAAAAAATTTCTCTACTCTGATAACGAAATATTTCTGAGGGAGCTGGTCAGCAATGCAGTAGATGCCAGCCAGAAAGTAAAACGTCTCGCTTCATTGGGTCATTACGGCAAAGACCTCGGCGACCTGAAAGTAAAAGTGGCAGTGGATAAGGAAGCTAAAACCATTACCATTTCCGATAGCGGTATTGGTATGACAGGAGAAGAGATAAAAAAATATATCAACCAGATAGCTTTTTCCGGCGCTACGGAGTTTATGGAAAAATTTAAAGAAGCCAAAGATGCCAATGAAATTATCGGCCGCTTCGGGTTGGGTTTTTATTCGGCCTTTATGGTAGCGGATAAAGTAGAGATACAAACGTTAAGTTACCAGGATGGTGCAGAACCTGCCCGCTGGATATGCGATGGCAGCACTTCATTTGAAATAACCGAAGGCAGCAAAACAGAAAGAGGTACCGATGTAATCTTATACATTAATCCTGAGTCGGAAGAGTTTTTAGAGGAACACCGCATCAGCGAGATATTGAACAAGTATGCAAAATTTTTACCAGTACCGGTGCAGTTTGGTACTAAATCCGAATCTGTACCCGATGGTGAAGATGCAGAAGGGAAACCAAAATATACATCGGTTGACGTTGATAACATCATTAACAATACCAACCCCATCTGGACAAAAGCTCCAGGTGAATTAAAAGATGAAGATTATTTAGATTTTTATCGTGAGTTGTATCCTTTCTCCGAAGAGCCATTGTTCTGGATACACCTGAATGTGGATTATCCGTTTAACCTGACAGGTGTTTTATATTTTCCCAAATTGAAAAATGATTTTGAAGTACAGAAAAATAAAATAAAATTATTCAGCCGCCAGGTATTTATCACCGATGAAGTAAAAGATATTGTTCCTGAGTTTCTGCAATTACTCCACGGGGTAATTGATTCACCGGATATCCCTTTGAATGTAAGTCGTTCTTTTTTACAAGCTGATAGCAATGTAAAAAAGATCAATAGCTATATCTCCCGCAAAGTAGCTGACAAGCTGAGTGAACTGTTTAAGAAAGACCGCACAGCATATGAAGAAAAATGGAACGACATTGGCATTTTTGTAAAATACGGTGCCATCTCCGATGAAAAGTTTTATGAAAAAGCAAAAGAATTTTTATTGCTAGAAAACACTGCCAAAGAAAAATATACATTGGAAGAGTATGCTATTAAAGTAAAAGACTTCCAGACGGATAAAGAGGAGAAGCTGGTATATCTATATACCGTTGATCCGGAAAGACAGGATAGTTATGTACAGGCAGCTATTAAAAAAGGCTATGATGTATTACTGATGAATTCACCGATTGATTCTCACTTTATTCATCAACTTGAATTGAAGTTGGAAAAAACTGCCATGAAAAGGGTGGATGCGGATGTTATAGATAAACTGATTACAAAAGAAGACGAAGAAAAACATCAATTGACAGATGAGGAGGTTACTAAACTCAAATCTATTTTTGATAAAGCCATCAATAACCCTGCTATGAAAGTAGAGGTAGAAAGTCTGCAGGCTGCAGGGATGCCGGTAACCATTACCATGGAAGAATGGATGCGCCGGATGAAAGACATGAGCAAGATGGGCGGCGGCATGAGTTTTTACGGTTCAATGCCGGACAACTATAAAGTGGCCATCAATGCCAATCATAAAACCATCAGCAAAATATTAAGTGCAGATGAAGGACAGCAAACTATTATGGCTAAGCAGGCATTTGACCTCGCTATGCTGGCACAGGGCTTATTAAAAGGCGCTGACCTTACGGCTTTTGTTGAACGAAGTGTGGAAGTTATTTAACCGCTCAATTATTTTTTGGCAACTCAGGTTTTAATTCCGGATTACAAACTAAAAATTCCGGATGTTGACCTTTTTGTTGTACCAGTTGACTGTATTTTTCCTTCAGTCTACGTTTAAATTTTCCAAGATAACCAGGTATTCGGAGGTCTTTGTCGTTAATTGGAATGGCTTCGATCAGGTCGTTGCCGAGAAACATCATTAGTTGCATATGTATGGATATTTGGATACAACAAAAGAAGTTAACTTTTGATTACTATGCAATCCAAGAAGTACTCTTTTTTTGTTAGTAGATTTTCGATGTGGATTAACTCAGTTCTCTTTTATTTTGTATTGGCTCCTTGCTCAATCCAGCACCGGATTTTATCTCTTTCTTCCAAGGTCATATTGGTTTTATTATTCTGCGGCATCGTATTCGTTAATACAACCCGCTGCATGATCAATTCTTTTTTTGCTGCTATTTCGATAGGGGTGTCATATTTTACACCATTTGGTGCAACGGTGTAAACATTATCCGTTGGTTTGGAAGAATGGCAACTGATACATCGCTGCTGAATAATGGTATTCACTTCTGCAAAGCTTACCTCTTTGCATTTGGTATTGGAAGGTTGCGGGGCTGTAACATAGGCCACTGCTAATAAAATAATAACTGACACAGGCAATACCCATACACTCAGCTTTCCCTGCTCCCGCAAGTTTAGCCAATGTTTGATACCGGCACTTCCAAGAGTAATTGCAGCCAGAACGATCCATTGGTATTTATTGCCAAATGTGCTGGGAAAATGATTACTTACCATCACAAACAAAACCGGCAACGTAAAATAGTTGTTGTGGATTGAACGGAACAAGGCATTTTTTCCTTTTTGCTGATCAGGTAATTCGCCTTTTTTTGCAGCTTTCACCATCGCTTTCTGGGAAGGAATGATGACAAAGAACACATTGGCCACCATAATGCTGCCAATCATTGCACCAAAATGTATGAATGCCGCACGGCCGCTGAAAACTTGACTATAAAACCAGGCAAATCCTGTCAATAGGATGATACCACAGAGCACAAACAGTAAAGGGTTTTTTCTTAAGGGTGATTTACACAGCAGGTCATATAAAACCCAACCCACAATAAAGGAGCCGATGCTGATACCAATAGCCTGCGCCGAACTCAGCTTCATTACATTAGTATCAACAAGCATTGCTGATGAATTGAAATAATAAATGATAAACAACAGGGCAAACCCGGAAACCCAGGTGAAGTATGCTTCATATTTGAACCAGTGCAAATGTTTCGGAACAGTTGCAGGAGATCCTTTATATTTTTCTAAGTAATAAAATCCGCCTCCGTGTACTGCCCACAGATTACCCGCCAGTTCATCTCTTACATTTTCTGTTCTGTTCAGGGCATTTTCTAAGAATACAAAATAGAAGGATGCTCCAATCCAGGCAATGCCGAAGGTGATGTGCATGACCCTCACTACGATGTTTAACCATTCCATCAAATGACCTTCATACACCGTGCCCTTCACTATAAAATAAATGCTGGCAATGATGGCGATAGTAGTGAATATGATGGCTGCATAAATCCAACTTTGTATCAATCCTGATTTCTCCTGCTGCTCCTCATTGGTTTGTCTTTTGGTAATAGCATGGATGCGATAGGTCATGATGATGAGTGTCACCAGGATAGCAAAGGATAATATGAGAAGTATTGCAGGCATTTTTTCTTAGCCAACGATGAACATAAACCTGCCTGCCGGTAGGCAGGTGGAAACAGATAATTTCCTTCCTTTTTGTATTAATCGGTGTTAATCAGTGTTCATCTGTGGCCAACTTGTATTTATTGTTGCATAAACCAATCCTCAAAGTAGAAAATTGTTTTCATTAATTTTATATAATTACAATTATCTGAAATACCTGCATGATTGATACTGCCATCCTAAGCAACCGGACCATCACACCCGATGGTATCAAAAAGGCAGCGGTATTAATAATCAATGGGGAGATTTCAGATGTGTTGGATGAATTACCGGAAGGCGATTTTCATGTTACTGATGTTGGTGATTATGTGCTGATGCCGGGTATCATTGATCCGCATGTGCACATCAATGAGCCGGGAAGAACTGAATGGGAAGGATTTGATACTGCCACCAGGGCTGCAATTATGGGTGGTATAACTTCATTGGTGGATATGCCGCTGAACTCATCTCCGGTTACAACCACAACAAAAGCATTTGATGAAAAACTAAAAGCCACTGAAGGGAAATTGCATACCAATTGTGGTTTTTGGGGCGGTGTAATACCGGGCAATGAAAACGAATTAGAAGCATTAATCAAAAAGGGAGTACTTGGTTTCAAAGCTTTTCTCACTCATTCCGGTATTGATGAATTTCCAAATGTAACAGAAGCAGATTTAAGAAAAGCC
This sequence comes from Chitinophagaceae bacterium, assembly GCA_031400855.1. Lineage (GTDB taxonomy): Bacteria > Bacteroidota > Bacteroidia > Chitinophagales > Chitinophagaceae > JJ008. Next base: position 9,567 of record JANNQR010000011.1, on the reverse strand, counting down.
ATGCCGCTTATTGCAAAGCATGATTTGCCACTTTTGGTACACTGTGAAATTACAGACCCCAATCACTACTCCCCTCCCGATAGCTATCGGGACACTACTTCCCACTATCAAAACTATCTTTCATCCAGGCCCAAAAAATGGGAAGATGATGCGATAGCACTCATGATTCGCTTATGTGAAGAATTCAATTGCCGTACACATATTGTACATTTATCTTCAGCTGATTCTATTGATCAAATTGTAAAAGCAAAACAACAGGGATTGCCATTAACTGTAGAAACAGGGCAGCATTATTTATTTTTTAATGCTGAAGAAATTAAAGACGGACGAACTGAATATAAATGTGCACCGCCAATAAGAGAAAAAGAAAATAATGAAAGACTATGGCAGGCTTTGAAAAATGGTATTATTGATTTTGTAGCTACAGACCATTCACCTGCTCCACCTGAACTAAAAGAACTGAAGTCAGGTGATTTTATGAAAGCATGGGGAGGAATTTCTTCCATTCAATTTGCGTTACCGGTATTATGGACTGCTGCTAAAAAAAATGGTTGTAGTTTGACTGATGTGGCGAAATGGTTATGCGAAAGACCTGCTTTATTACCTGATTTGAAAAAAAAAGGGAAGATCGAAAAAGGGTTTGACGCCGATTTCGTGGTGTGGAACCCCGAACAATCATTTGTCGTTAACGGGAATATTATTCAGCATAAACACAAAATAACTCCTTACCTTAATGAAGAACTATTTGGGGTAACAGAGCAAACCTGGCTAGAAGGGGAGAAAGTATTTGATGGAGCCTGGCCGGATGGCTTGTCAGGACGTGGAAAATTTTTAAATTTGAATAAAGGACATATTTTATACCATGAGTAATTTACCATCACCGGAGTTTACCAAACACCCGGATCTTGCTGCTGAACGGTTAGGAGGAAAAGTGTTATTCTGCACGGATGATTTTTTTGCAGAAAAAGAAAACCTGCTAAAACCGGGCCGTGGTGTTTTTATTCCGGATAAATATACAGACCGGGGCAAATGGATGGATGGATGGGAGAGCCGCCGTAAAAGAACTGAAGGCAACGACTGGTGTATCATCCAACTCGCTACATCAGGAAAAATAGTTGGCATAGATATAGATACCAATCATTTTTTAGGTAATCATCCGCCCTATGCTTCAATCGAAGCTGTGAATCACCCACCGATGGAGAATATTGATTTTGAAAATTTACATTGGAAAGTTATTATTCCAAAGTCGCCATTACTACCCGGCACTCAAAATTTTTTTGAAATAGATGATGATAATATCTATACACATCTTCGTTTGCATATCTACCCTGATGGTGGTGTGGCCAGGTTAAAAGTATTTGGCGAAATTTATAAAGACTGGAATATAGTAGATGGCAGAGAAATATTAAATCTTGCAGAAGCAACTAATGGGGCCAAAGCCATTTTATGTAATGATATGTTCTTCTCACATATGGAAAATCTTCTGATGCCCGGCAGGGGAATCAATATGGGTGATGGATGGGAAACAAAAAGAAACCGTACACCCAATAACAGGGACTGGGTGATTGTCCGGCTGGCACATAAAGGTGAAATTGAAAGAATATTAATAGACACTTGTCATTTTAAAGGAAATTATCCGGACACTTGCCTTTTAGAGGGATGCGATATTGCATACAAAGATGAAAGCAAACTCGATAGTGATGCTGTGCAATGGACAACCATATTACCAAAGTCAAAGCTGAGTGCAGACCATGAACATTTTTTTGAAAAAGAGATTGTTAGTAAAGGACCGTTCACTCATGTAAGATTGTCAATATTCCCGGATGGTGGAATTAGCCGGATGAGGTTATGGGGGAAAATAATCAGGGAGTCATGACATTGCATGAACTAAATACATTAGGCCAGCCACAACTCAAAAATGAGCTACTAAAATGCTGTGGCTCCACAACATGGGGAAAAATGATGATGGCTTATTTTCCTGCCGACGACCTTGTTGAACTATTGGAAGATGCAGAAGAGATGTGGTATGCATGCAGTAAGGAAGACTGGAAAGAAGCATTTGCCCATCATCCGAAGATTGGTGATATGGAATCACTCACTAAGAAATTTGCTTCCACTGCCCAATGGGCATCCGGAGAACAAAGCGGAGTAATTAATGCTTCTGCTGAAACGATAAAAACCCTTGCAGAAGCCAATCGTTTATATGAAGAGAAATTCGGCTATATCTTTATTATATGTGCAGAAGGAAAATCAGCCCAAGAAATGCTGGCAGAGTTACAAGTAAGGCTACAGAATAATCAGGAAGTAGAGATAGCAATTGCAGCGGGAGAGCAAAACGAAATAACCAGATTACGAATACAAAAACTGTTAGCATGAGTCAGTTGACCACACATATATTAGACACCACAAAAGGGAAACCTGCACAGGGAGTTACTATTATTTTATATCAGCAGCATGAGGAAAACCCGATAGCTATCGGGTGGAAACAACTTACACTTGGCACTACTAATGCGGATGGCCGAATCCCCAATTTGCTGGAAAAGGATATTATACTTGAGACGGGAGTTTATAAAATGAAATTTGAAACCAAAGAATATTTCGAGAAGCAGGGAGTGCAAACATTTTATCCTTTTGTTGAAATTGCTTTTACGATAACAGCCAATGAGCATTATCATGTGCCACTATTGCTAAATCCATTTGGATATTCTACGTACAGGGGTTCATAACAAAACCGCTGAGACGCAAACCTGCCTGCCGGCAGGCAGGGGCGCTGAGAAATACTGACCTAAGTGAAGCCCTCTGCGCCTCCCAGTCTCTGCGGTTAATTAATTTAAAATTTTTACTATGAATTTTTCCATTGCAGATATTGAAAAGGAAATACTGCTTAATTCCTTACAAACAGCGAATCTTAAATTTCAGCAAACTTATCCCGGTGATAAACCTGACAGGCAGGCGGTTCATACGGTGTATGGCGGGGCTAACTTATTTAAATCAGATACCTGCATCAAAATGGGTGAGGTAGCAATGAAAAGTTTGCAAACTTATGCGCCGGATTTTGTTACACTGGCCAACGTACTGAAGATGCAAGGCTACGAAGAATTACCTGGCGAAGAAAAGAAAATTGAAAAACTGGTAAAGAAGCTGGGCAGGATGAATGAAGAGGAAAGAAAGCAACACCCCTCATGGCTACCCTATACTGTTTATAATAAGATTTTTGATAAATTAAAAACAGAAGCAGTTGAAGACTTCCGGATAGATTTTGAAGATGGCTTTGGTAACAGACCAGATGAGGAAGAAGATGCTACAGCAGTTAGTGCAGCCAATGAATTGGCAATAGGAATGAATGAAAAAACAATTTCACCCTTTATCGGAATACGAATAAAACCTTTCACCGAAGATTTGAAGAAACGGGGTGTAAGAACACTGGATATTTTCTTAACCACTCTCTTAGAAAAAACCGCCGGCAAGCTTCCTGATAATTTTATTGTGATGCTGCCAAAAGTTACCATACCCGAACAGGTAACTACTATGGTCCGTTTATTGGAGATCATTGAAAAGAAAAATAATTTGACTCCCGGCACATTGAAGATGGAGACAATGGTGGAAGCCACCCAAATCATTATGGACGATGAAGGAAGAAATCCGTTGATGAAAATAATCAGGGCCGGAGAAGGAAGATTAATTGCTGCACATTTCGGAACTTATGATTACACAGCCTCCTGTGGTATCACTGCTAAGTATCAAACAATGGCCCATCCCGTTTGCGATTTTGCACACCACATGACCAAAGTAGCATTAGGCGGGACCGGAATATTTTTATCAGATGGTGCTACGAATGTGATGCCTGTTGCCCCGCATCGTGGTGATAAACTAACTGCAAAACAACTAAAAGAGAACCGTCAATCAGTACACAATGCATGGAGAATAGGATATAATCATTCCATGCATTCACTCATCAATGGTTTTTATCAGGGCTGGGATCTGAACCCGGCACAAATACCAATGCGGTATGCCGCTACCTATAATTTCTTTTTAAGCAGCATTGATGATGCCACACATCGTTTAAAATCATTTGTTGACCGGGCTGCTATCTCCACTCTTACCGGAGATATTTTTGACGATGCGGCAACGGGGCAAGGGTTATTAAACTTCTTTTTAAAAGCAATGAACTGTGGAGCTATCAGTGAAGAAGAAGCAACAGCTACCGGATTATCGATAGATGAAATCCGAAGCCGTAGTTTTTATAAAATTCTGCAAGGCCGTAGAGGAAAGGCTTAGCCACAGATTACACGGATTAAATTCCTTACGCAATTTTTTATTGGCCACTAAAACACACAAACCTGCCTACCGGCAGGCAGGTTGACACGAAAAATACATTTGCAAAAGACTAACTTCTTTTTGTGTGATTTCGTGTCAATTCGTGGCAAGCTGTATTCCTCGTATTATTCTTAGTTTATCAGTGGCTTGTATTATTTCTATTCATTCGTCTTATTGGTATAATTCGTGGCCTCCCCCGTAAATTTGCTTCTTAATCATCTCAAATGACGATTGCTGTATTAGGTGCCGGAATGGTAGGCCGTGCCATTGCTTTAGACCTTGCTAAAGATTATTCAGTCACTTCTTTTGACCTCAATGCAGTTAACCTTGATGAAATAAAAAGCAAGAATGAATCTGTACAAACTGTAGCCGCAGACTTGTCGCAGTTTACAGAATACCAAAACTGGTTTTCTCCTTTTGATATTATTGTAACAGCAGTCCCGGGGTTTATGGGATATAAAACATTGGAAGCGATTATTAGTGCAGGAAAGAATGTGGTGGATATTTCTTTTTTTCCTGAAGACGCTTTGCAGTTGGATGAATTGGCAAAAGAAAAAGAAGTTACGGCTATCACCGATTGTGGCGTAGCTCCGGGTGTCAGTAATTTTATTATTGGCCGGTATAATGAAGAAATGAAGATTGATTCTTTCGAATGTTATGTTGGCGGATTACCTCAAAATCCTAAACCGCCTTTTTATTATAAGGCACCTTTTTCTCCGGTGGATGTGATACAGGAATATATCCGGCCTTCAAGATTGATGGAGAATGGAGTCATCATTACCAAGCCTGCATTAAGCGAAAGGGAACTGATACAATTTGATGAAGTGGGAGAACTCGAAGCCTTTAATACTGACGGCCTGCGGTCATTGATTTATACCATGCATCATATTCCGGATATGAAGGAAAAAACATTACGTTATCCCGGACATATAGATTTAATCATTGCATTGCAACAAGCAGGATTTTTTGATACTACTCCATTGCGCATAAAAGAAGTTGATATTACTCCTTTAGATTTTACTTCAAAATTGCTGGTGAATGAATGGAGGCTTGGCTCCGAAGAAGAGGAATTCACTGTGATGAAAGTAATTATAAAAGGTGAAGAGAAAACGATTGAGTATAATTTACTGGACAGATATGATGCTGCCACCAAAACCTCTTCTATGGCAAGAACTACTGGCTACACTTGTACAGCAGCCGTTAATTTAATTTATAAAGGATTGTTTAATAGCAAGGGAGTGTTTCCTCCGGAATTGGTGGGTAAAGATAAAAACTGTTTTGATTTTGTGATGAACTATTTAAAAGACAGAAATGTGAATTGGAAACCCCTGCAAAATTCATTATAAAATAATATTTCCTATACCCTAAAGGGAGATTATAATTTTTTTCATCATGCAAACAGCAATAAAAAAACATTGAGAAAGGAACGACTCTCAGATCTAAGTCTCCCCTTTAGGGCAACCGAACTTAAGCGAAGGTTGCGAACAACGTTCAGGGGGTTTACTCCGCTTCTGCCACCACTTCTTTTACTTCAGGTATCATCCGCTTCATCATTCCTTCAATTCCGGCTTTCAATGTTATCATAGAAGAAGGGCAACCACTGCAACTTCCCTGCATAGCAAGGTTTACTGTACCGGCATCATAACTTTTAAATTGTATGGCACCACCATCCATTTCGACCGCAGGGCGAACATAGTTATCAAGTAATTCTTTAATTCTTTTTACCACATCGTCATCATCGGCACTTACTTCATTACTGCTGGTCTGTTTTACTGCTGCCAGTTCTTCTTCATTGATGATAGCTTTTCCTTCTTCCAGGTATTCTTTTAAAAATTGGCGGATAGATGGGATAGCGTCATTCCAATCTGTTTCAGCCGTCTTCGTCATCGTTACAAAATTGCTGGCAATAAATACTGCTTTAATAAATGGAAAACCAAACAATTCTGTTGCCAATGGTGATGGTTTTGCACTTTCTGCATCGGGGAAGTCAATGCTCTTGCCGGGATATAAAAGCTTGTTTGCCACAAACTTCATCGTCTCCGGGTTGGGAGTCATTTCAGTATAAATGCTTATAATAGGATTACCTGTTTTGATCATAGCTCAAAAAATTAGACTGTAAAAATAACAAGAATATCCGGGCAATGTTTACGAAGGCGGGAAACAGCCGTTTTTTGGCCACTGCCTGCCCCGCCTAAACGGGGAATTCACACAAACCTGCCTACCGGCAGGCAGGTTGACACGAAAAATACAATCGATTTTTTTTGTGTGATTTCGTGTTAATTGGTGGCGTATTATTTTTTAATTAATCAGTGACTTACTCCTTAAACTTACCCGTCTTTTTCAGATACCTGATGAGTATGTAAATGAGCAGCAGGGTCCCAAGAATAACACCCAATAAGATATTACGTAGCCTTTCGTCATATCCGGATAGTTCCGGATAATTCAATAATAGAATCATGGTAATACCAATCAACCAGATAAATTGTGTGGTATGTTCTTTTAGTATCCAGCGTTTCCAGTTAAACTGCATACTGCCGAATGTTTTGCCAATAACTTTCAAGTTGGGAAACCAACGGTTTACTTTTTTGCAATATTCATCAAAGCCGGGTCCGAATTTTCCCCGCAAGAAATTTTCTTCTGCTAAAACAATAGCCTGGTAAATAAATAAGAAAACAGGAATAACAATCGCCACATATACTAATGAATTAGCAAGGATACCAACTCCAAGCAGCATTAAAATATTTCCCACATACAATGGATTGCGACAATGATTAAAAATACCTTCCGTTACTAATCCTTCTGCATAAGGCTTTCCTTCTTTACCGCCACGAACGATATAGGCCAGACCAATGGTCAATCCACGAATCAACTGGCCCAAACAAGTGATGAATAAGCCAATGCAAATCGGCCAGATATAATAACAGCTACCAAATTGCTTTGGAGAAAATAATGGCCAGGAGGGAATAAACAATGCTCCGTAAAAGAGAATGAATATCCAGTTGCGGTATTTGAAAAAGAAATTGCCGATTGATACCATTGATGTCTATTAAAATATTTTGCCACTAAAGCACACAAAATAACACGAAAAATACGAATGTAGCGAAGAGCTATATATTTCAAAATCTCTTTTGTGTAAATTCGTGTGATTTCGTGGCCTACTTTTTTGTAGCAATAAGACCCGCGAAATTATACCATTTAAAAAACACTTCGCAATGAGCAAAGCCTTTGTCACGGAGCAAACTAATGTTTTCACTAAGTTTATAAGGCACCAGCACATTTTCCAACGCCTCTCTTTTCTGTGAGATTTCCATTTCACTGTAATTATTGCGTCGTTTATAATTATAATAATATTCAATAAAATCACGATTGAAATTACTTTCTTCCGCCAGTATTTTTTCTACCAGTATCAGCACACCTCCGGGATTCAATCCATCATAAATATTTTTCAATACCTGTTCTCTGTAGATAGGCCTTACAAATTGTAGTGTAAGACACAATACAACCACAGAAGCATTGTCAATTTTTATTCCTTGTCCTAAATCGGCGCATTGCAATTCATACGGACGGGAAAATCCGATTTCCTGTAGTTTTGATTTGCATTTATCCAGCATTTCCTGTGAGTCATCTATCCCGATAAACCGGATGTTCTGGTCCACCATTGTATTCATACCAATCATAGTGGTACCGGTGGAGCAGCCTAGGTCATAAACAAAAGTGCTTTCGGCGGCATGGTTGGCGGCCAATTCTGCCATCATCCGTTGCATTTCCCCGTAATAAGGAACAGAGCGGTTTACCATATCATCAAAAACTTTAGCCACATTGGCACCGAATTTAAAGTCGCTTGCCTGCTCAATTTCTTCCCTGAAAACTTCATCTTTGCCCATAATATAAATTAAGAGCCACAAAGTAAAGCAATTTAAAATTTAGTGAACCAACTGCTTGTTTACAACGTTTTATCTGTATGAAAAAAATATATCATCTTGGCAACTGCACCACTTGCCAGGCTATTATCAATGATACACAGATAGATAAGAAGGGCTTCGAAATGCAGAATATAAAAATTGAAAAAATAAATCCGGTCCAATTAGACGAAATGAAAAGAATGGCAGGCAGCTATGAAGCCTTATTTAGCCGGAGGGCTTTAAAATATAAATTACTTGGACTGAAAGACGTTCAGCTGACGGAAAAGGATTATCGAAAATATATTCTTGATGAATATACTTTTTTGAAAAGACCAGTAGTAATAATTAATGATAAAATATTTATCGGTAGTGAAAAGAAAACACTTGAAGCGTTGAAAAAAGCGGTGCAATAAACTAAGCCAGCAAAAGAATTAATAATTGCGCTGCTACAATCCGCAGGATCATCGTTAATGGATACACCGTAGCATAAGTAACAGAGGGAATATCACTTACTGCCAGTTTAGTGGCAAAAGCTAATGCCGGCGGATCCGTAGAAGCCCCTGCCAGCAAACCGCATACCTCAAAAAAAGTTTTTTTGAAAAATTTCTGTGCAACAAATCCAACCAATAATAACGGAACAATCGTTATTATTACCCCCATACCTATCCATGTCCAGCCACTACCATCTGCAAACGCAATGGATAAACTTTTGCCGCTGCTCAATCCTACACTGGCTAAAAAAAGGCTGATACCCAATTCCCGGATCATCAGGTTAGCACTGTTAGTAGTATAATTATTAAGATAAAAAAGATTTCCAAACCGGCTTAAAATAAGTGCAATGATCAATGGCCCACCCGCCATTCCGATTTTTACTGCAACCGGCATATTGGGAAAATAAAAAGGAATACTTCCAAGAATAACTCCCAGTACTATTCCCATAAAAATAGGTGCCAGGTCAGGCGCTTCTAATTTTTTTAATGAATTGCCTACTGCTTTGGTTACAACCTCCAATCCTTCTTCCGTGCCTACTACTTTTATGGTATCGCCGAGTTGCAAAAAAATATCTCCATGCGGTACCATTTCAATACCCGCACGGCTCAGCCGGGTAAGTGTAAACTCCTGCTGATGCAGTTCAGGAATATCGCCCAATCGCTTATGTGTAACTGCCAATCTCGTTACTACAATATGTCTTGATAAAAGATCGCTGTTCCCGGAAGTCTTCAGATTCATCGTACTGGGCGGACCAATTAATAATTTTAATTGTTCTATTTCGATTTTGGAGGCTACCACCAATAAAACATCATTTTCAGCCAATATCAGATCGGGAGTGGGTGTAATGATTTCACCC